>NZ_JBITJU010000007.1:0-347623 GCF_044460355.1 Kribbella sp. NPDC050124
CGGCCCCCGCGGGCGCGCCCACCGGCCCGGCCGGCGGCCACCCCGCGGGGGGGGGGGGGCCCCCGCCCCCCCCCCCCCCCCCCCCCCCCCCGCCCCCCCCCCCCCCCCCCCCCCCCCCCCCCCCCCCCCCCCCCACACAGGTAGAGTCGTCCACATGCCCCACCCCCACCCCGCCACCCTCCCCGCCGCCGGCGCTCTTGGGGAGCGCAGCAGACCGAAAACGGCGGGTGAAACTCCCCAGCTCGGGCCGGAAGGGGTGCTGGGAAGGGGGCTGGTGGGTGGGATGGAGGGGAGCCGCGGGTGAAGAACTACGAGCTGGTGCTGCATCGGGTCGAGGCCGAGCTGGCGGCTGGGCGGTTGCGGATCGGCGAGCGGCTGCCCGGTGAGCGGGTGCTGGCGGAGCAGTTGGGGATCAGCCGACCGTCGGTCCGTGAGGCGGTCCGGGTACTGGAGGCGATGGGGGTCGTCCGGACAGCGACCGGGTCCGGGCCGGAGGCCGGTGCGGTGATCGTGGCGGAGCCGGTGTCGCCGCTGACCGCCGTACTGCGGTTGCACCTGGCAACCAATCACCTACCGATGGCCGACGTGGTCCAGACGCGCATCCTGCTGGAGTCGTGGGCCGCGCGGGAGGCCGCCGGGCGGCAGGCCGCGGCCGGAGAGCTCAAGCTGGCGGAGGACCTGCTAGACCAGATGGACACCGAGGGCTTGTCGCCTGAGGAGTTCCATCTCCTCGACGCCGAGTTCCACGTGGCGTTGTCCGGGCTCGCAGGGAACGTGCTGATCGCGGCGGTGATGGCCTCGCTGCGGTCGGCGATCCACGGGTATGTGCTGGCCGCCGTACCCAATCTGCCGGACTGGGAGGCGACAGCGGTCGGGCTGCGGGCCGAGCACCGGGCGATCCTCAAGGCGATCCGCGCCGGCGAGCAAGGCGCCGCCGCCGACCTGGTCACGGCTCACATCCAGAACTTCTACGAGGCAGCCGCGTTAGCACCGTTCGGACGCGGACAGGGCCGTACGGCGGAGGCCGACGATGACCGCGGCGCCGACGACGAGGTGCAGTGAGGCGAGCCCGAGCTTCGCGCCGACGCCGATGCCGCTGGAGAGCGGGCTGCCGAGCGAGGTGAGGCACGCGATCACCGCGACGACGGTCCAGGCCTTGCGGGCGTTGAGCGTACGGCGTTCCATGACCGCCAGCAGACCCCAGCCCGCGAAGGCCATCGCGGCCGAGGCGAAGAATACCGAGCCGACGCCGACCTGGATCCGCGAGCCCTGCTGAGCATCGAGGTGGATCCCGGCGATCGGCGCCAGCAGCGCCCACACAGCGAGCGCGGCGACGACGGTGACGCCGACGACGGCCAGCCGGCTGCGGCCTTCGACCCGGATGGGGCGGATCGGGGTGAGTGTCGAGGTGATCGACATGGTGGTTACCTCCCAGGTTGTTGTAGGCACCAAGGTCGCCGAGCAGCGCATACGCCGGCATCGGTTGCGAGGCTGGAGCGTCTCCACCTGAAGTGATCGAGGCATCGACTTTGGTCGGTGGTTGCGGAAAGCGACCGCCGCCTACTCTCGGCGGCATGGAGGAAACCTGTGCGCCACCTCGGCGCAGCGTCTGGGCAGATGTCAGTGCGCTGACCGCCATCGGGATCCTGGTGGGGATGACGATCGTCGGGCGGATGTCCGACCCGGCCGAGCGCAAGTGGCTCGTGCTCGACGTCGCCGTCGGGATCGTCGCCACCGGGCTGATCCTCACCTTGAAACGCCACCCGGTCGGGGGTGCGTACGTGCTGGCCGCGCTCGCCGCCCTCTCCCCCGCGGCGACCCCACCGTCGACCGTCGGGACGCTGACCGTGGCCCAGCGGCGTCCGCTGCGCACCGCGGTCCTGGTCGCCGTCGCAGGCATCGTGGGCCACCTGATTCAAGGACTCTGGCGGCCGATCGGGAACCTCCCGTTCGGCTGGTTCGCGGTCCTCGACGTCGCCGTACACGCCGCGCTGCTCGGCTGGGGGCAATGGAATCAGGCCCGGCACCAGGTGCTCGAGTCGCTCCGGGAGCGGGCCCGGAAGGCCGAGGCCGAGCAGGGCCGCCGGGTCGCCGAGGCGCGCACCCTCGAACGGACCAGGATGGCTCGCGAGATGCACGACGTACTCGCGCATCGGCTCTCACTGCTCGCGACGTACGCCGGCGCACTCGAATACCGACCGGATTCGTCACCGGAGAAGCTCGCGAAGGCGGCTGGGGTGATCCGGACCGGGGTGCACCAGGCGCTCGACGAGTTGCGCGAGGTGATCAACGTGCTCCGGGACGAGGACGTGTACGAAGGCCGGCCGCAGCCGACGTTCCAGGACCTCACGGCACTCGTTGCGGAGTCTCGTGAGGCCGGTACGACGATCGCGTACGACGAGCACGTTGCAGACGCCACGACGTTGCCACCGGCAACTGGACGGACGGCGTACCGGATCGTGCAGGAAGGGCTCACGAATGCCCGCAAGCACGCCGCCGGGCACCCGGTGACGCTGACTGTGACCGGAGAACCGGGTGACGGATTGTGGATCGCGCTGACCAATCCGGGATCGAACGGCGCCTCGCTCACGCCTGGTAGTGGTACCGGATTGGTCGGCCTGACCGAGCGGGTCCAGCTCGCCGGCGGCACGCTCGACCACGGCCGGCTCCCCGATGGCGGCTTCCGGCTGGAGGCCTCGCTACCGTGGCCGTCTTGACGTCCTCCCCGCTGGAAGGCTGGGATTCCAACTACTACGCGGAGGTAGCGAGTTGAGGTTCACGCCTCCGCGAGACCCGGACTGGCGTCTCTCCGCGTGCACTGACGGCCCGTCCGGCCGCGATGTTGATTGCCGCGTTCACGTCCGCATGCACTTGATGCCCACAGGCCGTGCACAGGAAACTCGCTTGGCTCTCGCGATTCTCCGGTGCGCAATGCCCGCAGACGCTGCAGGTCTGCGACGTGTACGCGGGATTCACCCTCTCGACCCGCCCCGCGGCTTTGTGTTCCAGACGCAGGACGAGCAATCCCCAGCCATTGGCCAGGATGCCGCGGTTCAGACCGGCTTTCGCGCGGCGACGGTTCGGCAGGAAGGTCCCAGGTCGTTCGGGGTCAGATTTGGGCTTGGGACATCTTGTCATCTTCGCGATCCGCAGGTCCTCGACCCGTACAACATCGAAGCGTCGAGCGAGATCGGTGCTGATCTTCTCCACCCAGTCCTTGTGGCGGTCGCCAGCCCTCGCAAGGATTTTGGCGATCGCAGTCTTCACTCGCTGGCGGCGGTTGGAGCCGCGGCTGCAGCGGGCAAGGCGCCGCTGCAGGAGCTTCAGCCGAGCCTGTTCGGTCTCGGACAGCGAGGGGCAGCTCAGGAGTTGCCCGGAGGACAAGGCCGCCGAGATGGTGACCCCGCGGTCCACGCCGACGACCTGGCCCGTGCCGGGTGCCGGAATCGGCTCCGGAACGACAGCGAACGCGATGTGCCAGCGACCTGCCCTGTCGCGGGTGATGCGGTAGGACTTCGCATAGGGAACTGCGCGCGACAGCCGGAGTCGAACCCAGCCGACCTTAGGCACGTTCACCTTGGCCCACTTGCGGTTCAACTTCACGATCCGGCTTGCCTGGAGCCCGACGATGCGGAAACCCACGTGCCGCCCGGCCTTGCGCCAGTTTGGCCGCCGGTGGGTCCCTGCGTGGAAGTTCTTGACGGCTTGGTGGAAGTCACGGAGCGCCTGCTGCTGCACGGTTTGCGACCCGGTCCGCAGCCAGCCGAACGCGGCCCGCGCCTCGGTCAGTTGCCGCGCCTGCTCGAGGTACCCAGGGGGAGCGGCTCCGCCACGGCGGCACATCGACCACTGTTCAAGCGCGAGGTTCCACACGTACCGGGCATGCCGAGCTTGCTCGAGCAGCGCAATCTGCTGCGAGGGCATCGGGTACATCCGGAACCGGGACATGTCGCTCATACAATCAGCCGGGACCGACAGTCTTCGACCCCCGGAGGGAGGCAGTCGCGGTTTCTCCCCAGCCTGCTCGACCGGGAGTCCGCGGGACCGATCCTATGAATGAGGACAAGGCGATCCGGGTGCTGGTCGTCGACGACGACGCGCTGGTGCGGGCGAGCCTGGAGATGATGCTCGACGGGGCGAACGGGATCGCGGTCGTCGCCCAGGCAGCGGACGGTGACGAGGTCCCGGCGGCGGTGGACGCGCACTTCCCGGACGTCGTACTGATGGATCTGCGGATGCCGCGGGTCGACGGGATCGTCGCGACCCGGCGGGTGCGGGCGCGGACGAATCCGCCCGAGGTCGTCGTGCTGACCACATTCGACACCGACGAGAACGTGCTGCACGCGCTGCGCGCCGGGGCGAGCGGGTTCCTGCTGAAGGACACGCCACCGGCACAGATCGTCGACGCCGTACGCCGGGTGGCCGCCGGGGACCCGATCTTGTCGCCCGGGATCACCCGTCGGCTGATGGACCGGGCCGCCACCCAGGCCGACGCGCACACGATCGCGCAGGAGGCGCTCACCCGCCTGTCACCGCGCGAGTACGACGTCGTGCTCGCGGTGGCCCAAGGCAAGTCGAACGCCCAGATCGGGTCCGAACTCTTCATGAGCGTCGCGACGGTCAAGGCGCACATCTCGCACATCCTCACCAAGCTCGAACTCGGCAATCGCACTCAGATTGCCTTGCTCGCCCACGACGTCGGTCTCGCATAGGCTCCAGCGCATCATTCGGGTGTTGCTGGCGGATGACCCTGGCGTTGACGCTCTTGAATCGTTCCTCCAGCGAGTTACCACCGATACGGCGAACTGAGCCCTACCGCCACTCTGGTAAGCAGGTGTTCCGGCGAGGTCCCGTCGATGCCGGGCCCCGAGCGGAAGGCAAGATCGCTCAGCCGTGCAAGGGGCCCGTGCTAGCTCGCTGGACGAGGGTCCAGGTGCCGAAGTGGGTACTCGAGACGGGCTCGCCCTCGATCGCGTCACGCAGTACGCGTACGGCCGCCGCCCCCAGACCATCGATGTCGAGGCGCATCGCGGTGAGGGGCGGATGCGGAAGCTCGCAGAGGGGTGAGTCGTCCCAAGCAATGATCGACAGATCTTCTGGGATCCGGATGCCGAGGTCATGAGCCACGCCGATGGCACTGACGGCCATGACGTCGTTGTCGAAGATGATCGCGCTCGGTGGTGCGGGTGAATCGAGGAGCGCTCGAGTCGCCTTGGCGCCCTGCTCGCCGCTGTAGTCCGCATCGAAGGTCACGGCGCCTTCCATCCCGAACTCTTTCGCCGCGGCCCGGTAGGAGACATCACGTTCACGTGTGTGGATGAACGTGCGCATACCACGAACCCTGGCGATCCGGCGATGCCCGAGGTCGGCCAGATGCCCGACAGCCGCGCGCATGGCCGCAGCATTGTCGACCCACACCGAGGGTAGGGCCGACCCGGGCAGCCGGCCGAGCAGCACTGCCGGGAGGCCGAGGTCCGCGATGACTTCAGCCCGGCGATCGTTCACCCGCAGATCCAGGAGCACCACGCCGTCGACCTGGCGCTGGCTCCACCAGTGGCGGTATATCTCCAGTTCGCGCTGCGGCTCGTCGCCCACCATCTTGAGCAGGAGACCGGTCTGATCGGTGCCCAGTTCGGACTCCATGCCGGCGATCAGCCGGACGAAGTACGGCTCGGCCGCGAGCAGCGAAGGCTTCCGTGCGAGCACGAGCCCGACGACTCCTGCGCGCGCGCCTGACAGGGCGCGTGCGGCACTGCTCGGCCGCCAGCCCATCGCCTCCGCCGTCGCCAGGATGCGTGCCCGCGTCTCCGGCGAGACGCCCGGCTTGCCGTTCAGCGCGAACGACACCGCCGTTTTCGACACACCTGCGCGCCGGGCGATGTCGTAGATGTTGCGACGTTGCACGATCGCCTCCTGCAAGGTAAACCGCTTTCGTCACATCCTAGCGCGCCGTCCCAGATGCTGCAGATAGCGAGCCACTCGTCGAAAATCGAGCCGCAATGAACCGTTGACACTAAACCGCTACATCCGTAATGTTCCCGGCACATTGCGAGCGACGAGAAGGAGCCGGATCTCCCATGATCTCGCGACGAAACGTTCTTCTTGGCGCGTCATCCCTCGCGGCCGCAGCTGTGGCCGCGCCGAAGGCTTTCGCCCAGCCGGGTATGGCGTCGCAGACAGACACACCGCAGGTGGATCGGTACGGGCAGTACCTGTTCGAGGAGTGGCCGGGCAAAGTCACGTCCGACGAGCAACTGCGGCGCGAATACTTGGACGAAGCGGCACGGCTAGCCGGCGTACGGCGCGACAACGCCACCTACGACAGGTTCGGTGGCCGGAGATGCCTGGGCAGGCGTGCGGCCACCGGGTACTTCCGGCTGGAAAAGGTCGACGGCCGCTGGTGGTTCGTGACACCGGACGGCCACCTGTTCTTCCTCAAGGCTGTCGATGCCTTCTCCTACCAGGAATGGGGGTACGGCACTGTCTACAAGAACTCCGACGGCGGCATGCGCCAGGTCTTCGAAGAGCTGCCCGACCCGGCGGAGTTCGGACCGGCGTACGCCGTCGTCGAGAACGGCCTGCACACGGTCAGCTTCGTCACCGCCAACATCATGCGGAAGTACGGCAACGACTACGCGGCCAAGTGGCGCGACATCAGCCGTCGACGGATGATCGACTGGGGATTCAACGCGCAGGGCAAGTGGCATCGCGACCCCGCAGTCGTCATGCCCTACATCGAGCGCGCACCGACGCCGTCCGACGTCATCCGGGTGCTGTGGGGCATCGATGCGTTCGACCGCGAGTTCTCGGCCAAGCTCGACCGTGCGTTCAGGTCGTTCGGTCTTCGGGACTTCCGTCACGATCCCTGGCTGATCGGCTACTTCTTCGAGAACGAACGCGGCTGGAACCGCGACGTGGTCGGTGCCGTGCTCAAGTCGCCGTCCAGCCTCCCCGCGAAGCGGGCGTTCATTCGCTATCTGGCCGACACGTACGACGACGACCTGGCGCGCGTCAACGCCATGCTCGGCACGGACGCGCGCTCGTTCCGCGACCTGGAGGACGTCGTCATCGACGTCAACCGGGTGCCGGGCAACGACGTGAAGGCGTTCATCACACTGGCCGCCAAGACGTACTTCCGGAAGGTCCGCAACGCCATCCGGCGGCACGATCCGAACCACTTGTTCCTCGGTTCGTCGCTGGTGCCCACGTGGCGAACGAGCTTCGAGTGGAACGTCGGCGGCGTCGAGTACCTGGATGCGATCTCGTTCGACTGGTACTCGTCGGATGCCGGCTACTTGCGCCAGTACGAGAGCTACGACAAGCCGGTCATCAACATCGAGTTCTCCTTCTGCTATCCGGGTCGCGGCCTCACGTCACACAATCCGGGGATCACCGCGACGAGCATCGCGGAGCGGGGCGAGATGTTCCGCGCTTTCGTGGAGGCGCAGGCGAAGAGCCCGGTATTCGCGGGATATGCGTGGTTCGTCTATTACGACCAAGCGGTGACCAGGAAACCCGGGGCGACCGAGGCATTCAACATGGGCCTGGTCAATCAACAGGACCAGCCCTATTACGAAATGACCGACATCATGCGCGAGACGAATCAGGATCTGGAATTCGTCCACCTGCAGGTCGACGGCTGACCCCCAGGGTCAGGGAACGGAGATACATTCCGATGGCAATGAAGTCCACCAAGGCCGCGGCGGTCGTGCTGGCGAGTGTGGTGGTCGCCGCGCTCGGAGCCTGCTCGTCCGGCAGCACCACCGACGGCGGCTCGGACGGAACCGTGCAGATCACGGTCGCCAACATGCCGCCCAGTACCGAACAGGCGGCTCGGAAGCAGTTCCTCGACAAGGTCGCGGCCTTCGAGCAGGAGAACCCGACGATCAAGCTGACGCCGACAGAGGCGAAATGGGAGGCGAACACCTTCGCGGCCCGGCTCGCGTCCGGCCAACTGGAGACCGTGTTCCGCGTGCCGCTGACCGAGCCACAGGCACTGATCGCCCGCCGACAGGTCGCCGACATCACCGACGAGGCCGGCAAGCTGCCACTCTTCGACAGCGTCGACGACCGGGCGCTGGCGCCGGTTCGCGACGCGTCCGGTCGGTTGTTCGGTATCCCCACCGACGAGTACGCGATGGGGCTGCTCTACAACCGCAAACTGTTCACCGAGGCAGGCCTAAACCCGGACGACCCACCGGAAACCTGGGACGAGGTACGCGCGGCCGCGCGGCAGATCACCCAGAAGACGGGCGTCCCGGGATTCGGCTTCCCGAGCACGAACAACACCGGCGGGTGGGTGTTCACGTCGATGGCGTACACGTTCGGCGGCCGCGTGCAGACCGAGGACGGCGAGCAGGCGACGTCCAACCTCACCGGCGAACCGGTCGTCCGGGCGCTCGAGCTGCTGAAGGAGATGCGCTGGGAGGACAAGGCGATGGGGACCCAGCACCTGCGCGACTTGCTCGAGTTGGTCAAGGCGTTCGCCGCGGGCCAGGTCGGGATGGTGATCGGGTTGCCTAGCAACTACAAGGACCACGTCGTGCAGTACGGCGGCCAACCCGAGGTCTTCGGCGTGACCGCGTTGCCGATGGCAACTGAGCGGAGCACGCTGCTCAGTGGCGCTGTCATGGTCGTCAGCCCGAAGGCCACCGCAGAGCAGATTGCCGCCGCGGTGAAATGGATCGACTTCAACTACCTGCGCAGCAAGTACGACGCCAAGATCGCCGGGGAACGGGCCGCCGCCCAGGCCGCCGACGACCTCCCCGTCGGCATCCCCCGGGTGCCGTTCTACCGCGAAGACGCCGTCGCCGACGCGTTGGCTGCCGAACGCAAGCACGTGAACGTGCCGCTGAAGAACTTCGAGCCCTACCAGACCAGGCTGGCAGGCCAGAAGTTCGTGCCGGAACCGCGCGTTGCCGCCCAGGAGGTATACGGCGCGCTCGACGCGGCCCTGCAGGCGGTGCTCACGAAGTCCGGCTCCGATCCTGCGGCTGAGCTGGCGAAGGCGGACGACAAGGCGAAGGCTGCGATCCAGCGAGCGCAGCGGTGACCATCGTCACGACAGACCGTTCCCGCCGGCCGGGCGGTGCTCCCGGTCGGCCGGCGGGTCCGCCCCGGACAAGCCGCACGGAGGTGATCCCACGCCGGCTGCGGTCGCGGCACGGCCTGGCCGCCCTGGCCTTCCTACTGCCCACGCTGATCGTCTTCTCCTACTTCGGCTGGTGGCCGATCCTTCGCGGCGTCGTACTCAGCGTGCAGGAAACGAACCTCGTCGGCGATCCCACCTGGGTCGGTCTGGACAACTTCCGCACCTTGTTCGCCGACCCACTGCTGTGGACGGCAGTCCGCAACAGCGCGTGGTTCGCCGTGCTGGCGTTCTTGTTCGGGTTCCCGGTACCGGTCGTCCTGGCCGTGGTCATGTCGGAACTGCGCCGGCTCGGCGGCCTGTTCCGCGTAGTCGTCTACCTGCCCGTAGTGGTGCCACCGGTGGTCGCCGTACTGCTGTGGAAGTGGTTCTACGACCCGGACTTCGGACTGTTCAACCAGGCACTGGGTGTCGTCGGTCTGGGGCCGTTCCCGTGGCTGCAGTCCACGGCGTCGGCCATGCCCAGCCTGGTACTCGAAGCGACCTGGGCACACGCCGGCGGCACTGTGCTGATCTATCTCGCTGCGCTGACCGGCGTGTCGTCGGAACTCTACGAGGCGGCTGAGACCGATGGAGCCTCTGTGATGCGTCGCGTCTGGCACGTCACACTGCCACAACTTCGCGGTGTGCTGCTGATCATGCTGCTGCTGCAGATCATCGGAACGCTACAGGTGTTCACCGAGCCGTTCGTGCTCACCGACGGCGGCCCGGCAGATTCGACCGTCACGATCCTGCTGCTCGTCTACCGCTACGCCTTCATCTATGGGGACTACGGCCTGGCCACCGCGCTCAGCGTGCTCCTGGCGATCTCCCTCGGCCTGCTCTCGGCTCTCTACCTCCGCCTGACCCGTTCCTGGAGCACGACATGACAGCCTCCGACACCAACCGGAACCTGCTCTCGGGCCACGACTGGCGGACGCGCCGCATCCGGTGGATCTTCGCTCCGGTCCAGATCGCGCTGCTGACAGCCGTCGCCCTCGCCGGAGTGATCCCGCTGCTGTGGATCACCAAAGGCGCGATCTCGACCACCCAAGAACTGCTGCGCGAGCCGCTCAGGCTGTGGCCGGCGGATCCGCAATGGTCCGTGCTGGCCGACGCGTGGGTCAGGCTGCGAATCGGGCATTACCTCCAGAACACCGTGGTGCTGGTGGCTGGTTCGTGGTTCGTGCAGTTGGTCGTCGGGGCCACCGGAGCGTTCGCGCTCTCCGTGTTGCGACCGGTTTACGGTCGATACATCTACGCCGCGGTCCTGGCCACCCTCTTCGTGCCGGGCACCGTCTCGCTCATCTCGCTGTACCTCATCATCCTCGACCTGCCGATCACCGGTGGATCGATCGCGAACACGCCACTGGCCGTGTGGCTGCCGGCCGGCGCCAACGCGTTCACCTTCCTGATCATGAAGAAGTTCTTCGATGCCATCCCGCGTGAGCTGTTCGAAGCCGCCGAGGTGGATGGCGCCGGGCCGTGGCGGCTGTTCGTGCAGATCATGCTGCCGATGTCCCGGCCGATCGTCGCCGTCGTCTCGTTGCTGGCCGTGATGGGCGCGTGGAAGGAGTTCCTGTGGCCCCTGGTCGCCATCCCGGACACCGAGAAACAGCCGCTGGCAGTCGCGCTTCCTCGCCTCGCCGAGACATCTGAGCTGAACCAGCTGATCGCCGGCATGCTCATCGCAACCGTGCCACCGCTACTGCTGTTCCTGGTTTTCCAGCGCCACATCATCCGCGGCGTCGGCGGCTTCGCCGGCGTCAAGGGCTGACATCGATTCCCAGCTACCCACGGAGTTCTTGTGTCGCAACGAGTGATGGAGCTAGCAGAAGCCCTGCGGTCGCAAGACGAGTGGTACGACCCCGAGTGGCAGGCGCTTCGGGTGCGGCTGTCGTCCCAGGCCTACCACACCAGACTGCGCGGTGACATCTTCGTTCATCCCACCAAGGCTTCCGCGGAGTACACGCTGGCGTTGCTCGACAGCGGTGAGCAGTGGCGGGCCGAACGAGCGGTGCCGATGCTGCGCCGCCTTGTCGACAGTCAGGACACGGATCCGAGTCATGCGACCTACGGCATCTGGCCGTGGTTCTACGACGAACCGCTGGCGGAGATGGCCGCGCCTGACTGGAACTGGGCAGACTTCATCGGAGTTCAGCTTGTCGAGGTCCTGACCCGGCACGCGAAGACTCTGACGGAGCTCGACATCGACCTCGCAGAGGCACTGCACGCGTCGCTGGAGCACGCATGCCAGGCGATCATCCGCCGGGACGTCACGCCTGCGTACACCAACATCGCCATCATGGGCACGTATGTCACGATTGCCGGTGGACGCCTGCTCGATGACGCCGGGATCCTCGGCTACGGCCGTGACCGATTGCGGCGGTTGGTCCGCTTCACCGAGAAGTGGGAAGGCTTCGCGGAGTACAACAGCCCGGCCTACACAGCTATCGCGATCGTCGAGCTGACCCGCATGCTGCGGGATTTCGACGGTGAAGACCTCCGGTTGGCCCAGGGCCTGCACGATCGGGCCTGGCGCGATATCGCCGTACACTGGCATCGGCCGTCCGGACAATGGGCAGGCCCGCACAGCCGCTCGTACTCGACATTCCTGGGTGATGGACACACCGAGCACGTCGACGTTCTCGAACGCGGCGTCGGGGAGTTCATTCACATCCACCGGCAGCCGTCCGCCCCGACGTCGACGCACCACGCCCTGCCGCTGCGTTGCCCCGGCGAGTTGCTCGGCTTCTTCACCGATGAGGCGCCGATGCACGACGTTGTCGCGGAGCTTCCGCACGCCACGGTGCCGACGACTGCGCTGACCAGGATACGTCCCGGTTATGCCCTCGGAGTCGCGAGCCATGGGATTTTCTGGGAACAGGCACGTCCACTCATCGCCTATGCGCCAGGCGAGTCGGGAGCAGTCGCTTTTCGCGTCCGCTGGCTCTACGACGGGCGCGATCTGGCGTCGGGTCGCTTGTTCTCCCGGATGTCCGGGGACACCGTTCTCGCCGGTGCATGCTGCGCGAGTGACGTCGGGGCGGCGCATGCCGATCTCGACCGCGAGTCCGTCGGCCGGCTGCGCGCGAGCGATGTGCGGCTGCGGTTCGAGTACGCCGGCGCCCCTCGTGGCGGCCTACCACCTGAGGCCGGTCTCGGCGAGTGCGTCAACATCCCCTTCGGCACCTCGGCCCACATCTCTCTGCGCGTCGTCGACGCCGCATTCGGTGCCTATGTCCCGCTTGTCGTCAGCAGCACGACGGAGAGCCGGTCGGCGCTCGACGTCGTCCTCTATGCAGGCGCCGAGCGGACATTCGACCTGACCGACGCGTTCCCCGCTTACGCGCTGTTCGCCCTTGCGCTGGCAGAACACCCGAGCGGCCAGGCGGATCTCTCAACTGTTACTCACGACCGCCACACCGGTTTCGCGGAGATCGCGCTGGCGAGGGTGGCGCTGCGGGTCCCGACGACCGCTCGACCCGCGGCCCTGCTGTCCGAGCTCGCACCCGGGCCGGACGAATTCGTGACCCGCGCCCTGGATCGTCCATGAGGGCACCGCGCGACCTGGGGATGGCTTAGCGTTGGGGCATGATTCGGGTGTTGCTGGCGGATGACCAGGCGTTGGTGCGGGCCGGGTTCCGGTCGCTGCTGAACGCCGAGGACGACATCACCGTGATCGGCGAGGTGTCGGACGGGGCCGAGGCGGTCGCGGTCGCGCGGGCGGAGAAGCCGGATGTGGTGCTGATGGACATCCGGATGCCCGGCACCGACGGTCTCGAGGCGACCCGGCAGATCGGCGCCGACGAGTCGCTGGCCGACGTCCATGTGGTGATCCTGACGACGTTCGACCTGGACGAGTACGTGTTCGAGGCGCTGCGCGTCGGGGCGAGCGGGTTCCTGGTCAAGGACACCGAGCCGGTCGAGTTGCTGCAGGCGGTGCGGGTCGTCGCGCGCGGTGATGCGCTGCTCTCCCCCGGCGTGACCCGGCGGCTGGTCGCGGAGTTCGCGAGCCGGAGCCGGCAGCCGCACGCCAGCAAGGAGCTCGACGTCCTGACCGACCGGGAGAAGGAGATCGTCGCCCTGGTCGGCGAGGGTCTCTCGAACGACGAGATCGCCGAACGCCTCGTCCTCAGCCCGGCCACGGCCAAGACCCACGTCAGCCGCGCGATGATCAAACTCGGCGTCCGCGACCGCGCCCAACTCGTCGTCGTCGCCTACCAAACCGGCCTGGTCCGCCCCGGCTGGCTCGGTTGACCTTCAACCCACCTGAACCCCGACGCTCTGGGCATGAAGCACCTGGAGCAGATCACCGCAGCCGTCGAGGCCGGACGTGCCGGCGACCGCGAAAGCGCCCGCAACCAGCTGGCCCGGCTGTGGGACACCGCCGACGACCGCCGAACCCGCTGCGCGATCGCGCACTACCTGGCCGACGTGCAGGACGACACCGAGGACGAGCTCGTCTGGGACCTCCGCGCGTTGGAGGAGGTCGACCCAGCCGACGCGGGCATGCTGCCGTCGCTCTACCTGAATCTGGCGGACGACTACCGGCGGCTGGGCGACGCAGCCAGAGCTGAAGAGCACTTGAGTGCATCCCGGGCGAGGCTGGATCTCCTCGCGGACGATGCATACGGCGACGTCATCCGCGGCGGGGTGGACCACGTCGCGGCAGCGCTCGCCGCGGGAAGCACACGCCGGTTGGAGACCAATCCGAGCACCTGAGTACTCCACCGGGGGTAGCTGCGGTCACTCCCGTCAGCCGACGCGGTCAACCACCTCGGACCGGCACTCTCGGGGTATGGATGCACTAGTTGAGGTCAGCGGGCTGACGAAACGGTACGGCGACACGCTCGCGGTCGATGGTGTCGATCTGACCGTCCTTCCTGGCGAGGTCTACGGGTTCCTCGGGCCGAACGGCGCCGGGAAGACGACTACGCTGCGGATCCTCACCGGGCTGATCTCGCCGACGAGTGGCGACGTCCGTGTGCTCGGCGGTGCACCCGGCCAACCCGACGTACTCGGGCGGACCGGGTCGATGATCGAGTCGCCCGCGTTCTACCCGTATCTGTCCGGCCTCGACAACCTACGGCTGCTGGCCGAGTACGCCGCGGTGCCGCGCCGGAAGATCGACGAGGTGCTGGAGCTGGTCGACCTGACCGACCGGGCCCGGGACCGCTTCTCGACGTACTCCCTGGGGATGAAGCAACGGCTCGGGGTCGCCGCGGCGCTGCTGAAGGATCCCGAGCTGGTGATCCTGGACGAGCCGACCAACGGGCTCGACCCGGCCGGGATGCGCGACATGCGCCGGCTGATCCGCGAGCTCGGGTCGGGCGGCCGGACGGTGCTGCTGTCCAGCCACCTGCTCGGCGAGGTGCAGCAGATCTGCGACCGGGTCGGGATCATCAACTCCGGCCGGATGGTTGCCGAGCACAACGTGGAGGAACTGCGCGGCGAGCAGGAGCTGGTCATCCGCGCCACCCCACGCGACCAGGCGCAGGCGGTCCTGGCCGGCTTCGGGACGGTGCACCAGTACGACGACACGCTCCGGCTGCAGGTGGACCCGCAGCGCGCGGCCGAGGTGAACCGGGTCCTCGTCGAGGCCGGCATCGAGGTGTCCGAGCTGCGCAGCACCGAACGCGCTCTCGAGGACGTGTTCTTCGAGCTCACGACAGAGGAGAAGGCCGATGTTCGGTAGCTACCGGGCGGAGATGCTGAAGCTCCGCAAGCGTTCGGCGGTCTGGGTGCTGTTCGGCGCCGGACTCGTGCTGAGCCTGATCTTCGGCTACCTGCTCCCCTACCTGGGCTACGTCACCGGTGACGAGAACCCGCAGACCGACGGTGTCCCGCGCAGCGAGATCCTGCGCGGGATGCTGCCGGAACGGATCATGGACAACACGATCGGCGGTTACCCGATCTTCGCCGGCGCGCTCGCGCTGGTACTCGGCGCGATCGTGGTCGGCGGCGAGTACGCGTGGGGCACGCTGAAGACGATCCTCACCCAGCGCCCGGGCCGCGGCGCCGTACTGGTCTCGCAGTTCCTCGCACTGGCGACCATGATCGCGATCTGGGTGCTCGGCATCTTCGCCGCCTGCGCACTGTCCAGCATCGGCATCGCAGCCGCCGAGAACGGGTCGACGGACTGGCCCGGGGTGACCGCGATCCTCGAAGGACTCGCCGGCGGCTGGCTGGTGCTGATGATGTGGTGCCTGGCGGGCGCCGTCCTGGCCGTTGCCTTCCGCAACGTTGCGTTGCCGATCGGGCTCGGCGTGGTGTGGATCCTCGGGATCGAGACGTTGCTGGCCGGTGTCGTGAGCAGCCTGCTGCCGAGCCTGGACTGGCTCGCCAACGCACTGCCCGGCAGCAACGCCGGATCGCTGGTGTTCAGCGTGACGGGGATGGCTGCCGCCGACGCACCGCCTGGTGTACGCGATGCGGTCGGCGGCGGACGTGCCCTGCTGACGTTGCTGGCCTATTGCGCGATCTTCGCCGTACTGGCCGCCTGGACGACTCGCCGCCGCGATGTCACCTGATCCCGGCGTGGACCATCGCTAGCTCGCAGAACATCGCGTTCGCCCAGGAGAACCACTCGCGGGTGTACTGCGACGGGTCGTCGACGTCGAACCCCTCGTGCATCTGACCGGTGCCGCCGGTCGTGTCCCGGAGGAGCTCCAGCAGCCGCTGGCGCTCCTCCACCGACGTGCTGGAGATTCCCTGCACGGCAAGGGCGATGTGCCAGACGTAGTTCGGCGGGGTGTGCGGGCTGCCGATGCCGGCCGCGTGCGTACCGCTGTAGTAGTACGGGTTCTCCGGGCTGAGCAGGAGTTTGCGAGTGGCGAGGTACGTCGGGTCGTCGGCGGCGGCGTACCCGGTCAGTGGGATCGAGAGCAGGCTCGGCATGTTGGCGTCGTCCATCAGCAGCGAATCGCCCAGCCCGTCCACCTCGTAGGCGTAGACGCGTCCATGCTCCGGGTGGTCGACCGTACCGTGCTGCGCGATCCCGTCGTCGATGTCGGCCTTCAGCGCCTTGGCCCGATCGGCCAGCGCGTCGTCGCGCAGCACCTCGGTCGCGATCTCTTCCAGGTAGCCGAGCACCACCGACGCGAACATGTTGCCGGGCACGTTGAACCCGAGCTCGGTCGCGTCGTCACTCGGCCGGAACGCGCTCCACGACATCCCGGTCGGCCGGGTCAGCCGGCCGCGACCCTCCCGGACCAGCGTGTCCGACGGCCGGTCGTCGAGCCGCTGGAACCGGTACGGCGACCTGTTCTCGTGGTCCTGCTCAACCGTCCACAGTTCGAGGATCGCGGTCGCCGCGGCGGTGAACCGCTGGTCGATCACGTCGGCCCGTCCGGTCACCCGCCAGAGCCGGTAGGCCAGCTCGAGCGGGAAGCAGAGCGAGTCGATCTCGTACTTGCGTTCCCACACCCACGGCGACATCTCGGTCTCGTCGGAGGTGTGCCCGGCGCCGTTCGCCTCCTTGTTGAAGGCGTTCGCGTACGGGTCCAGGACGACGTACTCGAGCTGCCGGTGCAGGACGCCGATCAGCACGTCCTGCAGCCCCGGGTCGTCCTTGCACAGCAGCAGGTACGGCCGGAGCTGGGCGGCCGAGTCCCGCAACCACATCGCCGGGATGTCACCGGTCAGCACGAACGTCGTCCCGTCCGGCAGCCGCTCCGCCACCGCCGGCAGGTTCTCCGCCATCGACCGCCGGAACATCTCCGCGATCACCGCATCCCCACTCACCCGCCGAACCTCAGCGGTGGCGCGCTCCAGCACCTCGGCATCGATCATCAACACATTTCACCTTTCCGCGACGAGTTCGCCGGGTTGGAGGGAGGGGTTCGGGGAGAAGGTTTGGTCGAGGACGAGGCTGGCTGCGCCGATGGCGCCGACGTCGGCGCCGAGGGCTGTGCCGGCGACCTCGAAGGGGTGCACGGAGCGGACCAGGAAGCGTTCCTTCAGGGCGTCCTGGACGGCGTCGCCGAAGAACGGAGCGAGCTGCTCCCAGTGCGGGCCCCCGAAGACGACCCGGTCCAGGTCGAGCAGGTTCGCAATGTCCTCGACCACTTTCGCGACCCGGTCGGCGAGTGCGGCAACGATCTCACGAGCCACGCCGGGGCTCGCCTCGGCCGCCGCGCAGAGCCGGGCGAACGCGGCGTCGACCGCCTGCCGGTCGTCGAGATCGATGCCTTGGGCAAGTACACCGGCCTGGACCGCCTGCTGCACCAGGTACCGCGGCTGGCTGGTCTCGCCGACGCAGCCGCGCCGACCGCAGTAGCACAGCGGTCCGTCCGGATCGACGATCACGTGGCCGATCTCCCCCACGTTGCTGGACGAGCCGCGGACCACCTCGTCGCCGATCACCAGCCCGGCGCCGATCCCGGTGCCGAGGTAGAAGAACACGAAGCTGCCGGAGCCGCCGGCCCACTTCTCCGCCGATGCCGCGGCCGTCACGTCCTTGTCCAGCAGCACCGGCAGACCGGTCCGCTCGCGCAGCTCGTCCCGCAACGGCACCAGATGCCACGCGGCCAGATTCGGCGGCTCGACGACCACCCCACGCTCGACGTCGATCGGACCAGGTGCCGCGATCCCGACACCGACCACGCGATCCCGCGGCGCCCCGGCGGAATCGATCACGTCCTCGATCGTCGCCGCGATCCGGTCGATCAGTACGGCGGGATCGTCGGCGTACGGCGTTCCGGCACTGCGTCGCGCGATCACGTCACCGGTCAGGTCGAGCACGACGACGGTCACGACGGCCGGATCCAGGTGCACGCCGACGGCGTACTGACCGGACGGCTCGAGCTCGAGCAGCGTCCGCGGTTTGCCGAGCCCCGCGCTCTTCTGCCGACCCGCCTCACGGACCAGACCGGCGTCCAGCAACCGGCGGATGATGTTGGAGATCGCTTGCCCGGACAGACCGGTGACCTCGGCCAGCTCGACCCGGCTGAGCTGCTCGGTACGGCGGATCGCGTCCAGCACCACGGCGTCGTTGAACCCGCCGACCCGATCCAGATTGGTCCCCCGGCGTACGGCCACCAAACCCCCAGATGTCACGGTGAAACCGGATCCGCGCCCCACGGACGAACCCAGTCGTAGTGGATCGTCTCCGCGCCACTTCGCCACGAACCCGGCGTCGTGCTCACCAGCCAGTCGGCCGGCTCGATCCCGGACGCGTCACCACCACTGAGCGCCAACCGTATACCTTCGCTCAGCGCCCGGTCCGACTGCTCCGTCCGCGCGGCCGGATCGACCGAGACGAACAGCGCCGTACCCGATCGGGCGACCAGGTCGAGGAACCGCTGGATCAGCTCCCACGGAGTCTGCGGCGTGCACGGCACACAGTCGGCGTCGACGGTGAAGAACCGGTTGTGCTGCGGCAGCCGGAACGCGAGCGTGTTCACGCCCATCTTCCGCGTCCGCTCCCAGTCGCGTCCGGACGTGTCGTCCCCGGTCCGCTGTACGTCGACCAGCCCGGCGGCGAGGTGTCCGACGGTGTTGCACCCGATCAGTACGACGTCGTCCGCGGCCGACCGGATCTCGCGGTAGAACGCCAGCACGATCTCGGCCGACGTCCGTGTGGTGTCGTGGAACGGACGGCTGTCGGTGAGTCCAGCGGTCATCGACGGACCCCAGCGACCGAAGATGTCGAACGTGCTGAAGTCGTGCTTCACCAGTTCGAAGCCCCAGCCCTTGAACCGCTGCAGATCCGTGCGGACGAGGTCGAGCACTGCGGGGTCGGACGGGTCCAGTGCGCGCGAGGGCTCGCGGACCCGTAGCGGACGGAACCACAGGCCGGGCCGGGCCCCGATCGCCTTGATGGCCGCCGCGGTGCCGGCCATGTCGTCGAAGACTCCGGGAGTGCCGGCATCCCACGGTCCGCCAGAGGCGATCCCACCTGGGTACCAGCCGTCGTCGACGACGCTGAAGGGCTTGACCGGGTGACCGTCTGCGAGCTCGACGATCGTGCTGGCGTCTTGCAGGACCGCCTTCTCGTCGAAGTTCTCGCCGTACGCGTAGTACCAGTTGTTCGCCCCGACCACCGGCGCGGGCTCAGGTCGCGCCGGTAGTCGGGAGCTCATGGTGGCGACCGCTGCATGCAGGGTCAGCCAAGGGGTGCCGGCGTCCTCGAACCGACGGACGGTCGCGGCTGTGAGAGTCCGGCCGTTGAGGTCGGTCGGGCCACTGCCGTTGCGGAGGTCGAGCCAGAGCGTGAAGCCTGCGGCGTCGACGGTCCACGAGCAGAACGCGTTCGGCTGCACGTCCACACCGGCGCCGGTCGTTCGGCCGGTGGCCGGGTCGTGGCTCAGGAAGTACCAAGGCAGTTGGCGCTCTGGTTGCTGGTGCCGCCATTGCAGGTCACCGTACGAGCGTTCCCACGCGTCGCCGAGGATCAGGGCGTTGGCGGGCAACGCTTCGGACCAGCGGATCGCGACGCGCGCGATTGTTTGCGCGCTGACCTCGACGGCGCCGTCGGACCAGGTCACCTCGACGCCTGCGACCGACCACGTGGCGCCGTGGCGCACGGCTGTGGTCAGGGTGTCCGAGGGGCCGACCTGGACGTAGACCGCACTCGGTTCGTTCACCTGACTCCCTTGCGGACGGAATTTCCCCACGGACTTTAGTTAGTGCTCAGAAGAACCGTCAAGACTCTCCACGGCAGCGACGAGACGGTCCACATCGGACTGGTCCGTGTACGGCGCGAGGCCGGCGCGGACGGCTCCGGCGGCACCGAGACCGAGGTGGCGGGCGGGCTCGTAGGCGTAGAACGAGCCGGCCGGCGCGTTCACCTTCGCCGCCGCCAGACGCTCGGCCACGGCCGCGGGTGTCCAGCCGTCCACGGTAAACAGCAGGGTCGGCGTACGGCGAGCCGCATGGCCGTACAGCCTCACGCCAGGGATCGCCGCCAGCCGGGCTTCCAGGTCGTCGCGAAGGTTGTCTTCGTACTCCTCGACGAGCTCGAGCGAGCTCTGCAGACGCTCCCGCCGGGTCGCACCGGTGCCGCCGAGCCCGGCCAGGAAGTCGATGGCCGCGGTGGTCCCGGCGAGCAGCTCGTACGGCAGCGTGCCGAGCTCGAAGCGTTCCGGTACGACGTCCGTCGACGGCGCCAGCTTGTCCGGCCGAAGCGTCTCGAGCAGCTCCGGCGACGCGGTCAGCGCACCGAGATGCGGCCCGAAGAACTTGTACGGCGAGCAGACGTAGAAGTCGGCGTACGACGCGTCGATCGGAACGTGCGCGGTCAGGTGGACGCCGTCGACGTACAGCAGCGCCCCGGCTTCGTGGACGAGGTCGGCGATCCGGACGGTGTCGGGGCGGGTGCCGAGCAGGTTGGACGCGCCGGTGACCGCGACCAGCCGGGTGCGGTCGTTGAGCAGCGGGGTGAGGTCGTCGAGCTCGGAGGTCTCGGTGTCGAAGCCGAGCCACCGGACCGTCGCGCCGACCGCCTCCGCCGCCTGCACCCACGGGCGGACGTTCGCGTCGTGGTCGAGCTTCGTGACGACGACCTCGTCACCGGGCTGCCAGGTCTTGGCGAGCGTCCGGGAGAAGTCGTAGGTCAGCTGGGTCATGCTTCGGCCGAACACGATGCCGCGCGGATCGGTGCCGAGCAGGTCAGCGACTGCCACCCGCGCGCCGACGACGATCTCGTCGGACCGGCGCTCGGCGGCGGTCAGCGTGCCTCGGTTGGCGACCGCCGACGTCATCGTGCTTGCGACGGCGTCCGCGACCACCTGCGGGGTCTGCGAGCCGCCGGGACCGTCGAAGTGCGCGGCCCCTTCGTCGAGGGCGGGGAACTGCTTCCGGACAGCAACGACATCGAAGACACCCATGACGGTCATCCTCTCCCCCGCGCCACCGCGACGGCCAGCGGTTGTCCATTTCCGACAACGCTTGCCCGCCAGCGGGCAAATGTGTACGAGTTGTCCCCTCAGTAGTGCAGGATGTCAGGAGTGAGCACCGTTTCGACTACTGACCGGGCCGATTCCGGAGTCCCCCTGCAGGCCTGGCTCCCGACGATGTTGGCCCTGGCGGCCATCTGGGGTTGCAGCTTCCTGTTCATCTCCGTCGGCGTCCGGGAACTGCATCCGCTCTACCTGGCACTCGGGCGGGTCATCGCCGGGTCGCTGGTGCTGCTGACCATCCTGGCCGTCAAGCGCGAGTCGCTGCCGCGTGAGCCGCGGCTGTGGCTGCACTCGTTCGTGGTCGGCGCGATCGGGTCGGCGATCCCGTGGACCCTGTTCGGGTACGGCGAGCAGCGGATTCCGTCCCTCCTGGCGGGGATCTGGAACGGCATCACCCCGCTGGTCGTGCTGCCGATCGCCGTCCTGGTCTTCCGGACCGAGAGGTTCTCGCTGCAGCGGGTGCTCGGGCTGATCATCGGGTTCGGCGGCATGCTCGTCGTACTGGGCGCCTGGAACGTCCAGGGTGGCGCGGACCTGACCGGCCAGGCGCTGTGCATGCTCGCGGCGGTCTTCTACGGGATCGCCGTGCCCTACCAGAAGCGCTTCATCGCCGGCACCACGCTGTCCGGTACGGCGCTGTCCGCCAGCCTGCTGATCTGCGCAACAGTCCAGCTCGCGATCGTCGCGCCGATCGTGACCGGGGAGGCGCCGCCGATGCCGTGGTCGCTGTCGTTCGAGGTGGTGGCGAGTGTGATCGCGCTCGGTGCACTCGGCAGCGGGCTCGCGTTCGTGCTCAGCCTGCGCAACATCCGGCTGATCGGCGCGAGCCGGTCGTCGATGGTGACCTACCTGATGCCGGTGTTCTCGATCCTGGTCGGCGTGATCGTGCTGAAGGAGCACATCACCTGGTACCAGCCCGTCGGCGCGCTGATCGTGTTGCTCGGCGTCGCGGTCTCGCAGGGCTTGCTGCGTAACCTCCGCCGGAAACCGAGGCTCGCCGCGGAGGCGTCAGCGGCGTAGGTTCGGGACCGCCGCGACAATGACGGCGACGAGGGCGAGCATCGTCCCGGCGACGACCGGGAACGTGACCGCTTTGTCGGCAGCCGGGACGAACAGGTCGATGAACAGGCTGGCGATCAGCTGACCCGCGATCGTCCCCAGTCCGAGCACGAACACGCCCACCACGCGCACCACGGCCGCGGCGGCGCTGATGAAGATCACGCCGCACGCGCCGCCGAGGTACAGCCACGGCTCGCTCGGCAGGTGGTGCGGTGCGCCGCGCAGCGCGAGGTCGGCGAGGAAGACTGCCAGCAGCGCGACGAAGCCGACCAGGAAGTTGACCACGCCGGCTGCGACTGCGCCGTACGCATTCGGTGCGGCCGTGCGTGCGACTCGACCGTTGATCGCTTGCTGGACCGCCGTACCGACGCCGCCGAGGGCGGGCAATACGGCGAGCAGCAGGCCGTCGGGGTGACTCAGCTGGGAGGACACCGCGAGTACGACGGCGCCCAGCGCGAGGACCGCGCCGACGACGCGGAGCGTGGTGTAGGGCTGCGGACCGGCTGGGCCGAAGCCGAGGCGGTCGACGACCAGGCTGCTGACCGCTTGGCCGGCGACGACCGCGACCGTGAAGACGGCGACGCCGATCACCGAGACGGTGATGGACTGCGTCGCGACCAGGTAGGCACCGGCCAGTCCGCCGAGGCATTGCCACCAGCGCAGGCCGCCGTACCCGCGCATGGGTGTGCGGATCTGGCGCCAGACGGTGCCGAGGGCACGGCGGATCGGCGGGACGAGTGCTGTACCGATCAACAGGATCAGCAGGCCGGAGCCGAACGAGATCAGCGCGGCCGCGACACCGTCGGCGAGCACGTGGCCGAGCTCGCCGTTGAGGCGGGACTGGACCGCGACCAGCATCCCGATGCCGAACGCCGCGCTCAGACCGACGAACTGGTGCTGCTTGGTCGAGCGGGCAGGACGGGTGGCGGTCGTTGTCACCCCTCTATCATGACCGTTCGACGTCTTGCTACTGACATCGGGTCCGTCAGGTGGTCCGCCTGATCAGTGCGAGATACATCGCATCCGTCCCGTGCAGGTGCGGCCACAGCTGCACGTCCGGCCCGTCGCCGAGGTCGGGCACGCCGGGGAACAGGTCACGAGCGTCCTCGAGGGTGGCGTCGTCGCGTCGCTTGAGTACGGCGTCGACGACGGCGCGGGTCTCGTCGGGGTGCGGTGAACAGGTGACGTAGGCCACCACGCCGCCCGGGCGGACCGAGGTGATCGCCGAGTCCAGGAGGTCCTCCTGGAGTGGCCGGAGCTCGATGACGTCTTCCGGCGTACGGCGCCAGCGGGCTTCCGGGCGACGGCGGAGCGCACCGAGACCGCTGCACGGCACGTCGGCCAGCACCCGGTCGTACGACGCCGCCGGCCAGGTCGGCTTGGTCCCGTCGCCGACCAGAACCTTGTGCTCACCGGGGATCGCCCGGAGGTTGGCGCGCACCAGCTCAGCCCGATGCTTGAGCGGCTCAACCGCCGTCAGCCGACCGTCCCGCTGATTGACCAGCGCCGCAAGCAACGCCGACTTCCCGCCAGGACCAGCGCAGAGGTCGAGCCATTTGCTGTCCGAGCCGTCGACCGCCGCCGTCGCCAACGCGGTCGCCACCAGCTGCGACCCCTCATCCTGAACACCGGCCCGCCCGGTAGCCACAGCCTCAATCCGCCCCGGATCCCCGCCGCTGTGCAGCACAGCCGCATACGGCGACCACCGAGCCCGGCCGGCCCCCGCCTCAACCAACTCATCCACCTCAGCAACCCCCGGCCGAGCCACCAGCGTCACCCGAGGCGGCTCGTTATCAGCGTCGAGAAGCGCTTCCAGATCCCGGTCCAGCACCTCGGCGAACGCCTCGATCACCCAGCGCGGGTGGGCCTTGGCGATTGCCAGATGGCCGAAGCGGTCTTCTTCTGCGGGTGGGGCTACGGCGTCCACCCATTGGTTCAGGGTGCGTTGGCTGATTTTGCGGAGGACGGCGTTGACCAGGCCGCTGCGTTTTTGGCCGATTTCGGTGCGGGTGAGGGTGACCATCTCGCTGACGGCGGCGTAGGAGTCGACGCGCATCCGGAGCAGCTGGTGGGTGCCCAGGCGGAGGAGGTCGAGGAGTTCGGGGTCGAGGTCGGCGAGGGGGCGCGACACGCTGCGGGCGAGGAAGGCGTCGTACGTGCCTTGCCAGCGGAGGGTGCCGTGCACGAGCTCGGTGCAGAACGCCGCGTCGCGACCGCCGAGGCGTTGTTCCCGGAGCGCCTTGTTGAGCGCGAGATTCGCGTAGCCGCCCTCGGCGGTGACCTGCCGGATCACCTGGTACGCGACCCGGCGTACCCGATCCGGACGTCGCTGCGGTGCCCGATTACGAGGTGACCGATCACTCACGCGGACGGTCCCAACCGGTCCTCGTCGGTGAGGCGGACACCCCGGGCCCAGTCGGCCGCGGCCATCGGCTTCTTGCCCTGCGGCTGAACCGTCACCAGCTCGACCGCCTTGCTCCCGGTACCGGCCTTCACGCTCGACTTGGTCGCCTGCAGCTCACCGGGCTTCAGCTCCTCGTCGGTCAGCCGTACGGCGAGCACCTTCAGCCGCTCGCCTCGGAACGTCGTCCACGCCCCCGGCGCCGGGTTGCAGCCGCGCACCAGCCGATCGACCCGCTGCGCCGGCGCGCTCAGATCCAGCGCGGCATCGTCGACCGTGATCTTCGGCGCCAGCGTGACACCATCCACCGGCTGCGCCCGAGCCTCGAGTACGCCGGCCTCGATCCCGTCCAGCGTGTCGACCAGCAGCTTCGCCCCGGACACCGCCAGCCGGGTGAGCAGATCGCCGGACGTGTCCTCGGGACCGATCGGCTCGGTCAGTACGCCGTACACCGGGCCAGCGTCCAGCGCCTTCACGATCCGGAACGTGCTGGCCCCGGTCACGTCGTCCCCGGAGATGATCGAGTGCTGCACCGGCGCGGCACCCCGCCAGGCCGGCAGCACCGAGAAGTGCAGGTTGATCCAGCCGTGCTCGGGGATGTCCAGGGCCGCCTGCGGCAACAGGCCGCCGTACGCGACGACCGGGCAGCAGTCCGGGGCGATCTCGGTCAGGCGGGCCAGGAACTCCGGGGCGCTCGGCTTGACCGGCTTGAGCACCTCGATGCCGAGCTCCTCGGCGAGCTGGGCGACCGGCGAGGCAACCAACTTCCGGCCGCGGCCGGCGGGCGCGTCCGGACGGGTGACGACGGCAACCACTTCGTGGCGGCTGGCAACGATCGCCCGCAGCGCGGTGACGGCGGGCTCCGGGGTCCCGGCGAAGACGACTCTCACAGGCCGAACCCCGTTGCTCCGTGCGGTGAGACCTTGACCGTCGGCATCCCGCCGAGGCCGGACCAGTCCGCTTCGCGGATCGCCTTCATCGCCTGCTTGCGGGTGTCGGTGTCGAGCCGGTCGATGAACAGCACGCCGTCCAGGTGGTCGGTCTCGTGCTGGATGCAGCGGGCGAGCAGCTCCGACCCCTCGATCACCACCGGGTCGCCGTACATGTTGAAGCCCTTGGCGATCACCGACAGCGCGCGGCGGCAGTCGAAGGTGAGGCCGGGGATGGACAGGCAGCCCTCCGGGCCGAACTGCTCCTCCTCGGACAGTGTCAGCTGCGGGTTGACCAGGTGCCCGAGCTCACCGTCGATGTTCCAGGTGAACACGCGCAGCCCGACACCGAGCTGCGGGGCAGCCAGACCCGAGCCGGGGGCTGCCACCATCGTGTCGGTCAGGTCCTGGACCAGACGGCGCAGCTCGGCGTCGAAGTCGACCACCGGCTCCGCCTTGGTGGTCAGGACAGGGTCGCCGAACAGGCGGATGGGTGTGACCGACAACAGACTCTCCACAGCGTTCCACGGACCGGGACCCGGCAATTCTAGTGCGCTCGGCCGGTGGGTCTGGACGGGAGGCCCTCTCCCCATTGTTGCCACAAGCACGTACTGTGGTCTCAGGCGTACCTACAGTCACAATCGTCACACGCCCAACGGGAGACCCAATGCCCACAGCAGCACGGGGGGCAACTCTGATCATCCTGGGTGCACTGCTGACCCAGGCACCCCTCACAGCCTTCGCCTCTGCGCCGAGTGAACCTTCCACGCCGGCGTCAAACCCCGCCGCGCGCTCCTGGAGCGACCTGGTGGAGCAGGTCACCGAGACCTCGCCCGACGACCTCGAGCTGCGGTCCGCCGACAGCTCGGCGCAGGCGTCGTCGATCCTGCGGTGCTTCAAGCTCGAGGAGGAGAACTACTGCCTGGGGCTCGGCTTCGTGGACCAGGTGCCGAGCGGGGCTCAGGTGCAGGAGATGCTGGCGCCGCCAAGCGTTCGCGCCGACGGGGAGGTCGGGGTCGAGGAGGACATCCCCACGGGTGATCTCACGCCCCAGGCGTTCGTGGCCGATCGGGCGGCGATGACGAAGAGCGTCCGGGTGAACGCCGAGCTCGACGAGATGCGGGCCGCCTGGGACGGACGCGACAAGGCTCGCGCCTTGCGGCTGCTCGACGCGACAGGTGCGACCGCTGACACCAGGACCCGCGCGGAGGCGGTGAAGCTGCCGGGTTCGTCGTACGTCATGAAGGGCTTCCAGACCTCGCAGGAGAAGGGGTACTGGTGCGGTCCGGCGACGTTCCAGTCGATCGACTGGGCCGACGACCAGCAGCGCGACACCCAGGCGTCCTGGGCCAAAGACCTCGGCACCACGTCCTCCGGTACGGCGATCACCGCGATGGTCAAGCAGACCAACCTGAAGACGAACTGGGACCTCGCGGCCGGCACCTACATCGTGCAGAGCGTCGGCCACTGGAACGCGCAGAAGTTCTTCACCGTGCACCAGAACCACCTCGGCGACGGGCAGCCGGCGCCGATCATCGAGCACACCCAACTGCTGAAGCGCTACTTCCCGTACCTGGCGTTCAACCACAGCGGCCACTACCAAGTGGGCCGCGGCTACGACAAGGCGAAGGGCACGATCGCGATCTTCGAGGTGTTCAACGAGCGCCGGTTCAACAGCCGGGGCAACGTGACCGACGGCCCGAAGAACATCCCGGCGACCGCGCTGTTCAACGCGACCCTGGCCAACTCCTTCCAGAACATCGGCCTCTGACTCGATGCGCCGTACGCCACTGGTACTCCTCGCCGTCGTCCTGCTCGCCGCGGGCTGCTCGTCCAAGCCGGAGAGCACGAGCAGCCCATCGAGCACGCCGGCCAGTCCCAGCGAGACCCCAACTCGGTCGATGGACAACAGTCCGCCGAAGTGGACGAAGGTGCTGCGCCAACCGGTGAACGGGCTGCACCTGGTCACCCAGCAGCGCAAGTACGTCGTCACCCGCGGAAGCGACGAGGCCGGCATCACGACCGTGACAGACCGGACCACCAAGAAGGTCGTCGTCCGGCACGTCCCGGCGTCCGGGTTCGTCGCCCAGTCGCCGGTCGTGATCGACGACCGCTGGGCGCTGATCGAGGACATCCGCTCGGACGGCCCGAACCCCGAGATCAAGATCTTCCGCTACGACCTGACCACCGGACGCCCGGCCGGCCTCGGCCGCCTCCCCCAGGTCTCCGAACCGGAGATCGGCGCGTACGGCGGCACCTTCGCCTACAGCTCGACCGACGCAAAGAACCGGTCCTGCCTGATCGTCGCCGACCTCGCGACCCTGGAGTCACGCATCGTCGGCTGCGTTGCGGCTCCCGGGTACGTCGCGGATCCGGTGGTCTCGGCCGACACGGTGACGTTCAGCGAGGTCGCCGCGCCGGAGACCAGTCGCCGCTGCAAGCGCATCCTGGTCGCGTCGCTGTCCGGCGGCGCCGCCCGTCCGGTGCCTGCGGCAACCAACTGCCTGCAGTGGAGCGGCGCCTCGTTGAGTGGTGCGACGGTCTGGTCCGAGGTGGCGGCCTCCGACCCGGATCAGTACCAGAGCAAGGCGTACGTCCGTGAGTCCGCCGACTCCCCCGCTCGGGCGCTCGGCGTGATCGTCACCGACACGATCATCGCCTGCGGCCACTGGATCTTCTGGGAGACCAGAACCGTAGCCGACGGCAACGAGGCCTACCAGATCAACCGCTGGCGCCCCGGACTCCCGCAACCACAGCGCAGCTACACCGGCAAACCCGGCACCGCGCTGACTCCGCTGACCTGCCAGGACGACACCGTGTACGTCGAGGCCGCCCAACTGGCGACGACCCCGTCGTACACCGAAACCTTCTCCGCGCCGGCTACCTGAGCGGCAGCCCCCGCGCGAACAACTGCTCCCGAAGCGTTGCGGCGCCGGTGAACAGTTCGGCGTCGAGGCCGACTGCGCGGGCGCCGTCCACGTTGTATTGCACGTCGTCGGTGTAGAAGGTGCGCGTGGCGTCCAGGCCGAACCGCTCCAGCAGGATCCGGTAGATCTTCTCGTCCGGCTTCACGGTCTGCTCGACGCCGGACACCACCTCGCCGTCGAAGCCGGTCAGGACCGGGAACGTCTCCTTGGCGATCTCCCACTTCTCGGCGGAGAAGTTGGTCAGCGCGTAGTTCGGGATGCCCAGCTCGCGGAGTTCGGTGACGAGCTCGACGGTGTCCTCGAACAGACCCTTGACCATCTGCAGCCAGCCGGTGTCGTACGCCTCGATCCACTCGGTGTGCTGGGGGTGCAGCGCGGTCAGCTCGGCGACCGCCTCCTCCCACGGCCGGCCGGCGTCCTGCTTCTGGTTCCACTCCCGCGTCGTCACCTCGGTCAAGAACCAGTTCCGCTGCTGCTCGTCCGGGATCAGGTCGGCGTACAGGTAGTCCGGGTTCCAGTCCAGCAGCACCCCACCGATGTCGAACACCACCACGTCGATCGTCCGCTCCGTCATACCCGCAACCCTATGCGAACGCCGCGGCCGGTCACCTTACGCGGAGGCTGCGTTCGCGGCGGCTCGGGTGTGCAGGGCCGGGGCCAGGGTGAACTGACCGATGAAGATCAGCACGCCCAGCAGCGCACAGCCGAGCCAGGTGGCGGTTGGGCCGAAGGATTCCAGTGCGTTGGCGCCGGCCAGGGGCCCGACCACCGCGCCGACACCGAACGCCATCCCGGACATGCCCATATACCCACCGCGCAGGTCGACCGGAGCGAGGTCGGCGAACACCGCGCCGATCACCGCGGCGAACCCGATCTCGCCAATCGTCCACACCACGACCGACAGCCCGTAGCCCCACCAGTCGTGCACGACCGCGCCGAGCCCGAAGCCGAGACCGACGACCAGCATCGACGCGGCGAGCAGCTTGGGCCGATCGAACTTCGCGAGCCACTTGCCGAGGAATGGCTGCACCAGCACGATCACCACGCCGTTGAGCGCGATCACCAGCCCGTACGTCGAGGACGGCAGACCGTCGTCCGCCATCGCCAGCGGCAGGGTCGAGTACCCCTGGAAGTAGATGGTGGCGTAGCCGATCTGGAGCAGCACCATCAGCAGGAACACGGTGTCCCGGAGTGCCACCGGCAGCAGCGGGCGGCGGGACGTGCCCTCATCCAGGGCTGGGCGCGTCTCCGGGACCATCATCCAGATCACGAGGCCGGCGATCACCGACGTACCGGCGTTCAGCCAGAAGAGCAGGCCGTAGCCGATCGAAGCCAGCACGCCCGCGCTCACCGTCGAGACGGAGAAGCCGAGGTTGATCGCCCAGAACAGCAGCCCGTACGCGCGAACCCGCTCGCCCGGCTGGAGCAGGTCGGCCACCGTCGCCTGGACGGCCGGGCGGAACAGGTCACCGAGCAGGCCGACCACGAACGCGGCCGCCCAGATCATCGCCATCGACCGGGCCGACCCCAGCAGGATGAGCGCGGCCGCAGTCCCGAAGAAGCACGCCAGCATGGTGACCCGGCGGCCGACCCGGTCGGCCAGCCAGCCGCCGACGAGCTGCGACAACACCGAGCCGGCGCCGACCGCGGCTGCCACGGCGCCCGCCGTACCGGCCGAGAGATGACGGTCCTGGGTCAGGTAGAGGACGAGGAACGGTTGGACGAAGCTGCCGAGCCGGTTGACCAACTGGCAGACCCAGAGCGCCCAGAACGCCCGCGGCAGCGCGCGAGCAGGCGTGTCGACAGCGGCGATTGCACTCATGACGACAACTCTGAAGGCTGTCCGGTGAACTGTCGACGATTAGTCCCAGGACTAATCGGCTAGGCTGGTGAGGTGATCACGATCAGGTTGAACGCCGAGGACGTGGGTCGGATCCGGTTCGCGCTGTCGCCGGTCTGGGAGGCCGTCACCAGCGTGCGGGCGCTGAGCAACCATCCGGCGCGCAGCGTGCACGGCCCGTGGATGCAGAAGGTCTGCCCGATCATCGAGGGACCGGACCTGACGTTGCTGAAGGCCCTCATTCCACCGGTCGGCTACATCCCGGACTTCATCACGCCGGCGCCGCCGCGCCGAACCACCAGCCTGGAGTCCGGCCTGGCCGCGATCGCCGCCACCCCGCACCACCTGGTCACCGACGAGATCGCCAAGCTGCACCATGAGACTCCGCACCCGCTGCTGCCCGACCTGATCGCCCACCCGGCCAAGGCCATCGACCTGATCACGTCGTCGCTGGAGAGCTACTGGCGGCGGGCGATCGAGCCGGACTGGCGGCGGATGCGGTCGCTGCTGCAGGAGGACCTGGCGTTCCGGCTGGACGAGTTGGCGGCCGGCGGGATCGAGCGGCTGTTCCGCAACCTGCATCCGTCGATCTGTTTCCGTGTCAGCCGGATCGAGATCGACCGGCCGTTCGCCTGTGACGGCGAGCCGATGGCCGGGCAGGGCGTGCTGCTGGTGCCGAGCGTGTTCAGCTGGCCGGCCGGCCTGTCGGTGACCGCGGCGCCGTACGTGCCGACGATCACCTACCCGCCTCGCGGCCTCGGACGGCTCTGGGAGGACCGGCAGGACACCACCGACTCACCGCTCGCGGACCTGGTCGGCCGGACGCGCGCGGCGATCGTCAGCCACCTCGACCTGCCGATGTCGACCACGCACCTGGCCCACCAACTCGGGGTGTCGGCCCCGACGCTCAGCGTGCACCTGAGCATCCTGCGCAGCGCCGGCCTGGTCGACTCCCGCCGCGACGGCCGCACCGTCCTCTACCACCGCACCTCACTCGGCACTCAACTGCTGACCGCAGCCACGCCTCTGGCGTCTACCGCTTAGTCCCTCAGCCGGGGCTCGACCCGACCTAGCCGAAGCTTGGTGGATCGACCTGGACCCGCACCGAACCCGGGTTCTTCTTCGTCGTGCGCGCAGACTGAGCTTCCTTCAAGGCACGAGCGAGCGCCGACCCCGCCGCCCGCGGCGTGCGAACAACCGCCCGGACCGTCTCGTCGTCAACATCCACCGGCCCGAGCACCTCGAGACCAGCAGTTGCCGGAAGCAACTCTCGAAGCCGCCCGATGAGATCGTTCACCGCCTCGGACGGGCCGGTGAGCTCCGCCAGCTTCGCCGCCGGCGCCAGCCGGGCAGCCCGCCGCTCCTCCACTTCCCGAGCCGCAAACCCCTCCGGACTCCACCGCACCACCGCCTGCAACGGCAACGCAGACGGCTCACCCACCAAGATGACCGTCCCGCTGTGCCGCACCAACGCCGCCGCGTTGAACCACCGCCGCACGGCCTCCTCCGGCGCCCGCAGATCCGGTCGAGCCAGCATCAGCCAGGTGTCCAGCAGCAACGCCGCGCTGTACCCGCCTTCCGCGACTGGCTCGGCTCCCGGTGTGCTCACGATCAAGGCCGGCTTGTCCGGTACGACATCGAGCACGTTGTCGCCACCCGACGTACGCACGACCAATCCGGGAAACGCCCGGCCCAACTCCTCCGCCGTACGACGAGCGCCGACAACAGCAGCGCGCATCCGGGTGTCACCGCACTCCGGGCACCGGTGATCGGTCGCCGGCCGGCCGCACACGCTGCAACTCGCCGGACCCGATCCGCCAGTACGGCGCAAGGTCCCGCCACACGTCGTACACCGCGAAGGAGCCCGGCAGGTCTGGCACACCAGGCTCGGCAGATACCCCGCCCGCGGCACCTGGACCAGCACCGGCCCGGACCGCAGCCCCTCCCGCGCGATCTCGAACGCCCGGTGCGGCAACCGCGCCGCGCGAGCCCCCGGATCACGGGCGAGATCGGTGTCGGACTCCCCCGCGATGTGCACCGCGGGAGCGGCAGCCCGGATCGTCTGCCGGTCAGCGATCAGCTCCGCCGCGAACCCGGACTCCAGCAGCGCCGCCGCCTCGGCCGACCGCGCGAACCCACCGAGCAACGCGGCACACTGCTGCCGATAAGCCCGCAGCAGCAGCACTTCCCGGGCATGCGGGTACGGCGCGCGCGGCTCGGCGTACGAGTCGTCGCCGTCGTCCCACAGCGCGACCAGCCCGAGATTCGCCACCGGCGCGAACGCGGCCGCCCGTGTCCCGATCACCACCCGCGCGCATCCCCGCAAAGTCGCGAGGAACGCCCGGTACCGAGCCGTCGGCCCGAGATCCGCCGACAAAGTGACGAATCCGGTCTCGCCGAGCACCGCCGTACAGGCCGTGGCCAACCGCTCAAGATCCCGCGCATCCGGCACCAGCAGCAACGCACCCCGCCCCGACGCCGCACACACTGCCGCCGCCTGCGCAAACGCGAGCGCCCAGTCAGCCCCCGGTACGGCGGTCCAGATCGCCCGCGGCGCCTCCGACCGGGCCACCGCATCAAGAAAACCAGGGGGGTACGGCGACCACTCGGAGCGCGACGTGGACACCGGCGGCCGTGCGGGCTGGTTGCAGCGCAGCGGCTCGCCCTCGACCTTCGCATGCCGCGGCGGGACGGCCAGGCGGGTCACATCCGCGAAGACCCCGGCGTACCGATCCGCGACGGCGCGGCAGAGGTCGGCGATCTCCGGCGTCAGCACCTGCTCCGGCGAGACCACCTTGCGGATCCGGGCCAGCTTGCCGTCGTGGTCGGAGGACTCGAGCCGCTCCAGCACGAACCCGTCCAGGTCCTTGCCGGCGAAGCGAACCTTCACCCGGGCCCCCGGCTGCGCGGCCTCGGCCAGGTCGTCGGGCACGAGGTAGTCGAACGGCCGGTCCAGGTGCGGCAGCGAGACGTCGACCGCGATCCGGGCCACCGGCAACGACGAGGTGATCTCGGCCGGCTCCTTGGTCCGGGACTTGCGAACGGTGTCCCGCAGCAGCGTCAGCTGCTCCGGGGAGTCTCCGTTCGATGTCACCGGAAAACTCTAGACGGCCGGAGCGACAGTCCGTGCGAATGCCGCGACCCGGCTGTGGACAACCGCCACAACCGGGTCGCCGGACAGACGTGCGCTACTTGTTGATCGCGGCCTTGAGCTCCTCGACCCGGTCGGTGCGCTCCCAGGTGAAGTCCTCGCCGGTGCGGCCGAAGTGGCCGTTGCGCGCGGTCTGGGCGTAGATCGGCCGGAGCAGGTCCAGATCCCGGATGATCGCGGCCGGCCGCAGGTCGAACACCTCGCGGACCGCGTCGCTGATCTGGGCCACCGGCACCTTCTCGGTGCCGAAGGTGTCGACGTAGAAACCGACCGGAGCGGCCTTGCCGATCGCGTACGCGACCTGGCACTCGACCCGGTCCGCCAGCCCGGCGGCGACGATGTTCTTCGCCACCCAGCGCATCGCGTACGCCGCCGACCGGTCCACCTTGGACGGGTCCTTGCCGGAGAACGCGCCACCACCGTGCCGGGCCATCCCGCCGTAGGTGTCGATGATGATCTTCCGGCCGGTCAGACCCGCGTCGCCCATCGGGCCGCCGATCTCGAACCGCCCGGTCGGGTTCACCAGCAGCTTGTAGCCGGTCGAGTCGATGTCGAACTGCTCGAGCACCGGGTCGACCACGTGCTTCTTGATGTCCGGGGTCAGCATCGAGTCCAGGCTGATGTCGGCCGCGTGCTGGCTGGACACCACGACGGTGTCGATCCGGACCGCCTTGTCACCGTCGTACTCCACCGTGACCTGGGTCTTGCCGTCCGGGCGCAGGTAGGCCATGGTGCCGTCCTTGCGGACCTCGGACAGCCGCGCCGACAGCCGGTGCGCGATCGTGATCGGCAGCGGCATCAGCTCCGGCGTCTCGTTCGACGCGTAGCCGAACATCAGGCCCTGGTCCCCCGCCCCCTGCAGGTCCAGAGCGTCCTGGGACGCGTCCGCGCGCGTCTCGTACGCCGTGTCGACTCCCTGCGCGATGTCCGCGGACTGACTGCCGATCGCCACGGTGACACCACAGGACGCGCCGTCGAACCCCTTGAGCGAGGAGTCGTAGCCGATCTCGAGGATGCGCGCCCGCACGATCCCCGGGATGTCGACGTACGCCGACGTGGTGACCTCACCGGCGACCACGACCAGACCCGTGGTGACCAGGGTCTCGACCGCGACGCGGCTCTTCGGGTCCTCGGCCAGCAGCGCGTCGAGGATGGAGTCGCTGATCTGGTCAGCGATCTTGTCCGGGTGACCCTCGGTCACCGACTCGGACGTGAACAGGCGGCTCGCCACAATTCTCCCTCGGATTCCTCTTGTGCCGCGCGACTGTGACCACGAACCGCAGCTACAACCGCACGATCCCCCCATGCACCGGCGGATGGCGATGCATCTTGGGAAGTATGCCAGCAGTTTCCTCCGGAGTCCCGGTGACGCTCCGAATCCATCCAGGATTCGAGATTGCTGATCATATTTTGGACACGAGGCACGGTTTCAGGCGTGCGGGCCGACCGTCACGTCGCCCAGGGTGAGTGCAGGTGTGCACTCCAGCATCGCAGCCAGCCGGTCCACCTCGGTGTCGAGCAGCCGGCGCCGGGTGCGGCTGAGGGAGATCAGCGACTCGACCGTGACGTGCACCTTCCGGCCGGACTTCTTGTGGTGCCAGACACCGGCGACGATGCCGTCGACCAGGAGCAGCGGGTAGTTGCCGGCCTGACCACGGGCGAGTGCGCGGGTGAACGCCGTACCCGGGAAGAGCAGCTCTCGCGGGAAGCTGCCGACGCCGTACGCGTCGAAGTACGGCAGCAGCCGGACACCGCGCACTGGGTCGTCCGTGAAGTCGCCGTCGCCCGGCGCGTGCCAGGCGGGTTCGCCGGCGAGCTCCACCTGCGGCAGGTCGGCGAAGTACGGCTTCACGAACGCCGGGCTGGTGTTGAGCCAGCGGGCGAACTGCTGCGGCGTCGCGGGACCGTAGGAGTACAGGTACCGATGCAGCAGCTCGGTGAACGCCTTGTCACCGGGCAGCGGCTCGAACGGCTTGAAGCGATGCGGGTTCGAGTACGTCGTCAGCCGCCCACGATTCGGTCCGTAGCAGAGGGCACCGGCGTTGGCGGCGTCCGGGATCACCTGACGCCAGCGCGGCCAGTAGGTCTGGAACGCGGGCATCACGAGATCACCGGCCCAGGCTCCGGTCCGCCGTACGACTTCCACTGTCAGCTCGTCGACGGTCAGGTCGTCGTCGGCCAGCGCGTCTCCGATCGCGACGATGATCTCCGCGCGCTGCTCGGGAGTCAGCCGCATGTACTCCGGCACCGGCGTCCCAGGCGGCAGCGCGGACAGTGCACCCGTCCACAACCGCAGATCGTCCAGCGGCAGCAAGTGCACGGTCCCCCGCGGCCCGAACGTCTTCACCAGCCCGTCCGCCTGCTGCACCGTCTCCCGGGTCGCCCCGTCGAGCCGGACCGCCACCGACAACTCCCCAGCCGACAGCACCTGCGCATGCGCCCCACACATAGCCCGTACGGCGTCCGCCGCCGAGCCGGCCGGATCACCGGCCAGATGATGCCGCCGCACCCGCCGAGCAACCACCGACCGCCAGCTGATCTCCATCCCCCGAAGCTAACCCCCATACCGGCCACCCCCTGACCGCCTCCCTCCCGAACCATTTCAGGGGAGATCCCCTCACTTTGCCCGTTCTCCCTCAGAATTCCGGCAGAGAACGGGCCATTTGCGGGGAGAACCGCGCAAATGCCGGGTGGGGGGCGAGGTGACCGGCCGGGGTGATGCGGTGGACGGCGGGGAGCTACGCGGCGCGCTGCGCGCGGTCGAACGCTTGCCTGATCCCGGCCACGAGGCGATGGGGTCGGTCGAAGTCAGACCAGACGGATCGGACGACTTGGAGCCCGAGTGCGCGTAGCCGGTCCTCGCGAATCTTCTCCTGCACAAGCACCTCGGGGGACCCTCCGCCGTACTTGATCCGGCCGTCGAACTCGACCACGGTTCGGTACTGCGGGAAGTAGAAGTCGACTCGGCCTATCAAGCCGTCGGAGTCGCGGAACTCGACCTGCAGGACGGGCACCGGTAGTCCGTGGTTGTGCATGAGGACGCGCAGGCGCGATTCCCCGACGGACTCCGACCGGGCGTCGCCGAAGCTCACCGCGGCGCGAGCAGTGGCACTGCCCGGCCAGAACTCGATCAGGCCAAGCAAACGGCGTACGTCGTTCTCGTCCATCGCGTGATCACGCAGCGCCGCGTCGACGCTGACGACAGTCGCCTCGAAGGACGCCGTACAGGCCGATTCGACGATGGCGCGAGCGACCGTGGTCGTCATCAGGCCGTCGACCTCGGTGAGATCGATCTCCGCCAGCCTGCCGACATGGTGGCGAACGCCAGCCAGCAGACCTCCGGCCAGCTCGTCCAGTCGTGTGACATGGACCTGCCCGAGCTCGCGCCCCCAGAGCGGCGCACCGTGCAACGCAAGCGCGGACTGATGGCTCACGGCGATCGCTCCGGACCGCCAGGAGTTCATCACGGCATGGACGAGGCGGCGGTGAACGTGCGTTTGCTGCTCCCACGGCGGAAGGGCGCTGAGGTCAAGGCTCTCGCAGTACTGCCCATGCCGAATCCGCACCCACCGACCGTCGGCGAGTCGACGGCGGATCTGCCCCGGCGTGTAACCGCTGGAGATGGCCTGGCGGCGCGCGAACACTCCACCTTGCCGCTCGGCGACAACCTTCAGCTGTGGGTTCACCCGTCGAGCATCGCTGCTAGGCGCCGCCCGCAACGCCGACTTCCGCAATCTGTGGACAACCCGCTTGAGGGGATCTCCCCCGAAGTTGCTCCTTCTCCTGTGAGCTTTCGTGGGGCGAAGGGGCAACTTGCGAGGTTCTCCCCTCAAATGGTCGTGGGCGGGGCGGGCACGGGTGGTGGGGCGCGGGTGGGTGGGGTTAGGGCCAGTGGGTGGCTACGAGGTTCCAGATGACGCCGGCCAGGGCGTCCTTCGAGCCTGAGGGGACGGGCAGGGCGTTGCCGTCGGTGTCGAGGATGACTGCCTCGTTGACGTCGCTGCCGAAGACCTTGCCGCCGGAGACGTCGTTCACCACCAGCAGGTCGCAGCCCTTGCGCTCCAGCTTGGCCCGGCCCAGCTCGAGCACGCCGTGCTCGGCGTCGCCGGTCTCGGCCGCGAACCCGACGATCACCTGGCCGGTGCGGCGGCGGTCGTGCGAGATGGTCTGCAGGATGTCCGGGTTCTGCACCAGGCTGACCGCCGGGACCGCGCCGTCGGCGGTCTTCTTGATCTTGTGCTCGGCGACGTCGGCCGGCCGGAAGTCCGCGGGGGCTGCCGCCATCACGATCGCGTCCGCGTCACCCGCGCGGCCGGTGATCTCGTCGTACAGGTCCCGGGCGCTCGTCACCGGGACGACCTGGACGCCGGCCGGGTCGGGCAGCTCGGAGTTGGCCGCGACCAGGGTCACCTTCGCGCCGCGGGCGGCCGCGATCCGGGCCAGCGCGTAGCCCTGCTTGCCGGACGAGGAGTTGCCGAGGTAGCGGACCGGGTCGAGGTACTCGCGGGTGCCGCCGGCGCTGATCAGGACGTGCTTGCCGGTCAGGTCGGCGACCGCCTGCCCGGCGGCCCGGGCAGCCTCGTCCGCGAGCATCAGCTGGCTGATCGCGAAGATCTCGGACGGCTCCGGCAGCCGGCCGCGACCGGTGTCGGCGCCGGTCAGGCGGCCGACCGCGGGCTCGAGCACAGTGATGCCGCGGGCCCGCAGGGTGGCGACGTTCGCCTGGGTGGCCGGGTGCTCCCACATCTCGGTGTGCATCGCGGCCGCGAACAGGATCGGGCAGCGAGCCGTCAGCAGCGTGTTCGTGAGCAGGTCGTCAGCCAGGCCGTGCGCGGCCTTGGCGATCAGGTTGGCCGTGGCCGGGGCGACCACGACGAGTTCGGCGGCCTTGCCGATCCGGACGTGCGGAACCTCCTGCGCGTCGTCGAACGGGTCCGCGGTCACCGGCTGGCCGGACAGCGCCGCCCAGGTCGCCGCGCCGACGAACTCCAGTGCGGCAGCGGTCGGCACCACCCGCACGCTGTGCCCGGACTCGGTCAGCCGCCGGAGCAGATCACAGACCTTGTACGCCGCGATGCCGCCACCGACCCCGAGCACCACGTTCGGCCGGTGCTTCACGGGAACGACAGAGTCCCCTGGGGCCGCGGGGGTCCCAGGGGTCTGATCTTCACCGGTTCCGGACATCAGCAGACCCCGTTCCCGGTCGTCATCGGGTGTCGGTTACGCGGACTTCTCCGCGGCGGCGGCTTCCGCCTCGGCCTCGGGGTCGATGTCGGTGCAGGTCAGCACGCCCTCGTTGATCTCGCGCATCGCGATCGACAGCGGCTTCTCCTGGACGTGGGTCTCGACCAGCGGACCGACGTACTCCAGCAGGCCCTCGCCGAGCTGGGAGTAGTAGGCGTTGATCTGCCGCGCCCGCTTGGCCGAATACAGCACCAGCTTGTACTTGGAGTCGGTGCGGGTGAGCAGGTCGTCGATCGGCGGGGAGGTGATGCCGATCGCGACGGGCTGGTTGCCAGACAAAGTTCAGCTCTTTCCAGGAACGGAGGGTGATCGGATCAACTTTACCAACTGATCGGCCGCCTCCCGAACCGAGGCGTTCACGATCGTCACGTCGAACTCCTTCTCGGCGGCCAGTTCCAGGGTCGCGGTCTCCAGCCGGCGCTCCCGCTCCTCGGCCGTCTCGGTGCCGCGGCCGACCAGCCGCCGGACCAGTTCGTCCCAGCTCGGCGGCGCCAGGAAGACGAACTGCGCCTCCGGCATCGTCTCGCGGACCTGGCGGGCCCCCTGCAGGTCGATCTCGAGCAGCGCCGGGCGGCCTTCGGCGAGCTTGTCCAGCACCGGCTGCTTCGGCGTCCCGTACCGGGCCGCCTTGTGCACCACGGCCCACTCCAGCAGCTCACCGTCGGCGATCATCCGGTCGAACTCGGCGTCGGAGACGAACAGGTAGTGCACCCCGTGCACCTCGGCCGGCCGCGGCTTGCGGGTCGTCGCCGACACCGAGATCCAGATGTCGGGGAACCGCTCCCGGATGTCCGCGGCCACCGTGCCCTTGCCGACCGCGGTCGGACCCGCCAGCACGGTCAGCCGGGCGCTCCCGCCGCCGGCGCTGCGGGGCGGGTCCTGCCGCGGAGCCATCGTCTCGTCCGTCCTGTGCGTGGTCATGTTCACACCAGTGTCCAACGAGCTAGCTAGCGTTTCGGTCTGGCTCACTCGGCGAATTCGCGTTCGAGGGCGGCGATCTGGTTGGAGCCGAGGCCGCGCACCCGCCGCGTCTCCGAGATCCCCGCGCGTTCCATGATCTGCTGGGCGCGGACCTTGCCCACGCCGGGGATGCACTGCAGCAGCGCACTGACCCGCATCTTGCCGATCACGTCGTTGGTCTGTCCCTCGTGGAGCACCTCCGTCGGAGACGCTCCCGAATGCCGGATCCGGTTCTTGATCTCGGCTCGTTCACGCCGCGCCGCCGCGGCCTTGTCCAGAGCCGCCGCTCGCTGCTCCGGGGTCAAAGAAGGAAGTGGCACCGTTTCACCTGTCCCGTTGTGTGGCTTCGCAAGGGAACCTAACACGGGTTCGGGCAGGTCACGGCGCAGGAGCGGCCGTCAGCCGGGCCACTCGGGCGAATCGATCGTTCCACTCACAGAGCGCGGCTCAGCTCAGCTGCGGCAGGTCCACCTTGCAGGAGTCCTTGGCGTGCGTGCTGATCGTCTTGTACGCCGTCATCACCGAGCTGGTCTGCTGACTCAGCCGAGCCAGCTCGACACGGTCCGTGCCCGCGGCCTTGGCCTTCTCGGCGAACGCCACCACGACGCCCCAGTCGTCCTTCACGTCGGCCGGCGCTGAGGCCTGCACCTTCTTGGCGTCCTCGAGGATCTTGGTGTAGTCGGCCGGGTTCTGCGGGTCCACGTTCACCGCGTTCGCGGCGTACCCGGCGAGGTCGACGCAGTAGGCCTGCTCCTCGGTGCACGCGGTCAGGGTGGCGGTGCCGGCGATCAGCGTCGCGGCGACGGCGAGTGTGCGCTTCACAGCTCTCATCATCCTCGGGGGTCGGGAGGTCGGTCCTCGGGGGTGCTGGCCCCGACGCTACAACTGGTGATCAAACCATCCGAAACGGATACTTTCCGCACTCATCCGGTCCCTGAACGTGCGGCGGGCCGGGTGCCGCCTGCGCACCCGGCCCGTCATGACGCCGTCGATCAGGAGTCGATGGTGACCTTGCAGGTGTCCTTGGCCTGCTTGCTGATCGCCTCGAACGCCGGGGCGATCTTCTCGCCGTCGCTCTTGGCCAGCTCGGTGAGCTTGCCGGTGTCGCCGTCCGCGTCCTTCGCCTTCTCGGCGTAGTCGATGACGATCTTCCAGTCGTCCTTCAGGTCGTCCGGCGCCGACTTCGAGACCTTCTTGGCCTCAGAGAGCATCTTGTCGACCGCATCGGCGTTCTTGATGTCGAGATCCTTCGTCGACTCGGCGAAGGTCTTCAACTCGCCGCAGTAGTCGCCGCCCGAGCACGCCGTCAACGTCCCGACGCTCAATGTCACTACCGCCGCGAGGGCCGCAACCTTACGCATTCCGTTCCTTACTGTTCCGCGGGGAGAACGGCTCTCCCTCTCGCTCCGCAACCCTCCCGAACGCCAGGGTCACCGGCGCGCAGGGCACGCCGTGAAGAACGTCGCACCCGTGGACTGGAACCGCGCTGTGATGTCCCGCGTCGTCCGGCCGACAACGCCACCGCGTTGGCGCCCACGATCACGCCGATGGCCAGCCAGTCGAGCGAGCCGAGGCGCTGGTCGAGCACCACCAGGCCGACCAGCGCGGCGAGCACCGGGTTCACGCTCATGAAGACCCCGAAGAACTGCGCCGGCACCCGCCGCAGCGTGAGCAGATCGACGAGGAAGGGTACGGCGGACGACAGCACGCCGGCGGCGACGGCGTACGCGAGCGTGGTCGGCGTCGGTCGGTGGTGCCAGAGCGCCCAGATGCCGACCGGCACGTACGCCAGCCCGGACACCGCAGCGGCAGCCCCAACGCCCTCTACGCCGGTGAACTCCCGGCCCATGCGGCGGTTCAGCAGGATGTACGACGCCCAGCAGACAGCCGCCAGCAGTCCGAACCCGATGCCCAGGTAGTCCGTGGTCGCCTGCGGACGGGTCAGCAGTACGACGGCAGGCGCAACAGCCAATGCACACAGCAAGTCGAGCACCCGCCGGGAGCCGAGCAACGCGACCGCCAACGGACCCAGGAACTCCAGCGTCACCGCCAGCCCGAGCCCGACCCGGTCGATCGCGGTGTACAGCGACAGGTTCATCACCGCGAACACCAAGGCCAACCCGATCACCAGCCGCCACTGCCGGGCCGAGATCGCGCGCAGCTGCGGCCGCCCGACCGCGAGCAGCACGACAGCGGCGATCCACTGCCGGACCGCCACCACCCCGACCGGCCCGATCACCGGGAACGCCAACGCACCCACGGACGCACCCACCTGCGTCGACAGCCCGCTGCCGAGCATCATCACCACACCGCTCATCCGATCCTTGCGCATGCTTCGAGAGTCGGTCCGCCGGCCGTCGCGGCAAAATGCACCAGCGGCCGCATCTATACGCTGGAGTCATGGATGTGGAGCTCCGGCAGTTGCGCTGCCTGGTCGCGATCGTGGACGCGGGGACGTTCACGGATGCGGCGATCGAGTTGAAGGTGTCGCAGGCCGCGGTCTCGCGGAACCTGCTCGGCCTCGAGCAGGCACTCGGCGTGCGGCTGCTGCATCGGACCAGCCGGACGATCACCCCGACGACTGCCGGTGTCCAGGTGCTCGCCCGGGCCCGGCAGGTGCTGGCCGAGGTGGACGAGTTGGTGCGGGAGGCAACGACGGGGCACACCCGGTTGCGGGTCGGTCATGCCTGGTCGGCGGTCGGGCGGCACACGGCCGAGTTCCAGAAGCGCTGGGCGAGCGAGCACCCCGACGTCGAGCTGCAGCTCGTCCGGACCAACACGGCGACCGGCGGACTGGCCGAAGGGCTGTGCGATCTGGCCATCGTCCGGTCCCACGTCGACCTAAGGCGCTTCGCTCACACGACAGTCGCGACTGAACCGAGGTACTGCGCTCTGGCCACCGACGACCCGTTGGCGAAGAAGCGCACCCTCACCCTGGACCAACTCCGCGATCGGCGGCTGGCGATCGACCGCCGTACCGGAAGCACGACCGCGGACCTGTGGCCGGAAGGCGCCCGGCCGGAGTTCGAGTACACCAACGACGTCGACGACTGGCTCGCCGCGATCGCCGCCGGACGGTACGTCGGCCTGACCCCGCAGGCGACCGTCACGCAGTACCGCCGCGACGGGGTTGTCTACCGCCCGGTCCGCGACGCGCCGCCGGTCGACGTCCACCTCATCTGGCACCGCGAGGACCCACACCCGGCGACCCCTGCCGCAGTCGACCTGATCACGAGCCTGTACCGGAACCGCTAGTCGAACAGCGCCACCACGCGGCGGCGGTCCCGGGCCGCCCACAGGACGTTCCGGACCTGGTCGATCCCGCCGACCGGCCAGCGTTCCGCGATCCGCCGTACCTCTGGGTCCTTGATCTCGGCCAGCAGCGCCCCCGGGAAGTCTCCCCAGACCACCTTGAACGGCCGGTTCCACAGCTGCTCGGTCCCGGTCGTCACGGGCGCGGTGATCTCCCGCCGGTTGTGCAGCTCGGCCACACCCGAGTACGCCGCCATCAACGCTTCCTCACGCTGCTGCCACGACTCGGTCCGCAGCACCTTGCCGAACAGCGGCGCCAGCTCGTCCGCGCACGGTAGGCGGGCGAACGCCGTACCGAACCACTTCGAGTACGGCGCGTACTGCCGCTCGATCAGGAAGCACAGCCGCATCAGGTCCTGCACGAGCTGCGCGCCGATCAGCGCCGACCCGAGCTCGTCCCCGACGGACCCGGTTCGGCCAGCCAGGTTGGTCTCCGGATGGACCCGCCACCAGGCCGCGATCTGGAGGTAGAGCCAGACGTCGCGCGGGTAGTACGCGAACCGGTCGCGGACCGCCTGCAGGCCCACCTGGTCGTGGAAGACCGCGCCGGCGGTAAGCATCCGCAGGTGCTGCTCCGGGAAAGTGAACCAATCCCGCGGTGCGATCTCGCTCTCCACGTCGAAGTCCAACTGCTCCAGGAAGTAGCCCCGGACGGTGTGCACCGCGAACTGCGTCGCGCGGTCCGCGAACTCGGCGGGGACGTCCCGGCGCAGCACCTCGTCGAGCGCGGCGCCGTGCCGGGTCCGGTCCTCCTTGCGCAGGAACAGCTCGACCCGTGGCTCCCAGTTGTGGTCGCCCGACATCTCGTCGTCGAACCCCAGCACCTCCGAGCCCCGGCCCAGTACGGCGGCGGCGTACGGCAGACCGGAGCACGACGCCGCGATCGCGGGCGCGACCGCCTCGGTATAGAACCGCCGGCTCAGCTCAAGGCCGGGCACGAAAGCACTCATACCGAGAACGGTACGGCGCTCAGTAGCCCAGGACCGCCCGGTAGGCGTCGACGGCCCGATCGGCCGCGTCCCGCAGGGCAGCCGCCGACGGGCCGGCGCCGAGAATCTCCCGCGAGCTGGCCGGTACGACGTTCCGCACCGCCGACCCGAAGACCGCGACCAGCCCCTCGGCCGTGCCGCCCTGGGCGCCCAGCCCAGGTGCCAGGAGCGGACCGTTGATGTCGAGGTTCTCGTCGGTCGAGTCGATGGTCGCTCCGACCACGGCGCCGAACGAGCCCAAGCCAGTGCTGTCGGCATTGAGCGAGCGCAGGCCGTCGAGTACGGCGCCCGCCACGGTCGGACCCGCGACGGTCCGCGCGGACTGGAACTGCGGGCCCTCCGGGTTCGACGTCAGCGCGAGCACGAACAGCCCCGCACCGGCGGCCCGCGCCTCGTCGATGGCCGGCTGCAACGACCCGAACCCGAGGTACGGGCTGACCGTCAGCGCGTCACACGCCAGCGGCCCCTTCTCCGCCAGGTACGCCGACGCGTACCCGGCCATCGTCGACCCGATGTCACCGCGCTTCGCGTCGATGATCACCAGCGCCCCCGCGTCCCGCAGCCGGCTCGTCGCCTGCTCCAGGACCGCGATCCCCGCGGACCCGAACCGCTCGAAGAACGCCGACTGCGGCTTGAACACCGCGACCCGGTCGGCCAGCGCGTCCACCACGCCGTACGTGAACGAGGCCAGGCCTTCCGGGGTGTCCGGCAGGTCCCAGGCGTCCAGCAGGTGCGCGTGCGGGTCGATCCCGACGCACAGCGGCCCGCGCGTGTCCATCGCGGACCGCAGCCGGGCACCGAAAGGTTGATTGCTCATGGCAAGCTCCTGTTGATGCGGCGGACCAGCCCGGGCCCGCGGTAGATGAGACCGGTGTAGAGCTGGACCAGGCTGGCGCCGGCGTCGATCAGCCGCACCGCGTCGGTCGGCTCGAGGATGCCGCCGACCCCGATGATCGGCAGCGCTCCCCCGGTCTCCGCGTGGATGTGCGCGACGGTCTTGGCCGCGATCTCGGTCAGCGGCCGCCCGGACAGCCCGCCCGTCTCGCCCGCCAGCGGATGGTCCGAGACGCCAGGCCGGCCGATGGTCGTGTTGGTGGCGATGATCCCGGCGATCCCGACCTCGGTGCAGACGCCGAGCAGCTCGTCGATCGCCGACGCGGTCAGGTCCGGCGCGATCTTCACCAGAATCGGCTTGCCGGCCATGCCGCCGACACTCAGCGCGGCAGCTTCGTCATGAAGCGCGGTCAGCAGCTCCCGGAGGTGGCCGGCGTCCTGGAGCGACCGCAGCCCGGGCGTGTTCGGCGACGACACGTTGACTGCGAAGTAGTCGCCGTACCGGTAGAGCCGGCGCAGCGAGGTCACGTAGTCCTCGACCGCGTCCTCGATCGGCGTGATCTTCGACTTGCCGATCGAGATTCCCAGCGGGTACCCGAGCGGTCCGTACGCCGCGAGCCGGGCGGCCAGCGCCTCCGAGCCGAGGTTGTTGAACCCCATCCGGTTGATGACCGCCTCGTGCTCGACCAACCGGAAGAGCCGGGGCTTCTCGTTCCCGGGTTGCGCGTGGGCGGTGACCGTGCCCACTTCCACGAACCCGAAGCCGAGTGCTCGCCAGGACCGCAGCGCGATCCCGTTCTTGTCCATGCCCGCGGCAAGTCCGACCGGCGACGGGAAGCGGACGCCGAAGACCGTCCGCTCCGGGCCCAGCGGCAACCGGGACAGCCCGGGGGCGCGGCTGAGCAGTCGCAGACCCTGCAAGGTCCGCTCGTGCGCTACCTCCGCGTCCCCTCGCCCCAGCCGGAAGAGCACCGGCCGGACGACCCGCCTATACACCCCGGATCCTCGACACCCAGTCCTGCAGCGACCGGACGCCGATGTCCCCGGCCTGCTGAGCCTCGATACCCTGTACGGCGGCCGCCAGCCCCTGCACCGTGGTGATGCACGGGATGTTGCGCGCGACCGCCGCAGTCCGGATCTCGTACCCGTCCAGTCGCGGCGAACCGCCCTGGGTGATGCCGATCGGGGTGTTGACGATCAGTTGGAGCTCACCGTCCTGGACCATCTGCACGATCGTCGGCTCGCCGTTCGGGCCTGGTCCCTGGCTGCTCTTGCGGACCGTGACCGCCTCGACACCGTTGCGCCGCAGCACGTCCGCCGTACCTTCGGTCGCGTAGATCTGGAAGCCCAGGTCGGCCAGCCGCTTCACCGGGAAGATCATGTGCCGCTTGTCCCGGTTCGCCACCGACACGAACACCTTGCCGGAGCCGGGCAGCGGCTGTGAGGCCGCCGCCTGCGACTTGGCGAACGCCGTGCCGAAGGTGTCGTCGCAGCCCATCACCTCGCCGGTCGAGCGCATCTCCGGTCCGAGCACGGTGTCCACCGACCGGCCGTCGACGGTCCGGAACCGGTTGAACGGCATCACGGCTTCCTTCACCGCGATCGGCGTCGAGGTCGGCAGCGTGCCACCGTCGCCCTCGGCCGGAAGCATGCCCTCGGCCCGCAGTTCGGCGACCGTCGACCCGAGCATCACCCGGGCCGCCGCCTTCGCCAGCGGGGTCGCGGTCGCCTTGGACACGAACGGCACGGTCCGGGACGCCCGCGGGTTCGCCTCCAGTACGTAGAGCACGTCACCGGCGAGCGCGTACTGCACGTTCAGCAGACCGCGTACGCCGACACCGCGAGCGATCGCCTCGGTCGACTGGCGGATCTTCTCGATGTCCGCATTCCCGAGCGTGATCGGCGGCAGCGCGCAGGACGAGTCACCGGAGTGCACACCGGCTTCCTCGATGTGCTCCATCACGCCGCCGAGGAAGAGCTCCTCGCCGTCGAACAGCCCGTCCACGTCGATCTCGACCGCGTCGTCCAGGAACCGGTCGATCAGCACCGGGTGCTCCCAGGACCCGAACCCGCCGCTCAGCCGCTCCAGCGCAGCGGTGAGCTCGGCCGAGCTGTACACGATCTCCATGCCCCGTCCGCCGAGCACGTACGACGGCCGCACCAGCACCGGGAAGCCGATCTCCAGGGCCACCCCGTGCGCCTCGTCGGCCGACATCGCCGTACCGTGCTTCGGCGCCGGCAGCGACGCGTCCGCGAGCACCTTCCCGAACGCGCCCCGCTCCTCGGCCAGGTGGATCGCCTCGGGCGACGTGCCGACGATCGGCACACCGGCGTCCGCGAGCCGCTGTGCCAGGCCCAGCGGCGTCTGGCCGCCGAGTTGCACGATCACTCCGGCGACCGGGCCGGCCTGCAGCTCGGCGTACACGATCTCGAGCACGTCCTCACAGGTGAGCGGCTCGAAGTACAGCCGGTCGGAGGTGTCGTAGTCGGTCGAGACCGTCTCCGGGTTGCAGTTCACCATCACCGTGCAGTAGCCGGCCTCGCGCAGCGCCATCGACGCGTGCACGCAGGAGTAGTCGAACTCGATCCCCTGCCCGATCCGGTTCGGCCCGGACCCGAGGATCAGCACGGCCGGAGTCTCCCGCGGTGCGACCTCGGTCTCCTCGTCGTACGACGAGTAGTGGTACGGCGTCTCGGCCTTGAACTCGGCCGCACACGTGTCGACCGTCTTGTAGACCGGCCGGATCCCGAGCGCCTGCCGGACACCCCGGACGACGTCCTCGGTCAGCCCGCGGATCTCGGCCAGCTGCAGGTCGGAGAAGCCGTGCCGCTTGGCCAGCCTCAGCACCTCCGGAGTGAGCCGGGGCGCGGCCGCGACCTGCAGCGCGGTCTCGTGGATCAGGTAGAGCTGGTCCACGAACCAGGGGTCGATCTTGGTGTTGTCGAAGATCTGCTCCGGCGTCGCACCCGCCCGGATCGCGTCCATGATCGTCCGCAGCCGGCCGTCGTGCGGCGTCTTGATCTGCTCGAGCAACGGCTCCAGCTCGGTCGCGGGCGAGCCGGCCCAGGAGAACCGGGCCTCCGGCTTCTCCAGCGAGCGCAGCGCCTTCTGCAGCGCCTCGGTGTAGTTCCGGCCGATCGCCATCGCCTCGCCGACGCTCTTCATGTGCGTGGTCAGGGTGGCGTCCGCGGCCGGGAACTTCTCGAACGCGAACCGCGGCACCTTCACCACCACGTAGTCCAGCGTCGGCTCGAAGCTGGCCGGCGTCTGCCGGGTGATGTCGTTCGGGATCTCGTCCAGGGTGTAGCCGATCGCGACCTTGGCGGCGATCTTGGCGATCGGGAAGCCGGTCGCCTTCGACGCCAGCGCCGACGACCGGGACACCCGCGGGTTCATCTCGATCACGATCAGCCGGCCGTCGGCCGGGTTCACCGCGAACTGGATGTTGCAGCCGCCGGTGTCGACGCCGACCTCGCGGATGATGCCGATGGCCAGGTCCCGCATCACCTGGTACTCGCGGTCGGTCAGGGTCATCGCCGGGGCGACCGTGACCGAGTCGCCGGTGTGCACGCCCATCGGGTCGACGTTCTCGATCGAGCAGATGATCACGACGTTGTCGGCCTTGTCGCGCATCACCTCCAGCTCGTACTCCTTCCAGCCGAGGATCGACTCCTCGATCAGCACCTCGGTGGTCGGGCTGGCGTGCAGGCCGGCGCCGGCGATCCGGCGCAGATCCGCCTCGTCGTACGCCATCCCGGAACCGACGCCGCCCATCGTGAACGACGGCCGCACCACCAGCGGGTAGCCGAGCTCGGCAGCCGCGCCGAGCACGTCGTCGATGGTGTGGCAGATCCGCGACCGGGCCACGTCGGCCCCGAGCTTCTCGACGATCTGCTTGAACGACTCCCGGTTCTCACCGCGCTGGATCGCGTCGACCGACGCGCCGATCAGCTCCACGCCGTACTTCTCCAGTACGCCGTTGTCGTGCAGGGCGATCGCCGCGTTCAGCGCGGTCTGGCCGCCGAGGGTGGCCAGCAGCGCGTTCGGCCGCTCCTTCTCGATCACCTTCTCGACGTACTCCGGGGTGATCGGCTCGACGTAGGTGGCGTCGGCGAACTCCGGGTCGGTCATGATCGTGGCCGGGTTGGAGTTCACCAGGACGACCCGGAACCCCTCCTCCTTGAGCACCCGGCAGGCCTGGGTCCCGGAGTAGTCGAACTCGCAGGCCTGGCCGATCACGATCGGGCCGGACCCGATCACCAGCACGGACTCGATGTCATTGCGACGTGGCATCAGGCCCGTCCTTCCATCAGTTCGACGAACCGGTCGAACAGGTACGCGGAGTCGTGCGGACCCGCGGCTGCCTCCGGGTGGTACTGGACCGAGAAGGCCAGCACGCGGCCGTCCTTGCCGGTCAGGCGGAGTCCCTCGACCACGTTGTCGTTCAGGGAGACGTGGCTGACCTCGGCCACGCCGTACGGGGTCTCGACCGTCTCCTCGAGCGGAGCGTCCACCGCGAACCCGTGGTTCTGCGCGGTGATCTCGACCTTGCCGGTGGCCCGGTCGAGCACCGGCTGGTTGATGCCGCGGTGCCCGTACTTGAGCTTGAAGGTGCCGAGCCCGAGGGCCCGGCCGAACACCTGGTTGCCGAAGCAGATCCCGAAGTACGGCTTGTTGCGCTCCAGCAGCCGCTTGAGCAGCTCGGTCGGGTGCTCGGTGGTCTCCGGGTCGCCGGGACCGTTGCTCATGAAGACGCCGTCGGGGTTGCGGGCGAGGATCTCGTCCAGCGTGGCGGTGGCCGGCAGCACGTGCACCTCGATACCGCGCTCGGCCATCCGCTTCGGCGTCATCGACTTGATCCCCAGGTCGAGCGCGACGACGGTGAACCGCTTCGTGCCTTCGGCGGGGACGACGTACGGCTCGAAGGTGGTCACCTCGGTGGCGAGGTCGGCGCCGACCATCGGCGGCTGCTGCAGCACCTTGGCCAGCAGGGCCTCCGGGTCGAGGATCTCGGTGGAGATCCCGGCCCGCATCGCGCCGCGCTCGCGCAGGTGCCGGGTGAGCGCCCGGGTGTCGATGCCGGAGATCCCGACGATGCCCTGGGACTTCAGCTGGTCGTCCAGCGAGCGCGTGGCCCGCCAGTTCGACGGCACCCGGGCCGGGTCGCGGACGACGTACCCCGCGACCCAGATCTTCTGCGACTCGTCGTCCTCGTCGTTGATGCCGGTGTTGCCGATGTGCGGCGCGGTCTGGGTGACGATCTGCCGGTGGTACGACGGGTCGGTCAGCGTCTCCTGGTAGCCGGTCATCCCGGTGGAGAACACCGCCTCGCCGAACGTCTCGCCGGTCGCCCCGTACGACGTCCCCGCGAAGCTGCGGCCGTCCTCCAGGACCAGCAAAGCTGGATGATGGGCAGGCTGGCTCATGTCTGCTCGGCTCCGATCAGGGTCGAGATGGAATCGGTCAAGGGGGCGGTGTCCGCCTTCCGGCGGGGCCGGAACCCGGTGTCGAGCTCGCGGCCGTCGTGGTTCCAGGTGACCACCACCAGGCCGGACTTCTCCGCGGTCACCTTGCCGGCGATCCCGCGGTCGGTCCGGACACCGGTCAAGTGGTCAGCGGGGATGAAGACATCCGCCGCGCCCTGCCGATGGAAGATCAGGCCGGCCTCACTGACGGCCAGGTCCGCAGTGCTGCGGACGCCCAGTTCGTGCACGGCGATCCGGTCCATCCAGTCGCCGGCCGAGGTGGTGGCGACGTAGATGCCCTCCACGCCTCTGGTCTTGTCGTCGACCGGCACCGCTGGGAGCGGTGCGAGGTCGACCTGACGGGCCTGGCGGTTCCGCCAGCCCCGGTACATCGCAAAGTAGCCCGCCGCGATCACCAGCAGCGTGCCGAGAATGCCCAGGAAGGCCTTCACCGGGCGAGCTTCCCGTCCAGCACAGTCGGTGTGCCGCGCAGGAAGGTCGCCACCACCTGGCCCGGCAGCGTCATCCCGTCGAACGGCGTGTTCCGCGACAGCGACGCGGACTCGCCCGGTACGACGGTCCGCTCGGCCGACGGGTCGACCAGGACCAGGTTGGCGGCAGCGCCGGCTTCCAGTGGGCCGCCGTGATCGGTCACCTGGCCGATCTCGGCCGGGCGGTGGCTCATCCGGTCGGCCACGTCGGACCAGGTCATCAGGTTGGTGTCGATCATCGCGTGCTGAACCACGCTCAGCGCCGTCTCCAGGCCGAGCATGCCGAACGCCGCGGCGCTCCACTCGCAGTCCTTGTCCTCGACCGGGTGCGGCGCGTGGTCGGTGGCGACGATGTCGATGGTGCCGTCGGCGAGGCCCTCGCGGACCGCCTCGACGTCCTCCTTGGTCCGCAGCGGCGGGTTCACCTTGAAGACCGGGTTGTAGGAGGCGGCCAGGTCCTCGGTCAGCAGCAGGTGGTGCGGGGTGACCTCGGCGGTCACCTCGAACCCGCGCTTCTTCGCCGCCCGGACGATCTCCACCGAGCCCTTGGTGGACAGGTGGCAGATGTGCAGCTTCGAGCCGACGTGCGCGTTCAGCAGGATGTCGCGGGCGATGATCGCCTCCTCGGCGACACTCGGCCAGCCGGTCAGACCGAGGACGCCGGACAGCGCGCCCTCGTTCATCTGCGCGCCCTGGGTGAGCCGCGGCTCCTGCGCGTGCTGCGCGATCACGCCGCCGAAGGCCTTCACGTACTCCAGCGCCCGGCGCATCAGCGCGGCGTCCCAGACACAGTCGCCGTCGTCGGAGAACACCCGGACCCGGGCCGCCGAGTCCGCCATCGCGCCGAGCTCGGCGAGCTGCGTGCCCTTCCGGCCGACCGTGACCGCGCCGATCGGGAAGACGTCGGCGTACCCGGCGTCGCGACCGAGGCGCCAGACCTGCTCGACGACACCGGCGGTGTCGGCGACCGGATCGGTGTTGGCCATCGCGAAGACGGCGGTGAACCCGCCCAAAGCGGCGGCCCGGGTGCCGGTGAGCACGGTCTCGGCGTCCTCACGACCGGGCTCGCGCAGGTGCGTGTGCAGGTCGACCAGACCCGGCAGCGCGATCAGGCCCTTGGCGTCGATCGTCTCGGCGTCGGCCGGCGCTTCGAGATTGGCGCCGACAGCAACGATCTCGCCGTTGTCGATCAGCAGATCCGCCGCCTCACCGCCCAGGACCTTGGCTCCGGTGATCAGGAAGGCGGTCATGCGTTCGACTCCTCGTCGTTGGTTCCGGACAGCAAGAGGTAGAGGACCGCCATCCGGATGGCGACCCCGTTGGTGACCTGCTCGACGATGACCGAGCGGGTCGAGTCGGCGACCTCGGCGCTGATCTCCATGCCGCGGTTCATCGGGCCGGGGTGCAGCACGATCGCCTCGTCCGGCAGCTGCGCCATCCGGTGCACGTCGAGGCCGTAGCGGCGGGTGTACTCGCGGGCGCTCGGGAAGTACGCGTCGTTCATCCGCTCCCGCTGGACCCGCAGCATCATCACCGCGTCGCTCTTCGCCAGGTTCGCGTCCAGGTCGTACGACGTGACGCACGGCCAGTTGCGCATGTCGACCGGGAGCAGCGTCGGCGGCGCGACCACGGTCACCTCGGCGCCCAGCGTGGACAGCAGCAGTACGTTCGACCGGGCCACCCGGGAGTGCAGGACGTCGCCGACGATCGTGATCCGGCGGCCTTCGAGCGAGCCGAGGTGGCGGCGCATCGTGAACGCGTCCAGCAGCGCCTGGGTCGGGTGCTCGTGGGTGCCGTCACCGGCGTTGACCACCGAGCCGGTCATCCAGCCCGACGTGGCCAGCAGGTGCGGCGCGCCGGACGAGCCGTGCCGGCAGACGACGCCGTCGGCACCCATCGCCTGCAGGGTGAGCGCGGTGTCCTTCAGGCTCTCACCCTTGCTGACGCTCGAGCCCTTGGCGGAGAAGTTGATCACGTCGGCCGACAGCCGCTTGGCGGCCGCCTCGAACGAGATCCGGGTCCGGGTGGAGTCCTCGAAGAACAGGTTCACCACGGTCCGGCCGCGCAGCGCCGGCAGCTTCTTGATCGGCCGGTCGGCCAGCGACCGCATCTCCTCGGCCGTGTCGAGGATCAGGTTGGCCTCGTCCCGGCTCAGGTCGCCCGCACTGAGTAGATGCCTCATCACGCCCCCACCTTCGTCTTGTCGGCCGTCTTGTCCGCGATCAGCACCGCGTCCTGGTCGTCGTACTCGGTCAGGTGCACGGTGACCCGCTCGACCAGCGAGGTGGGCAGGTTCTTGCCCACGTAGTCGGCGCGGATCGGCAGCTCGCGGTGGCCGCGGTCGACCAGGACCGCGAGCTGGACGGCGCGCGGGCGGCCGATGTCGCCGATCGCGTCCAGCGCGGCCCGGATGGTGCGGCCGGAGAACAGCACGTCGTCGACCAGGACGACGACCTTGCCGTCGATCCCGTCCGCCGGGATGTCGGTGTGTTCCAGGCCCCGGGGTGGCTTGAGACCGATGTCGTCGCGGTACATCGTCACGTCGAGTGACCCTGTCGGCACGCTCTGCCCCTCGACCGCCGCGATCCGGGCCGAGATGCGGGCGGCGAGCGGGACGCCGCGGGTGGGGATGCCGAGCAGGACCACTGGGTCGGCACCACGGTTGCGCTCGAGGATCTCGTGCGCGATCCGGGTCAGTGCCCGGGAAATGTCGGAAGCGTCCAGGACCGTGCGGCTGCCGCGTTTGGGCGCGCCGTCGTGGGCATGGCTCATCGCTACCGTTCCTCCTTTCCCGCCTCTCTGGACGGGTCTTTAAAGGACGTTCGGACCGCTTGACATCGTATCGGAAGTGACACGCCGTCTTGACGCTGGCCTCGCGCCCGGAATATTGTTACTCTGTGTAACCGAGGGGGGTTTCACCTACCGGACCGTTCCGGCGGGCCGGACATGACGAAACTAGTCGGAGGGAAGAACCAGCGTGCCTAGCGAATACGCGAAGACACTGGGTGGCAAGTTGCGCGCCATCCGCCAGCAGCAAGGGCTGTCGCTGCACGGCGTGGAAGAGAAGTCCAAGGGTCGCTGGAAAGCGGTCGTCGTCGGCTCGTACGAGCGTGGCGATCGAGCCGTCACGGTCCAGAAGCTCGCGGAGCTCGCCGATTTCTACGGTGTGCCCATCCGTGAGCTCCTGCCCGGATCCGCCAGCGCGGCTGCCGCGGCTGCCGCTCCGCCCCGGTTGATCCTCGACCTGGAGGCCCTGCAACACCTCGACGCGAGCGAGGCCGGTCCGCTGACGCGGTACGCGGCCACGATCCAGGCTCAGCGCGGGGACTACAACGGCAAGGTGTTGTCGATCCGGCAGGACGACATGCGGACCCTCGCCGTGATCTACGACGAGTCGCCGACGACTCTGACCGAGCGCTTCATCTCCTGGGGTGTGCTGAACCCGGAGGCGAAGGGCGAGGTCGAGGAGTCCGAGGCAGCCGGCGCCTGATCGGAGGCAGCAGAGACGGTCGGGGCTCGTAGCAGCTGGCCCGCGGCCGCCCGCCTCCTCCATAACCGAACAGAGCAGGACCCAAGCACGACCCACGCAGTACGACGCAACACCGCGGCGGGAACCACCTCACCCGCTGCACGAGGCCGGGGTCGCTTCCCCGCGCCGACCACCACCCGGGACGCCGAGCTGGCCCGGACCGTACCGAGACGGTACCGGGCCACGATGACTCGAAGGACTTCCTGGCCGAAACACCCCGAGAGGGCGCGGCCCGCCAGGCGCCGGCTCTACTTCCTCAGACGCCCAGCGTGGGCTTGAGCTGCAGCAGTCTCGCCAGCAGCCCGTTCACGAACGCCGGCGACTCGTCGGTGGACAGGTCCCGCGCCAGCGCGACCGCCTCGCTCACCGCGACCACGTCCGGAACCTGGTCGTCGAACAGCAGCTCGTAGCTTCCGATCCGCAGGATGTTGCGGTCCACGGCCGGCATCCGGTCCAGCGACCAGCCGACCGAGTGAGTCTCCAGCAGGTCGTCGATCACGTCGATGTGCTTCGCGACACCCTCGACCAGCGCCACGGTGAACTCGTTCACCGGCGGGTCGTTGTCGGCCACCCGGTCGGCCAGGGTGCCGCCGACCGGCAGGCCCCTGACCTCCGACTCGAACAGCACGTCCAGTGCGCGCTTGCGGGCCTTGCTACGGGCAGACATGTTCTGTTGTCAGCTCTCTCGAGGCCTCAGGAGGTGACGCGGCCGAGGTAGTCCCCGGTGCGGGTGTCGACCTTGACCTTCTCGCCCGTGGTCAGGAACAGCGGGACCTGGATGGTGTAGCCGGTCTCCAGCTTGGCCGGCTTGGTGCCACCGGTGGACCGGTCGCCCTGCAGTCCGGGCTCGGTGTACTCCACGACGAGCTCGACCGAGGCCGGGAGCTCGACGTACAGCGGCAGGTCGTCGTGCACCGCGACGATGGCGTCCTGGTTCTCCAGCAGGAAGTGCGCGGCGTCGCCGACCGTGTCGGGCTGGATCTGCAGCTGGTCGTAGGTGGACTTGTCCATGAACACGTACGCCGAGCCGTCGTTGTACAGGTAGGTCATGTCGCGCTTGTCGACGGTCGCGACCTCGACCTTGACGTCCGCGTTGAAGGTCTTGTCGACCACCTTGCCGGACAGCACGTTCTTCAGCTTGGTCCGGACGACGGCGCCGCCCTTGCCGGGCTTGTGGTGCTGGAACCAGACGACGGACCACAGCTGCCCGTCCAGGTCGAGCACCATGCCGTTCTTGAGGTCGTTCGTCGTTGCCACGCGGATATGCCCTTCGAAATCGATCAGCGGTAACACCGGATTGTAGCGGTCACCTGCCCTTTCCTCCGATTCCGCGACCGCGGGCGACAACCGGCGGCCCCTGCGGGCCTTAGGCTGGCAACCCGAGGGACGGCCGGACCGACGGAGGCAGCCGATGCTGGAGTTCGCGATCTTCGTCATCGTCATGATCGTGGTCAGCGTGGTGGGGAAGATCAAGAAGGACGCGTCCGGCGGCGCCAAGAACCCGAACGCCCGCGTCCAGAAGCTGATCGAGCAGGTCCAGAGCCAGTACGGCGGCCAGCCGACGCAGGTCCACGGCCAGTACGGGGCCAACCAGTACGGGGCCAACCAGTCCGCGACTCCCCCGCCGTACCAGCCTCAACAGCAGTTGTCGTCGCAGTGGCTGCCGTCGTACGGACCGCCGCAGGGGCACCGCCCGCCGCAGCACAACCTGCCGTCGCCCCGGCAGGACACCGACAACCGGGTGCGGGAGCTGATGAACGCGGGCAACGAGGTGGCCGCCATCCGACTGCTGTGCGACGAGCAGGACATGGGCATCCTCGAGGCGCAAGAGCACGCCCGCGCCCTGGTCGCCCCCGCCCAGTCGTCGCAGTCCAAGCCGACCGTCACCCCTACGCCCCCGCCCGCACCCGAGGAAGAGGAGACCAGGTACGCTGGCTCAGCCGCCTTCGCCGAGTCGATCTTCGACCTGGACCGCGACGAAGACACCTGGGCCAGCGGCTGGGTCGACACCCCCGACCCCGAAGACCGCACCGACATCGAAGAACTCTGGCAAACAGTCACCAACCCACCCCGCCCCGGGACTACGCCGAACGGCTGACCGCGGCAACGAAGTTGCGCACTACCGGGCTGGTCGCGCCGGCCCGGTGTGCGATCGCGAGATGGACCACTCGCGTCGCCGGGCTCAGCGAGCGGAACACCGCACCAGGCCGTGGGCTGTGCTTCATCGACGCCGGCACGAGCGACACCCCCAGCCCAGCGGCGACGAGCGCGACGATCGTCTGCATCTGCACCGCCTCCTGCGCGATCACCGGCGTGAAGCCCGCATCGGCGCAGTACCTCAGGATCTGGTCGTGCAGCCCGGGCCCTAGTGCACGCGGGAACAACACGAACGGCTCCTCCGCGAGATCCCGCACCGCGACAACTCTCTGCCGCGCCCTTGGATGATCGTCGGGTACGACGGCAACCAGACGCTCGGCGCCGATCGGTTCCACCACGAGCCCTGCGGCCTCCGCCTCAGGCAGCGGCGGGCGCAGCAGTCCGATGTCGAGTCCGCCGTCGCGCAACGCGTGCACTTGCTGCATTGTCGTCAGCTCACGTAACCGCAACCTGACTTCGGGGTACCGCTGCCGGAAGTCGCGCAGTGCTCGCGGCAGCAACTGGTTCGTGGCCGAGCCGACGAAGCCGAGCGCCAACTGGCCCGACTCACCGCGCCCCGCCTGCCGGGTCACCTGCTCGGCGGCCCGAGCCGCGCCGAGCAGGTCCCGTGCCGCCGGATACAAGGCCTCGCCGGCTGCGGTGAGCCGCACTTTCCGGCTGTCGCGATCGAAGAGTACGACGCCGAGGTCGCCTTCCAGCGCCTTGATCTGCTGGCTCAGCGGCGGCTGCCGGATCCCGAGCCGTACGGCGGCCCGCCCGAAGTGCAACTCCTCGGCGACCGCGACGAAGTAGCGCAGATGTCTCAGCTCCACGAGCTCAACGATAGGGCTTGCCTATTGATTGGGTCGGTTCGCGCTATCACGCATATCGATCTCGCAACCGCGGCAGCAGAATCGCGGCATGCGTCGCCTGCTCACCGCCTTGTTCACCGTCCTCACAGCTGTCGCCGGCTCCGTGACCGTGCCCGATCGGGTGCGGGACGTCGTCCGGACGGATTTCCATGTCACCAGCGATCCCGGCGTACGGATCGCCGTCCGTGAGTTGCGTCCCGGGAGGCCGACGGAGAGACCTCCGGTGCTGCTCCTGCATGGCGCACGGGTTCCAGGGATCGCCAGCTTCGATCTGCCGGTCGCGGGTGGATCACTGGCCGCCGACCTCGCCGCCGCCGGGCACCGGGTCTACATCATGGACGCGCGGGGATACGGGGCCTCCACGCGTCCGTCGGCGCTGTCGCAGCCGCCCGAACAGAACGCGCCGGCGGTCCGCTCGTCGGACGTCGTACGTGACATCGCGGGCGTCGTCGAGAACATCACCAAGCGCACGCGACAGCGCCAGGTCGCCCTGCTCGGCTGGGCGACCGGCGGCCATTGGCTCGGCCAGTACGCCGCCGCGAATCCCAGCCGGGTCAGTCACCTCGTGCTCTACAACTCGCTGTACGGCCCGCTCGATGGGCATCCGACGCTGGGCAGGGGCAGCGACAACGAGGACCCGCGCCACCCCGGCCGATTCAACTCCGCCCGGTACGGCGCCTACCGCCTGAGTACCGCGGCCAGCTTGCTCCCGTCGTGGGACAACAGCATCCCGGTCGAGGACAAGACCGCGTAGCGCGATCCCGAGGTCGTCGCGTCGTACCTGAAGACTGCGATGGTGTCGGACCCGACGAGCAGTACGCGCACCCCCGCCAGCTTCCGTGCGCCGTCCGGTGCGATGGAGGACAGTTTCTACCTCGCCACCGGTCGCCAACTCTGGGACGCGAGCCTCATCACCGCGCGCACGCTGATCCTCCGCAGTGAGTACGACTTCTGGAGCCGGCCAGGCGACGTCGCACTTCTCACGGACCACCTCGTCCATGCGAAGACTGTGCGCTCAGTGCGCTTGGCCGAGGCAACCCACTACGCCCACCTCGATCGCGCCGAGCGCGGCCGAGCTCAGTTCCTCACTGAAGTGCGCAGCTTCCTCGCGACCTGACTATTCAGGCCAGGTGACCAGGAAGCAGCCGTGGCGGCGGGTGATCTGGAAGCCGTCTGGTACGGCGGTGCCGGTCGAGTGCACCTGGAAGGCCGGGCCTGGGCCGTGTCGGTGGTGGGCGGCCCAGAGGCGGACCTGGTCGGACATGTGTTCCATCAAGGCCCGTGCGTCCGGGCCATGTCCGTTGACCCCGAGTTCCACGAAGGTTGCCGGACGGCGCCGGGCAGGGCATGAGGTCAGGTAGGCGACGCTGTCGTGGGTCGTCATGGCGGCCGCGCCCCAGCGCGGGACCGGGGCGACCGTCTGCACGGATCGGTCCGCGAACAGGATGCAGTACCCGGGCAAGGTCGCCGCGAGCCACAGGTTGAGGTCGGACAGCGGCTCCTCGCGCTTCATCACGACACCCGACCAGACCTGTCCACGCGGCTCGTCGAGCACACCGACGTACGGGTGCGCCTCGCTCTCCTGGTCCTCGTCGAAGCCGACGTAGACCTCGTCACCCGCGATCTGCACGACCCGCTCGTAGTTCGCCCCGGCGCCCTGCATGCACACGAAGCCGCACAGCGTCGTCGACCGGCTCTCCAGGTGGTCACCCACCCGGTCGAACGCGATCGACCGCGTCTGCCCCCGAAGCCGCAGTGGTACGACGAGGCGCCCGCCGGGCCGGAGCTGGTTCATCCACGCCGACGCGACGTCCCACGCCGTCACGGTCACCACGATCCGGTCGTACGGCGCGTCCTCCGGTACCCCGAACTCGCCGTCCGCGCGGACCACCCGGACATCGTCGTACCCGGCCTCCGCCAGCAGCGCGCGGGCCCGGTCGGTGACCTCGGAATCGATGTCGACCGTGGTCACCGAGCCCGTCGGCCCGGTCAGCTCGCGCATCAGGGCCGCGTTGTAGCCGCCGGATCCGATCTCGAGGACGCGGTCACCGGGCTGGATCGCGGCCTGGCCGAGCATCAGCGCGACGATGCTCGGCTGCGACACCGAGCTGATCGTCACGCCGGCGTCGTTCTGCTTCATCAGCACGACGTCGTCGGCGTACGCCCGATTCAGTGGCGCGTGCGGCACGAACAGGTGCCGCGGCACGGTCCGGAACGCGGCTGCGACCCGCTCATCCCGAATGGACCCTTCGGCGACCAGATGCCGGGTCAGGGCTGCACGCAGCGACTCCGCCCGGAGCGCGTCGCGAGCACCCATGACCTCAGTCCCTCTTGTCCCCGAGGGACTCGAGCAGTGTCCGCAGGAGCTCCGCGAACCGCTCCCGCTCGGCCTCGGACAGCCCGGCCAGCAACTGGTTCTCGGTGTCGATGTGGGCCGGCAGCACCCGGTCGATCAGCTGCAGGCCTTCGTCGGTCAGCGTCACCCGGACACCGCGGCCGTCGGTCTCGCTGGGCTTCCGCGTGACCAGGCCGCGGGACTCCAGCCGGTCCAGGCGCTGGCTGATCGCGCCGGACGTCACCATCGACGAGCGCATCAGGCCGGCCGGGGTCAGGCTGTGCTCGGCGTTGCTCCGCCGCAAGGTCGCCAGGACGTCGAACGACGCACGGTCGAGGTCGTAGCGCGCGAAGTTGCGCCGCAGCTCGGTGTCGAAGAGCTGGCCGAGCCGGCTCACCCGGCCGACGATGCCCATCGGCGAGGCGTCCAGGTCCGGCCGCTGCTCGGCCCACTGCTCGAGCACCAGGTCGACGTGATCAGCCATAGTCCCAGCCTAGTCCCGGATTACTTAGCGATGAGGGATTGAAAGTAGCTTAGCGCTGAGATACTTTATCTTAGTGCTAAGCAATCGAGTCTCTCTTCTTCTGGTCACGGCGATCACGCCGCTGCTCTGGGGCACCACCTACTTGGTCACCACCGAGCTGCTGCCGCCGGGCCGTCCGTTGCTGGCCGCGGTGATCCGCGCACTGCCGGCTGGGCTGCTGCTCGTGGCGATCACCCGGACGCTCCCCCGCGGCAGCTGGTGGTGGCGCTCGCTGGTGCTCGGCACGCTCAACATCGGGGCGTTCTTCGCACTGCTGTTCGTCGGCGCCTACCGGCTGCCCGGTGGCGTTGCTGCGACAGTCGGAGCGATCCAGCCGCTGTTGGTCGCCGTACTGTCGACTGGTCTGCTGCGTGAGCGCCTGTCGACCCGGACCGTGCTCACGGCGATCGCTGGTGTGTTTGGCGTCGGTTTGCTGGTACTGCGAGCTGACGCGCGCCTCGACACCTTGGGTGTGGTCGCAGCGCTCGGCGGGGCGGTGGTGATGGCCTTTGGCGTCGTACTGAGCAAGCGGTGGACGTCTCCGGCTCCGCTGCTGGCGACCACCGGCTGGCAGCTCGTGGCAGGCGGTCTGGTCCTGCTGCCGGTCGCCTTCCTGGTCGAGGGCGCGCCGCCGGCGATGACCGCACACAACCTGCTCGGATATGGCTACTTGACGCTCATCGGGTCAGCCTTGGCCTATGCGCTGTGGTTCCGTGGGCTGCGCGCCCTGTCCCCCACGGACGTCACATTCCTCGGGCTGCTCAGCCCGGTGATGGCCACCCTGCTCGGCTGGCTCGCCCTCGACCAGCGCCTGACCACCGCTCAGCTCATCGGCGGCCTGATCGTCGTCGCCTCCCTCGTCACCGCCCAGATCAAACGAAAGGTCAACACGTGCGCATCCTCGTCTTCGGAGCCTCCGGTGCGGTCGGCAGCCGGGTCGCCCAAGAGGCCGTTGCCCGCGGCCACCAGGTGACCGGCGTCAGCCGTACGCCGACCGCCGTACACCTCCGGCGTGGTGACGCCACCGACCCATCCGATGTCGCGGCATTGAGCCAGGGCCACGACGTGGTCATCAGCGCAACGCGACCAGGCCCCGGCCAGGAGGACGAGCTCGTCCAGGCGGCCAAAGGGCTCCTGATCGGGCTGCGGCACAGCGGCGTACGGCTGATCCTGGTCGGTGGGGCGGCCGGTCTGGTCGATGGTCGCACCGGGCTGACCGTCATGGAGTCGCCGGACTTCCCGCCCGACTGGCGCCCGATCGCTGAGGCCTGCAACGAGCAACTCGAGTTGGTCCGTGCTGCGAGTGACGTGGACTGGACCTACGTGAGTCCGCCCGCCCTGCTCGAGCCAGGTACCCGCACCGGGAGCTACCGGCTCGGCACGGACCACCTCGTCACCGACGCCGCCGGCCGGTCGTCCATCTCGATGGAGGACTTCGCGATCGCCCTGGTCGACGAGGCCGAGCATCCGCGCCACGTGGGTGCTCGGTTCACCGTCGGCTACTAGGTACCTAGATCAGGCCTTCGCGTAGGGCGTAGGCGACGGCGTGGGAGCGGTTCTTCAGTTGCAGGCGGCTGGTCACGTCGTGCAGCACGTTCTTGACCGTGCGCTCCGAGTAGGACAGCTCACGGGCGATCTCCTGCGTGTCCTTGCCGTCGGCCACCAGCCGCAGTACCTGCGTCTCGCGGTCGGACAGCCCGGTGTGGGACAGCCCGCGGGGCGCCAGGACGTGCCGCTCCACCCGCGACACCTGACCGAGCAACCGGCCGAGCAGATCCGGCGGCAGACTGCCGTCACCCGCGGCGGCGGACTGCAAGAGGTGCACGATGCGGTCGGCCGTTGCCTCGGTACGCCGAAGCACACCAGAGACCCGCAGCTCGACCGCGGTCATCAACGCGTCGTCGTCGATCAGGCTGCCGATCAGCACGGTCCGGCGGCACCCCCGTTGCGTGGCCGACCGGAGCACGTGCATCGCCGCCGCGTCCAGCGAGTCGACGGCGATCAACGCGACCACTGGCGGGGCAGTGCGCTGATCAGTCGACTTGGCCTGGACCGACGCCAGGTCGGCGTCGGTGAGCAGAGCGATCTCCGGCCGCTGCCTCAGCGCGTGCAGCAACCCGAACTGCGACAGCGGGTCGAGGGCTTTCACCCAGACCGGAATACGTTGCTGCGTCGTCATACTCGTCACTCCCCCAGAGCGTTGATGAACGGAACGGACCGAATCCGTGGTCACACGAACCCCCAAAACCGTCGATTCCGATCGTGCGCCCGAACCTTCAGCCAGCCTTAAGACCGCTGACGGCCGGACCCCGGGCTGCCTACACCAACTAGATGCCCGAAAGGGCAGATTGGTTACGAGTCGGCGAGGGCGCTGATGGCGCGCAGGGCGAGCCGGTAGGAGTCGACGCCGAAGCCGGCGATCGTGCCGGTGGCGACGCCGGAGACGACGCTGTTGTGCCGGAACTCCTCGCGGGTGGCGGGGTTGGTGAGGTGGATCTCGATCAACGGCGCGGTGCGCTGGGCACAGGCGTCGCGCAGCGAGTACGAGTAGTGCGTGAACGCGGCCGGGTTGAGCACCACCGGCAGCTTCCCGTCGGCGGCCTCGTGCAGCCAGCCGACCAGCTCGGCCTCGTCGTCGGTCTGCCGCACCTCGACCTGCAGGCCGAGCTCGGCGCCGGTCTTCTCGCACTCCGCGACCAGGTCGGCGAAGGTCGTCGTACCGTACTTCTCCGGCTCCCGCGACCCCAGCCGCCCCAGGTTCGGCCCGTTCAGCACCAGCACGCGTCGTCCGCTCACAGAACCACCCTAGTGGAACCCTCGCGCAGCACGCCGCCGAACGGGACCTCACCAGCCCCCTCGGGTGCGGGGGGTGTAGGCGGTAGGCGCAGGTCGGCTTGGAGGAGGCATCGGGCCGGGTCAGCGGCTCGGTGACATCCGCTTCAACAGATAGTCAGGACCAGGGAGCTCCGGGGCCGCCCATCCGCCGGGCGTACTCGGAACCCTGGGCCAACTCGCCCCGCCGGACCGGCTTGTCCGTGAAGGCCGAGGCGTAGATCGCGGCCGCGAGCTCGATCGTGTTCCGGGCCTCGGCCAGCGGCACGGGCGCCGCCTTGCCTGCGGTCAGCGCGTCCAGGACGGCGTTGAGCTGAGCAGTGTGCCCACTCGGCACCTCGGGAAGTCCGTTGGCCCACGCCTCGCCGACCAAGTCCTGGTCGGGTGCGGGCGTGACCGTCCAGTTCTCGTTCTTGTAGCCGTACAGGTGCTCCAGCTCGACCGTCGCGTTCTCGTAGTCGAAGCGGAGCTCGGAGGTCTGCCGCGGCGAGACCAGCGAGTTCACGACCGACGCCACCGCGCCGTTCTCGAAGGTGACCAGCGCCATCGAGACGTCCTCGGTCTTGGTCGGCCGGGCCTGCCGGGCCGCGATCGCGGTGACCTTCTCCCACGGGCCGAGGATCGACAGCAGCAGGTCGAACTGGTGGATCCCGTGACCCATCGTCGGACCTCCGCCCTCGACCTCGAAGGTCCCGCGCCACGGCATCGCGAAGTACTCGTCGTCCCGGTACCAGACCGTGTTGCACAGGGCAACCAACGGCCGCCCGAGCACTCCGTCGGCGGCGAGCTCACGCAGCCGCACCGCACCCGACCCCAAACGGTGCTGGAAGATGCAGACGACCTGCGCGGACGACGCCCGCTCGGCCTCCAGCAGTTCGTCGAGCTCGTCCAGCGACAACGTCGGCGGCTTCTCCGTCAGTACGTCGACATTCGCCGCGAGGCACTCGGCGGCCAACGGCACGTGCGAGCTCGGCGGCGTACACAGGTGCACCAGGTCGACCTCGCCGGCCGCGAGCAGCTCGGTCAGGCTCGAGTACACCGCGGGGATGTCCCACTTGGTCGCGAACGCCTGCGCCCGGTCGAGGTCGACGTCGACCGCACCGACGAGCTGGGCACGGTCCGCACAGGCCACCACCGCTCCGGCGTGGGCGTTGGCGATCCCGCCGGTGCCGACGATCGCGATCCGGTACTTGCTGTCAGACATGAAGGCCCTTTCAGGAGGCGGTGTCGATGTCAGATGCCGTAGGAGATGCGTACGTCGTCGACGTACGCGCTGCCGTAGTTGGAGCTGTTGGCGTAGAAGGCGATCCCGGCCAGCGCGGGCATCGCAGTCCGGAACGGCTGATCGTCGCTGATCTGCGTTCCGTCGATGAACAGGTCGAACCGCTGGTTGACCGTGTCGACGACGAGCCGGACGTCGTACCAGCGGCCGAGCTCGTAGGTGCCGACTGTGCGTGCGGTCGAGCCTTCGTACGCGATGATGTTGCCCTTGTCGAAGGCGACGCTGACCGCCGCCGTGCCGCTCTCGTTGTAGAGGTACGGCAGGCCGAACCAGTTGCTCCCGGACACGTACGGCTGGTCGCGCATCACGCGCGCCTCGACGGTCACCAGCCCACGCAGCGGGGTGGCGAACACCTGGGAGATCCCGGTCCCCGCCGTACCTCCGGTGTTGGCCGAGCGGGCGAGCCGAACGCTCCGGTCCGCCGCCGACGGGACCTCGGCGACGTCGACCGCGTTGCCGGTCGCACTCACCGTCCAGCCACTGGTTCCGTTCGGCAGCGCACCAGACGGCAGAGCGTCGAAGTCATGCGCCTGCTGCTCGTCGCGCACCGGGTCCGCCAGCAGGAACGCACCGGCGTCGGCAGCGGCCGCAGGCAGCACCGCCACCCCGGACCGCTCGACGGTCTGGTGTCCGCTGAGCTCCGCCACCACGGTGTAACCACTGCCCATCGGCACATCCGGCACGGCAAAGCCACCGTCCGCACCTGACTGAGCCGTGCCGACGAGCTCGCCGCCGGACCGCACAGTGATCGAGGCCCCCGGCAAAGCCTGAGCTCGTTGGTCGAGCACCCGGCCGGTGATCGACCCATCGGTGTCCTGCAGGCCGATGGTCAGGTCCTGCCTGCTCGTGTCACCCCGGCGTACGGCGACAGTCGCGCTGCCCGCGTCGTAGCCGTCCTTGCTAGCGGTGACCGTGGCAACCGTGCCGAACGGCAGCCCCTCGAGCCGATAGAAGCCGCCTGTCTCGGTCGTCGCACGATGGGACCCGGCAGCGACGGTCGCCCCCTCGACCGGATGACCGAACTGGTCGCGGACGAACCCGTTGACCGACTCCCACGTCTGCTGCTGCGGTGTCCGGTACTCGAAGGCGCCCAGGTCGGGCAGTCCCTGGTAGAGCGCCGTACCGGCGTAGTCCCGTCCACCGTTGTCCGCGATCGCCGCCGCCGTACCGACTGCGATCGATCCCGACGTCGGCACCAGCGCCAACGCCCGGTCCAGCCGCGGGCCGCTCTCCTCGGTGCCGTACGGACCGGTCAGCGACGCCTTGAACAGCGGATCGCCTTGCAGAGCCCGACGATCGGACGACGGTACGGCGAGGGTCGCGCCGGCGTACAGGTTGTTGTCGTAGCTGATCGTCGGGCTCGTGGTCAGCGAGGCGCCTGCCCGAGTCGAGTACAGGATGTTGTTGCGGATCTCGTACGTCGCGGCCAGCGAACTGCCGTAGCCGTAGATCAGATGCTCGCTGCGATCGCTGTAGATCGTGTTGTTGTAGACCTTCGCGGTCGCGGCCCGGTCGGAGTGCAGGTAGATCTGGTAGCGCGAGTTGCCGGCGATGGTGTTGTACCGGATCACCGTGTCGCCGAACGAGAACTGGCAGATCAGGATCCCGTCGCCGTTGTGGTGGACGAAGTTGTACTGCACCACGATCCGGGTGGTCGCCTTGTCCGGGTCGATCGCGTTGGAGTCGGCGCCGCCGGCCTTCTGCTGGGTCTCGTAGACCTCGTTGTGCTGGATCACCACGTCGTCGGCGTAGTACGCCTCGATGCCGGACGTGCCGGCCCGGTAGACCACGTTGCCCTCGACCAGCCCGCCGCGGACGTCGGTCAGGTACATCCCGTTGCAGGCGTAGTCGTTGCCGTCCTGCTGGATGAAGTTGTTGCGGATGACGACGTTCGTGTGCGGGGTGAACCGGGGGTCGGTGGCGTTCGCCCGCTCACCCCAGCCGGTCTGCACTGCGCCCTCGGACGAGCCGGTGTGCTGCTTGACGATGATCCCGGCGAACGACGTGCGCTTGACCGACGAGTTCTGCACCAGGATGTCGTTGAGGACGGTCGCCGTACCGGGGTTCGCAAGATCGGCGACGGTGCCGCGGAAGACGATGCCGCCGGTGTTCTTGGAGCGGTCCCAGCCGGTCTGGAAGGTGACGCCGGGCTTGTTGCCGGCCGGGTCGCCGCCGATCCAGTTCACCTCGCCGGTGACGTCGTGGACGTCCACGCCGTCGACGACGAAGTGGTTGAGGGTGCCGCCCGCGTCGCCGGCCACCTCGATGCCGCGGAGATCGCGCAGGTTGGTCCCGGGCTCGCCGGTCAGCGGTTTGGCGTTGGTGACCTCGAGGTTGCGGATCTCCCAGTCGTGCTGGTTGAACAACCGAACCGTCTCGGCGACCTCACCGGCGCCGTGGATCGCGGGCTTCGCACCTGGACCGTACTTGTCGATCACGATCGGCCGGCCGGTCGCGCCGGAACCCTTCGGCCAGAGTTGGCCGCCCCAGCTCTGACCGGCGCGGAGCAGGATCCGGTCCCCCGGCTCGAAGGTCGTGTCGTTGACCTTCTGCAGGCTGCGCCAGGCGCGATCGGGCGCGGTGCCCTTCGCGTCGTCGGAGCCGTGGACGGCGTCGACGTAGTACTTGGTGCCGCCGCTCTCCAGCGCGGCCGCGCTGGGCGGCAGCAGTCCTACCCCGAGCAACACCACGCCCAGCAGGGCGCGCCCCAGCCTCTTGCCCATCGGAAAGCCCTTTCCACGATGTCTCCCGACATCTTGGAGGGGTTTCCACCGGTGAACAAGAGCCGGTCCAGCAGGTGACCGGATCCGGTCAGCTGACTTCGGCGTACGCCGCGACCAGCAGGCCGGGGTCGGGGGCCTCGAAGATCGCGGGCTTGGCGAGGCCGTCGAGGACGACGAAGCGGAGGCGGTCGGCGCGGGTCTTCTTGTCCAGCTTCATCGCGTCCTGCAGGTGCGGCCAGGCGTCGGCGCGGTACTTCACCGGCAGCCCCAGCGTCTCCAGTACGGCGCGGTGCCGGTCGGCGGTCGCGTCGTCGAGACGACCGGCCGCGCGGGCCAGCTCGGCGACGAACACCATGCCGATGCTGATCGCGGCGCCGTGCCGCCATTTGTACCGCTCGACCCGCTCGATCGCGTGGCCGAGGGTGTGGCCGTAGTTCAGCGCCTCCCGGCCGATCCGGCCACCGGCTGCTGTGGTCCGCTCCCGCAGGTCCGCGCCGACGGTGTCCGCCTTGACCTGGATCGCGCGCGCGATCAGCTCCTCGGTGGCGTCGTACTCCGGGCTCGAGGCGCCGGCCGGGTCCTTCTCGACCAAGTCGAGGATCACCGGGTCCGCGATGAAACCGCACTTCACCACTTCGGCCAGACCGCTGACGTAGTCGTTGCGCGGCAGCGTCTCCAGCGCGGCCAGGTCGCACAGCACGCCGGCCGGCTCCCAGAACGCGCCGACCAGGTTCTTGCCCTCGGCGGTGTTGATGCCCGTCTTGCCGCCGACCGCCGCGTCGACCATGCCGAGCAGCGTGGTCGGGATGTGCACGACCTTCACCCCGCGCAGCCAGGTCGCGGCGACGAACCCGGCCAGGTCCGTCGTCGTCCCGCCGCCGACGCTCACGATCGCGTCCGACCGGGTGAACCCGGCCTGCCCGAGCACGGACCAGCAGTACGCCAGCACCTCCGCGGTCTTGGCCTCCTCGGCGTCCGGGATCTCGATCGCGTGCGCGGTGTACCCGCCGGCGGTGAGGTCGTCGCGGATCGCGTCCCCGCTGGTCCGCAGCGCCCGCGGGTGGATCACGGCGACCCGCTGAACACCCTCACCGAGCAACCCGGGCAGCTCCCCGAGCAGATTGTTGCCGATCACAACGTCGTACGGCGCCGCCGCGGCCACGCGAATCCGGTTCATCCGAGGTGCTCCAGGATCTCGTCGGCGATCTCGTCCGGGGTGCGGTTGTCGGTCTGCACGGTCAGCTTGGCGACCTCGGCGTACAGCGGCCGGCGCGCCTCCATCAGGTTGCGCAGCTGGGTGCGGACGTTGCCGAGCAGCAGCGGGCGCGCGACACCGAGCCCGACGCGCTTGGCCGCCTCGCCGAGGCTGACGTCCAGGAAGACCACGTTGTGCCCGGCCAGGTCGGCGCGGGTGTCCGGGTCGAGGATCGCGCCGCCGCCGAGCGACAGCACGTCGTCGTCCTGCAGCGCGGCGACGATGGCAGCCCGCTCGAGAGCCCGGAAGTGCGGCTCACCGTGGTCGACGAAGATGTCCGAGATCGGCTTGCCGGCCTCCGCCTCGATGTCGGTGTCGGTGTCGCGGTGCCGCACGCCGAGCCGCTCGGCCAGCAGTGCCGCGATCGTCGACTTCCCCGACCCTGGCGGACCGACCAGGACGACAACCGGGCTCACAGCTCCGCCCACTCCCGCGGCGTGATGGTCGACGGCAGGTTCGCCAGGTACGCCTTGTGGTTGCGGGACGACTCCGCGACCGAGTCGCCACCGAACTTCTCCAGCGCGACCTCGGCCAGCACCAGCGCCACCATCGCCTCGGCGACGATGCCCGCAGCCGGTACGGCGCACACGTCGGAGCGCTGGTGGTGCGCGGCCGCAGCCTCGCCGGTGGTGGTGTCGATCGTGCGGAGCGCCCGCGGCACGGTCGCGATCGGCTTCATCGCCGCCCGCACCCGCAGCGTCTCACCGGTGCTCATGCCGCCCTCGGTGCCGCCGGAGCGCGCGCTGGCCCGCCGGACCACGCCGTCCTCGGCGACGATCTCGTCGTGCGCCTTCGACCCCGGCGTCCGGGCCAGCTCGAACCCGTCGCCGAGCTCGACGCCCTTGATCGCCTGAATGCCCATCAGCGCGCCGGCCAGCTTCGAGTCCAGCCGCCGGTCCCAGTGCACGTAGCTGCCGAGGCCGGGCGGAAGCCCGTCCACGACCACCTCGACGACGCCGCCGAGCGTGTCACCGGCCTTCTGCGCGGTGTCGATCTCGGCCACCATCGCCTTGCTCGCGTCCGCGTCCAGGCAGCGCACCGGGTCCGCGTCCAGCTTCGCGACGTCGCCGTACGCCGGGATCACGCCGTACGGCGCCTTGACCGTGCCGAGCTCGACCACGTGGCTGACGACGGTCACGCCGTACGCCTGGTTGAGGAAGCGGGCCGCGATCTCGCCGAGCGCGACCCGTGCCGCGGTCTCGCGGGCACTGGCCCGCTCGAGCACCGGGCGCGCCTCGTCGAAGCCGTACTTCTGCATGCCGGCCAGGTCGGCGTGACCGGGGCGCGGGCGGGTCAGCGGCGCGTTCCGGGCCAGGTCGGCCAGCGTCTCCGGGTCGACCGGGTCGGGCGCCATCACCTGCTCCCACTTCGGCCACTCGGTGTTGCCGACCTGGATCGCGATCGGGCTGCCCAGCGACAGCCCGTGCCGGAACCCGCCGACGAACGTCACCTCGTCCCGCTCGAACTTCATCCGGGCGCCGCGGCCGTACCCCAGCCGACGACGAGCCAGGGCGTCGGCCACGTCGTCCGTGGTGACCTTGACGCCTGCGGGAAGACCTTCGAGTACGGCGACGAGCGCTTGTCCGTGCGACTCGCCGGCGGTAAGCCAGCGCAGCATGCCCCGATTCTTCCACGCACGTCCCACCGCCCGGACCCCGGTCTCACTGGGCAGCGAGCTCGAACGGGTTGAGCAGCCGCACACCGGTCCGCGCCACATCTGCGACGTTGCCGGTGACGAGCGTCCAGTCGTACGCCAAGGCGGTCGCGGCCAGTAGCCCGTCCACCAGGGGCAGCGGTGAGCGAGCGTTGAGCCGGCCCCACGTCTCGGCGACCTCCACGGTCACCGGGATGATGCGATCGCCGTATCCCTTGACCAGCCGCTGGGTCCACTCGTCGATCCCCCTGGCTTGCGCCTGATCGCGCGTCGCGAGTCGCTCGATCCCCTGCCGGAGCTCGCCGACCACCAGCACACTCAGATAAAGGTCACTCGACCGCACCGAGCTGATCCAGCCCGAGGCTCCGGCGTGCGGAGCCTTCTTCCGGAACTCAGACACCACGTTGGTGTCGAGCAGGTAGTTCACTCGAAATCGACCTGCCGCACCGGAGTGTCCGAGCGCTCGATCTCGAGCACGGTCAGGTCGGGCGCCGAGGCCAGGAAGTCCTTGAAATCAACCACCAGTTCCGCTCCCGTCATTCGCCGATAGTCCACGATGTCCAGCACGACGGCGACCTCACGGCCGTGCTTCGTCACGAACTGCGGACCGTCGGCATGCACGGCCCGGATCAGCTCGCTGAAATGTTGTTTCGCCTCTTGCAGCTGCCATTGCCCCGCGATCGCCATCATCCATCACCTCGCGGAACAGTCTAGACAGACTGGACAGAATTCTCCAGCGCGGAGGAATTACCGGCGGCGCAGGCAGGCGTGGGAGGTGTCGGAGGAGAGGGCGTCGCGGAACGAGAGGACGACGTCGAAGGTCTTGCCGAGGGTGGATTCCGTGCAGCCCGTCGATGCGTGGGCGGCCTGGGCGCCGGCGATGGCGGCGCCGGTGAGGGCCGCGGTGGCGAGCCCGGCGGCGGCGATGCGCCCGGCGGTACGGCGGAATGCGGTGGTCATCATGTGCTCCTTTCGCTCTCCCAACGACCGTAGGAGCGATCGGCTGCGCGCGAACTGGCGCTGGAACCCGTCTTCGGGGTAGCGCTGACACCACCGTCGATAGGGTCGTGGCATGAACCGGGCTGCGGAGGAGACGTGGCGGGCGCGGATTCGCGGCTGCCTGCTGGGTGGGGCGATCGGCGACGCGCTGGGGGCTCCGGTCGAGTTCGACAGCGGGCGGTCGATCGTTGCCGCGCACCCCGATCGGCTACGGACCTTCGTGTCCGGCTCGGCCGGCTGGCCGCCCGGGACGATCACCGATGACACCCAGATGACGCTGTTCACGATCGAAGGACTCATCCGGGCCGGTGTGCGGACCGACCGCGGGATCGGCTTCACGGTGGCCGTCGTCCACCACGCCTACGACCGTTGGCTGGACACGCAGACACTGCCGGGTCCGAGCGGTGAACGCGACGGCTGGTTGCAGGGCGAGCAATGGCTGTACGCGCGCCGCGCGCCCGGCAACACCTGCCTCAGCGCGCTGACAACGGCTCGCAAGGGCGAACCCAAGATCGAGCAGTTCGGGGCGCCGGCCGAGAACGACTCGAAGGGCTGCGGCGGGGTGATGCGGGTGGCGCCGTTCGGGCTGCTCCCGTCGACGTGGTTCGAACGCGACTGGGTGTTCGACGCGGCCGCCGACGCCGCCGGCTACACACACGGCCACCCGACCGGCAAGCTCGCCTCCGGTGCGCTGGCCGTCATCGTCCGCGAGATCTGTGAAGGCGCCGACCTGAACACCGCCCTGGACGCGGCCGCCGCCGTGCTCACCCAGCGACCCCGCCACGAGGAGACCAGTGCGGCGCTCGCAGCCGCCCGCAAACTCGCGGCGACAGCACCCGGCCACGGACCGGTGACTGTCGAGCAACTGGGCGGCGGCTGGGTCGCCGAGGAGGCGCTCGCCATCGGCGTCTACGCGGCCCTGGCCTACCCAGAGCCCGAGCAGTTCCTGGATGCGCTGGCGCTGTCCGTCACCCACACCGGCGACAGCGACTCCACCGGCGCGATCTGCGGGAACATCCTGGGCGCCCTCCACGGCGAGACGGCGCTGCCGCCAGAGCTCGTCTTCGCCATCGAGGGCCGGCCAGTGATCCTCGAGCTGGCCGACGACTTCGCCCTGGAGTTCACCAAACCCAGCCGGCTGCACGGCGACTACAACCCCGACCGCAGGTGGCGGACCCGCTACCCCGGCTGGTGACCCTCGATCGACAGCTTGTGCCGGAAGGTGTTGCGCGCTGGACAGCAGCGCGGCCGGTGCCTTGGGCAACAACTCCGACGGTTGTCGCCCGCGCTATCCGACGTACAACTCCGCGAGTGGTCCACCGAGGACGACGCCGCCCAGCGCGCCGATCAGCATGAACGGACCGAACGGGACCATCTGCTTGCGGGTCATCACCTTGGTCACGATCAACGCGATCCCGACGACCGCGCCGAGGAAGAAGCCGCCGTACAGGCCGGTGATGAACTCGCCCCAGCCCAGCCAGCCGAGCGCGAGCCCGAGCAAGCCGGACAGCCGCACGTCACCGAAGCCGACGCCGCGCGGGAACACGAACCACAGCACGTAGAACACGACGAACCCGATCGCGCCCGCGATCACCGCGCGCCGCAACGAGCCCCACTCCCCCGACACCATGGCCGCGCCTAGCAGCGCGAGCCCAACGAGAACGTACGACGGCCAGATGATCGCCGACGGCAAGTACCGCGTCCGCGCGTCGATGTACCCGAGCACGGCGCCCGACACAGCGAGCAGCAGCCAGGCGACCAGCACCGGGGTCGTCCCGAGCATCCAGCCGAGAAGCCCCCCGGACACGGCCGCCAGGAGACCACACCAGTACGCCGCCCGCCGCCCGGCCAGGTCCGCGTACGGGATCTTGGTCTCGCCCTCGTCCAGCGACGGCTCGGGGATCCGCCGCATCAGCCACGGGCCGAGCAGGTACGCCGCGGGACCGCAGAGGGCCACACCGGCCCCTGCGGCGAGCAACGCGTTCTCAGCCGGCACGATCCAGGAGCCTAGACGATTTCCGCGGACTGCTACGCGCGGCCTGTGGACGACCGCCGTACCAGGATCCTGGCGATGACCGCCGCGGCGACGCCGAGCAGCAGCGGGCCGCCCAGCAGGATGCCGACCGTGCTCCACAGGCCGTCGTTGACCGTGACGTACCTGACGCGTTGGAACTCCTCGTCCGTCGCGGCCCGCTGGAAGACGAAGTCGTCGGTGATCCGGCCCGGCTCGTCGTACTCGGCCGTGTAGGCGGTCAGGTAGTTGGCCGGCGCCGGCAACGCCTCGTCCTCGACGCGACCGGCGTACAGGAGCTCCGGCTTCACGGCCGCGTCCGGCAGTTGGGTCGCGTCGACGCGATGCTCGGCAGCGACGTACACAGTGACCGTCTGGTCGGACGTCGCGCCTTTGCTGAGCCGCATCGGGTAGACGATCCGCTCCGAAGCGAAGGTCAGCTTCAGCGGCGGGGTCGCCCCGCTCATGCTCTCGCCCGGCTGCTTCGGCGCGAGCTTCACCGCGACGATCTCCCACTTCTCGGCCAGGTACGGCGTGAGGTTCGCGGCCAGCGTGGGCGGTACGACGTACGCGTTCGAGCGCAGCCAGTCGATCACCGCGGCGCCACTGGTGCCGGTCAGGCGAACGACCTCGAACGGCCCGAGCACCATCTGCTCCCGCACGTTCACCCCGCTGCTGGGAGCCGCGGCGCCGGCGCCGTCACGGCCGCTCCCCATGATGCCGAGGTCCCGGAACGGCCAGTACGTCTTGCGCCTCTCGACCCGCTCCCGGGTCATCCACTGCAGCCGGTTGAACAGCGCCTGCTCGCCGAGCTCGACCTTGGCCTCGGACGGCACCGGCATGATCCAGGCCGCCTTCTTCGACGACCCGTTGATCGCCATCGACAGCGTGATCTCCTCGGTGCCGCCCACGTGGCGGACCAGCGCGTTCTCGCCGTACGCCCGAGCTCGCGACTCCTGGTCGGGCAGGTAGCCGCCGCACGCGCAGGCCCACGCAGGCGTCACCCCAGCCGCAACGAACCCGAGAGCCAGCACACCCGCGACGCCCCGCCAAAACCTCATGGGCGGAGACTAGCTAGACAAGGGTGTACAGCGTGCGGAAGAAGTTGGCCGGGTCGTACTTCTTCTTGACTGTGCGCAGGCGGGCCAGGCTGGCGCCGTAGTAGGTGCTGACCGAGCGGCCGTTCTCGACGTAGTTCACGTAGCCGCCGGCGGAGTACTTCCTGACCGCGCGATGGCCGTTGGTGATGAAGGTCTGCGCGGTTCGGCCCTGGGCGGACGAGTACCACTGGATCACGCCGAGCGCCGACCGCCAGGCCCAGGACGATCCGCCGCTCGGCTGCTTGGCCGCCTGCCCGCCGAGCGGGTCGATGATCGCCGACGCCGGCGTCTTGGCCCGCGCCGCCGCCTTCACTGCCCCGAGCAGCGCGGTGATCGTCGCCGCGTCCATCGGGCCCTTCAGTACGTCGGAACCCGCCTGGAATCCGGTCCGCGGGCTGGTCGTCCCGCCACCGAGGTACCGGACCGCCTCCATATGGGTCTTGACCGTGATCGACCGCGTCGACGCCTTGGCCCCGACGAACGACTCCAACTGCGCGGCCGCGGCCGCCGCGTTGCCGGTGGTGGAGATGCCAAGCACGTGGATCGACAGCGTTCCGTTGCTGCGGGCATCGATGTGCAGATTGCCCCAGGAGGTGATCGGCGCCGACTGGGCGAACTTCTGCCAGCCGCGCACGACCGCCGCCGCCCGGGTGTGGATGCCCATCCCGCCGCCCAGCGAGAGCCCGGCGACCCCGACGGTCGGGCAGGTGCCGGTCGGCAGCGGGTGGCGTTCGCGGCCTTCACCACACCGGCCGGCTGGACCGAGTCCCAGCGCGGGTTGAACAGCTGGTGCGAGGCGGCGTAGCCGGAGCTCGACGGCAGGTACAGCCGGCCCTTGAGCGAGCGGGAGAAGCTGTTCCAGTTCGGCGCCGCGGCCGCGGGCTTGGTGTCGGAGCAGCTCGTCAGCGCTCCGGCAGTGACGACAACTCCTGCCCTCAGCAGTGTGCGGCGGTCAAACTGGCCCACGATCGTCGAGCTCCTCACGGGCGGCGGTCCTCATGGCCGCCAGGGGCGCCGGCGACCTACCGGTCATCATCTCCACCTGGAGGGTCGCCTGATGCACGAGGAGATCAAGACCGTTCAACAGCTCTGTACCGATTCGGTGCGCCGCGATCGCGAGCCCGGTCGGCCACGGGTGGTACGCGACGTCGAACACCACCGGCGCGACGCCGGCGAAGTGCTCGGCCCACGGGTCGACGGCGCCGCCGGGCAGCGTCGAGATGCACAGGTCGAACCCGCCGATCTGCTCGACCTGCGAGAAGTCCGCGACCGACGTCTTCAGGCCCAGCTCGGCGGCCAAATCCAGCAGCCGCTCGGCCCTGGAGATGTCCCGGACGACGACCGTCACCTCGCTGACCTTCAAGCCACGCAAGGCCGCCAGCGTGGACGCGGCGGTCGCCCCGCCGCCCAGCACGACGGCGGAGTCGGCGGCGGTGATCCCGCGCTCGGCGAAGGCGTTCACCAGCCCGGGTACGTCGGTGTTGTGCGCCGACCGGGATCCGTCCGGCTCGAACAGCATCGTGTTCGCGGCGCCGATCAACTCCGCGACCGGATCGACCGTGTCCACCAGATCCAGCGCGACCCGCTTCAGCGGCATCGTCAGCGACAGACCACGGACGTCGTCCCCGAGCGACGCGACGAACCCGCGCAACTCGTCCTCGCCGACCTCGAAAGCGTCGTACTGCCAATCCAGCCCGAGCGCGGCATACGCCGCCCGATGCATCGCCGGCGACAACGAATGCGCAATCGGCGACCCCAGAACCAAACAACGGGTCATCAGCAGCGGCCCTTGTGGGACTGGCACCAGGCCTTCAGTTTGTCCACGTTGGCGTCGTGCTCGGCCTTGGTGCTGGCGAAGGCGGTCTCACCGGTGTCCAGGTTGATCAGGGTGAAGTACAGCCACGTGCCCTGGGCGGGGTTGAGCGCCGCGCGCAACGTGTCCTTGGTGGGCGAGTTGATCGGCGTCGGCGGCAGGCCCTTCACCTTGTACGTGTTGTACGGCGAGTCCATGTCGCGCTGCTCCGGCGTGGTGAACACACCGCCGTCCCGCCCGACCACGTAGTGGATGGTCGAGTCCATCTGCAGCCGCATGCCGGCCCGCATCCGGTTGTAGATCACCCGCGACACCTTGGCGTAGTCCTGCGGGCGGTTCGTCTCCGCGCCGATGATGCTGGCCACGATCACCGCCTGGTACGGGTCCAGCTTCTTGCGCTTGGCCGTCCCCGCCAGGTCCAGTTCGGCCGCGGTCGCCGCGTACTTCGCCGTCATCATCTTGATGATCGTGTACGCCGTCGCGCCCTTCGACACGTCGTACGTGCCCGGGTACAGGAAGCCCTCGGCGTTGTTGTGCGAGTACGCCGGCAGACCCAGCGAAGCCGGCTTCGACAACGCGGTCGCGGCCGCGCCGGCGGGCAGCTTCAGCTTCGGCGACTTCTGCAGCGTCTCGCTGACCTCGGCCTTGGTCAGGCCGGCCCGGAACCCGATCCGGGTGACCAGGATCGACTTGCCGGTGTCCAGCATCAGCTCGAGCGCGGCCTTGGCCGACATCTCCTTGCGCAGCGTGTAGGTGCCGGCCTGCAGCTGGCGCGAACGCGGGTCGTCCCGGGCCGCCCGCTCGAACGCCTTGGCGCTCTTCACCACGCCCTTCTTCTCCAGCGTGTCCGCGATCGCCTGCGCGCTCTGGCCCTGGGTGATCTCGACCACGACCGACCCTTTGCCGGCGCCCTGGAAGTCGGGGGCGGCGAACATCTGCTCCAGCGCGTCCCGGCCCTTGCCGAAGCCGATCACGGCTCCGGCCACCAGCGCGCCGACGACGACCAGCGAGATCAGGCCGGCGAAGCAGCCGAACCCGCGGCGGGCCCGGGCCTTGCGGCGGCTCGCGCGGCGATCGACCCGGCTCTCCGGCCGCAGCCCGAGGCCGGTGCTCAGATCGTCACCATCCGTCACGTCGTCGTCCACCGGTGTTCTGTTCACAGAGGCCTCCCGGGTGGGTTCCCAGTCTCGCGCTCCACGTCGAGAGCGTGTTGCAGAATCACGACCGCCGCGGCCTGGTCGACCACGGCCCGCCGCTTGGAGCCCTTCTTTCCCCGTTCCCGCAGCATTCGTTCGGCCGTGACCGTGGTGAACCGCTCGTCCACCAGGCGCACCGCCGTCCCCGAGTTGCCCTCCTGCACCTTAGCCCGCACCAGCTCCGCCGTTTCCCGGATCTTCACCGCGGCCGGTCCTTCGCCCCCGGACAGCGAGCGCGGCAGGCCGACCACGATCTCGACCGCCTCCAGTTCGGCGGCGAGTGCGGCGATCCTATCCAGATCTCCGGGCCCCCGGCGGATCGTCTCCACCGGGGTGGCCAGGATTCCGTGCGGATCGCTGCTGGCGACGCCGATCCGGACGTCGCCGATGTCGAGCGCAATCCGCACACCAGATCTCATCAGGAACGCATCAACCCGTCACGAGCTGGCCGATGGTGTGCTCGACCGCGGACAGCGCGTCGTCGGCGCCCGCCGGGTCGGTGCCGCCGCCTTGCGCGACGTCGTCCTTGCCGCCACCGCGGCCGCCCAGCTTCTCGGCCGCGACCCGGACCAGGTCACCGGCCTTCAGCCGCCACTCGCGCGCGGTGTCGTTGAGCGCGATCACCACACCGGGCTTGCCGTCGTTCACGCTCAGTACGGCGACCACGGCCGGTTTGTCGGCCGCCATGCGGCCGCGGACGTCGAGGGCCAGCTTGCGCAGGTCCCCGCCGTTCACACCGTCCGGTGCGCGATGACCGACGTACTGGACCCCGAAGACGTCCTTCGGGTTCGCGGACAGCTCGGCGGCGGCCGCCAGCACCTGGCCGGCGCGCACCCGCTCGAGCTCCTTCTCCGCGACCCGCAGCCGCTCGGCCAGGTCGGCCACCTTCGCGGGCAGCTCCTCGGGCCGGGCCTTCAGGTTCTCGCTCAGCAGCCGGACGAGCGCGCGCTCCTTGCCGAGGTAGCGCAGCGCCTCCATGCCGACGAACGCCTCGAGCCGGCGAACACCGGCGCCGACCGACGACTCACCGGTCACGGTCAGCGCACCGACCTGGGACGAGTGCTTCACGTGCGTGCCACCGCAGAGCTCACGCGACCACGGGCCACCGATCTCCACGACCCGGACCTGCTCGTCGTACGTCTCGCCGAACAGCGCCAGCGCGCCCCAGTCCCGGGCCTCCGGCAACGTCATGTACTGCGCCGAGACCGGCAGGTCCTGGCGGACGGCCAGGTTCGCGACCTCTTCGATCTCGGACCGGGTCGCCTGGTCCAGCGCCGACGACCAAGCGAAGTCGAGCCGCAGGTACCCGGGCTTGTTGTACGAACCGCTCTGCAACGCGTTCGGGCCGAGCACCTGCCGCAGCGCCGCGTGCACGACGTGCGTGCCGGAGTGCGCCTGGCACGCGGACACCCGCCACTCGTGGTCGACCTCGGCGTGCACGTCCAGGCCTGGCGTCAGGACACCCTCGACGACCTCGACCTTGTGCACGATCAGGCCCTTGACCGGCTTCTGTACGTCGAGCACCTTGAGCTTCACGCCGTCGGCGACGATCAGGCCCTCGTCGGCGATCTGGCCGCCGGACTCCGCGTAGAACGGGGTCTTCTCCAGCACCACCTCGACGGTCTCGCCCTGCTCGGCGGCCGGCGCGACCACGCCCTCGCGCAGCACACCGCGGACCTGCGAGTCGGTCGCCAGCTCCTGGTAACCGGTGAACTCGGTGACGCCCTTCTCGCGCAGCTCCCGGTAGCCCGAGGTGTCCGCGTGACCGGCCTTCTTCGCCCGCGCGTCCGCCTTGGCCCGCTCGCGCTGTTCCTTCATCAGCGCCTTGAAGCCCTCGGTGTCCACGTTCAGGCCCTGCTCGGCGGCCATCTCGATGGTCAGGTCGATCGGGAAGCCGTAGGTGTCGTGCAGCTGGAACGCCTTCGCGCCCTCCAGCTGGTGCGCGCCGCCGGCCTTGGTGTCGCGGACCGCGATGTCGAAGATGCTGGTGCCGGCCGTGAGGGTCCGGCGGAAGGCCTCTTCCTCGGCGTAGGCGACCTGGCTGATCCGGCCGAAGTCGGACTCCAGCTCCGGGTAGGACTTCGTCATCTGCTCCAGGCTGACCGGCAGCAGCTCGACCAGGCTCGGGTCCTCGTAGCCGAGCAGGCGCATCGAGCGGATCGCGCGGCGGAGCAGCCGGCGCAGCACGTAGCCGCCCTGCTCGTTGCCCGGGTTCACGCCGTCGCCGATCAGCATCAGCGCGCTGCGGACGTGGTCGGCCACCACCCGGAACCGCACGTCGTCGGTGTGATCGGCGCCGTACTTGCGGCCGCTCAGCTCGGACGCCTTCTCGATCACCGGGTAGATCTCGTCGATCTCGTACATGTTGTCGACGCCCTGCAGCAGGTAGGCCACCCGCTCCAGGCCGAGACCGGTGTCGATGTTCTTCTTCGGCAGCTCGCCGAGGATCGGGTAGCCCTCCTTGCCGCCACCCTCACCGCGGATGTTCTGCATGAAGACCAGGTTCCAGAACTCCAGGTAGCGGTCGCCCGCCTCCCAGTCCCGGTCGGCGCCGAACTCCGGGCCGCGGTCGATCAGGATCTCCGAGCACGGGCCGCACGGGCCCGGGATGCCCATCGACCAGAAGTTGTCCTTCATGCCGAGCCGGACGATCCGGTCGTCGGGCAGGCCGGCGACCCGCTTCCACAGGTCGATCGCCTCGTCGTCCTCGTAGTACACCGAGGCGTACAGCACCGACTCGTCGAAGCCGTAGCCGCCGTCGTTCTGGGACCGGGTGACCAGGTCCCAGGCGTACTCGATCGCCTTCTCCTTGAAGTAGTCGCCGAAGGAGAAGTTGCCGTTCATCTGGAAGAACGTGCCGTGCCGGGTGGTCTTGCCGACCTCGTCGATGTCGAGGGTCCGGACGCACTTCTGCACACTGGTCGCCCGCGAGTACGGCGGCGTCTGCTGGCCGACGAAGTACGGCACGAACTGGGCCATGCCGGCCACGTTGAACAGCAGGTTCGGGTCCGGCGACGGCAGCGGCGCACTCGGCACCACGGTGTGGCCGCGGTCCTCGAAGTACTGCAGGAACCGCCGCCTGATCTCACTGGTTTCCATGGGTGTTACCGGTAGTCCTCACGCGTGTCTGCAGGGTGGTTTGGGGTGGGGCCGGAGGCAGGGCGCTGCGTGTCGATGCCGAGCGCGTCGCGCAGCTCGGTCTCCCGTTCGGCCATGCCTTCGCGCACCTCGTCGCCGAAGTGCCGGATCGCGGCGGCCACCTTGGCCGCGGACTCCTGCAGGCTCTCCGGGGCGAGCACCTGGGCGCGCTTCTTCAGCCGGGTCACGGCGTACACACCGACCACGATGCCGATGGTCAGCCAGAAGATCCGCTTCATCGGACGTCACCCCGCTTGCGTGCCTTGCGCTCCGCCTTCATCTCTTCCTTCACTCGCCGGGTGACGTCCTTGCGCTGGCTGTCGCCGAGCGCCTTGCGGACGCCGTACGAGAACGCGGCCGCCTTCACCAGCGGGCCGCCGGCGGTCGCCGAGAACAGCGACATCAGGGCCGCCGCGTTCGTGGTCACCGTGGTCGCGTTGTCGGTGATGGTGTCGACCTTGGCCAACTGGGCGTTGGTCGTGGTCACGGTGGTGGTCACCTCGCCGAGCAGTGGGATGCTCGAGTCGGAGACGCCCTTGACCATGATCCGGGTCTCGTCGAACACCTTGCCCAGCTTCAGGATCGGATAGGCCAGCAGACCCACCAGGATGAGCAGCGCGCAGGCGGCTATCAGCCCCGCGACTTCACCGACGCTCATGGGAAACGATCCACCTTCCGTTGCGGCCTCGCGGACCGCCCGACCTTATCGCGCGGCCATACCTCAGTCCGCTCCAGGACACCATCCCTCAGATCACAGTCGCTCACCAAACCAACAGACCGGGTGGATCGACGGTCTCACCCGGGCCCGGCCGGGCAACTCCCTGGTGTCACCCAGCCGGGCTCGGCTACGTCGCGGGCGTCACCATGCACGCAGGGCTGTGCAGGTGGCGCCGCGACGTGGCACTGTCACCCGGTCGGGCTCAGCTCGATGAGCCCCGTTGGAAGCGGGATCGGGAGCAGGCTCGGGCTCGTGGTGGTCTTGGTGGGTTTGCCCGGTTTGGTGGGTTTGCCCGGCGTCGGCTTGGTCGCTGTCGGGCTCGGAGTCGGCGCCGGCGCGGTGGTTTGCGTCGGGGTCGGCGCCGGCGCGGTGGACTGCGTCGGGCTCGGCGACGGCTGCGACGTACTGGACGCGGTCGGGCTCGGTGCCGTCGTGGAGGGACTGCTCGGTGCCGTCGTCGTTGACTGTGTGGGCGACGTCGGAGCCGTCCACGGCGGTGCCGGCGCGGCCGGTGTCGTGGACCCCTGAGTCGCCGGGAACCACTCGGTGACCGGGTCAGACGTCCGCGAGCCCGACCGGGACGGCTCTTGCGTCCGCGCGCCCTCGGTCGGAGTGGTCGTCGCCTCGTCGGGCGAGCTGCCGAAGGGCTTCCCGACCGGCGGTCTCGTCGTCGTACCGTCGTTCGAGATCGTGTTCTGGGACTCCGTCGGGGCCGGCGGCGGGGAGGTGGTGGTCGCCGTCTCGCGGCCGCCGAACGGGACGACGAAGAGCAGGCCGACCAGCGCCAGCGCGCTCGCGACGAGGGCGCTGAGCTTGCCGACGGGCGGGCCGCCGTACCGGCCGATCGGTCCGCGGACCGGTTGGCCGTCCTGGTCGACCCAGAAGGCCCAGCCGGCCGGTGGACTCGGCCAGGAGCGATCGGGTGTGAAGTTCTTCGGCGGGCGCCACCGCACATTTGGCGGTTCCGGCCAACCGGGGGGCGGGTTGAACTGCCTCAAAACCAAACCTTTCACCCCCAGGCCGATAGGCAGCCTACCCACCTGACCGTTTGAATCAACCTGCACCCCCAACTCTGGAGGGTTCTGCGGGCGACCCTGGAGGGATTTACCCCCGCAGGTCTCGAAAACCCTCCGACATCGTGGCCGATGTGCCGGATGGCGGGGCGCTAGTCGAAGGTGACGGTGAGTGTCTGAACTGTTCCGTCCGGTGCCCAGGTGAGGTGCAGGGTGCCGGTGCCCCCGCCCGCCCAGCGGAAACGGTGCTCGCCGTCGATCAGAGTCATGGTTTCGGTCGGTGGGTTCGCACGGTATGCCTGCGCGATCGCCGGACGGCCCTCGAACGGACCCGCTGGGACGTTGACGAAGGTCATGGTCGCGTCGGGGGCGAAGCGTTCGGCGAAGGTGTCCCAGTCGCCGGTGGTGACGGCGTGGTTGAACGCGTCGATGTGGTCGGTCGCGCGGCTCACTTGCGGTCCCGGAGGATCTTGCGGATGTTCGCGACCCGGTCCGCGTACGCCGCCTCGCCACCGCGGCGGGTGGGGTTGTAGTAGTCGGTGCCGTCGATCACGTCCGGAGCGTACTGCTGCGGGACGATGCCGCGCGGGTCGTTGTGGGAGTACTGGTACGACGAGCCGTGGCCGATCTTCTTCGCGCCGGCGTAATGCGCGTCGCGCAGATGGGGCGGCACCGGCCCGACCTTCCCGGCCTTCACGTCCGCGATGGCCGCGTCGACCGCCATGATCACCGCGTTGGACTTCGGGGCCAGCGCGAGAGCCACGACCGCCTGGGCCAGGTTGATCCGGGCCTCCGGCATGCCGATCAGCTGCACCGCCTCGGCCGCGGCGACCGCGACCCCGAGCGCCGTCGGGTCGCCCATGCCGATGTCCTCACTCGCCGAGATCACCAGCCGCCGGGCGATGAACCGCGGATCCTCGCCGGCCTCGATCATCCGGGCCAGGTAGTGCATCGCGGCGTCCACGTCGGAACCCCGGATCGACTTGATCAACGCCGACGCCACGTCGTAGTGCTGGTCGCCGGCCCGGTCGTACCGCACCGCGGCCCGGTCGACCGCCGTCTCGAGCGTCTTCAGGTCGATGACCGCGGCGTCCTTCGCCCGCGCCCCACCGGCCGCGGCCTCCAGGTAGGTCAGCGCCCGCCGGGCGTCTCCCCCGGCCATCCGGAGCAGGTGGTCACGCGCATCCTGCGCGAGCTCGAACTCGCCGTTCAGCCCGCGCTCGTCGGTCAGCGCCCGGTCCAGCAGTACGGCGATGTCGTCGTCGGTCAGCGATTCGAGGGTGAGCAGGAGTGATCGCGAGAGGAGTGGTGAGATCACCGAGAAGAACGGGTTCTCGGTGGTCGCGGCGACCAGGGTCACCCAGCGGTTCTCCACGCCGGGCAGCAACGCGTCCTGCTGAGCCTTCGTGAACCGGTGCACCTCGTCGATGAACAGCACCGTCTCGACCGCTCCGGTGGCTCGCGCGAGATCCCGCCGCGCCGCGTCGATCACCTGCCGAACGTCCTTCACGCCCGCGGTGACGGCCGACAACTCCACGAACTTCCGGTTCGTCTGGTGCGAAACCACCGCTGCGATGGTCGTCTTGCCGGTCCCCGGCGGACCCCACAGCAGCAACGACATCGGCTGATCGCCCTCGACCAGCCGCCGCAGCGGTGACCCAGGCGCCAGCAGATGCTGCTGCCCCACCAACTCGTCCAGGCTCCGAGGCCGCATCCGCACGGCCAGTGGAGCAGCCGTGTGATCCATGTCGGCGAGACTCCCGCCGCCCCGGGCAGGCGCGGGAGCACCCGGAATCTCGAACAAGCCCTCACTCACGGATGAGAGCCTACCTACCCCTACGGACAGTTATTTCTTGCTGTCCTTCGGGTCCTCCTCGTCGTCCAGCTCGTCGTCGGCCGCGCGGAGTTCTTCGGGGAGGTCCTCGTCGTCGGCCGCGCGGAGTTCCTCGGGGAGGTCCTCGTCGTCGAGGTCGCGGAGCTCTTCCGGCAGATCGTCCTCGTCGAAGGTCTCCGGGAGGATCTCCTCGGACTCGGCCGCGGACTCCGGCTTGATGGCGTTGCGGAGGCGGCCGAGGATCCGGTCCGCCTCGGTGCCGAACGGGTTGTCGTTGACGAGATAGGTCCAGGTGGCGGTCGGGCGTGGGACACCGCTCGCCTCCTCGTCCAGGCCGTCCGCGGTGATCTCAGCGGTCTTGAAACTCTCGGTTGCGTCGGCCCAGGCGTCGGCGACCAGGGTGTCGAAGGACGCGATCGCGGACTTGTTGAACTCGTCGATCGGCTTCAGGTGCACGATGCCGCCGGCCAGCGACCGCAGGTGGATGCCCTCCCGCAGGTCGGCCAGGTACGCCAGGTGGTCGGTCCACCGGCGATCCAGGTGGTGCAGAGCGATCCGCCGTACGGCGTCCTTCACCACGTCCTCACCGAGTTCCTCGACGAGTTCGTCGTACCGCTCCTTCGCCTTCTCGGCCAGCTCGGTCGCGGCGAGGTCCTCGGTGAGCACCTTCTCGCGGGTGTCGAGCAGGATCGCCCGCTGCTGACCGGTCAGCCGGTGGTACTGCCACGTCGTCCGGTGCAGCTCCGCGTTCGCGCCGTCCGCGACCCGCTGGGCGTGCTCGAGCACACCGATCGACTTGCGATCCGTGAGCCGCCCGGCGTCGTCCGGATGCGGCCGCAGACCCGACGAAACGGAGTACCGGGTCACCAGTTCGTCGGCCAGGCTCGCGAAGAACAGCGATCCACCCGGGTCACCCTGCCGCCCGGCCCGCCCACGCAGCTGGTCGTCCAGCCGCCGCGACGCGTGCAGACCGGTCCCGATCACGTAGAGACCGCCCAGCTCGAGCGCCTTCTCCTTGTCGTGCGACTCGTCGCGCCCGCCGAGCCGGATGTCGGTACCGCGGCCGGCCATCTGCGTCGACACCGTCACCGTCCCGGGCACACCTGCCTCGGCGATGATGCCGGCCTCCTCGGCGTCGTTCTTCGCGTTCAGCACGACGTGCGGGATCTCGGCCGCCTCGAGCCGGTCGCTGAGCTGCTCCGACTCCTCCACGCTGTGCGTCCCGATCAGGATCGGCCGCCCGGTCTCGTGCACCTCGGCGATGTGCTCGACCAGCGCCGCGTTCTTCTGCTCGACGGTCAGGTACAGCCGGTCCTGGTCGTCCTTGCGGACGTTCGGCTTGTTCGGCGGTACGACGGCCACCTCGACGTCGTAGAACTCCTGCAGGGACTCCCCGACGACGACCGCCGTACCGGTCATGCCGCAGAGCGTCTTGTAGCCCTTGACCAGCGCCTGCACGGTGATGCTGTCCAGCACCTCACCGGAGTCGCTGACCGGCACGGCTTCCTTGGCCTCGACCGCCGCCTGCAGGCCGTCGGGCCACCGCTGCAGCTTGGCGATCCGGCCGCGGTTGTTGTTGATCAGGCTGACCTTGCCGTCGCGGACCAGGTAGTCGACGTCCTTGCGCAGCAGCACCTCGGCGTGCAGCGCGACGTTGATCTGGGTCAGCCGGTCGAGGTTGTCGTCCTCGTACAGGTTGATCCCCCCGAGCGTCTCCTCGACCTTGTCCGTGCCCTTGTCGGTCAGCGCGACTGTCCGGCCGTCGCCGTCGATCTCGAAGTCCACGCCCGCACGCAGCGTCCGGACCAGCTGTACGACGTCCTCGTCGAGCGCCTCGGTCCGGGTCGCACCCGCGAGCACCAGCGGCACCCGGGCCTCGTCGATCAGCACCGAGTCGGCCTCGTCCACCAGCGCCACGTCCGGCTCGACCGTGACCCGGTCGGCGACGTCGGCCACCAGCCGGTCCCGCAGTACGTCGAACCCGACCTCGCTGACCGGGACGTAGCAGACCTCCGCCTGGTACGCCTCCCGGCGCTCCTCCGGCGTGGACGCCTGGCCGACGTGCGACACACTCACGCCGAGCAGCTCGTACACCGGGCCCATCCACTCCGCGTCGCGGCGGGCCAGGTAGTCGTTGACGGCGAGCACCTGGACCTTGCGGCCGCCGATCGCGTACCCGGCGGCGGCGATCGCACCGGCCAGCGTCTTGCCCTCACCGGTCGCCATCTCCACGACCCGGCCCTGCAGCATCGCCAGCGCGCCGACGACCTGGCCGTCGAAGGCCCGCTCACCGATCGCGCGGTGGCCGGCCTCCCGGCCCAGTGCGAGGAACTCGATCTGCTCGTCCTCGTGCAGCCCGCCGGTGGTGCGCAGCTCGCCCACCGCCTCGGTGAGCTCTTCGTCGGTCAGGGACTGCACCGACTCCTCCGCCTCGCCGACCAGCTGGGTGAGCCGCTCGTACGGACCGAGGTTGATCGAGCCGGGGCGCTGCAGCAGCCGGCGGAAGCGAGAAGCGATCTTCAGAGCCATGATTCGGCAACGTACAGCCTCGGCGTGTCGTTCCGTACGGCAGGTAGGCGTGTCAGGGGGTCCAGTTGTACGGCGTGGTCGTGGTGACGCCGTGGAGACCCAGTTTCTGGAGGATCGGGCGGGAGTCCTCGGAGGCGTCCACGCGGAGGAACTCGTACCCGCGTTCCTTCGCCAAGCGGGCCCGGTGGGCGAGCAGAGCGCCGTACAGGCCCTGCCGCCGCCACTCCGGCAGCGTGCCGCCGCCCCACAGGCTCGCGAACCCGGTCCCGGGGTGGAATCGGATCCACGCCGCAGACACCGCCGGCCCGTCCGGCCCCTTCAGCGCGTCCTCGACCAGGTAGACCGACAACCGGTCCGGGAACATCCGGGCTTCGCCCGCCAGCCGCTCCTCGATCCGCTCCAGGCCGTTGTGCCACAGCGTGTCCATCAGTACGGCGATCCGGTGGTAGTCGGCCGGGCCGTCGGCCTCCCGCAACCGCACCTTCGACGGTAGGGCGGACGGCCGCTCGAGGATCCGGTCGACCTCGCCGAGGATCAGAGTCTCCGGATCGTCGGCGGTGAACCCCGCCCTCGCCAGGCGGTCGCCGAGGTCGACGGGTTCGTCGTACGCGTACGTCTTCCACTCGAACGGCAACCCACGGTCCCGGAAGAACGCGATCTCGGCCGCGATCACCGCGTCCGGGTCGTCGCCGAGGCCGCGCGGCGTCTCGAGAAACCCGGCGCCGTCGGGCCCTTCGACGTACGAGCGATGCACCAAGCCGACATGCTCGGTCTTCCAGCCGGGGATCGCGTCGGCGTCCGGCAACCGGATCCGCCGGTGGAACACCTCGAGCAGCTCGTCTGGCGTCATGTTCGCAGTCAACCAACTGCTGAAGACCGGCGTCTAACCGTTTGTCCTGGAAGGGGGGACATCATGAACATCCACCACATCTCGCGCAAGACGATCATCGTCGCCCTCGCCATCATGGCGATCCCGGCCGCAGCGATCGCCGCACCGGCCGTCTCCGGCTCGACCTCCGCCCCCCGCACCGTCGCGACCAGCTCCGCCTCATGCCCCAAGGGTTGGGGCTCACTGCCCGAGACCAACAGCCGGATGACCGCTGCGCCGATCACCAACGTGCGCACCGGTCGGCACGCCTGCTTCGACCGGCTGGTCGTCGACGTCCGCGGCCGCAGCGCCGGATACGACGTCCGTTACGTCACCAACGTCACCCAGGACGGATCCGGGTTCGTCGTCCCGCTCCGCGGTGGCGCGAAACTCCAGATCGTGGTCCGCGCGCCCGCCCACACGTTGGCCGGACAGCCGACGTACCGCCCCGCGAACAAGCGCGAGCTGACCAACGTCGCCGGCTTCAGCACCTTCCGCCAGGTCGCGTACGGCGGCAGCTTCGAAGGCCAGACCACCATCGGCCTCGGCGTCCGCGCCCGCCTCCCGTTCCGCGTCTTCACGCTCGCCGGGCCCGGCAGCAACACCCGCCTCGTGGTGGACGTCGCCCACCACTGGTAAAGACCCCCACCCCAGCGGCCGCCCGGCTTCCCCCGCCGGGCGGCCGCGCAATGTCTAGTATCCAAATAGTAATATAGGGATTAAACACGGGTCGTGCCCTGTCACCATCGCTGCGTGACAACCCTACGGAAACACCTCACCCTGGCAGCAGCTCCCGCTCTTGCCTTCTCCACCTTGCTGGCTGTTCCAGCGGCCTCCGCCACGACGGTGGATGTCGCACTCGAGTGGTACGACGTCACCGCTGACACCATCACCGCGGCCGGTGCGCCGACCCAGGTGACCAACAACCGCACCTGGGCGATCGGCTGGCTTGCCGCCAGTCGCGCCGTACTGCGGTCACCGGGCGGATCCACGCCGTACCAGGAAGCCGCCTTCGCCAGCGCGGTCCACGAGACCCTGGTGACCCTCGTCCCGGCCCGCAAGACCGAGCTGGACCAGTCGCTAGTCACAACGCTCGCCCGCATCCCCGACGGCTCCGCAGAGACTGCAGGAGTTGCGGCAGGACGCAAGCAGGCAAAGGAAGTCCTGGCAGCACGCGCCGGCGACGGACTGGACCCGGCCTCGGTCAACGCGCCTTTCACTCCGCCGTCCCCAACTCCAGGCGTCTGGCAGCCCACACCGCCGTCGTACAGCCCTGCAACGCAGTACGGGAACCGGCTGGCCAAGCCGTTCCTGCTGAAGAGCGCCGACCAGTTCCGCCCGGGACCGCCGCCCGCACTGGGCTCGCCCCGCTACAACCGTGACCTCGCTGAGGTCCGCGCCGACGGTGCGCTCAACAGCACCACCCGCACACAGGCCCAGACCGATACGGCCACGTTCTGGCTCGGGTCGTCGTACGTCCTCTACACCGCTCCCCTGCGGGTGGCCGTTGCCGAGGCGGCCGCACGTCCGCTCGTCGAGCGCGCCAAGCTGGTCGCACTGTTCCATGTGGCCTCGGTCGACACGCAGATCGCGACGTCTGACACGAAGTACGCCTACCAGGCCTGGCGTCCGGTCACCGCGATCCGTGCGACCACTGACGCCGCATGGACGCCCCTGCACAACACGCCCGCGCACCCGGACTACCCGAGCGGGCACAACACCTACTCCGGGGCGGCGGAGCAGGTGCTCAACACACTGGTCGGCGCACGTACGGCGACGCCGTACACGATTGGCAGTCCGTCGGCACCCGGCGTGACGCGCACGTACGACAACTGGCACCAGCTCACCGTCGAGAACGTCGACGCGCGGGTCTGGTCCGGCATCCACACGCGTACGGCGGACACCGTCGGGGTGACCCTCGGCAAGCAGGTGGCCGCCAACGCCCTGCGGAACGCGCACAAGCTGTTCCGGTGAACCCACGCTCCGGCGGGCGCTGGCGGACCGCCCGCCGGAGCGTGTCTCCCTACAGAACCTTGTTGAGCAGGTCGAAGAACGTGTTGCCGAGCACCAGTTCGTACGGGTCCGTCAGCAGCGGAGCCAGATCGGCGATGTCGGACGGAGTCCAGCCCCACGCGTTGATACCGCACGCGATGAACCGCGGGCTCGCGCCGTCCCAGTCGGCGATCTTCGCGTCCAGGGCGGCCTTGTACTCAGCGGCCTTCCCGGGTGCGCCGAAGTTCCCGATGATCGGCAGACCGCCGCGCTTGACCAGGAGGTCGCCGCCTTCCCAGGACTGGATGATGCCCTGCAGCGGGGTGTAGTCGTTGTAGCCCTGGGCAATCTCCTCCGGGAACGCGACCCAGCCGTTCGCATCCCGGTGGTTGTAGGCGTACACGAGGTCCATGCCGGTCCGGCGCATGAACGACCCGGACAGCTTGAGGTACGCGGCCAACTGGTCGGCGGGCCACGACCCCGGGTAGCTGTACCCGGCGCCGGACGGTCCGCAGATCAGCAGGTCGTTGGCGGTCGCGGTCCGCTGGTAGTAGCTGAACAGCCCCGGGCCGATCTCGGCGAGCAGCGGGCTGATCGTCCAGTTGACCATCGCCTCGCCGCGGCGCGGGTCGTCCCACATGTCGCGCATCCGCCGCTGGCAGTACTGCACGTTGTCGCCCTCGCCGAAGGTGAGCGTGACGTACACCTTGTTCTGCGGCTGCAACCGCCGTACCGGCCGGACCTTGTCCGAGATCGGCGCGACGAAACCGGAGTGCACGGTGCCGTTCATGTAGAAGTCCGCCGGGATCACCGGCGAGCCGCCCTGCGACGCCAGGTCGACACCGCTCCACTCCCCCGCGACGTCGTTCGAGAACCAGCCCGCGTACGGCGCGGTCGGGCCGACCTTGTCGAAGTGCTCGGTCAGCAGGTCGCCGGTCGGGCCGTTCGGCGGCAGCCAGCTCACCAGGGCCTTGCTGGCCACCACGTAGTCGCGGAAGAACGGGAACGGCTCGATCCGGGTCGGCGCGGTGTCGGTCGCGGACACGACGTACTGGTTCCACATCTCCACCGATACGACCAGGCTCGTCGTCCCGGCCGGCGGCGCGAAGCGGTAGATCCAGTAGTTGCCGCCGTCGGCGAAGCGGTTGCCCTCGCCACCGATCGACGAGTTCGCGGCCTCGAACAGGTACGGCGCCTCCTCCGGGGTGTTCGGCAGGAACCGGGCGATCTCGGTGCCGTTCGCCTTCACCGAGACCTGGAGCACCGAGGCACCCCAACCGTCGTCGCCGAACGAGTCCCCGAACCGGACGTACACCCCGTCGTCGCCGAGCTTGGCCGAGACGTCCAGGTCGTAGGTCCCGCGGTTCGACGAGTCGCGGATCTGCCGGGTCTCGCGCGCGATCTCCTGCCACTCCACGTTCTCCGCCTGCACCACCATCGTCGGCGGCAGGCCGGTGAGCAGCTTCTGGTTGCACCGCGGGAACAGGTTCTCCAACTGCCAGCGGTACGTCTTCACCCGGTCGCCGTCGAAGTCGCCGCGCAGGTCCTTCACGATCCGCAGCCCGTGCGCCTTCGCCTGGTCCGCGCTCGCCACGACCGCGTTCTCCAGACCGGCCAGCGTGGTGGCGACGTTGAGCGAGTCCGGTACGGCGGGATCGTGAACGATCGCGCCCCGGATCCGGTTCCGGTACTTCGCCACCAGTTCGAGCGGATCGTCGTACCGGGTGGTCGGCAGCCGCATGTCCGCGAGCCACTTGGCATCGGGACCGTCCGGACCGCCGGGGTTGAACAGGAAGTACAGCTCGGGCTTCGTACGGTTGACGATGCCCTGCAAGGTGGTCAGCAGGGTCTGATCACCCCCACTGAGCTTGCTGACGTCGCCGTAGTGCAACCGCTCCGGCCGGCCGAAGGCAGGCAGCAGGCGGGACCCCGCCTGAGCGCCGGCCAGAGCACTGGCAGCGTTGTCGGCAGCGGCCGCGGACAGGGGCTGGAAGACCCCGAACCCACCCACCGTCACCGCACCACTGCCCGCCAGGAACGTTCGTCTCGAGACCATCGTGACCACTCTCCTGTCACTGACATCGATGTCAAATCAGCCGGAGATTAGCAACGCCAAGACAGCCTGTACATAGCTCGTTACAACGTTGACCCATCCAATCTGGAATCGTTTCCGATCCAGGAGTCGATCCCCGCGCTACCGCCCGCGCTCTGGGCGCTGTCGCGCGGCGGTTGACCGCAGGTCGGCGTTCCTCCGGTTGGGACTCGAGGCCGGCCACGCCTTCTGGTTCGTGTGAACAGGAAATAACGGCTCTTGTGTTGGATGTGGGTCGCAGAAGTCCTGCTGTCCCCGTGCAGGTTGGTGCGCTCACCGCAGCAGTCCTGCCTGCCCCCGCGCGGGGTTCGTGGACCTACCCCAGCAGTCCTGGGGCCGCTGACTGGCGGGTTGTTTCACCGCTGCCTTGCTGCAACCCGCCAGCGGCCACCCAACCCGCCAGCCGCAACTGGAGCCGCGAGCCGCAGCCGCCGGCCGCGATCGGCTCGCAGGTCAGCCGAGGGGGTGTGAGCTGGATTCGCACCGCGTGAATCCTGGCCGGGCGGCCGGTTGGTCCGGATGCTGGCCGGTCCGGGGAGAAGGTGGGGGGAAGGCGGGGGCTTGGACACCGTCTGGTGGGTGGGGACAGGAGATAGCAGGTCCCCGCCCACGGCTTCCTGTCCAAGCCCCCGGCAGCTGCCCAACTCCCGCCAACTGCCCAACCCTCCGGCGACTGTCCCAGCCCCTCGTGCGCCTGTCGCACCACTGGGGCCGGCATCGGGCAAGGGGGCGGTTGGACAGGTGGTGTCCCGGGGATGGGTAGTGCACCTGAGCGTGGGTGTCGGCGGGGTGTACGGCGTGACGCGGTGCACTACCTGTCGAGCTGCACGCTGACCCGACGCGCCCGCATCACCCACACATCCAACACAAGAGCCGAAAACAGGTGGTACCTCACGGGTTCCTGTTCAAGCTCACCCGGCGGTGAACTACCAGGCCTGATGCAGGATCTCGGTGGTTTCGGCGAGGCTGAGGCCGGCTTGGCGGGCGGCGACGGCCAGGGCGACCGCGGCTCGGTGGGTGGCCGCGTCGTCTACCTGGCTGCGCTCGGCGAGGACGAACGTTCCGTTCCGTCCGCGGGTCTCGACCAAGCGGTCCGCCTCGAGCTCCTTGTACGCGCGCGCCACCGTGTTCACCGCCAGCCCGAGATCCAGCGACAGCTGCCGCACCGTGGGCAGCCGAGTCCCCTTGGCCAGCTCGCCAGCCCGGATCAGCCCTTCGATCTGCGACCGCACCTGCTCGTACGGCGGGGTGATCCCGACCGGATCGACCGTGATGTCCATCGGGTCACCATGCCGGAACACAGGGCCCGCGAACAACCGGGGCCGGCTCAGGGGTCAGGCGAAATCCTCAGCGCTGTAGGGCTTCGCCTCGACCAGGACGAGCCAGTTGCCGGAGTTGTCGCGCAGGACGGCCTCGACGCCGTACGGGCGTTCGCTCGGTTCCTGGATGTACTCGACGCCCTTGGCGACCAGCTCCTGGAAGGTCTTGCGGCAGTCGTCGGTCGCGATGCCGAACCCGTGCATGGTGCCCTTCGCCATCATCCGCCGGATCGCCGCGGTGGCCTCGTCGTCGAGCGGCGGGCCGGGCAGCGCGAGCTGGAGCTCGAGCTCCGGGTGGTCGGGATGGTGCACGGTGCACCAGCGGAACTCCGACAGCGCGATGTCCGTCTTCAGCACGAACCCGAGCTTGTCGGTGTAGAAGGCCTTCGCCTCGTCGATGTCGGTCACGAAGACACTCATCAGGCTGATGTTCGTGATCATGGTTCCTCCTCGTCGTTGCTCTCGGTACGACGGTAGGGCCCGGCACCCGCCTCCGGCTTCTCCGGAATTGCGGACTTCAGCCCGAGCATGAACACGAAGCACCCGGGGATCCGGGCCCCGGACTGGGTCCGCTGGTACTCCGACGGGCTCATCCCGACGAGTTCGGTGAACCGCTGCGAGAACGACCCGATGCTGCTGTACCCGACCAGGCCGCACACCTCGGTGACGGTCAGGTTGGTAGCCCGGAGCAGGTCGCTGGCCCGCTCGATCCGCCGCCGGGTCACGTACTGCATCGGCGTCTCGCCGTACTCGGCCGCGAAACAGCGCAGGAAGTGGTACTTCGACACCCCGGCCGCGGCGGCCAGCTCGGCCAGGTCCAGCGGCTCCGCATAGTTGCGGTCAGCAACATCCCGCGCACGCCGCAGATGCGCCAGCAACTCCACCGGTACGCCGCCCACCACGCTCCGAGCCTAAACCGTTGACCGGGATGGGAGTCAGCGCGACCCTGACGACAGGGAGGGGGTGGCGGCGTGCGGCGGGAGGCGGCGACCGAGTACCTGCGCGGGGCCCTCTGGGCGATGCCGTCGCTGGCCGTGGTGATCGCCCTGATCGCCGGGTCGACGCTGTCGTTCATCGAGATCGAGCCGGGATCGTGGCGAGACCGCCTCCTCTTCCAGGGGACCGCCGACGACGCCCGGACCCTGCTGATCGCGATCGCCAGCACGATGGCCACCGTGATCGCCCTGGTCCTCGGCCTGACCGTGGTGGCGCTGCAACTCGCCTCCACCCAGTTCTCCCCCAGGCTGCTGCGCAACTTCCTCCGCGACCGGGTGAACCAGGTCGTGCTGAGCATCTTCGTGGCGACCTTCACCTACGCAAGCGCCGGCCTCTACACGGTCGGCGTGAAGGCCGGCGAACGGACCGACCAGTATCCGCGGCTCGCGGTCACGGTCGCGTTGGTGCTGCTGTTCGTCAGCCTGCTGATGCTGGTGTTCTTCGTGCACCACCTGACGCACTCGATCCAGATCGACGAGGTCATGCGCAAGGTCGAGCGCACCACGCTCCAGGTCATCGACCGCGACCTGCCGACCGAAGGTGTCTCGGCCGAGCCGCCCCCGCCGCCACCGGAGTGGGCGGTCGGCATCCCCGCACACGGCTCCGGCTATCTGCAGACCATCCATCCCGAGGCTCTGCTGGCCGCCGCGACCGCGGCCGGCGTGACGGCGTCGGTGACACGCATGGTCGGCGAGCATGTCGTCGCCGGGTCAGCGCTCACAAAGGTGTGGACGGATCAGCCGGGCCCGCCGCCGGCCGTGGACCGACTCGCGTCTGCCGCGCGGGAGTCCATTCGCATCGGCTTCGAACGGACCGCCGAGCAGGACGTCGCGTTCGGGGTAAGGCAGCTCGCCGACATCGCGGTCAAGGCGCTGTCGCCCGCGATCAACGACCCCTACACCTCGATCCAGGCGATCGAGCACCTGTCCGTCGTCCTGGCCGCGCTGGCGAAGCGTGATCTCGGCAGCCAGCTCCTGCGCGACCAGGCCGGCGTGCTGCGGGTCGTCGTACCCGGGCGGGATCTCGCGTACTACCTCGACCTGGCGTGTGGTCAGGTACGGCGGTATGGCAAGGCCGAACCGCGAGTCGTCCGGGCACAGCTCCGGGTCCTGCACAGCACCGGCCAGTTCTGTACCGACGACACCAGCCGGCGCCTCGTCATCGATCTCGTGAACCTCCTGCTGGCCGACGCCGAGGCCGCCATCGCCCAGCCGGCCGACTTCGTCGCCGTCCGCGAGCACGCCGACCGTGTCCTCCAGGACCTGTCTGCTCGCACCTCGCCGGACCTTTCGGTGTGAACACAAAGCTTCGTGCTGAGCGCGCGATCGGCGCACTCCACTGCAACGAGTCACCGGACTTCTGGTGCAGTAGGAGAACCGGCGATGCCGTGACAACCTGTCGTCAGGTCGTCACGGCATCGTCACTTTCCCACCGTCAGGCCCGTTGCTCAAGGGGACAACGGCTTGGCTACTGCGCGACGTCGCCCTTCTTCTCCGGCTTGGCGTCGACGCCCGCCTCCTTGCGCTGCGCCGCGGTGATCGGCGCCGGCGCGGCCGTCAACGGGTCGAACCCGCCACCGGACTTCGGGAACGCGATCACGTCGCGGATCGACTCCGTTCCGGCCAGCAGCGCGGTGATCCGGTCCCAGCCGAACGCGATCCCGCCGTGCGGCGGCGCGCCGAACTTGAACGCGTCGAGCAGGAAGCCGAACTTCTCGGTCGCCTCCTCGTCGGTCAGGCCCATCACCGCGAACACCCGCTTCTGCACGTCCTCGCGGTGGATACGGATCGACCCACCGCCGATCTCGTTGCCGTTGCAGACGATGTCGTAGGCGTAGGCCAGCGCCGACCCCGGGTCGGTGTCGAACGTGTCCAGCGAGTCCGGCTTCGGCGACGTGAAGGCGTGGTGTACGGCGGTCCACGCGCCGGAGCCCACCGCGACGTCACCCGCGGCGGTCGCCTCGTCGGCCGGCTCGAATAGCGGCGCGTCGACGACCCACACGAACGACCAAGCCGACTCGTCGATCAGCCCGCCGCGGCGGCCGATCTCCAGCCGGGCCGCACCGAGCAGCGCCCGCGACGACTTGACCGGTCCGGCGGCGAAGAAGATGCAGTCCCCCGGCTTCGCGCCGACGTGGTCGGCGATCCCGGCGCGCTCCTGCTCGGACAGGTTCTTCGCGACCGGTCCACCGAGCTCACCGTCCTGGCCGACCAGCACGTACGCGAGCCCGCGCGCACCACGCTGCTTCGCCCAGTCCTGCCACGCATCCAGCTGCTTGCGCGGCTGGTCGGCGCCACCGGGCATCACGACGGCTCCGACGTACGGCGCCTGGAACACCCGGAACGGGGTGTCCTTGAAGTACTCGGTGCACTCGACCAGCTCGAGGCCCATCCGCAGGTCCGGCTTGTCGCTGCCGAACCGAGCCATCGCCTCGGCGTAGGTCATCCGCGGGATCGGCGTCTGGACGTCGTACCCGACAAGCTTCCAGAGCGCGGCCAGGACCTCTTCGGACAGCGCGATCACGTCGTCCTGGTCGACGAAGCTCATCTCGATGTCGAGCTGGGTGAACTCCGGCTGCCGGTCGGCGCGGAAGTCCTCGTCGCGGTAGCAGCGGGCGATCTGGTAGTACCGCTCCATCCCCGCCACCATCAGCAACTGCTTGAACAGCTGCGGCGACTGCGGCAGCGCGTACCACGAGCCCGGCTGCAGACGGGCCGGGACCAGGAAGTCCCGCGCGCCTTCCGGCGTCGACTTGGTCAGCGTCGGCGTCTCGATCTCGACGAAGTCGTGCTGCGCCAGTACGTCGCGAGCCGCCTTGTTCACCTGGCTGCGCAGCCGCAGCGCCGAACCCGGCCCTTGCCGGCGCAGGTCGAGGTAGCGGTACTTCAGCCGGACCTCCTCGTTCACCGGGGTCGCGTGGTGCTCCTCGACCGGGAACGGCAGCGGGTCGGCCGAGTTCAGCACCTCGACCTCGGACGCGATCACCTCGATCTCGCCGGTCGGCAGGTTCGGGTTCGCGTTGCCCTCGGGGCGCGCGTTCACCGCACCGGTGATCTTCAGGCAGAACTCGGCCCGCAACGGGTGCGCGACCTCCTCGTCCCGGATGACCACCTGGACGGTGCCGCTCGAGTCGCGCAGGTCGATGAACGCCACGCCGCCGTGATCACGCCGCCGCGCCACCCAGCCGGCCAGGGTGACGGTCTGCCCGGTGTGCTCGGCGCGCAACGAGCCTGCGGAATGGGTACGGATCACTGGTTCTCCTGAGATGTCTCGATACGGGGTAGCAGGTCTGTGGCGGGCGGCGTCCAGGAGGCGGGATCGGCGGCGACCTGCTCGCCGCTGCGGATGTCCTTCACCTCGGGGCCGTTCTCGGTGCTGAACCACACGAACGGGATGCCGCGCCGGTCCGCGAACCGGATCTGCTTCCCGAACTTCGCCGCCGCCGGCGCCACCTCCACCGGGATCCCCCGGCTCCGCAGCTGCGCCGCCGTACGCATGGCCTCGGCCCGATCCTCCTCGGCGTTCAACGCCACAAGCACAGCGGTCGGCGTACGACGGGAGCCCGCGAGCAGCCCCTGGCTGATCAGCCGGTGCACGAGCCGCGAGACGCCGATGGAGATGCCCACACCGGGGTACGTCGTCTTGCCGTCGGACGCGAGCGAGTCGTACCGACCACCGCCACCGACCGAGCCGAACGACTCCTGGCCGACCAGGTAGATCTCGTAGACCGCGCCGGTGTAGTAGTCCAGGCCGCGGGCGATCCGCAGATCAGCCATCAGCAGGCCGGGAGCGTGCTCACCAGCCGCGGCCATCACCTGGCTGAGCTGCTCGAGCCCCTCGTCGAGGATCTCGTGCTCCACGCCGAGCGCCCGGACCTTCTCCACGAACGACGTGTCCGTGCTGGAGATGTCCGCCAACTGCACCGCCAGCCGGGCCTGCTTGTCGGTTGCGCCCGCCTCGACCAGCCGCTCGACCACCTTCTCGGGGCCGATCTTGTCGATCTTGTCGACGATCCGCAGCACCGTGGTGACGTCGTCCAGGCCGAGCCCGCGGTAGAACCCCTCCGGGATCTTGCGGTTGTTCACCTTGATCACGAACTCCGGCACCGGCAGCTTGCGCAGCGCGTCCGCGATCACCAGCGGCAGCTCGACCTCGTAGTGCATCGGCAGCTCCGCGGCGTCGACGATGTCGATGTCGGCCTGGGTGAACTCGCGGTAGCGGCCCTCCTGCGGGCGCTCGCCCCGCCACACCCTCTGGATCTGGTAGCGGCGGAACGGGAACACCAGCTTGCCGCTGTGCTCCAGCACGTAGCGGGCGAACGGCACGGTCAGGTCGAAGTGCAGGCCGAGTGCCGCGTCCTCGTCTGAGTCGGCGGCCAGACGCCGTACGCCGTAGATCTCCTTGTCGGCGTCCTCGCCCTGGTTGGACAGCCGCTCGACCGGCTCGACCGCGCGGGTCTCGATCGACGCGAACCCGTGCAGCTCGAACGTCTCCCGGATCACGTCGAGGAACTTCTGCTCGACGATCCGGTCCTGCGGTAGGAATTCGGGGAACCCGCTGAGAGGGCTGAGTTTGCTCACGATTTGGCCTTGCTCATGGTTAGGGAATCTCCAGGTCCTGCAAGTAGGGGTTGGTCGCCTTCTCCCGGCCGATCGTGGTCTGGCCACCATGACCCGGCAGGACGACGATCTCGTCGCGCATCGGCAGGATCTTGGTGGCCAACGTATGCAGCATCGTCGGATGGTCGCCCCCAGGCAGATCCGTCCGGCCGATCGACCCGGCGAACAACACGTCACCGGAGAACAGCACCGCGGGCACGTCTTCCGGCCCGTCGTACGGCGTGGTGAACGTGACCGAACCCCGGGTGTGCCCCGGGGTGTGGTCGACGGTGAAGGTGAGGCCGGCCAGCTCCAGGCTCAGGCCGTCCTTGAGCTCGGCGACGTCGTCCGGCTCGGCGAACTCGTGCTTGCCGCCGAGCAGCATCCGCGCCGACTCGGGGCTGATCCCGGCCAGCGGGTCGCTCAGCAGGTGCCGATCGTCCGGGTGGATCCAGGCGGTTGCGTCGTACGTCCCGCACACCGGGAATACGGAAAACATGTGGTCGACGTGACCGTGCGTGAGCAGCACGGCGACCGGCTTCAGCTTGTTCTCCCGGACCACCTGCTCGACTCCGGCGGTCGCGTCCTGACCCGGGTCGATAACGAGACATTCCGCGCCCTGGCCGGTGGCGACGACGTAGCAGTTCGTACCCCACGACCCCGCGGGGAACCCGGCGATGAGCACGACTGACCTTCCTGGAACGGTTCGGGACCACCCAAGGCTACCGGTGCCGCCCCGCGCAGAACGAACCGGATTGTGACTCAACACCGTTGCGTCACAGCGTGGAGTTTGTGATTGTTCAGGGATAAGCGTCGAGACGCGGCTCGACGCGCCCACGCGGGGCCCTGTTCGCGCGGTTGGACCAGGGACTGACCAGAATGGGCACGAGCGCAGTGCATACCGCCGGAAGGGGCGAGTTGTGGCCGGAGAGAGCTGGGGCCGGGTAGCCGAGGACGGAACGGTCTTCGTACGGACCAAGGACGGTGAACGGGCGGTCGGCCAGTGGCCGGACGCGAACCCGGAGGAGGCCCTCGCCTTCTACACCCGCCGGTACGACGCACTGGCCTTCGAGGTGGACCTGCTGGAGAAGCGCGTCCAGGCGGGCACCGTGTCCCCCGACGACGCCCGCGCCGCGGTGAAGAAGGTGGCCGGCACGATCGAGGACGCCCAGGCGGTCGGCGATCTCGACGGCCTGAAGGCCCGGCTCGAGGCGCTCTCGCCGCTGGTCGCCCAGCAGCGGGAGAAGCGCAAGGCCGAGCGCGCCGCCAAGGTCGAGGAAGCCCGCTCCGCCAAGACCAAGATCGCCACCGAGGCCGAGACCATCGCCGCCGGCACCGACTGGCGACACGGCGTCACCCGGCTGCGGGAGCTGCTGGAGGAGTGGAAGGCCCTGCCGCGGCTGGACAAGTCCAGCGACGACGAGCTGTGGCACCGGTTCTCCTCGGCGCGGACGACGTACACCCGGCACCGTAAGCAGCACTTCGCCGAGCTGTCCTCCAAGCGTGAGGAAGCCGCGGTGGTGAAGGAGCGGCTGGCCGCCGAGGCGGAGACGCTCGCGTCGTCCACCGACTGGGGCCCGACGTCCGGGCGCTTCCGCGACCTGATGCGGCAGTGGAAGGCCGCCGGCCCGGCGCCGCGCGAGGTCGACGACAAGCTGTGGGCGCGCTTCCGGGCCGCCCAGGACACGTTCTTCGGCGCGCGGGACGCCGTACAGGCCGAGGAGAACGCCGAGCAGGTGGAGAACCTGCAGGCCAAGGAAGCCCTGCTGGTCGAGATCGAGGCGATCCTGCCGGTCGAGGACGCCAAGGCGTCCCGCGAGCAGCTCCGCGAACTGCTCGACCGCTGGGACCAGATCGGCAAGGTCCCGCGCGACTCGATGCGCGCGATCGACTCCCGGCTGCGCGCCGTCGAGCAGGCCGTCAAGTCCGCCGAGGACGAGGTCTGGAACCGCAGCAACCCCGAAGCCCGCGCCCGCGCCGAAGCCACCGTCAAGCAACTCCAGTCCCTCATCGCCGACCTGGAGAAGCAGGCAGCCAAGGCCGAGTCCCAAGGCAACACCCGCAAAGCCACCGAAGCCCGCGAGGCCATCGCCGCCCGCCGAGAATGGCTAACCCAAGCCCAAAACGCCCTAACCGACTTCAGCTGACCGTCCCACGCGGCACACGACCGCCCCGTGGTCCCGCAGCCTGTGGATAACGGTGAGCACGGATCGTGGGATTCGGTCATTCTGCTGGGATGTTTCAGTACGACCTGCCGTATTACTTCGCCGGCCTGCCGTTCACCAGCCGTCAAGTGCCGCGGAAACTCGCCTGGCTGCTGGCTCGCGGCGAGATCCGGCAAGTGATGAGGGGCGTGTACGTCGACGTCCGCGTGCCCGACTCCCCCGAGTTGCGGGCCGACGCGCTGCGCCTCGTCGTACCGCAAGACGCCGTCGTCTGCGGTCAGGCGGCCGCGTGGTTGCACGGCATTGAGACGACGGCGTTGAGCCCTGAACCCACGATCAAGCCGCAGTGGACCTTCCAACCGCGCCCAACGGTCGAGGCGCTGGGCCTGAAGGTGCTGACCCCGGCCGCAACAGCCATTGAGCTCGCCAGGCACCTGCACCGTCCCTTCGCGCTGTCCGCGGTCGACGCGCTCCTGCACACCGGAAAGGCCACCCTCGATGAACTCACGACCGCCTCAGCCGCGTACTTCGCCGAAGACAGCACCTCTCAAGCAGCCGACATCCTGCGGTACGCCGATCGGCGGGCGGCTTCGCCTGGGGAGTCGTCGTTGCGGCTTCGGTTGATTGATGCTGGGTTTGGCGTGCCGGAGGTTCAGATTCCGGTCAGCGGGCCGAACGGGACGTACCGGATGGATGTCGGCTATCCGAAGCGGGCGGTTGATGGGCGCCGGCTCGGGCTCGAGTACGACAGCGATCTGTGGCACAGCGGGCGTCGAGCTGAAGGGCGCGATGAGAAGCGTCGTGGGGAGCTTGAATTGCTTGGGTGGCACGTGATTTCTGTTCGGCGGACTGATGTGTGGGGGTCGTATCCGGCGCTGGAGCTCGCCGTGGGAGGTTTCCTGTGCCAGCATCCGCGGTTGCCGCGGCGGTGGTGAATAGGCTGGATGCCGTGCGCTACGCCAGTCACTCGCCTGACTTCCCGTACGACCTGTCGACCATGTGCTACCTGGAGGTCGCCGCGGACGGCACGGTGCAGTCGCCGCCTCCGGACGGGGTCGCGGGACGCGTGCGGTCGGGCGACAGCCGCCTGTACGCCGTGTGGCCGGGCAAGTACCGCAGCGATCTGTTCCTCATCGACGACGTCGACGACTACGAGAAGGCTCTGGGCATTCAGCACGACCCGGTGCGCACGGGGTTGGAGGATCACGAGCACCGGATCAGCTGGCAGCTCAGTGCGGACGAGCGGAACCCGGGGGCGACGTACGTGTTCGTGGACACGACGTTGGACTGTGGGTGCGAGATCAAGGACCTGAAGGCCTTTGCCCGGCAGGCGCGTGAGCAGCAGCTCGGGTGGGACGTCGCGACCACCGGCGGCGTGAGTACGTCGATCCGCTTCGGAGCCGATGGCACGCGACAAGGCCTGACCTACACACTCCGAGTACGACGCAAGAGCCTCGACTAGACCCTCACTCACACAGCCAGCGGGGAGGCGGCGAACCAGTTGCCTATGGCTCCTACTGGGTGACGCGGTAGACGTCGAAGACGCCTTCGACCGAGCGGACTGCCTTCAGGACGTGGCCGAGGTGGGTCGGGTCGCCCATCTCGAAGGTGAAGCGGGACTTGGCGATCCGGTCGCGGGTTGTGGTCAGGGCCGCGGACAGGATGTTCACGTGGTAGTCGGACAGCACCCGGGTGATGTCGGACAGCAGCCGCGCCCGGTCCAATGCCTCGACCTGGATCGCGACCAGGAACACCGACTGCGCGGTCGGGGCCCACTCGACCTCGACGATGCGCTCGGGCTGGGTCTGCAGGTTCTCCACGTTCGCGCAGTCAGCGCGGTGCACCGACACCCCGGCTCCACGCGTGATCCAGCCGATGATCTCGTCCCCCGGCACCGGCGTGCAGCACCGGGCCAGCTTCGACAGCACGTCCGTCGCGCCCTTGACGATGACACCGGCGTCGCCGCGAGCCGCCCGCTTCCGCCGCTCCTTCGAGACCGGCAGCCGCACGCCCTCGGACAGGTCCTCGGCTGCGCCTTCCTCACCGCCGTACGTCTCGATCAGGCGCCGTACGACGGCCTGCGCGCTCACGTGACTCTCGCCGACGGCGGCGTACAGACCGGTCACGTCCGGGTAGCGCAGCGAGTTCGCGACTGCGGTCAGGGTTTCGTGCGACAGCAGGCGCTGCAGCGGCAGGCCCTCCTTGCGGAGCTGCTTGGCGATCGCGTCCTTGCCGTGCTCGATCGCCTCGTCGCGGCGCTCCTTGGAGAACCAGTGCTTGATCTTGTTCCGCGCCCGCGGGCTCTTCACGAACGAGAGCCAGTCGCGCGACGGTCCCGCGCCCTGCGCCTTCGAGGTGAAGACCTCGACGACGTCACCGTTCTCGAGCGTGCTCTCCAGCGGCACCAGCCGGCCGTTCACCCGGGCGCCGATACAGCGGTGCCCGACCTCGGTGTGGATCGCGTACGCGAAGTCGACCGGGGACGACCCGGCCGGCAGCGACATCACGTCACCGCGCGGGGTGAAGACGTACACCTCGGAGTTGTTGATCTCGAACCGCAGCGAGTCGAGGAACTCCGACGGGTCGGAGGTCTCGCGCTGCCAGTCGACCAGCTGCCGGACCCAGGGCATCTCGTTCGGCCCGCCGATCTCGGTGCTGGGCGGCCCGGCCACCTCGGGCGCCGCCGAGGTCGGGTCCTCCTTGTACTTCCAGTGCGCGGCGATGCCGTACTCGGCCCGGCGGTGCATCGCGAACGACCGGATCTGCAGCTCCACCGGCTTGCCCTGCGGGCCGATCACGGTGGTGTGCAGCGACTGGTACATGTTGAACTTCGGCATCGCGATGTAGTCCTTGAACCGGCCGGGGACCGGGTTCCACCGCGCGTGCAGGATGCCGAGGGCCGCGTAGCAGTCGCGGACCGACTCGACCAGGACCCGGATGCCGACCAGGTCGTAGATGTCGCCGAACTCGCGGCCGCGGACGATCATCTTCTGGTAGATCGAGTAGTAGTGCTTCGGCCGGCCGGTGACGGTCGCCTTCACCTTGGCCGCGCGCAGGTCCTCGTGGACCTGGTCGATCACCGAGGCGAGGTATTCGTCGCGCGACGGCGCCCGCTCGGCGACCAGCCGGACGATCTCGTCGTACACCTTCGGGTGCAGGGTCGAGAACGACAGGTCCTCGAGCTCCCACTTGATCGTGTTCATACCGAGCCGGTGCGCCAGCGGGGCGTAGATCTCCAGCGTCTCGCGGGCGATCCGCTCCTGCTTCTCCTGCCGCAGGAAGCCCAGCGTGCGCATGTTGTGCAGCCGGTCGGAGAGCTTGATCACCAGCACCCGGATGTCCTTGGCCATCGCGACGACCATCTTGCGGATCGTCTCGGCCTGCGCGGACTCGCCGTACTTGACCTTGTCCAGCTTGGTGACGCCGTCGACCAGCATGGCGATCTCTTCGCCGAAGTCGCGGGTCAGCTCCTCGACCGTGTACGGCGTGTCCTCGACGGTGTCGTGGAGCAGGGCGGCGCACAGGGTCGGCGCGGTCATACCGAGCTCGGCCAGGATCGTGGCGACCGCGAGCGGGTGCGTGATGTAGGCGTCACCGCTCTTGCGGAGTTGGCCGGTGTGGTACTTCTCCGCCGTCCGGTAGGCGCGCTCGATCATGCCGAGGTCGGCCTTCGGGTGGGTGGCCCGCACGACCCGGAACAGCGGCTCGAGCATCGGCGCCCGGTTCGGGTGCCGGGTGCCGCCCAGGCGGGCCAGCCGGGCGCGGACCCGGGCTGGAGCGATCCGGGGCGGCTGGGCGACAGGCGGCGGTGACGGAGCCGGCCGCACGGGGGCGCGCGGGGGCTCCTGCGGTACTACGTTCGGTACCGCTGACGTCATCGCCGGGTCTTCGCCCACGTTTGTGTCCCTCCGCCGACAGACCACCAGTCTAGGGGGAACGCCCCAGCCTCGTTGAAACGCCCTGTGGACAACACGCCGGGTGAGCGTGTCGTGGCGGAGGGTTTGCCCGAATTCGGGTCAGCCGTGCCGAGGGTCAGGCGATGCTGTCAGACCGTGAGGAGCGAGGTGAGCTGCTCGCCGGCCAGCCGGTCGCGTCCGGGCAGGAAGGAGAGCTCCAGCAGGACCGTCGTACCGGTGACCTCGGCCTCGCAGCGGCGGATCAGCCGCAGGCAGGCCTCCACCGTCCCACCCGTGGCCAGCACGTCGTCGATGACGAGCACCCGGTCACCGGGGGCGAAGGCGTCCTGGTGGACCTCGATGGTCGCCTCGCCGTACTCCAGGGCGTACGACTCCTCGTACGTCGCCGCCGGCAGCTTCCCCTTCTTGCGCACCGGCACGAACCCGGCGCCGAGGGCGAGCGCGACCGGGGCGGCGAGGATGAACCCGCGCGCCTCGATCCCGACCACCTTGTCGACGATCGGGTTGCCGTCGTCGTCCTTGCCGGACGCGGCCAGCGCCTCCACCACCTGGGCGAACCCGCTGTGGTCGGCCAGCAGCGGGGTGATGTCCTTGAACACCACCCCCGGCTGCGGATAGTCCAGGATGTCCCGGATCCCGTCCTTCAGCACCTGCTCGAGCGACCGCATCACTTACCGCGCTTCGATCGCGGCTTGCGCGACGGCTGCGGCCGGTTGCCCCCGGACGCCTTCATCGGCCGGGCCGAGGGCACCGGCGCCGTACCCGACGGCTTGTCCTGCTTCCGCGGCGCCTTGGCAGTCCCACCACCGCCGGCACTACCGGCACCCACCGCCACGGCCGCGCCAGCGGCGGCCGGAGCCGGCGTCGCCGCCGCGGCGGACGAGGCGCGCTTGGCCATGACCCGGCGGTGCAGCGCCTGCATGCCCGGCTCCCGCTCCTTGAACGTCGCGAGCAGCGCCGGCGCGATGAAGATCGACGAGTACGCCCCGACGGCGATACCGACGAACAGCGCCAGCGACAGGTCCTTCAGCGGGCCCGTCCCCAGTACGACGGTGCCGACCGCGAGGATCGACCCGACCGGCAGCAACGCGATCACTGTGGTGTTGATCGACCGTACGATCGTCTGGTTGACGGCCAGGTTGGTCGCGTCGGAGTAGGTGTACCGGTTGGACCCGGTGATCCCGCGGGTGTTCTCCCGCACCTTGTCGAACACCACGACGGTGTCGTAGAGCGAGTACCCGAGGATGGTCAGGACGCCGATCACCGTGGCCGGCGTGACGTCGAAGCCGATCAGCGCGTACACGCCGACCGTGATCAGCACGTCGTGCAGCAGCGCGATGATCGCTGCCAGCGAGGCCTTGGGTTCTCGGAAGTAGGCCCAGATCACCAGGAACACCAGGCCGATGAACACGATCAGCGCGGTGATCGCCTTGTTCGCGATCTGCTGGCCCCAGGAGGCGCCGATCTGCTGCGACGTCACCTGGTCGACCGCGACCCCGGCCTCCGTGGCGATCGCGGTCCGGACCTTGGTGACGTCGTCCTGCGCCAGCGGCTTCGTCTGCACCCGTACCTTGTCGGTGCCGACCGTGGTGACGACCGGATCGCCGAGGTCGTTGGCGTTGGTCGCCTTCACCGCGTCGGTGAAGTCCTGCACGGTGTTGTCGGTGACCTTGACGTTGGTCTGGTACTCGACGCCGCCCTTGAACTCGATACCGAGTGCGAGGCCGCGGGAGAACAGGCCGATCAGCGAGATCGCGATCAGCACCAGGGAGACACCGAACCAGAGCTTGCGCTTGCCGATGAAGTCGTAGGAGACCTCACCGCGGTACAGCTTGGCACCGAGCTGTCCGAACTTCGACATCAGACCTCCCCTCCCAGCGGCTTCGGCGTGGACGGCCGCTTGGCCGGTCGCGCCGACGGCTTCATCTGACCGGGCAACCGCTCCACACCGAGATGCTCCGGATCCAGGCCGGACAGCTTGTGGCCGTGACCGAAGAAGTCGGTCCGGGCCAGCAGCGTGACGAGCGGCTTGGTGAAGATGAACACCACGAGCAGGTCGATCAGCGTGGTCAGGCCGAGCGTGAACGCGAAGCCGCGGACGCTGCCGATCGCCAGGATGTACAGCACCACCGCGGCGAGCAGGGAGATCGAGTCGGCCGCGATGATCGTGTGCTTGGCCCGGGCCCAGCCGGTCTCGACCGACGAGCGCAGGCTGCGGCCCTCGCGGACTTCGTCGCGTAGTCGTTCGAAGTAGATGACGAACGAGTCCGCGGTGATACCGATGGCCACGATCAGACCGGCGATACCGGCCAGGGTCAGCGTGAACCCGATCGCCTCGCCGAGCAGGACGACGGACGCGTAGGTCAGTACGGCGGCCACGCCCAGCGAAGCCACCACGACGATTCCCAGGCCCCGGTAGTACAGGAACGAGAACAACACGACCAGGCCCAGACCGGCGATGCCGGCCCAGATGCCCGCGGACAGCTGGTCGCCACCGAGCTGTGGCGACACCGTCTCGACCGAGGAGATGTCGAACGAGACCGGCAGCGCGCCGTACTTCAGCACGTTCGCCAGGTCACGCGCCTCGGCCTCGGTGAAGGTACCGGTGATCTGCGCCTGGCCACCCGGGATCGGGTTCTCGACGCTCGGCGTGGAGATGACCTCGCTGTCCAGCACGATCGCGAACAGGTTCTGGCCCTGGCCGCGGGCGGAGATGTTCTGCGTCGCCTTGAGGAACTTGTCGCCGCCCTCGCCGGTGAACTTCAGGTTCACCTGCCACTGGAAGCCGCCCTGCGGGATGCCCGCGCTGGCGTCGGACAGGTCCGTGCCCTTCAGGATCGCCGGGCCGAGCAGGTACTTGTACGTGCCCTCCCGGTCGCAGGCGAACAGCGGCTTGTTCGGGTCGTCGGTCTGCCCTTCGTCACCGCACTTGTACGCCGCGAAAGCGGTCTGCGTGGCCGCGTCCGGGACGTACTGCAGCGGGTCGGTCGAGGCGGCCGGGGCGCCCGGCGTCGCAGCCGGCGTGCTCGCGGCGGGGGTGCTGGGCTTCGGCGTCGGCGTGGGCGTCGGGTCCGCCTGACCCAGGACGCTGCTCCAGGCCCGGCCGTTCGGCGTGGCGCTCGGCTTGACCGTCGTACTGGGCTTCACCGTGGTGCTCGGCTTCGGCGTCGTACTGGGCTTGGTCGTCGGCGTCCCGGTCGGCGTCGGCGACGGGGTCGCGACCGGAGCCGCGGCCTGGGCGTCGTACACGATCCGGAAGTACAGCAACGCGGTCTGACCGACCTGCTTCACCAGGCTGTCCTGGTTCGCGCCGGGCACGGCGACGTTGATGTGGTCCCGCCCGGAGGTGGTGATGTCGGCTTCCGCGACACCCGCACCGTTGACCCGCTGGGAGATGATGTTCTTCGCCTCGTTCAGCTGGTCGGCGGTCACCGAACCACCGCCGGCCAGGGACTTCGCGGTCAGCGTGATGGTGGTGCCACCGCGCAGGTCCAGGCCGAGCTTGGGCTTCCAGGTCTTGGTCAGCCCCATGATCCCGAACAGCAGGACCACGATCACCCCCAAGACGATCAGCAGCCGCCCCGGGCGGGATGTCGTCGTCGTTGCCACGTCAGATTCAACCTTTGTGCTTCTGGGCGCGCCGAATCGTCTGGTGGACGCCGGTCGGCGCGCCGCAGGCCGTTAGAACAGGGGTGCGTCAGTTCTCGGTGTGCGTCGGCGGCAGCTTCGGCGCGTCCTGCACCTTGCCGTCGGCCTTGTCGCCGGCCTTGTCACGGCCTGCGTCCGGGACGTCGACCGGGTCCTTCGCGGGCTCCTCGACCTCGTCGGCGGCGTCGTCCGCGGCGTCGGCCTTGTCGTCAGCCTTGTCATCGGCAGGAACCGCAGCCGGGGCCTCGGCGTGGTGGTCCTCGTCCGGGATGACCCGGCCGATCGACGGCTTGACTACCTGGACCAGGACGCCTTCGGAGATCTCCAGCGTCACGTAGTCCTCGTCGACCTCCTCGACGATGCCGACCAGGCCGCTGGTGGTGATCACCTTGGTGCCCGGGGTGAGGGCGGCGACGGTGTCGGCCTGCCGCTGGCGCTGCTTGCGCTGCGTGCGGCTCATGAACCAGATCATCCCGACGATCAGGATCAGCGGCAGCAGCAGCGTGAAGCCGGAGCCGCCCCCGGAAGAGGCCATCGGTACGGCGATCAGTTGCATCGGGACTCAGAATCCTTCGTCATCGGGAGTACGGGGCGTCCGGCACGCTCTGCTCACAAGCGTGCAGGTCGCAGCGGATCGACCTGAGGACAGGCCATCGGGGAGTCTAACGCTGAGCACCAAGAACTACGTCATGACACGTGGTCACGTTTGTGTTACTCAGCACCAGGACTCCGTTCCAGTCTCCCCCGCATCCCGCCGATGTCAAAAGGCGGACCCGGAGCGTGCCGGGTCAGTCCTCGTCGGTGTCGAAAAGGGTGTCGGCGAAGGTGGCGCCCTTGGGGACTTTGAGGCCGATGTGGCGCCAGGCCGCGGGTGTGGCGACGCGACCACGCGGCGTACGGGCGAGGTAGCCGGAGCGCACCAGGAACGGTTCGGCAACCTCTTCCACGGTCTCGCGTTCCTCACCGACTGCGACCGCGAGCGTCGACAGGCCCACCGGACCGCCACCGAACCGCCGGCACAGGGCATCCAGGACGGACCGGTCCAGCCGGTCCAGGCCCATCTTGTCCACCTCGTACAGCTCCAGCGCCGCCTTGGCCAGCGCGAGCGTGATGATCCCGTCGGCTCGCACCTCGGCGTAGTCGCGCACCCGGCGAAGCAGCCGGTTCGCGATCCGCGGCGTACCGCGAGAGCGGGACGCGATCTCGGCCGCGCCTTCCGGCGTGATGTCGACCTCGAGCAGCGCGGCCGACCGGTTCACGATCTTCTCCAGCTCGGCGGCCTCGTAGAACTCCAGGTGCCCGGTGAACCCGAACCTGTCCCGCAGCGGTCCCGGCAGCAACCCGGCGCGAGTGGTCGCGCCGACCAGCGTGAACGGCGGAATCTCCAACGGGATCGCGGTCGCCCCCGGCCCTTTGCCGACGATCACGTCGACCCGGAAGTCCTCCATCGCCATATAGAGCAGTTCCTCGGCCGGCCGCGACATCCGGTGGATCTCGTCGAGGAACAGCACCTCGCCCTCACTGAGCCCGGACAGGATCGCGGCCAGGTCGCCGGCATGCTGGATCGCCGGGCCACTCGTTACACGCAGCGGCGCCGGCAGTTCACTGGCGATGATCATGGCCAGTGTGGTCTTGCCCAGGCCGGGCGGACCGGACAGCAGCACGTGGTCCGGAGTTCGGTTGCGGCCGCGGGCGGCGTGCAGCACGAGTTCGAGCTGCTCGCTGACCCTGCGCTGGCCGCCGAACTCGGCCAAGGTGCGCGGCCGCAGCGCGGACTCGATCTTGCGTTCTTCGAGGTCCACCGCGTCCGCGGAGACGAGCGGCCGGACGTTGTCTTCCATACCTATGCCTTGGAGAGCACGCGTAGCGCGGCGCGCAGAAGGTCGGGGACGGACGGGTTCGGGCTGTCGGCGGCGAGCGGCGAGACCGCGGTGACGGCATCCTCAGCGTCGCGCGCGGACCAGCCAAGGCCGACGAGGCCCGCATGCACCTGCTCACGCCACGCTTCCGTGGTCTGCAGCGGCCGCCCGGTCACCGTCCTGCTCGGCGCACCGATCTTGTCCTTCAACTCGAGCACGATCCGCTGAGCACCCTTCTTCCCGATGCCCGGCACCTTCACCAGCATGTTCAGGTCCTCGGTCGCGACAGCCTGCCGCAACTGATCAGGACTCAGTACGGCGAGTGCCGCCTGCGCCAGCTTCGGTCCGACACCGGACGCGGTCTGCAACAGCTCGAACAGACTCTTCTCATCGTCGTCCGCGAACCCGTACAGCGTCAGTGAGTCCTCGCGCACCACCATCGAGGTGGACACCCGCGCCTCCTGCCCAGGCCGCAGCCCCGCCAGCGTGCCCGGATGGCAGAACACCTGCAGTCCCACTCCCCCGACCTCGATGACGGCACTGTCCACGCCGATTGCCGCCACCGGCCCCCGCACGAACGCGATCATGTCCAGCCTCCCGGCACCGCTGTACTCATCTCTTATTCTCCTGGGCTGCCACCGCTGCACGCAGCCGAGCGACCTGCAGGCGGGATTGTGCCTGGGCCAGCGCCTCGAGGTTCGACCGGCTCCCGGCCGCCTCCTGCAGCCGGGCCGCCGTACCACCGCGCCAGACCTGGCAGATCGCGAGCGCCAACGCGTCCGCCGCGTCGGCAGGGGTCGGCCGCTCGGCCAGCTTGAGGATCCGGGTCACCATCGTGGTGACCTGCTCCTTGCCCGCCCGCCCGGAGCCCGTGACCGCCGCCTTCACCTCACTCGGCGTGTGCAACGCGACCGGGAGACCCCGTCGTGCCGCCACGACCATGGCGACGCCGGACGCCTGCGCCGTACCCATCACCGTCCGCACGTTGTGCTGCGCGAACACCCGCTCGACCGCGACCGCGTCCGGCCGGTGCTCGGTGATCCACTCCTCCAGCTCGGCCTCGATCCGGACCAGCCGCTTCGCCACGTCCAGATCGGCCGGTGTCCGGATCACCCCGACGGCGACCAGCGCCGGCGGCTTACCAGGTGAGCCCTCGACGATGCCGAGGCCGCACCGAGTCAACCCCGGGTCGACGCCGAGCACCCGCATGGATCACCTCCGAACGTTTGTTCGACAACCCTAACCGCACCGCGATCAGAAGTAGTCGAGCATGTACGGCGTGGCGCTTGCGAAGACTGTGTCGAGCTCCGCTGCCGGTCGACCGGAGACGAGACCTGCTCCCTGCAGCGTGGCAACCGGCGTACCGGCGTACAGAGCAGCCAGCCCGCGCGGACCGAGTTGCAGCACATCGCCGGACGCCTCCGTCGGCGTCAACCGCCCAACACCGTCAGCCACGGACAGGTGCCAATCACCGGTGTTGGCCGGTACGTCCGGGTCGTCGATACGCAGGTCGGCCTCGACGGCGACATCTGGCGCGAAACCACGCGCTGCGATCGCAGCGGGGGCGTCCAGCAGCCGCAGCATCCACCGCTGGTGCTGCACGTCCTTGTACGCCTCGTGCTCGACCAGTAGGTGTAGCGGGTCGTCCGGAGAGATGTAGGCCTGCACGGTGCTCGCGATCGACGAGCCGGAGCCGACTGTGGCCCACAATGCCCGCGCGGTCGCGTCGGACCCGGCCACGAGCTCGTCCACGCACAGGTCCGAGCCGGACCAGTTGTAGACCACGAACCCGTCCTCAGCGAGGTACGCGAAGTTCTCCTCGTCCGCGAGCCACTCCTTGACCTCCTTGATCGGCCACACGAGCGGACCGCTCGTACGACGCCGGGTATGCGACTGCCCGGCCAACTCCAGGAAGCGCTCCGCGTCGTCCGGACCAGCACGCCGTACCGCCACCTCCTTACCGCCCAGCGACCGCAGATCGGCCGCAGGGAAGGAGAACCGGTAGCGACCCCCGCCGAACTCGTACCCGAGGTGCCGGTAGATCACAGTCGTCGCCGGGTAGAGCCCAGTCAGCGGGAAGCCCTTGTCCACAGCACGCTGCAGCACACCGCGCATCAGCTTGCTACCCACGCCACGACCCCGGTACTCGGGTGCGACGACCACTCCAGCCACACCAGCCATCCGCACCGGCCGGCCGCTCCACCACTGCTCGAAGTCCCAGAACCGGGCCGCCGCGACGACCTCGTCGCCGTCGGCCACACCGACGTACCGGCCGTCCTGGATGAACACCCGCGCGTCCTTGAGCCACTGCTCCCGGTCACCGGCCGCCATTACCCCGAACGACCGCGCCCGCACCCGCATCACCGCGTCCAGCTGATCCTCGGTGATGTCCACAAACCGCAACGCGTCACTCACGCCGCCGACCCTATGTCCTACCGCCCACCCGAGCGACAGCAATACCCGTACGGCGCCGCGCGTCCGCCGTACTGCTTCCTGCGCTCTCCCAGCGTGCTACTTCCCGCGCTCTCCCAGCCGTGCTATTTCCGGTCGGTCACCCAGAGGTGGATCGTCCCCTCGACCACGACCGTGCCGTCGTCCCGCGTCGCCTTGACCCGGACCGGCACATCCGGCCCAGCCGTCCAGTCCTGCGGATCGGTCTCCGCCGAGCAGGTCAAGCTGGTCGTGGACTTCGCCAGGTAGGCAACCTCCATCCCCTTCGGCAACCACCGCTTCCCCCTCGGAACAGTTGCCTCGGCCAACGCCCCCATCGCCGCCTCCAACCCGTTGCACACGGCAATCGCATGCACGGTCCCGATGTGGTTCTGCACCGCCCGCCGCTTGGGTAACCGCAACGCCGCGTAGTTAGGACTCACCTGCACAAACCGAGGCCGAATCGACCGAAAGTACGGCGCCTTCCAGGTGAACCCCACCGAGAACACCCGATCCCCACCAGGCACCCCCCGCAACCGCTCCCACAACCCCAACACCTGACTCATCCCCCAATGTTACCCACCAGTCACATCCCCGTCGACCCCCACCTGAGCCAGCAAAAGGACACCGCCATGCGGCGGCTGTCGCCCTGGCCGCCTCCGGCGACAACCGCGAACCGGCCTCGCCAGGCCAGGCACTCGGCGAAGCAACTGGACCGCCAACCGACCGTGCGGCGGGGGAAGGCGCCGGGACCGCGACAACCCTGCGGGGTCCGTCGACAGGCAATTTCACGTTCACGGCCACGGCACCGTGCGCCAGTCCCCGAGGCCGGGTGACTGTCAGGCGTCCGGTATCGGGAAGACGAAGCGGAACTTGCCGTGGCCGGGGCCCTCGAAGCCGGCGTTCTGCCAGAGCAGCCTCGTCGCGCAATCGGCTGAGTCCTTGCGCTCGGCGGTCACTTTCACGTCGACGGGCAGTTGGTCCAACTGCACCGGCACGTCCTCCATCTCGCGTTCGTCACCTTCACGAAGCGTGCCCGATGCCAGGACGTCGTCGCCGGCCTGGATCCGCCAATCGACTCGCGCATCCGGGCAGCCGTACTCCAACCACATCTTGCCGGCCAGTGACTCGATATCAGCCGCATCGCCGGCCACGAACGTCGTACCGATACTCGCCCCCGAGCCCAACTCCCACGTCTCGTACAGACTGCTGCCACTCGTCTTGCTGACCGGACGATCGCCATCCCGATACGTCAACGGGTAGTCCGCCAGCGAGTGCCACGCGAGCATGATGAAGATGGCCGACACCAAGGCAACCAGCAAACCCGTGCCGACGAACCAATAGCCATCCGTGTAGGCGACGAACAAGAACGCAAACACGACGACGATCACCGCAAAAGCCACGCCTTCGCCGTACACGATCTCCGACGCAATCAACTTCGGGGCAAGGCTCGTACCGGCCGATCCCAGTCCTCCCACCACCTTCGCCCCACGCGCACTGGTCGACGACGCTGGCCTGCAACCGGCTGACCAACTGGCCTACCCGCCGGCGATGAGCCGATCGTACGGCGCACGCCGGGTCATACTGGCCCGCAGTCCGCAGCCACCAGCGCCCGGACCTCGCACAACGGACGGCGGCACGACCAGACCCCAAGTGCCTGGCTGGCGAAGGAAACCCGGGGCCTCGGACACCCTCATGTGGCCGTGAACAGGCCATTACTTGTTCAAGGCCACCGCCGCGCGGGCTCCCCCCGGCTTGTCCCCCCGAAGCCGCCACACGAGGCGGCCGAAGATAGGCCTACGCCGATAGCTCGCCGCCTCGGCGGACGGTTCGTCCGCCAATCGCCTTCCACACAGCAGCAGTCCGCGCACCGCCGAAGGCGGTCGAGAGAACAGCCGCCGCGGAGCGGTGTCCATGCTGATTTAGACGATTCAATTCGGGCTGGATAGACTGGGGGTTCTGACGGAGTGCGACCGGTTTCGAGGGACGATGGCGACGCCCAGCATCAAAGAGGTCGCGCACCGCGCGGGGGTTTCGGTGGGCACGGTGAGCAATGTGCTCAATCGGCCGTGGATCGTGGCGCCGGCGACGCGGCAGCGGGTGCAGGACAGTATTCGTGCGCTCGGGTTCGTGCGGAACGAGGCGGCCAGGCATCTGCGGGCCGGGCGGAGCCGGACGGTTGGCCTGGTTGTGCTCGACGTGGCGAACCCGTTCTTCACCGATCTCGCCGAAGGCGCCGAGGCGCTGGCGTACGAGCACGACACCGTGGTGATGTTGTGCAACAGCAAGACCGACCCGGTGCGCGAGGGGCATCACCTCGACCAGCTCGAGCAGCAGCGCGTGCTCGGCGTACTCATCACCCCGTTCGACAGCAACGACCCGCGGCTGACGGCGCTGGTCGATCGCGGTACGCCGGTCGTGCTCGTCGACCGTACGGCGGACCGCGGCCTGTGCTCGGTGTCGGTCGACGACCAGCTCGGCGGACGGCTGGCGGGTAGTCACCTGATCGAGTCCGGGCATCGCCGGATCGCCTTCATCGGTGGGCCGTTCAGCATGCAGCAGGTTGCGGACCGGATGGCCGGAATCACCACGGTGGTCGAGCAAGCCGACGGCGTCGACCTGCAACCGTTCGAGGTCGACGTGATGGGTGTCGTCGAGGGTCGCGCGATCGGAGAGCGGATCGCCGCGCTGCCGCCGCGGTCCCGGCCGACCGCGGCGTTCCTCGCGAACGACCTGCTGGCGCTGGGATTCCTGCAGGCGATGGCCGTTGCGGGACTGCGAGTCCCGCGTGACATGGCGATCGTCGGGTACGACGACATCGACTTCGCCCGCGCTGCCGCCGTACCGCTGTCGTCGGTGCGGCAGCCGGCCGAGTTGCTCGGGCGGTCGGCGATGGAGTTGCTGCAGGAGGAGGTCGAGGCGGCCGACCGGCATCGCCATCGGCAGGTGATCTTTCAACCGGATCTCATCATCAGGGAGTCCAGTGACTTCAAACGGCGCTGACACGCTGTACGAGAACCCGCTGGCCGCACCAGAAGACATCAAGGGCTTCCGTCTCGAGGGAGACGGCGCGGTGTCGTTCCCGCTCGGCCGGCTGCGGCTGGAGAGCGTGCGACCGCCGGAGGACGGGCAGGACGCCAACGTGGTGTTGTGGTGCCCGGAGGACTTCCCGCCGGACATCGCCGTGGAGTGGGACTTCTGGCCGATCCGCGAACCCGGTCTGTGCATCCTGTTCTTCCACGCGAAGGGCCGCGCGGGCGAGGACCTCTTCGACCTGGCGCCGCGCAGCGGTCCGTACGAGCAGTACCACCACGGCGACCTGGACACCTACCACGTCTCGTACTTCCGCCGACGGTGGCCGGCCGAGCGCGCGTTCCACACCTGCAACCTGCGCAAGAGCTACGGCTTCCACCTCGTGGCGCAGGGACCGGACCCGCTCCCGTCGGTCCTGGACGCCCAAGGTCCTTACAAACTGAAGCTCACCGTCGACCAGGGCCGCATCTCCTTCGCGGTCAACGAGGTCACGAGCTTCGAGTGGTACGACGACCAGCCGCTGGCCGGCGGGAAGCTCGGCTTCCGCCAGATGGCCCCGCTGATCGGCGAGTACGCGAACCTGCGAATTTCACAGCTCTAGACGCTACTTCGGGCAGCCCGCAGACACCCGGGCAGCACTTCGTGACCAGTCTCTGACAAACGCTTTCCGAAGCCTTGACATTGAGACGATTCAACCATACGGTCACATCACTTTTCGCCCGAAACAAGGCGGGACACCCGTGAAACACTGCCGCCACATCCCCGACCGCCGGCCGACTGAAGGCTCCCGATGAGCAGCCCAGGTTGGTCGATCAAGCTGTACGACGCCGCCGACGAGGTCGTGTGGGCGATCAAGCTCAACGCGCTGTGGATCGTCTTCACGCTTCTCGGCGGGGTTGCGCTGGGTATCGGCCCGGCCACGCTCGCAGCGTATTCGCTGGCCAGACGCAGGTCTTCCGGTGAATCGTTTCATGCTCTGCCTGCCTTCCGGGGCGCGTTCCGGCGCGAATTCCGCCGTGGCCAGCTGGTCGTCCTGCCGCTGGTGCTGGCCGCGGTGGTTCTGGTCGGCAACTACCTGTTCTTCGCGTCGCTCGGCGCGAGTGCGTCGGTCCCCCGGCTCGCCAGCCTGCTCGCGCTGGTCGCGCTCGGAGTGATCGCCGCCTACCTGCTCCCGATGGCCGTGCACTACGACCTCCGGGTCCGCGAGTTGTTGCCCAAGGCATCGTTGGTCGCGCTGGCGCGGCCGGCGTCGTCCCTTGTCCTGCTCTTCGTCGCGGTGTCCATCGCCTATCTGTCCGGCAAGTTCCCGGTGCTCGGGATCGTGCTGGCCGGCGGCGGCTGGATTCAGATCGACACCTGGCTCTGCCTGCGCTTCTTCGCCGAGAACGAGGCGCGCCTGCACCTGAAAGGGAACTCATGACCATCTTCTCCCGACGGCGTATCGCCGTCGCCGTCGCAGCGTCGACGGCACTGCTCGCCTCCGCGTGTTCCGGCGGCGGCGACAGCGACGAAGGCCAGGCGGCCAGTACCGAGCTGACGGTGATGGCACCGCTGTTCGGCACCGCGCCGGACCCGAGCGGTGAACTGCAACAGGCCGTCGAGAAGCTCATCGGCAAGAAGCTCAAGATCACCTGGGTACCGAACGCCGAGTACGGCGACAAGTCCAACGTCACGCTTGCCTCGGACAACATCCCCGACGTGATGGTGGTGAACGAGAAGGGCCCGTCGTTCGTCAAGGCGGCCGAGGCCGGCGCGTTCTGGGACCTGACCGGCAAGCTGGACAAGTACCCGAACCTGAAGCCGGCCAACGAGCAGACCGCCAAGAACACGATGACCAACGGCAAGACCTACGGCATCTACCGGGTCCGCCCGCTGCTGCGCTCCGGCATCGTGATCCGCAAGGACTGGCTGGCCAAGCTCGGCCTGCAGGAGCCGAAGACCACCGACGACCTGTACGCGATCGCCAAGGCGTTCACCGAGCGGGACCCGGACGGCAACGGCAAGAAGGACACCTACGGCCTGATCATCCCGAAGTGGCCGGGCAACTACGCCAGCGCCAGCCCCTACGACGTGGTCGAGACCTGGTTCGGCGCCCCGAACGGCTGGGGTGAGCGCGACGGCAAGCTGGTGCCGGGCTTCGACACGCCGCAGTTCCTGGAGGCCAACCGCTGGCTGCGCAAGTGGGTCACCGAGGGCCTGATCAACCCCGACTTCGCCACCTTGGACAGCGGCAACTGGAACGACCCGTTCGTCCAGGGCAAGGGCGGCATGATCATCGACGTGAACGTGCGGGCCACCCAGCTGCTCGACCTGTTCAAGGAGAAGAACCCGAAGGACTTCGACAAGGTCACGCTGGTCGGCAACCTGACCGGTCCGGACGGCCAGAAGCACTCCTACCCCTTCACTGGCTACAACATGGTGATGGCGATCTCCAAGCAGCACATCCGCACCGAGGAGCAGCTCGACCAGGTGCTGCAGACGCTGGACAAGCTGGAGTCCAAGGAGGGCTCGATCCTGCTGACCAACGGCATCGAGGGCCGCAACTTCAAGGCCGACGGGAAGTACGCCGTACCGATCAACCAGGACGACGCGAAGGTGAAGGCGATCCAGAACGACGTCGACAAGGCCTTCATCCAGCTCGGCACCCGGGCCAGCGTAGGCCTCGGCGCCTATGCGCTGCGGCCGAACGACGCCGCCAGCCGGGCGATGCGGGAGAAGTTCGACGTGCTGATGAACGAGGACCTGAAGACCGCGGTGTTCAACCCGGCCCTCGGCGTGATCGCCCCGACCGCGGTGTCGAAGGGCCAGACGCTCGACACGATCATCCCCGACGCCCGGATCAAGTATCTGTCCGGCGCGATCACCGAGGACCAGCTGCAGGCGCAGATCAAGCGCTGGCACGACGGCGGCGGCACGCAGATCGCCCAGGAGGTCAACGACCTGGTCGCCAAGGTCGGCGGCTGACCCGTGGCCACTGATCTGGTGCCGGGGGTGGCCCAGCCTGCCGCGGAGGTTTCGCGGCAGGCCCCACCTCCGAAACGCAAGCGCAGCGCCCGGCGGGTGCCGCTGTGGCGCGACCTGCTGCGCTACCGCTGGCTGTACCTGTTGCTGCTGCCCGGTCTGGCGTACTTCATCGTTTTCAAGTACCTGCCGATGTACGGCCTGACCATCGCGTTCAAGGACTACGTGCCGTTCCTCGGCTACTCGGGCAGCGAGTGGGTCGGTCTCAAGCACTTCCAGGAGCTGTTCGCCGGCCCGGACTTCGGCCGGCTGATGTTCAACACGCTGCTGCTCGCGCTGCTCACGATCGTGTTCGTCTTCCCGGCGCCGATCGTGGTGGCGCTGATGCTGAACGAGCTGCGGGTCAACGTGCTGAAGCGGTCGGTGCAGTCGCTGATCTACATCCCGCACTTCCTGTCCTGGACCATCGTCGCGTCGCTGACCTACCTGCTGTTCTCGGTCGACTTCGGCGTGATCGCGAACTGGATCCACGGCCTGGTCGGCGGGCAGAAGACCGACTACGTCGCGCAGGCGGACTGGTTCCGGCCGCTGATCGTGCTGCAGCTGCTGTGGAAGCAGACCGGCTGGGGCACGATCATCTACCTGGCCGCGCTGGCCGGGGTCGACTCGCAGCTGTACGAGGCGGCCCGGGTGGACGGCGCCGGGCGGTGGCGGCAGTTCTGGCACATCACGCTGCCGGCGATCCGGCCGACCATCGTGGTGATGGCGATCCTGACGTCGGGCAACCTGATGGACTCCGGGTTCGAGCAGATCTGGCTGATGACCACCTCGCTGAACCGCGACGTCGCGGACGTGTTCGACACATTCGTCTACTACATCGGCATCACGCAGGGCGCGTTCAGCTACGCGACCGCCGTCGGCCTGTTCAAGGGCCTGGTCGGTGTCCTGCTGATCTTCGGCTCGAACTGGCTGGCCAAGCGCCTCGGCCAGCGCGGCCTGTTCTGAGAGGGATCGACCATGGCGATGACACTAACGAAACCTCGCAAGCCGTCGGTCCGGTACTACGACTCGACCGGCAGCAAGGTGTTCGACGTACTGAACGTGGTGCTGCTGACCGGGCTGGCCCTGGTCACCGTGCTGCCGCTGCTCTACGTGCTGGCCGGGTCGTTCGCGACCGAGTCGGAGATCAGCTCGCGGCCGTTCTTCCTGTGGCCGGAGAAGTTCGTCACCGACACGTACCAGTACATCTTCTCCACCGACACGTTCGTCCGCGCGTTGCTGACCACGATCTGCGTGACCGCGGTCGGCACCGTCGTCCAGCTGGTGCTCACGCTGACGATGGCCTACCCGCTGGCGAAGCGGTTCCTGCCGGGGCGGGCGCTGGTGCTGAACCTGGTGGTGTTCACGCTCGTGTTCAGCGGAGGCATGATCCCGACCTACCTGGTGGTGCGCGACCTCGGGCTGCTGGACAGCTACTGGGCGCTGATCCTGCCGCTGGCGATCAACCCGTTCTACCTGATCGTGGTGAAGAGCTTCTTCCAGGAGCTGCCGGAGGCGCTCGAGGAGGCGGCCCGGATCGACGGCTGCAACGAGCTGAACGTGTTCCTGCGGATCGTGCTGCCGTTGTCGAAACCGATCATCGCGACGTTCTCGCTGTTCTACGCGGTCGGGATCTGGAACGACTACATGTCGCCTTTGCTCTACATCGACGACAGCAAGAAGTGGACGCTGCAGATGATCGTCCGCCAGCTGACCGCGGCGAACGCCGACTCGGCGAACGTGCTGCAGCAGCTGGAGACGGTGACGTTCCCCGAGCAGGGCCTGAAGTTCGCGGTCGTGGTGGTGGCGACGCTGCCGATCCTGTTCTTCTACCCGTTCCTGCAGAAGCACTTCGCCAAGGGCGTCCTGATCGGATCGGTGAAGGAATGACGACCTTGCAGTGGCTCGAAACCCCTTGTCGGCAAGGAACGACGTGGGGTGTCCCCTGGCCTCGCGGGACGGTTGCCGAAGGCACCAGCTTCGCGCTGGCCGACGGTACGGCGGTGCAGAGCTGGACGACCGCGACCTGGCCGGACGGCTCGATCAAGTGGTCCGCCCACGCGATCGCGCCGGCGGCCCAGCCGGAGTCGTCGTACGAGTTGGTCACGGGTGAGCCGTCCGCGCCGGCAGAACCGGTGCGAGTCGAGCTTGCGCGCGACGAGGTCCGGGTCACGTCAGGCGAGGTCACTTGGTTGCTGAAGGCACCACACCTGATCGCAAAAATCCAGCACAGCGACCAGACCGTCGTAAGGGATGTCCGGCTGATCAGTGTGCGGCAGGACGCCCCGGACGAGGACCTGAGCCGTACTCGGGAGCAGACGACGGCGATTGTCGACAATCTCATTGTCGAACAGGACGGTCCGGTGCGGGCCGTAGTGCGGCTCGACGGCAAGCACGGCGACTGGCTGCCGTTCAGCGTCCGGCTCTACTTCTACGCCGGCGCGACCGACGTACGGATCGTGCACAGCTTCGTCTGGGACGGCGATCCGGACCGGGACTTCCTGGCCGGGCTCGGCTTGAGTGCCGACGTGGTGATGCGCGACGAACCGCACAACCGGCATGTCCGGCTGGCCGGTCCGTCCGGCTTCCTCACTGAGGCGGTCCGGGGGCTGACCGGGCTTCGCCGCGATCCAGGTGACGAGGCAAGAGCAGCGCAGGTGGCCGGTCGCGCCGTCGAGGAGATCCCCAACCCCGAGGTGTCGAACCGGCTGCACCTGATCCCGCAGTGGAACGACTACACCCTCGACCAGACCAGCGCGGACGGCTTCACACTGCGCAAACGCACCGGCGCCGGTCACGCCTGGGTGACCATCCCGTCCGGCACCCGGTCGCCCGGGTACGGGTACGTCGGTGGTGCCAGCGGCGGACTCGGGTTCGGCCTCCGCGACTTCTGGAAGCTGCACCCGACCCGCCTCGACATCCGCAACGCAGCCAGCGACGTGGCCACTGCCACGGTCTGGATGTGGTCGCCGAGTGCACCGGCCATGGACGTGCGCTACTGGCACGACGGCATGGACCAGGACGGCTACGCCGAACAGCTCGAAGGCCTCGAGATCACCTACGAGGACTACGAACCAGGCTTCGGCAACGCACACGGCATCGCCCGCACCCACGAGCTCACACTGCGAGTCCACGACACCACACCGTCGGCGGACGAACTGGCGGAGCACGCAGCCCTCCTCAACTCCCCCGGTCTGCTCGCCGTCTCCCCAGCACGCCTGCTGGAGGCGTGTGTGTTCGGCAGCTGGACTCTGCCCACTGCTGACGACCAGGACATCGAGGCGCGGCTGAACTTCCTGTTCCAGTACTACGTCAACCAGCGAGAGCAGCGTCGGTGGTACGGGTTCTGGGACTACGGCGACGTCATGCACACCTACGACCGTGACCGCCACACCTGGCGGTACGACGTAGGCGGGTTCGCCTGGGACAACTCCGAGCTCTCGCCGGACCTGTGGCTCTGGTACCAGTACCTGCGGACCGGCCGAGCCGATGTGTTCCGGTTCGCCGAGGCGATGACACGGCACACCAGCGAGGTCGACGTACATCACCTAGGACGGTTCAAGGGACTCGGGTCGCGGCACAACGTGCAGCACTGGGGTTGCAGCTGCAAGCAGGTACGCATCTCCAACGCGATCTACCGGCGCTTCTACTACTACCTGACCGCCGACGAGCGCATCGGCGACCTGATGGACGAGGTGGCGAACGTCGAGGAGATGTTCCTGGCCGTCGATCCGCAGCGCAAGGTGCGGCCCGACGTCTACTCGCCCGACCCGCACGCGCTGTCGATCGAGCTGGGCGTGGACTGGGGTGCGCTCGCGGCCGCCTGGCTCACCCGGTGGGAACGACACGGGGACGACCGGGCGCGGGCCCGGTTGGTCGGGACGATGTCCGACATCGCCGCCCTGCACTACGGCTTCCTCACCGGCAACGCGCGAATGGACCTGTCCACCGGCCGCTTCGACACCAGCAGGCGGGGCATCGCAGTATCGCACCTGTCCTCGCTGTTCGGGCTGCCCGAGATCTGCTCCGAGCTCATCGACCTGGATCTCGACGTACCCGGGTTCGAGAAGGCCTGGCTCGACTACTGCCGGCTGTACCTGCTGCCACCCGAGCAGCAGGCGGCAGAGGTCGGCCAACCCCTGCAAGGCATCTCACTCGTCCAGGCCCACAGCCGACTCGCCGCGTACGCCGCCGCACGGACCGGCGACGCGGAGCTGGCGCGGCTGGCCTGGCGCAAGTTCTTCCTCGACGAGGGCGACCAGCTCAACCGCAACGCCATGCAGCGCGAGGCGGAGTGGAAGACGACCACGATCGACGGCTGTCTGATGCCGGTCGACGAGGCAGCCTTCGTCAGCACCAACGGCGCGGCCCAGTACGCGCTGGCAGCGATCCAGAACCTGTCCCTGATCCCCGAACACCGAAACGACAGAGGTGGAACGGCATGGAGGTCACCCGACGGACAGTCCTAGCAGGTATGGCCGCAGTCCCCGCGGTCTCATTGCTGGACAATCCGGTCGCAGCATTCGCAGAGCAGACCGAAGTACAAGATGTGAAACTCACCTGGCTGGAAGGCAAGCCCACCACAGCAGCCGTCACGACCTGGGGCACGCCGTGGCCGAAGGGCGCCGTGCCGGCGAACCAGTCCTTTGCGCTGAAGGCTGCTGACGGCAGCGACGTACCACTCCAGAGTTGGCCGACGGCCTACTGGCCGGACGGCTCGCTCAAATGGAGTGCACACGCCATAGCGGTGGACTCGCCGGCCGAGTCGTACACCCTCGGCCCGGGTACGGCGGCCGCCCCGGCGCAGGCCGTCACGGTCAAGGAGGAGACGACCTATGTAGACGTCAGCACCGGCGTGATCAAGGCGCGGATCCGGAAGAGCGGGTCCGAGCTGATCAGCCAGATCTGGCGTGGTGACGTGGTGATCGCCCGGAAGGGCCAACTCGTCAACCTCAAGCAGGACAGGATCGCCGAGGACGAGGAAGCCGGCAGCGTCCGGGAGCGGTACGACAGCGACATCCAGAAGGTCACCGTCGAGCAAGCCGGTCCGGTCCGGGCAGTAGTGCGCATCGAAGGCCGGCACAAGTCGCGCAAGGGCAAGACGTGGCTGCCATTCTCGGTCCGGCTGTACTTCACCGCGGGCGCGGAGAACGTGCGGATGGTGCATACGTTCGTCTACGACCGCGACGGGCAGCAGGACTACATCGCCGGGCTCGGTGTGCGGTTCCGGGTGCCGTTGCGCGATGCGGCGTACGACCGTCATGTCCGATTCGTCGGCGAAGGTCACGGCATGATGGCCGAGGCGGTGAAGGGGATCACCGGACTCAGGCGTGACCCGGGCGCCGTCGTACGGGCTGCTCAGGTGGCCGGGACCAAGCTGCCGGATCCGTCGACGTGGGACCAGCGGGTGACGACGCGGCTGCAGTACATCCCCGAGTGGGGTGACTACACGCTGAGCCAGTTGAACGCCGACGGCTTCACCGTGAAGAAGCGGACCGAGAAGGGGTACGGCTGGATCCCGGTCGACCAGGGCAAGCGCGCGTCGGGTCTCGGGTACGTCGGTGGCGTGACGGGCGGTTTCGCCTTTGGATTAAGGGACTTCTGGCAGCGGCACCCCACCCAGTTGGACATCCGGGGCGCGGCGACCGAGGAGGCCGAGGTCACGGTGTGGCTGTGGTCGCCGGAGGCCGGTCCGATGGACACGCGGTTCTACCACGACGGCATGGGCCAGGACACGTATCCGGAACAGCTCGAGGGTCTCAACATCACCTACGAGGACTACGAGCCGGCCTTCGGGACGCCGTACGGGATCGCGCGGACCAGTGAGCTGACCTTCTGGGCACTGGCCGCGACACCGTCTGCCGATCGGCTGGGCGACATGGCCGACCAGGTGCGAACTCCCCCGCAGCTGATCAACCCGGTGGACCAGTTGATCAGCACCCGGGTGTTCGGTGGGCTCGTGTCACCGGTCGACCGGTCGGTGCCGGCGAGGAAGGCGATCGAGGACCACCTGGACTTCCTCTTCGACTTCTACCGCGGTCAGGTCGAGTCGCGGCACTGGTACGGGTTCTGGGACTACGGCGACATCATGCACACGTTCGACGAGGACCGGCTGGTGTGGCGGTACGACGTGGGCGGGTACGCCTGGGACAACTCGGAGCTCTCGCCGGACCTGTGGCTCTGGTACGCGTTCCTGCGGTCCGGTCGGGCCGACATCTTCCGGTTCGCGGAGGCGATGACCCGGCACACCGGTGAGGTCGACGTCTACCACCTCGGCCAGTGGGCCGGTCTGGGTACGCGACACGGCGTACAGCACTGGGCGGACAGTGCGAAGCAGCAGCGGATCAGTACGGCGATCTACCGCCGCTTCTACTACTACCTGACCGCTGACGAGCGCACTGGCGATCTGCTGTCCGAGCTGGTCGACTCCGACCGCACATTTCTCGTGCTGGACCCGCTGCGCAAGATCAGGACCGAGCCGTACGAGCCGGACCCGCATGCACTCGCCATCGGGCTCGGCACGGACTGGAGTGGTCTGGCGGCTGCCTGGCTCACCGAGTGGGAGCGGCAAGGGCCCAAGGCCGAGACAGCGAAGGCGAAGCTGCTCGGCACGATGGAGACGATCGCGGCGATGCCGAACGGCTTCGTCACCGGCGGCGGGCTCTACGACCTCGACACCGGGCGGTTCGCGCCGGTCGCCGGGAAGACCGTGAGTGTGTCGCACCTGAGCGCGATGTTCGGCCAGGTGGAGATCTGCGCCGAGATCATCGACCTGGTCGACATGCCGGCGTTCGAGACCGCGTGGCTGCAGTACTGCCGCCTCTACAACGCCAGCCGGGCGGAGCAGACGGCAGAGTGCGGTGCGTACTTCGGCAACCTGATCCTCCGGCAGGGTCACGCCCGCCTGACCGCGTACGCCGCCGTACGCCTGGATCGTGACGACCTGGCAGCCCGGGCGTGGAAGGAGTTCTACACCGGCGACGGCTACGGCCCGAACCTCCCGTGGTCGGCGGAGGACGTGAAGTCGACCCTCAACCCGACACAGGCCGCCAAGTGGGTCTCCACCAACACGACCGCGCTGTACGGCCTGGCCGCGATCCAGACCCTCGCCCTGGTCGGCGACCAGATCGTCAACCCCTGACCCTCACGTGACCGTGGACGTCAGCGTGACGTCCACGGTCACGCGGGCGAGGTCGTCGGAATCGAGTCGTAGCGCGCCGAGACCGCCTTGCGGGCGACCGGGTCCGTGATCGCGTTGGGCGGAAGCTCACCGAGTTCGATGAACATCTCCTCGAGACCCCCGGGCACCATCAGGGTCAGGAACCGGCCGCCACCGGGCCCCGCGGTGATCGTGTGCGCGGTATCCCTCCCGACCAGGACGTAGGTCCCCGGCCCCGCGACGACGGCCTCGCCGCCGACGGTGAAGGTGAACTCGCCGTCCAGCACGAAGAACGACTCCTCGAAACCGCGATGCAGGTGCGGCACCGTCCAGGCACCCTCGGTCGTGCCTGCGAACTCCGTCAACGAGAACGCCGCACTGACCGTGCTGTCGGCCAGCACCCTCATCCGCGCCACCCCGAGGTCGACCGAACGCCCCTGGGCCGGCTGGACCACATGCGCACGACCTGTCATCGTCCCCACCACCCTTCGGCCGGACCGGCAAGACGCCGGCCCACTCCTTCACGGTCGGCTCATCGGGGCGCACTCGCAATATCAGATTCTGAAGTTGCCATCGGCCCTGGCGAGGACGACGCTGAAGGGGTGCGCGCGTACGGTCAGTTCTGCCCGATCGCCAGGAGTTCCGAACTACTGGCCGAGCGCTGGACGCCGATCATCGTGCGCAATCTGCTCAACGGCTGCCGGACGTTCAACGAGATCCGGCAGGGCGCGCCCGGAATCTCCACCGCCTTGCTGACCCAGCGCCTCGACCTGCTGGAGCGGCACGGCGTACTTCGTCGTACCGTCGAAGGGCGCGGGGTGACGTACGAGCTGACCGAGATGGGCCAGGCCCTCCGGGCGGTGCTCGACGCGATGGGTCAGTGGGGCGCCCACTGGCTGGAGATCGAGCCGCACCACCTGGACCCGGCGTACGTGCTCTGGGCCACCATGAAGCTGGTCGATCTGGACCGGATCCCGGAAGGTACGACAACGGTGCGGTTCGACCTGCGCGACCGGCCCGCGGACACCCACTGGATGATCCTGCGCCGGCCGCAGCCCGAGCTCTGCACGCGGCCCAGTGGGTACGACGAGGATCTGGTGTGCCGGAGTGATTCGGCGGCTCTGGTCGATCTGCATCTCAAGCGGCTGAGCTATCCCGCCGCGATCCGGACCGGCCGGGTCGAACTGATCGGGCCGCCCGGCCTGACCCGGCAGTTCCGGACCTGGTTCCGCACCAGCCCGTTCGCCGACTTCGCCCGGTAGTTCCTTAAGGACGGTTTAAGTCTGTCTGAAGGCCCCGGCGGATGCTGCCGGTGAGGCACCGGTCCGCGTGGGCCGGGCCTGGAACCGAGGGGGAGAGCACGATGGACGACGAGACGCCGGTCGAGACGGGCAACTACCCGCTGCCGGAGGACGGAGCGCAGGACCAGGTCGAGCAGACCCGGCTCCCGCAGTACGACGAGGACCTGGTGGACGGGGCGACGCTGGAGTCGGAGTCATGAGCGGCACGGTGCGGGACCTGCTCACCTGGGCGGCGGCGCAGGTGCGGACGATGGAGCAGCCGCTCGGATCGAACAAGAACCCGTACGCCGCCAAGGCCGGGCACGCGAACGGGCAGGCCTGGTGCGCGACGTTCCTGGTCGCGGGGTGGAAGGTCAACAAGGTGCCGCTGGTGCCGGGGACGAACAGCGCGTTCACCCCGACGATGCAGAACGGCTTCAAGAACGCGGGCCGGTTGTTCAACAGTCCGCGGGCCGGCGACGTCGGCTTCCTGTTCGACCGGGACCTGGGCCGGATCGCGCACGTCTTCTTCGTCGAGCGGGTCGAGGGCGACTTCGTGAAGACGATCGAGGGCAACACCAACCTGGACGGCAGCAGGACCGGTGTCGGGGTGTTCCGGCACAGCCGGCGCTGGGCCGGCGGCACCACGATGATCCGCGGCTTCGGCCGGCCGAACTACAAGGCCGTGGCAGCACGTGGCGGTGCCGGTAGTGCGGGACAGCCGACGGTGTCGGCGGCCGCGGTCGCGAGCGCTGCCCGCAAGGACGCGCCGGGTCCGCAAGGCGCGACCTCGCATCCGGCCGCGGTCCGGATCGTCGAGGCGGCGCTGGTGGCCGAGGGACTGCTGTCTCCGGCGTTCGCCAAGGACGGATCGTTCGGCACGGTGACCATCAAGGCCTACGCGCAGTGGCAGCGCAAGCTCGGCTTCACCGGCGCCGACGCCGACGGCATCCCCGGCAAGGAGTCACTGACCAAACTCGGCCTCCGCCACGGCTTCAAAGTCGTGGCCTGAGCACCACGAGGAGATCCCCGCGCAAGCTGGTCGGCCCGGCCTGCGCGGGGTTGGTGGCTATCCTCTGGCGGCGTCGCGAATGAGCTTCACCACCGCGTCGGGGTGGCTCATCATCGCGACGTGTGAGCTGTCGATCTGGACGACGGTCGATCCGGCCCGGGCCGCCATCGCCCGCTCCGCCTCGGGCGGGATGATGCGGTCCTGCTTGGCGACGAGGTACCAGCTCGGGATGGTCTTCCAGGCGGCCGGCCCCGAGGCCGTCACGAGCGCAGCCAGGGCGCCGGGACGCTGGGTTGCGGCCATGAATCGGGTCGTTGCCTCGGGCAGGTCCTGGGCGAAGAGTTCGTGGAAGTAGGCCGGGTCGATGTAGGCGTCGGCGTCGCCATTGGCCGCTCCAGGGAAGGGCCGGAGCACCAGGTGGTTGGTGACCTCGGTGTGCCCACCGCCCAAGGCGTTGGCAGCCGCGACGCTCTCGCCCTCGTCCGGGGCGTAGGCAGCGACGTACACGAGTGATTTGACGTTGGGGTTGCCGGTGGCGGCGTTCGTGATGACGGCGCCTCCGTAGGAGTGGCCGACCAGGACTGTGGGTCCGTCGATGGTCGCCAGGAAGTCGCGCAGGTAGGCGCCGTCGGCGACGGGTCCGCGCAGTGGGTTCGAGAACGCCAGCACCGGATAGCCGGCGTCGAGCAGGCGGCCGGTGACCGCGTTCCAGCCGCTGGAGTCGGCGAAGGCGCCGTGCACGAGAACGATGGTCGGCTTGGGCGTGCGCGCCTCCTGCTGGGCGGCGTACTGCTCCGAGCCTGTTGAGGCAGTGGCGTTCAGTAGGGATCCACTCAGCAGGGCCAGGCCTACGCCCAGCGCTGTGGCCAGCACGTGCAGACGGCGTGGTGCTTTCACGATGCTCTCCTTGGGTTCGGTGCCGGTCAACGCATCGTGGATCGGGCGGTTGCCGTTTCGGACCACGTAAGCCGCGTAGTGGTTATCTCTGGCGGGCTGTGGGGTGGCCCGTTTAGGGTCGGCAGCTATGGGAGTGGAGGGGGCGCTGCTCGGGCGGGATGCTGAACAGCGACAGGTTCGCAGTCTGCTTGCGCATGCCCGGAATGGGCGCGGTGGAGCGTTGTTCGTGTCTGGCGAGCCAGGCATCGGGAAGACGTCGCTGCTGGAGTCGGCCTTGGCGGGTGCCGGCGGTATGCGGCATTTGAAGGTTGACGGGTACGAGGCGGAGTCGACGATCCCGTTCGCCGCCGTACAGCGCCTGATGATTCCGCTGCGTGCCTACGTGCCCTCGCTTCCGGAACGGCACCAGCACGCGCTGCAGGTGGCTTCGGGGGGAGCGGATGGCCCGCCACCGGATCGGTTTCTGGTCGGGTTGGGCGTGCTCGGGATGCTCGCCGCCGCAGGCGAGGTCGAGCCGGTCGCGTGCGCGGTCGACGACGCGCACCTGCTGGATGCGGAGTCGTTGGACGTCCTGGCGTTCGTGGCCAGGCGACTGGAAGCGGAGTCGGCCGCGATCATCTTCGCCGGCCGGCACGATGCCAATCTCGCGGCGCAACTGGCGGGGGTGCCCGAGCTCGCTCTCGCCGGGCTCGCGCCCGAATCGGCGATCAGGCTGCTGAGGTCGTCGCTGCCCGAAGTCCTCGATCCGGCAGCGGCGGCGCAGATCGTCGCGGCCACGGGTGGCAATCCGCTCGCGCTGATCGACCTGGCCAGCGAGCTCAGCATCAAACAGTTGACCGAATCCAGCCTCGCCGCCGAACCGATCCCGGTCGGGCACCATCTGGAAGCGTTCTACCTGCGCCGCATCCGCCATCTGTCCGCTGATCTGCAGCACTGGTTGCTGATCGCGGCAGCCGACTCCACCGGCAATGTCGACCTCATCCGCGCCGCCGGACGAGAGCTCGACCTGCCCGACAGCGCGGCTGACGCGGCCGAGGCCGCCGGTCTGGTGGTCCTGTCGCCGTCAGCCCGGTTCCGGCATCCGCTGGTGCGATCGGCGGCGTACAACGCTGCCCAGGGAGGACAACGGCGGCGCGTCCACCGCGCACTCTCGACCGCGGCCGGTCAGCTGGGCCTGGTCGAACTCGAAGCCTGGCACGCCGCCAAGGCCACGCTCGGCACCGACCCCGCTGTGGCGGACCGACTGGAACGCGTCGCCGATCTGGCGGGACGACGCGGTGGTTTCTCGTCTCGCGCCCGGGTGCTGGCGCAGGCCTCCGCGCTGACGCCACAGGGAGGTCGCAAGTACGCCAGGCTGGTGGCTGCGGCCGAGGCTGCCTTGGCGGCCGGCGCCGGACAGCTGGCCAAGAGCTTGCTCGACGACGTCGACGAGGACGCCTTGGACCCGGTCTCGCGCGGCCGACTGATCTCAGCCCGCGCCAGCATTGCGATCTTCACGGCGGACCCGGCGCTGATGAACGGCGGGGCGAACATGCTGGCCGCTGCCGAGTTGTTCCGTGGTCACGACGCAGTACTGGAGCAGAACGCGCTGATCAAGGCGTTCGAGTACACGTTGCCGGCCGAACGCCTCGCGCGAGGCGCGACCCTCACCGAGCTCGGCGCCCGGATGCGCAAGGGCGCCGAGCTGGGCGACGGGATCGCCGCGACCATCCTGCGCGCCCTCAGCGCCCACATCCTGCTGCCTTACGCCGAGGCGGTCCCGGTCATGCGGGCTGCCGTGGACGCGATCGCCCAACTGGACCCGGAAGCGCTGTTGCAGTACGGGACCATCAGCGTCGCCCTCACCACCGCGCTGTGGGACACCACCGCGCGACGTGACTGCCTCGAGGCCACCGCCGAGGCTGCCCGCGACGCAGGCTCACTGCAACTGCTCGACAGCGTGCTCTGGATCATGTCCCTGGCCGAGCTGAAGGGCGGAACTCCACAACGGGCGAGCCAGTACATCGAGCAGGTGCGTGAGCTGCGCCGCGCCATCGGGTACGACGCCGAGCATGTGGTCAACGTGGCACTCCTGGCCTGGACCGGAGCACCCCGGCCCCAGATCGAGATGATCGCCGACGGCGCGAGCGCAATGGGCTTCGGCGGCGTACACGCCTCCGGCGTCGCAGCGCTCGCCGTCCGGGACCTTTCCGAAGGCCGGTACGGCGACGCGTACGCCCGACTGAAACCGCTCGCGGACGACCCGTTCCTGCAGGTCACGCCGCTGGAGATTCCCGATCTGGTCGAGGCTGCGGTCCGCAGCGGACACCTCGACGAGGCCACCGGGATGGTGCAGCACCTGGAGGAGCTGGCGCGGGTCAACGGGTCGCCCTGGACCGCCGGTCTTGCGCAGCGGTCGCGGGCACTCGTCGACGACATCGGGGCCGAGCCGCACTACCAAGCGGCCATCGCGACGCTCGCCCCGACCGACATCGAAGTCGACCTCGGACGAACCCATCTCCTGTACGGCGAATGGCTACGCCGGGCACGCCGTCGCCGCGACGCACGGGAACAACTGCGTCGGGCCGTCGAGATCTTCGAGCGTGCGGAGGCACCGGGATTCGCGCAACGCGCCCGAAACGAACTGGAAGCCATCGGAGAACACGCGCCCGCAGCCGGAGAACCCGGCCCGTTCGACCTCACCGCCCAGCAGCTGACCGTCGCGCGGCTGGCCGCAGCCGGCCACACCAACGCCGAGATCGGCGCCACCATGTTCCTCAGCGCCAACACCGTCGACTACCACCTGCGCAAGGTCTTCCAGAAGCTCGGAGTCTCCTCTCGCCGGCAGCTCGCCGACCGGATCAGCCCACCGTCCTGACGGCCCCGCAGTCAGGACTACGCGCTGCACGTGGTCCGCGCGCTTCCGAACCGGGACAGGCTCGGGGGAAACCGCACGCGAGGAGGAGCCGATGCCCTTCATCACCGCCGACGACGGCGCCGAGATCTTCTACAAGGACTGGGGCTCCGGCGGCTCGCCGGTCATCCTCAGCCACGGCTGGCCGCTGAACTCCGACGCCTGGGAAGCCGGTGCCCGCTTCCTCGCCGAGCACGGGCACCGCGCCATCGCCCACGACCGCCGCGGCCACGGGCGCTCGAGCCAGACCTGGAACGGCAACGAGATGGACACCTACGCCGACGACCTGGCCACCCTCATCGACGCCCTCGACCTCAACGACATCACTTTGGTCGGCCACTCCACCGGCGGCGGCGAGATCGTCCACTACATCGGCCGACACGGCAGCAGCCGGGTATCCCGGCTCGTCCTGGTGTCCGCCGTACCGCCGCTCATGCTGCGGACCGATGACAACCCCGAAGGACTCCCGATCGAGGTGTTCGACGAGATCCGCGCCGGGGAGGCCGCCGACCGGTCACAGCTGTACCGCGACCTCGCCGACGGCCCGTTCTTCGGGCACAACCGCAAGCAGGATGTCGACCGGGGGTTCCGGGACGCGTTCTGGCTGCAGAGCATGGCCTGCGGCCACCGCGGCGCCTACGAGTGCATCGCCGCCTTCTCGGCCACCGACTTTCGCCCGGACCTGGAGAAGGTCGACGTACCGACCCTGGTCATCCACGGTGACGACGACCAGATCGTGCCGTTCGAGGTCGGCGGCAAGCGGTCCGCCGAGCTGATCAAGGGCGCCGTACTGAAGGTCTACGAAGGCAGCGGCCACGCCCTGCCCGACACCGACCGCGACCGGCTGCACGCCGACCTGCTCGCGTTCATCGACGCCTGATCCGAAGGGGAACCTCATGACCGACACCCGCCGTCCCGACACCGTCGTCCTCGTGCACGGCCTGTGGATGACACCGCGCAGCTGGGAGAACTGGGTCCAGCACTACCAGGCGAAGGGCTTCACCGTCCTGACCCCCGGATACCCCGGGTTCGAGATCGAGGTCGAGGCCTTGCGGGAGAACCCGGACATCATCGCGAACCTGACCGTGCCCGAGACCCTCGACCACCTCGCCGACGTGATCGAGAAGGTCGAGACACCGCCGATCATCATGGGGCACTCCTTCGGCGGCACCCTCACCCAACTGCTGCTGGCCCGGGGCCTCGGCTCGGCCGGGGTTGTCGTCGACTCGGCCCCGACCGAGGGCGTGCGGGTGAACCCGATCTCCCAGGCCAAGTCGCTGTTCCCCGCGCTGAAGAACCCGGCCAACCGGCACCGGGCCGTGGGCTTCACCGCGAAGGAGTTCCACTACGCCTTCACCAACACCCTCAGCGAAGAGGAGTCCGCGGCGGTCTGGGAGCGGTACCACATTCCCGCGCCGGGCAACTGGGTGTGGGAGTTCGGCCTGTTCGCCAACTTCAAGCCCGGCCACCAGGACACCTGGCTCGACTACTCCGCCGACCGCGCTCCCCTGCTGTTCATCGCGGGCGAGAAGGACCACATCATGCCGCCGTCGGTGAACAGGTCGAACGCCGACCACTACAAGAAGTCCCCCGCTCTGACCGAGTACCACGAGTTCGCGGGCCGCGACCATTGGACCTGCGCCGCGCCCGGCTGGGAGGCTGTGGCCGACTACGCGCTCGACTGGGCACTCGACCACGCACAAGCGCCGTACCGCACCACCGACTCCTGACCGGCAAGCGGCACAAAGACGGGCGGTCCGTCCATGATTCGGATGACGCACCTGGGCGGACCCACCGTCCTCCTCGAGCTGGGCGGGTGGCGGATCCTCACCGACCCCACCTTCGACCCACCAGGACGCAAGTACCACTTCGGCTGGGGCACCTCCTCGGTCAAAACCGCAGGCCCCGCACTCCAGCCGGATGAGATCGGACCGGTCGACGTCGTGCTGCTGAGCCACGACCACCATGCCGACAACCTCGACGACCGCGGCCGCGGCCTGCTCCCCGCTGCCGGCACCGTCCTGACCACCCCTGCGGGTGCCCGGCGGCTCGCCGCGCCCAACGTCCGTGGTCTGTCCGCCGGCGAGACCACGTCGCTGGAAGCGCCCGGGAAAGAACGCCTCTCGATCCGGGGCACGCCCTGCCGCCACGGCCCACCTCTGAGCAGACCCGTGGCGGGACCAGTCATCGGATTCGCCCTGACGCTGGGACACGCCGCCGCCGTGTCGGTGTGGATGACCGGCGACACAGTCCTGCATCGACCAGTACGCCGACTCGCCCGGGAACTCGACGTGGACGTGCTGCTCATGCACTTGGGCAACGTCAGATTTCCCGTCACCGGTCCCCTGCGGTACTCGATGAACAGCCGCGACGCGATCTCGCTGATGCGACTCGTTCGGCCGAGGTTGGCGGTGCCGGTTCACTACGACGGTTGGTCACACTTCAGCGAACCGACGGACCACCTTCGCACCACACTCGACCGCGCTGCGGGCGTCCCGGACATCGTCAGATGGCTCGAGCCCGGCCGCCCAACCGACCTGTAATCTGGCCGGTGGCGGGTTTTCGTCACGCCGGATCGTGCCAGGGCTGAGGTGGGGCTCTGGGCGTTGCCGAGGGTCACTATCGGGCCATGGAGTTCGTGACTTGCTCGGCTGAGGCGTTGGCCATCCATCGGAAGATCAACCGGACGACGACGCCCTATCCGCGCTACAGCAGCATGCAGGAGCGCTTCGAGCACTGGGCGGCCCGGCGGCCCGACGCACCCGCCGTCGTCCAGGGTGATCGTGAAGTCAGCTACCAGGAGTTGAATCGGCTGGCCAACGGGCTCGTCGGCGTCCTGCGTGCCGAGGGTGTCGGGCCGGGGGCGTGCGTCGGGGTGTGCGTGCCTCGTTCGCCCGAGATGCTGGTGGCGCTGCTGGGCATCCTGAAGTGCGGGGCGACGTTCGTACCGCTGGACCGCGACTGGCCGGACGAACGTTTTCGCCACGTCGTCGCCGATGCCGGGTGCAGGTGGGTGCTCAGCGACCAGCCTGAGCAACTCGCCGGCCGGCTCGACGGTGCCGGGTCCCGCCTGCTGCCGCTCGACGGACGGACGCTGACGGCCTGCGACGCCAATCCGCCGTGCGCCTCGACCGCCGAGAGCATCGCGTGCGTCTACTACACCTCAGGTACGACGGGCCTCCCCAAGGGCGTGCCGATCCTGCATCGAGGGATCAACCGGACGGTGTACTTCACCGCCTTCGGGCCGGTGGACAAACGCAGCCGCATCCTCCAGTTGGGGGCCCTCACGTTCGACATGGCGACCTCCGAGATCTGGGGCGCGCTGCTCAGTGGTGGGACCTCGGTGCTGTATCCCCAGGAGCCTGTCCGCCTGTCCCGATTGGGCGAGGTCATCCGGACGGGGCGCGTCAACCTCGTAGCCCTCCCGACGTCCTTGTTCAACCTGATCGTCGACGAGGCGCCCGACGTACTCGATCCCGTCGCGACGATGACCGTTGGTGGCGAGGCGCAATCGCATCGGCATATGGCCAAAGCGCTGCGCGCGTACGGGCCGGGACGTGTGTTCAACCTGTACGGGCCCACCGAGTCCACGTGCGTGGCGACGTGTTATCCGGTCGACAGCCTGCCTAGCGACGACATGCCGTTTCCGATCGGCCGTCCATTGCAGAACACTCGCCTCTACGTGCTGTCCGACGGTACACGGAGGCTGTGCGAGCCGGGCGAGACCGGAGAGCTGTGCTTGGCCGGAGACGGTCTGGCTGCCGGGTATCTGGGGCTGCCGGAGCTCACGAGGGAGCAGTTCATCCATCGCGACATCGCCGGCGTACGCGAGCGCCTCTACCGCACCGGCGACCGCGGCTACCTGTTGTCCAGTGGCGATGTGGTTTTCACCGGACGGTACGACGAGCAGGTCAAGGTCAACGGGTTCCGGGTCGAGCTCGGGGAGGTCAGGCACCACCTCGGCGGCCATCCGGCGGTGAAGCGGTGCTTCGTGACGGTGAGCGAGGGTGACGGTCCCCGATCGCTGGTGGCCTTCGTGATTCCGCACACCGTGGACATCACCGAGGACGACCTTCGCGAGCACCTGGTGACGACGCTGCCCCGCTACATGGTCCCGGCGCGGATCCATGTCCGCGATGACCTCCCGCTGACGTCCCACGGCAAGGTCGACCGACAGGCCCTGCAAGGAGTGCTTCCCCATGCGTGATGTGACCGACCTGACCGCCACCGAGGCAGCCCTCGCCGAGATGTGGCAGGACCTGCTCGACCATTCCGGTGTCCTCGCCTCCGACGACTTCTTCAAGCTCGGTGGTACTTCGCTCACCGCCATCAGACTGCTGCACCGCCTGGAGCTGGCATTCGGTTCGCCGATCCTTTCCCTCGAGATGCTCAACAGCAACCCCGAACTGGCAGCCATGGCGAAGGCGGTCGACGAGGCCGTGCAGAGGCCGGCCGACACGCCCGTTTCTGTGCAAGAGGTCGACGTTCACGCCCCCTTCGCGCTGACGCCGACTCAGCAGGCGTACTGGGTCGGCAGGGCGGACGATCAGCCGCTGGGCGGAGTCGGCTCTCACGTCTACTTCGAATTCGATGCCCACGGCATCGATCCGGACCGGCTGGAAGCGGCCGTACGCACTGTGCTGAGCAGGCACGGCATGCTTCGGGCGCGGTTTCTGCCGGATGGTCGGCAGCAGATCATGCCCGAATCCCCGTGGTCGAAGCTGGCGGTGCACGACCTGCGAGGTCACGACGCGGCGAAGGTCGAGTCCGGCCTGGCCGAGATCCGTGAGACGTTGTCGCACCGCCGCCTGGACGTCGAGCGCGGTGAGGTCTTCGACCTCCAACTCACGCTCGCCGACGGCGGATTCTCCAGGATCCACTGCGAGTTCGACCTCCTGGTCGCGGACGGGCGGAGCGTCCAGGTGATCCTGGACGACGTCAGTCACCTCTACAGCGACCCTGAGCAAACTCTTCCACCGGTCGGCTACGAGTTCCCGCAGTACCTCGCGGACCGGCGCGTCCGGATGGCCGCCGAGCGGCGGGTCGACGAGGAGTACTGGCGCAATCTGCTGCCTGACTTGCCCGGACCGCCTGACATCCCACTGGCCAAGGCACCCGAGCACATCCACCGCCCTCGGTTCAGCCGGCGGTCCCACGCGATGTCACCGGCGGACTGGCAGCGTTTCGTGGCTCGCGCCCGATCGCACGGCGTGACGCCGGCCGTGGCTCTGGCCACGGCCTACGCCGAGGTGCTCGGCCGGTGGAGCAACGAGCCGCGGTTCCTGCTCAACCTGCCCCACTTCGGCCGGCGCATCACCCACCCGGCGGTGCCGAACATGGTCGGCGACTTCTCCAACATCGTGCTGCTTCCCATCGACCTGTCCGCCGAGTCGACGTTCGCCGACCGGGCGCTCGGGGTTCAGCGCAGCCTGCGGGCCAATGAAGCGCATGAGGAGTACTACGGGGTCGAGGTGCTGCGCGACCTCGCCCACCGCAACTCCGTCTACGGGAACCCGGCGCCGATCATCTTCTCCTACAACGTGTTCGACGCGTTCGGCAGCGACATGGTGACCGACCACTTCCGCACGTACTTCGGCGATCTCGGCTACATGATCACCCAGACACCACAGGTGTGGCTGGATCACCAGGTCTTCTCCCACGAGGATCGCGTCGACCTGGTGTGGGACGCGGTCGACGGTCTGTTCGAGGCCGGCATCGTCGACGACGCGTTCGCCGCCTACACCCGGCTGGTGAGCGACCTGGCGGCCGACGAGGCGGCATGGTCCCGAGCGGTGGACATCCCACTGCCGGAACATCAGCGGGTACGGCGGGAAGCGGTCAACGCCAACGCCGTACCCCGGACCGAGACCCTGCTCCACGAACGGTTCTTCGACCGTGCCACCGAGCATCCCGAACGGACCGCGCTGTACCGGCACGGTGGGGAGAACGTGTCGTACGGGCAGCTTGCGGATTCCGCGTTGCGGATCGCCGCGTCGCTGTCCCGGCTCGGTGTCGGCTCATCGGAGGTCGTCGCGGTCGTGATGCCCAAGGGTGGGGATGACATCGCGACCGTCCTGGGCATCCTGGCTGCGGGGGCGGCGTACGTCTCGGTAGGGGCCGACTCCCCGCCGGAGCGGCAACGGCAGATCCTGGAACGTGCGGGCGTCCGCTTCGCGGTTGCCGCCGACGAAGAGATACCAGACTGGCAGGGCAAGGTTCGGGTGCTTGGCTTCGCCGAAGCCGTGAGTGCCGACCCGTTGCGCCAGCCGGTTCGCCGTACCCCGGACGGTCTTGCGTACCTGATCTTCACGTCCGGCTCGACTGGCCGCCCGAAAGGGGTCGAGGTCTCGCATCGAGCCGCGGTCAACACGATCGACTGGGTCAACGAGCGCTACGGCGTCGGCGAGGGCGACCGGGCGCTGGCGCTGACCGCGCTGGACTTCGACCTCTCCGTCTACGACACCTTCGGTCCGCTCTCCGTGGGCGGCGCCCTGGTGCTCGTGAACGACGAGCAGCGCCGGACCGTCGACGCCTGGTGGGAGCTGATCCACGACTACCAGGTCACCATCTGGAACTCCGTGCCCTCGTCGATGAATGCACTCCTGTCACCGTCACGCGACCTGCCCACGAGTCTGCGACTGGCCCTGCTGTCCGGCGACTGGATTCCCGTAGACCTGGCCGCACGGCTCGCAGCGTCGAGGTGCCGGCTGATCGCCTTGGGAGGCCCGACCGAGACGGCCATCTGGTCGAACGCGTTCGAGGTCGACACCGTAGAGGCGGACTGGACCTCGATCCCGTACGGGTACCCGTTGAGCAACCAGCGTCACCGAGTGGTGGACGCTCGCGGCAGGGACTGTCCCGACTGGCTGGCCGGTGAACTCTGGGTCGGTGGCGTCTGCGTGGCCGACGGCTACCGCGGTGATCCGGACCTGACCGCCGAACGGTTCGTCTGGTACGACGGGCAGCGCTGGTACAAGACCGGCGACCTCGTGCGCTACCGGCCGGGCGGCGTACTGGAAATCCTCGGTCGCACCGACTTCCAGGTGAAGATCAACGGCTTCCGGATCGAGCTGGGCGAGATCGACGCCGCGCTGCACGACCACCCGGCGATCGACCGGAGTACGACGGTGGCGACCGGAGCACGGGGTGGGAAACGACTCGTCTGCTTCGTGATCCCGGCGTACGAGACCGTCGATCTCGACGCGTTGCGGTCGTACCTCGGGGACCGGCTGCCGATCTACGCGATCCCGAGTCAGTTCTTCGTCATCGACGAGCTGCCGCTCACCGGCAACGGCAAGGTCGACCGCCTGACCTTGGCGGGCTGGGCGTCAGAACCAGCCGCGACGAGTCCGATCTCCGACGAGCCCCCGAGAGCCGGTCTGGAGGAGACCATCGCCCGGCAGTGGGAGCTCGTGCTGGGCACACCGGTTGATCGGCGGTCCGACAACTTCTTCACGCTCGGCGGCAACAGCCTGCTCGCAGCAAAGGCGACCCAGTCGCTGCTCGACAACCTGCACGTCCGCGTCAGCCTGCGCACGCTGTACTCGGCACCGACACTGGGCGCCTTGGCCGCGTTGGTCGCCGACGAGCGCCACGGTGGAAGGGATGTGTCGCCATGACGTCCGACTGCCATGACGCGCTGAAACTCCTCGGCACGGAGCAAGGTCGTCGCGATCCGTACCCGCTCTACGACCGCCTCCGCGCGCACCCACCGGTGTACGACGACCGGCACCAGGCAACCGTCGTCGTCCGGTACGCCGACTGCGCCCAGGCGTTGTCCGGCCGCGGGTTCGGCCGCCCGGACGCAGCGTGGGTGAAACGCCGCATCCCCACCTGGGAGCACCATCCCGCGGTCCGATGCCTGATGCGGACGATGCAGTTCGGCGACGTGGAGTCCCACCCGCGACGCCGTGGAGTGGTCAACAGGTTCTTCACGAAACGACGGATCGCGTCGCACATCGCCGCGGAGTCGGCGACCGTGGACGCCCTGATCGACGATCTGGTGGCGCGGATCGCGACACGTGGCGAGGCAGATGTGCAAGAGGTGCTGTCGTACCGGCTGCCCAGCATCAGCATCGCCCGGGTGCTGGGGCTTCCCGAGCACGAGATCGCCGGCTTCCGGTCGCATTCGCTCACCCTCGCCAACCTGCTGGAGCCGCAACTGTCCGAACAGGACCTCTACGCGGCAGATCTGAGCTTCCACGACTTGCTGGAGTACTTCGAGCACGTCATCGAGGCGTGCCGCCGCCGTCCTGGCGAGAATCTCGCCTCGCACCTGGTGCGGGTCCACGACACCACTCCGGAGATCCTCTCCAGGGACGAACTCACCTCGATGTTCACCTCCATCTTCGTCGCGGGGACGATGAACACCAGCAACTTCATCGGCAACGGAGTCGCCGCGCTGCTGGACTCTCCCGGCACCGTCGCCCGGCTGCGCGCGGATCCCGGCCTCGTCCGGACCGCGATGACCGAGATCCTCCGGTACGACGCCCCGATGCAGGTCACCCGGCGGATCACCGTGGACACCGTGGAGCTGGGCGGTACAACGCTCCCCGCGGGCGCGGAACTCGCCGTCGTCCTCGGTTCTGCCAACCGCGATCCGAGCGTGTACGCCGCCCCGGACACCTTCCTGGTCGGAAGATCCGGTCCACCGCCCCTCAGCTTCGGGGGTGGGCCTTTCTACTGCATCGGCGCGGCCATGGCCCAGGAGGAGGGCGCCCTCATCTTCACCAAGCTCGTGTCCCGGCTACCCGAGCTCCGCGCCGCCGGGTCCGCGGAGCACAACCTTCGTTCAGTGCTGCGGGGCTTCCTGCACCTCCCCGTCACTGCGACGGTCGATTTGGAGTCATCATGACCACCGCACCCCCCTGGCGGCAGAACCTGCGGCTGCTGGCCACGCATCCGGACGTCCACGCAAGAATCGTCTGCATCCCGCCCGCCGGCGGGGGCGCGAGCTTCTTCCATCCGTGGGCGGCCGACCTCCCGCCGGGATTCGAGCTGTGGGCGGTCCAGCTCCCCGGGCGGGAGGACCGGCTGGGAGATCCCCCGCTCAGCGACCTTCTCCTGGCCGCCCGTCGGGTGGCAGCAGCTCTGCAGTGGCTCGTCGACCGCCCGTACGTGCTCTTCGGACACAGCATGGGTGCTCTTGTCGGCTACGAAGCGGCCCGGATCCTGGCAACCCAGCGCGTCCCCGGGCCCAGGCACCTGTTCGCCTCCGGGTGCACACCCCCCGATCGTCACGTCCCGAACGACGAGCCACTCAGCAGTCCTCAGCAAGTGATCGACGAGCTGCGCCGGATCGGCTTCTCCTCGGATGCGCTCGACGACCCCGAGACCCGGGCCGTCGTCATCCCCGCGATCCAGCACGACCTACGCATGTTCTACTCGTACGCTCACCGGCCCGGACAGCAACTCACCTGCCCGATCACCGTCCTGGTGGGCGGCGAAGACCCCCACGTACCGGCCGCGGACTCACCTGGCTGGAGCCGGCACACCACCGCGCCCGTGCGAACCGGCGTCCTGCCGGGCGATCACTACTACCTCCTCGACAGCCACCCGGAAATCATCGCCCGCATCAGCTCATCGCTGACCGGGTGACCTGGTCGAGGGTCCTGCCGCCGGCCCGATACGGCTCGATCAGGGCTTTGAAGAGGTCGCTGGGTGGGAGGCCGAGCTCCTGGTCGAGCATGCCCCGGAAGTAGTCGTACTGGCGGACGGCTTCGACGATGTCACCGTCGTCGAGGTGCGTCTGCACGATCACGCGATGGGCACTCTCGTGGAGTGGTTCGATGGCGGTCGCGGCGCGGGCGGCCTGCAGGGCCTCGTGGCTGCGGCGTTGGCGTCGGCGGTGGTTGGCGAGTGCGTCGAGCGCGCCGAGGCGGAGGTACTGCAGCTTTTCGCGGGCCGCGAGCACCCAGTCGTCGTACCAGCCGGGCAGCAGTTCAGCAGAGTGCAGTACGGCGTTCGCGGCCGCTTCGACCGCTTCTTCGGTGTTGTCCAGAGCGTGGATCAGGACTTCGGCGCCGACTTGGAGGTCGTGCACGTCGACTGCGACCTCTGGCGACAGTGCAAGAGAGGAGTCGTCCACCTCAAGCAGGGGCGGGGCGCCGGCGTGCCGGTGGCGCAGCCTCCACAGAACCGCGCGCAGCCGTGCGGCCGCGACCTCGTCGGTGCAGTCGGGCCACAGGATGGCGGCGGCATGGGTGCGGGCGCATCGGTGCTGCAGGGCCAGCAGGGCGATGAGATGTTGGGGACCGGACGGCAGCTTCACGACCTCGACCGCATCCGGCCGCCCATCCACAGCTGTCAGGAACCAGTCGCCCAGGAGCTGCAACTGCACGGCTGATTCAACGAACGTCCGCACCGCCCGACCTCCCCTCGTCGAGGTGGCTGCGGTGCTCGCCTCCTTCGGCGTTGGAATCTCCCGCTGTGCGTGACAGCTACGACACCAAGTGCCACCGCCCCCTCTAGCACCATTGGGCAGCGAGCGCCGGATGTCAACACGGCATGCCGATCGGCGTCTCCGCGCTGACCGCGGGCCGACGTACCGGCGTTCCGTCGTCAGCCTCGGCGGGACTGCTCGATAAAACGTTCGAGCCAGGCCCGCACCTCCTGGTAGACGTCATCGGGCGAGGCCACGACGACGCTCGTCTGCTCATCTCGGGCCAGATCGGCCTGGCGGGTGATCCGGGCTCGGATCCCGCTGTCCGCCAGGTCGCGCCAGACCCTGATCACCAACGCCGCCGCCTCGGGCGGTACCTGATCGGTCATCATCCACTCCCCCGTGAGCCGGCCGAACCGTTGCCCCGGGCCCGCGGTCGCGGGCAACTGGCAAACCCACTTGAGGCAACGATCCACGATGACAGCCCCGTCCGTCGACCTCGGGAATTCTGGCAACGCTGTGACAACGCCTGGACAACACTGTGACAACACCGTGAGGGCGAGCGCCGGGATGCACTGATCGTGAGCACCCGATACGGCGGAGGAGGTGACTCATGAACGACAAGCTGACGAGTGTGGAGCTCGACCTGGAGGAGGTCCAGGTTCTTCCGGAGCGCGAGGCACTGGGTTCGTACAACTGGGCGAACATCTACGCCTCCAACACAGCGGTGGCGCTGAACGCGGCATCGCACTTCTCCGTGGCCAAGGCCGCGGCGCTGCAGTCGATCTACGTCAACCAGGGCTGACGGGTTGGCAGGGCGTGGGCGGTGGCTGCACCCGCCGCTCACGCCTCCTGGAGAAAGGGGACTCTAGATGACACGAGGCACGATCTCCTACAGCGAGCTGGCCGATCAGTCGGTCGACCTGCTGCCCGCTCGGGAGGCCCTCGCGTTGGTGAACTTCACCAACATCACCGCCGTCAACGTCGCCATCGCGGTGAACGCGGCGACGATCGGCTCGACCGCTGCCGCGTCCGCACTCCAAGGCGTGGCCGTGTTCCAGCGCTGACCGAGACCACGCACGGAGGCGTGAGCGGCAACGCGGGCACGCCGCGAAGGCGGGATTTGTGACGACGAACGAAGTGGTCGATCGCGCGGCCACCGGCCTGGCGGGAGCCGGGATCCGGCCCGGTCGCGCGGTCGGCCTTCGGCTGCTCGGGCCGTACGAGGGATCGGGATTCCGGGACGACCGCTACCTGGTCGAGCGCTCCGACCGTCAGATGGTGATGCTCACCAAGCTGCTCTACCTGATCGTCGAGTACGCCGACGGCCACGCGTCCACCGATCTCCTCGCCACCCGGGTGAGCCGCGCCTACGGCCGGCACCTGGACCCCGCCGACCTGGTCGAACTCGTTCGGGTCAAGCTGGCACCGGCCGGCCTGGTGACGCTGTCGAAGGCCGAGCCGATCGGACAGCGGCGCGCCGATCCCCTGCTTGCGTTGAGTCTCCGCGGCGTCCTGCTCCCGTCGGCAGTCGTCCGGAGCATCGGCCGCGTCTTCGCACCCCTCTTCCACCGTCCTGTCATCCTCGCGATCCTTGCGGCAGTCGTCGCGTTCGACGTCTGGATGCTGACGACCCTCAGCGCGGCCGACGTCTTCAGCGCACTCATCGACCCAGCCGGAGTGCTGACGGTCCTGCTGCTCCTGCTGGTCGCGACGATGTTCCACGAGTTCGGCCACGCCGCCGGATGCACGTACGGCGGTGCGCGGCCCGGACAGATCGGTGTCGGGCTCTACCTGTGGATCCCGGCGTTCTACACCAACGTCACCAGCGCCTACCGGCTGAATCGCGCCGGCCGGCTCCGCACCGATCTCGGCGGCGTGTACTTCAACGTCGTCTTCATGGCGGCCGCCGCCGCGGCCTACCTGTGGACCGAGTGGCCGCCCTTGCTCGCGATCATCGCGCTGTCCCACCTCGAGATCGCCCAGCAGTTGCTGCCGATCGTGCGTTTCGACGGCTACTACATCCTCGGGGACCTGGCCGGCGTACCCAACCTGTTCGGCCACGTCCGGCCGATCATGCGCAGCCTGCTCCCGGGTCGCCGCCACGACCATGGCGCAGCTCAACTCCGGCTGCGGACCAGAATCATCGTCACCGCCTGGGTGCTGGTCACCGTCCCCACGTTGCTGATCGGTCTGGGAGCACTGCTGTGGAACACCCCTGGCTACCTGTCCGCCTTTCTGACTCGATCGAGCGGCATCTGGAATACCACGCGGGACTTGTTCAGCGCCGGCCAACTCGGGGCGGCAGCCCTGTCTGCCCTGTCGCTGCTGGCCATCACGCTGCCCATCGTCGGCATCGGACTCGTCCTCGGCAGATCGCTGCACCACCTCGTCAGAGCACTGCTCGCCCGCCGTACACCCCCAGTGGAGGGACCGATGACGATCACGAAGGCCTCCACCGAACTGGCTGCCGTCAACGACGCCGCCAAACCACCCGGCGCAGACGCTTTCACCGAAGAACAGATGCTGCGGCGCCGGACGCCGCCCGCCCACCACGGCTGGCGACACGGCCTCTACGTCGCGACGAGCGGCCGGGTGAACGTGGGGCCGAGTCCGGCCGAACAGCGCGAACTCGAGCAGATCGCCCGCGTCCGGACTCCCCTGCGTGCTCCCCGCCGCGTCGTCACCCTGAGCCGCAAAGGCGGCGCCGGCAAGACCACCACTACGCTGATGCTCGGCCACACCCTCGCCATGCATCGCGGTGACCGCGTCGTCGCGCTCGACGCCAACCCCGACGCGGGTTCGCTGATCTACCGGGTCCAGCGCGAGTCGCCGGCGACCGTGACCAACCTGCTGGGCGAGCGCACCACGATCACCAAGTACGCCGACCTGCGCGCCTACACCTCGCAGACGTCGAGCCGTCTCGAGGTGATCGCGTCTGACGACGATCCCACCATCAGCCAGGCGCTCGGCGAACGGGACTACCGCGCCGCTCTGGACCTCCTGACCGTGCACTACAACCTGATCCTCGTCGACACCGGGACCGGCATCCTCGACAGCGCAGTTCAAGGCATCCTGCGGGAGGCCGACCAGATCGTCGTCGTGATGCCACCGGCTCTGGACGGAGCACGGGTCGCCGCGGGCACGCTGGACTGGCTCGACCAGCACGGTCACGGCGACCTGGTCGAGTCGGCCGTGGCCGTCATCAACACCACCCGGTCCCGGTCGCGCCGGATCCAGCTCGACGCGATCGAGAGCCATTTCGCCGCCCGGTGCGCGGGCACCGTCCGCATCCCCTGGGACCCCGCACTCGACATCGGCGCCGCGACCGAACTGGACGAACTGCGTCCCGCGACCCGGGACGCGTACCTGGAACTGGCCGAAAAGGTAGCCACGGGATTCACCCACGACAGGTGACGGAAGGGCGACGAGATGAACCTCCACCGACGACTCGAAGCGACAGTGCTGGCCGTATCCCTGCTCCTGGCCACGACCGCAAGCTCCGGCATGCTGCTCCAGCGCAAGGGCCAGGACTTCGACCTGGTCGCCTCCGCCAATCCGGCGACTCCCCACAGTTCCGACACCGACCGCACCGCGATGTTCGACCGCGGACGGGGCAAGCGCACCCAGGCAGACGCAGTCGCCAGCTCCTCAGCCACGTGCAACGGGTGCTCGGGTACGGCGACCGCCGTACAAGTCATCTCCTTCGGCAAAGCGCGGAAGGGGACAGCGGACAACCTGGCGAACGCCTGGTCGACCTGCAACAACTGCCGTGCGACGAGCGTCTCGATTCAGGTCATCCTGATCCGGCCGGGCGCCACCGTCACGGCACGCAACCGGGCGCTGGCAGCCAACGTCGGGTGCAGCGGCTGCTCGACCACTGCCGTCGCAGTGCAGCTCGTGGTCGTCACAAGCAAGCGCGACTCACTGTCACGGCAGGCGCGCAAGGATCTCGAGGCGTTGGCCGCTCAGCTGGAATCCGAGCTGCAAGGAGCGACCCGTACGAAGGCAGCGCGCACCGCCGCGGCCAAGAACAAGCCCGGCCTCGCACGCATCCAGACACTGGTCCGCCAGGAGCTGAAGCCGTCGGAGATCCGCCCGAACTTCACCCTCAAGACCGGATGACAGGAGACCGCAATGCCTGTCCGCGGACTGATCACTGTCGCAGTCGCGCTCTCCGCCACGCTCGTACCCCTGCAGTGCGAAACCGTCGACACCCCCTCCCGCAGCACGACCAGCAGCAGAAGCCCCGCGCGGGAGCCGTCGGCGAGAGCGCCGTCGGCGGCGACCTCGCGGGCCGTCGTCAAGATCACGGCATCGGACAGCGTCTGCTGGTCCGGCCAGCTGGGAACCCGTTCCCGACGCGGCTGTGGGAGTGCGACCATCCAGATCAAGGACTCCAACGGCACCTACACGGTCTACCTCGTGAAGTCCAAAGGCGCCGGCACCCTGAACCTCACCCTCGCCGTCAACGGCAGGACCGTCCAACGCGGCTCGATGTCCGGGTCCACCAGCGTCGTCTCGATCAGCTACGCCAGCAGCTAGTCAGCTTTTGAGGAGGGATTCGGCGAGTTCGGCGGGGCGGGTGAAGCAGGCTTCGTGGCTGCCGGGAGTCGGTACGGGCGCGACGCCGAGCCGCTCGGCGAAGCGGTCCCAGCCGTACTCACCGGGCGGTAGTGCCACGTCGTCCTCGCCGAGTAGGTAGGCGACCGGCACGCCGAGGGTGTCCAGGTCGAGCGGCGCGACCGGCTCGGTGAAGTACTGCATCGGTTGCGGGAGCAGGAGGCTGTGCACCATTCGCTGCACGTCCTCGGGTGCGTCCGGCATGAACGCGGCTTGCCACACCGCGAAGGGCATCGCGACCGAGTTGTTGCCGGAGGCAGCGGCCTGTCCGTCGAACAAGGCTTGGTAGTGGGGCGGCACCTCGTCGTACAGGCTCCGGCCCCCGGCCGGCACGAAGGCGCTCCAGAACACGAGCTTGCGCAGCCGGGACGCGAGCCGCGGCGCCGCACCGGCGATCACGTACCCACCCCAACTGTGCCCGACCAGCGTGACGTCGCGCAGGTCCTCCCGTTCGACCAGCTCGACGACCGCGTCGACGACGTCGGTCAGCGTGTACGACGTGGGGTCGTCGCCGTCGGCCAGTCCGGGCAGGGTCGGCGTCAGCACCCGTTGCCCTGCGGCCAGCAGGTGTTCGGCGACCGGGCGCCAGGCCCACCCGCCATGCCAGGCACCGGTGATGAGGACGAACGTTCCAGCCATGGCGCACTCCTTAGGGTTGCTGGAATCGTGGCACTCGCTCTGACGCTCGTCAACAATCTGACACATATCAGCTCGAGCAAATGGGCTGGGGAAACCAGCCCCTTGTGGATGCTCAGCCGACCTCGGCCATGATCTCGTCGGAGACGTCGGCCCTCGTCGGAGACGAGAAATCAAGTACTGCGCGTCTTTCAGCTCACTGACGCCATGATCTCGTCGGAGACGTCGAAATTCGCGTAGACGTTCTGGACGTCGTCGCTGTCCTCGAGGGCGTCGATCAGGCGGAAGATCTTGCCGGCGCCGTCGGCGTCCAGCTCGACCGTCATCGACGGGACGAACTGCACCTCGGCCGACTCGTAGTCGATGCCGGCGTCCTGCAGCGCGGTCCGGGCCGCGACCACGTCGGTCGCCTCGGTGACGACCTCCCAGGACTCGCCGAGGTCGTTCACCTCCTCGGCGCCGGCTTCCAGCACGGCCTCCATCACGTCGTCCTCGGACAAGGACTTGCCGTCCTGGTCCTTGGTCAGGACGATCACGCCCTTGCGGTTGAACAGGTAGGCGACCGAGTTCGGGTCGGCCAGCGAGCCGCCGTTGCGCGACATCGCCGTCCGGACGTCCGCGGCCGCGCGGTTGCGGTTGTCGGTCAGGCACTCGACCAGCATCGCGACACCGTTCGGGCCGTAGCCCTCGTACATGATCGTCTGGTACTCCGCGCCACCGGCCTCGGCGCCGGAGCCACGCTTGACCGCGCGGTCGATGTTGTCGTTCGGGACCGACGACTTCTTCGCCTTCTGGATGGCGTCGTACAGGGTCGGGTTCCCGCCAGGGTCGCCACCGCCCATCCGGGCGGCCACCTCGATGTTCTTGATCAGCTTCGCGAAGAGCTTGCCGCGCTTCGCGTCGATGACGGCCTTCTTGTGCTTCGTGGTGGCCCACTTGGAGTGGCCTGACATGGCGAACCCAACCCTTCGTGCTCCTGCGACTGACTCAGCGGCTGCGGACCAGCTCGGCGAAGTAGCCGTGCAGCCTGGCGTCCCCGGTCATCTCCGGATGGAACGACGTGGCCAGCAGCCGATCGTGACGAACCGCGACGATCCTACTGTGTTCTGCCTCCGGCCCCACCGTGTCCCACCCGGCGTCCGGGCCCGACCTCACCGTCGAGAGTACCTCCACGTCCCGTCCGACCCGTTCCACCCACGGTGCCCGGATGAACACGGCGTGGTACGGCGAGTCGAACGCGGCGAACTCCAGGTCCGCCTCGAACGAATCCACCTGCCGCCCGAACGCGTTCCGCCGTACCGTCACGTCCAGCCCGCCGAGCGTCTCCTGGCCCTCGATCCCGCCGGTGATCTCGTTCGCCAGCATGATCATCCCGGCGCAGGTGCCGAACACCGGCATCCCGTCCGCGATCCGCTTCTGCAACGGCTCGAACAGCTCGAACGCGCGGGCCAGCTTGTCCATCGTGGTCGACTCACCACCCGGCAGCACCAGCCCGTCCACCTGCTCGAGCTCCGATGGCCGCCGGACCGGGAGCGCCTCGACGCCGACCTGCTTCAGCATGGCCACGTGCTCCCGCACGTTGCCCTGGAGCGCGAACACGCCGATCACGGTCATAAAGTCACCTTTCGTTGCCAGGTGAGCGTGACCTCGATCCGGCCTTCGTCGAAGACGGCCGGGAGATCGTTCTCGTTGAGGAGCGTGAGGACGCCCTCCAGGAGCGGCTCCCCCGGCGCGACGTTGGCCGTGTCGGGGTGCCAGAGCTTGAGCTCGAGCATGCCGAAGTCGACGGCGTGCCAGACGTCGGTGTCGGTGAAGAACACCAACCCCTTCGGATCGGTGGCCGCCTCCAGCGCCTGCCTGGCGGCGTGGTGGTCCGACGTGTAGCGGACCACCACCAGGCCCACCTTTTCCAGCTCCGCGAGTACGGCGTCCAGCCGGTCCGGATCCGTGATCGCGGGCCAGCCTGCCGCGTCGGCGTTCAGGTCGACCACCGCTTCACCGATCAGCAGCGGCACGAGCGCGGCCGGATCCATCGACGGTGCGTCCTCCTGGACAGCCTCCGTCAGTGCGGCCGTGATCGCCGGGTGGTCGGCGTACCCGGACCGCACCAGGACGCGGGCCAGCCCGCGCAGCTCGCGGGCTGTCCGCTCGTCCACGGACTGCAGGCTGTTGGTCACCAGCCGCGCTCGGCCAGGCGGTGCGGCTGCGGGATGTCGTCGACGTTGATACCGACCATCGCCTCACCCAGACCGCGGGACACCTTGGCGATCACGTCCGGGTCGTCGTGGAAGGTGGTCGCCTTCACGATCGCCTCGGCGCGCTGGGCCGGGTTGCCGGACTTGAAGATGCCGGAGCCGACGAACACGCCCTCGGCGCCGAGCTGCATCATCATCGCCGCGTCAGCCGGGGTGGCGATGCCGCCGGCGGTGAACAGCACGACCGGAAGCTTGCCGGCCTGCGCGACCTCCTTGACCAGCTCGTACGGCGCCTGCAGCTCCTTGGCGGCGACGTACAGCTCGTCCTCCGGCAGGTTCTGCAGCCGGCGGAGCTCCTGGCGGATCTGGCGCATGTGGGTGGTCGCGTTGGACACGTCACCGGTGCCGGCCTCGCCCTTGGAGCGGATCATCGCCGCGCCCTCGGTGATCCGGCGCAGCGCCTCGCCCAGGTTGGTCGCGCCGCACACGAACGGAACCGTGAAGGCCCACTTGTCGATGTGGTTGGCGTAGTCGGCCGGGGTCAGCACCTCGGACTCGTCGATGTAGTCGACCCCGAGGCTCTGCAGCACCTGGGCCTCGACGAAGTGACCGATCCGGGCCTTGGCCATCACCGGGATCGAGACGGCGTTGATGATGCTGTCGATCATGTCCGGGTCGCTCATCCGGGAGACGCCGCCCTGTGCGCGGATGTCGGCCGGGACCCGCTCCAGCGCCATCACCGCGACCGCGCCGGCGTCCTCGGCGATCTTGGCCTGCTCGGCGGTGACCACGTCCATGATCACGCCGCCCTTGAGCATCTCCGCCATCCCGCGCTTGACCTTGGCGGTACCGGTCTGGGGGGTCTGGTTCTCCGTCACTACATCCTCCTGGTCGTGGGGCACACGTCCAGACTAGGGCGGCCGCGGCACCTGTCCTCAGTCCACCTCGGATCAAGTGGACTGAAGAGCCTCGCCAAGCCTCGCGACGACGAGCCGGAGCGTGGCGGGCGGCGCAGTGAACGGGATCCGGATGTGCCGGCGATCCGTCCCGTCCGGCGTGAACAGATCGCCCGCGCCGAGCAGCAGCCCCTGCTCCCGAGCCTTCTCGAGCACTCGTCGCGCTCTGGTCTCGGTCAGCTCCAGCCACAACGTCATGCCACCGGTCGGCGTGGGCCACGCCACACCGTCGAGGGTCCTCAGTCCACTCTCCAGCGCTTGGAGATTGGCCCGGAGGCGGGTGCGGCGCCGACTGATCACTCTGTCGAGGCGGCCGACGATCGCCTGGGCCAGGAGGTCGTCCAGCGCGCTGGGCGACGCCACACTGAGCTGTGCGGCGGTGTTGATGCGTCTGCGGAGTTGCTTGCCCGTGCGAACCCAGCCAACGCGCAGTCCGCCCCAGACCGTTTTGCTCAGCGATCCGACGCTGACTGTGCGTGGGTAGCGACTCAGTGGCTCAGCCTGCTCGCCGCTGGCCAACCACAGTGGTCTCATGGTCTCGTCGCTGATCAGTGCTGCGCCGTACCGTCTGGCGATTTCGACTACCGCCGTACGACGGTCTGGCGGAAGGCTGAGCCCGGTCGGGTTGTGGTTGTCGGCCTGCAGGTAGATCACCTTGGGGCGGTGTCGTCGACACAGGTGGGTGAGCTGGTCGGTGTCCCACACGCCGGCGGGCCAGCCGGCGACGTCCAGGCGGTGCTTGCGGAGCAGGTCGAAGGCAGCCGGGTACGTCGGTGTCTCGGTGATCGCCACGCCTGGTCCGAGGTCCAGTCCGGCCAGGGCTGCGTTGAGTCCGGCTGCGGCTCCTACGGTCAGGGTGAGCTGGTCGGGCTCAGTGGGTACGCCCTCGATGGTGAGGCGTTCGGCTAACGCAGTACGGAGCTCTAGTGAGCCGCCTGGTGGGGGTCCGTCGCCGCCCATGGCGTGCGGGAGGCCGTTCTCGACGATCTGGGCCGCAACCTCGGCCACGTCGTGCGGTGCGGCAGTGGTCGCGAACCGCAGGTCCAGCACGGGCTGGTCCCCGGCTGTCACGGTCGACGCCGGCGCGATCGGGTCCAGCAGGCGGTCCAGCGGCCGCACCACGGTCCCGGAGCCGCGCCTGGTCTCCAGTACGCCGTCTTGGCGCAGCTGATCCAACGCACGTACGACGGTCACGCGGCTGAGTCCCAGCCGGTCCGCCAGGACCCGCTCCGACGGCAACCGGGAGCCGATCGACAGGTCGCCACGCTCGATCCGTCGCAGCACCAGGGCCTCGACCTGCTCGGTCTTGGTCCCGTCCGCCGGGTCGAGATCACCCTCCCGCCACATAAGTCCAGTGTCACACAACTGGCCTGATGAGCCGACTCTCACCTCGCGCTCACCCGGCGCCTGCCGCGGGACGCTCGTCCGCGGCACCAAAGCGCCGGCTCTGACCCCCTTCAACCGACTTTGTGCACCGTTCGTGCACTCTCGGCGTCCGGGAATGCTCGAGCGGTGCACAAAGTGGGGTGGCCGGAAGTGTCGGCGGTGGGTGTGATGATTCGGGGGTGGACGAGCGGTGGGCGATTGCCCCGGAAGAGGGTGGCGGAGCAGTCCTCGTCCCCCTGCGCCCGGACGGCCACCCCGCGGGCCCGGTCCTGCGCGAGCCCGACCTCGTGACCGCCGTCGCCTCCCGTCCACAGGCCTCGCGGTGGGTCTGGCGGGCGACCTCCGGGATCTATCCACGCCTGCTCGAGTCCGGCGTACGCGTGGAGCGCTGCTACGACATCGAGAACAGCGAAGGCCTCCTCCTCGGCCACGAAGGCCGCCTGGGCGAACCCCGATCAGCCGCCGCGGCCTGGGCACGCCTGACCGGCCGCCCGGTCCCGCCCGATCCACCGCTGCGTCCCGTCGTACCGGGTGAGCAGTCGTCACTGTTCGAGATCCAGGAGGAGCCGGTCCCCTTCGAGGGCCTCCTCCAGGTGTACGCCGACCAACTGCGACGGCACGGGGATGCCGAGCACCCGGACCGGATGCGGTTGCTCACGGCATCGGAGTCGTCGGGGATGCTGGTCGCGGCGGAGATGGACCGCGCCGGCTTGCCGTGGAGCGCCGACGCGCACCGCGCCTTGCTGACCGAGCTGCTCGGCGACCGGTTCGGCGGGACCGGGGAGCCGCGGCGGTTGACCGAGTTGGCGGACGAGGTGTCGGCTGCCTTCGGCCGACGAGTGCGGCCCGACTTGCCGGCCGACGTACTGAAGGCTTTCAAGTCGGCCGGGTACCAGTTGAAGTCGACGCGGCGGTGGGAGCTGGAGACGATCGACCATCCGGCGGTCGCGCCGCTGATCGAGTACAAGAAGCTCTACCGGATCTACACCGCGAACGGCTGGACGTGGCTGCAGGACTGGGTGCACGACGGGCGGTTCCGGCCCGGCTTCCTTCCTGGCGGGACGGTGTCCGGTCGCTGGGTCACCAACGGCGGTGGCGGTCTGCAGATCCCAAAGGTCATCCGCGGCGCGGTGGTCGCCGACCCCGACTGGCGTCTGGTCGTCGCCGACGCGTCCCAACTCGAGCCGCGCATCCTCGCCGCGATCTCCCGCGACCCGGCCCTGATGGAGGTCGCGAGCTCCCCCGGCGACCTCTACAAGTCCGTGTCGGACGCCGCGTTCTCCGGCGACCGCGCGAAGGCGAAGCTCGCCGTACTGGGCGCCATCTACGGCCAGACGTCCGGCGACGGCCTCAAGAACCTCGCCATGCTCCGCAAGCGATTCCCACAAGCAGTCGCGTACGTCGACGACGCCGCTCGCGCCGGCGAAGAAGGCCGCCTGGTCCGCACCTGGCTCGGCCGCACCTGCCCACCCGCCGGCACCCCACTCGACGCAGCCCTCCTCGAAGGCCCCGGCGTGGACGAACAGCCAACCGACGCCCGCCACGCGCGAGCCCGCGGCCGCTTCACCCGCAACTTCGTAGTCCAAGGCTCCGCCGCCGACTGGGCCCTCCTGCTACTCGCCGCCCTCCGCCAATCCCTGGCAGGCATGAAGTCCGAATTGGTCTTCTTCCAACACGACGAGGTAATAATCCACACCCCCACCGAAGAAGCCGACCAGATAACCACCGCAATCCAATCCGCCAGCAACCTGGCCGGCACCCTGACCTTCGGCCCCACCCCCACAAACTTCGCCTTCACCACCGCCACCGTAAAGACCTACGCCGAAGCGAAGTAGCAGCCGGCTACAGGTGGGGTGGGAGGCCGAAGCGTTCGAAGGAGGTGAACTCGAAGGCGGTTATCTCGGCTATGAGGTCGGCTTCTATGCGGAAGACATCGAAGGCGAAGGGGTGGAAGGCGGATTCGCCTGGGGGTTGGAGGTAGGCGGCCAAGGTGGGTTGGTGGTTGAGGGTCGTGGGGAGGAAGCGCCAGGTGCCGCGGTAGGCGGTGCCGGTGGGGGTGAGGTTGGCGGTCAGGGAGTGGATGGCAGCGGCGCCTTCGAACCAGAAGGGGTACGGCGGCATGGTGATGCGGATGTCTTCGTGCATCAACGCGGCCAGAGCGTCGGGGTCGGCGGCGTCCCAGGCGGCCATGTACTTGCGGAGGAGGTCCTGCTCGACCGCGGTCGACGAAGACGCGGACCAGGAGGAGCGGTGGGATGGGAGGTGGGTGCGGAGTACGGGTCGGGCTCGTTGGAGGGCGGAGTTGACGGCGGGGACGGTCAGGGAGACAGCCTCAGCCGTTTCGCGGGCGGACCAGCCGAGGACGTCGCGGAAGATCAGGACGGCTCGTTGTCGTGGCGGCAGGTGCTGGATCGCCACGAGGAAGGCGAGCTCGATCGTCTCCCGCCGGATGGCAACCGCCTCCGGTTCGGCAGCACGGTCCAAGACCACGTCCGGGAAGGGCTGCAACCACGGCACGTCTTCACGGGCGGGCAAAGCGGTGGCGGGGAAGGACGCGGGCTCGAGTTGGTACGGGAGGACTCGTTGGGGACGGCGTGCGTCGTCGATGCAGAGGTTGGTCGCGATGCGGTAGAGCCATGCGCGTACGGAGGAGCGGCCTTCGAAGGTGTCGCGGGCACGCCAGGCGCGGAGGAAGGTTTCTTGGACCATCTCTTCGGCGTCGGCGTACGAACCGAGGAGGCGGTAGCAGTGCACCAGCAGCTCAGGGCGGTACTGCTCCAGGTTCAACTCCCGTCCTCCAATTCGATCGTCGACGGCATCGGGGCGTGGCCTGCCAGGTGCAGCCAGCTGACCAGTCGGCGCCGGCGGAGGTCGCGCGTCGAGACCACGATGTCGTTGTGGAAGCGGCGCGCCAACTGGACCCGCCGCATCGCCAAGCCCAGCTCCCCCGCCCACGGTTCCACATCCGTGCCGGTGGCGTTGATGGCGCGGGTCAGGGCGGACTCCCGCTGCTCACGCTCCTCCAAAGAGTCCGGCGCGGCGGTCCGGGCCCGATGAGCCGCATCGAGCAGCAACAGCGACGACGCCGGATCGAGGATCCCGGCGCCGGCCAACTCACCGACCAGCGCGGCCCGGCGCGAGAGCTCGGTCTCCAGAACCGCTCGCGAACTCTCCACCCGATGATGCAGCCGATCGAGCCGGCCCGCGGTCCAGCTCGCATACGCGCCGAGCAGCAACAGTACCGCGGCAACCACGACCAGCACCCAGGACAGTTCCACGCCCCCCATTCGATCACCCCTTACGGAGCGCTGACGGTCCGGCCGAATCCGGTAGCCGCGGCAACCCGCGGCACTAGCGTCGGGACCATGCCTGATATCGGAGTGATCGGTGGTTCCGGCTTCTACGAGTTCCTGTCCGAGGCGCACAGCGTCGCGGTCGACACCCCCTTCGGCCCGCCGAGTGAGCCGCCCGTGGTCGGCGACCTGAACGGGCGCGAGGTCGCGTTCATCCCGCGCCACGGCCGCGACCACCGGTTCCCGCCGCACCGGGTCAACTACCGCGCCAACCTCTGGGCGCTGCACCACCTCGGCGTCCGCCAGGTGCTCGGCCCGTGCGCCGTCGGCTCGCTTCGACCCGAGCTCGTCCCGGGCACGTTCGTCGTACCCGATCAGTACGTCGACCGCACCTGGGGCCGGCCGCATACCGTGTACGACGAGGCGCCCGTCGTGCACACGTCCGCCGCCGATCCCTACTGCCCCACCGGCCGGGCCACGGTGATTGCCAACGGCAACGTCGTGCCGACGGGCACGATGGTGGTGATCAACGGCCCGCGGTTCTCGACCCGCGCGGAGTCGCAATGGCATGCGGCGCAGGGCTGGTCGGTCGTCGGGATGACCGGTGCACCGGAGGCGTCGATCGCCCGCGAGCTGGCCGTCTGCTACACCTCGATCGCCGTCGTCACCGATCACGACGCCGGCGTGGCGACCGGTGAGGGGGTGACCCAGGCAGAGGTCTTCGCCCAGTTCACCCGCAGCATCGAGCGCCTCCGGCAGCTCATCACCGACGTGATCGCCCAGCTCCCGAAACCCGACACCGATTGCCTTTGCCACCACGCGCTCGACGGGACGGCGGTCGAATGAGAGTCCTGCTGACCGGCGGCGCCGGCTTCATCGGTCGCCACGTCCACCACCAGCTCGTTGCCGAGGGCCACGAGGTGACCGTCCTCGACTCGTTCCGCCCCGACGTGCACCGTCGTACCCCCGCCCCGGCACCCGGCCTGATCGTCGGCGACGTCCGCGACGCGACCACCGTCGCCGCAGCGCTGGACGGCATCGACACCGTCGTCCACCTGGCCGCGAAGGTCGGGCTCGGCGTCGACCTCGACGACCTGGACGACTACGTCTCCAGCAACAGCCTCGGTACGGCGGTCCTGCTCCGGCAACTCGCCCATGCAGGAATCCGCAACCTCGTCTACGCCAGCTCAATGGTCGTGTACGGCGAGGGCCGCTACGACTGTGATCGCCACGGACGGGTCGCCCCCGGACCACGCCGGACCGAGGACCTCGACGCCGGCCACTTCGAGCCACCATGCCCGATCTGCGGAGCCCAACTGAAACCTGGGCTGGTCGAGGAGGACGCCGTACCCGATCCTCGCAACGCCTACGCGGCCAGCAAGCTGAACGGCGAGCACCTGGCCGCCTCGTGGGCCCGCGAGACCGGCAGCCGAGTCACGTCACTGCGCTTCCACAACGTCTACGGCCCCGGCATGCCCCGCAACACGCCGTACGCCGGTGTCGCCGCCATCTTCCGCTCAGCGCTGGAACGCGGCGAACCCCCGACGGTCTACGAAGACGGCAACCAGCGCCGCGACTTCGTCCACGTCCACGACATCGCGACCGCAGTCACCACCGCCGCGACCGCACTCCCCCACCAGCCACCGGTCACCGCATACAACGTCGGCAGCGGCACGGTCCACACCATCGGCGACCTGGCCGCGGAACTCTCCCGCGCCTACCAAGGCCCAGATCCCGTCACCACCGGCCAATACCGCCTCGGCGACGTCCGCCACATCACTGCGTCCTCGGACCGCCTCCGCAACGACCTCGGCTGGAAGCCGACGCACACCCTCGCGACCGGCCTGGCCGACCTGCTCATGGATTAGCCGGCAACTCGATCTGAAACGCGCAGCCGCCTTCGACGTTGTTCACGGCGATCGTGCCCTCGTGCGACTCCACGACGCCGCGGGCGATTGCGAGACCGAGCCCGCCGCCGCCGTCGGCTGGGGTGCGCTGGGCGTCACCGCGCCAGCCGACGTCGAAGACCCGGTCCAGGTCGTCGGCCGGGATGCCGCCGCAGCCGTCGGTGACGGCGAGGCGGACCCGGCCGTCGGCCTCGCGATCGACGGTCAGGGTGACGGCTTCGTCGGGCTTGGTGTGGCGGATCGCGTTGTCCACCAGGTTGGTCACCGCGCGGGTCAGCTCGTCCGGATCCCCTTCGACAGCAAGCCGGTCGTCGTCTGCAGGCGTCGACACCACCAGCCGGACACCTGAGACCCGAGCCCGCTCGCCACTCTCACCGGCGACGTCCTCCGCCAGCTCCCGCAACGAGACGGCCGAACGCCGCCGGGGCGAAGGCGCGGTCGACAACCGGGAAAGCTCGAACAGGTCGTCCACCAACCCGGTCATCCGGTCGACCGTCGACCGCATCTGCCGCAGGGCCCCGGGTACGTCGTCGATCACGCCGTCCTCGAGTCCTTCGGACACCGCCCGCAGACCGGCCAGCGGCGTACGCAGGTCGTGGGACATGAACGCGACCAACTCCCGGCGACTCGCCTCCAGCGCACGTTCACGCTCATGCGAGGTGGCGAGCTTGCGACGCGTCATCTCCAGCTCGTCCGTCAACTCCGCCAGCTCCGCCGGCACCGAGCTTCTCGAGGCGGCAGCCGCCGGCTCGTACGACGTACCGAGATGCCGGAGCCGCCTACCAACATCACGCGAGCCGGTGCTGACCCAGTGGCCGAGCAGGACCGACATCGCCAACCCGAGCAGGGCCGCGAAGGCGAGCGTCCACAGCACCACCCACGAGTCGTGCTCGGAGATGAACATCGCCCGTACGCTCTGCACGACCGCGGCCAGCGCGGCCGCCATCGGCGCCAGCGCCGCGACGATCATGGTCGTCCGCAGCGAGCGGCTCCGGAACTGCCACAGGATCGCCGCACCGACCGCCGCGACCACCAGCGTCCACAGCGTGGTGAGCGCCAGGATCGTGAGCATGTCCCGGTTCATTGGGTCGCTCCGGCGAAGCGGTACCCCGTCCGCGGCACCGTCAGCACCAGCTTCGGGTCGGACGGGTCGGCCTCGAGCTTCTCCCGCAGCCTCCGGACGTGGACCGTCACGGTCGACGAGTCGCCGAAGTCCCAGCCCCAGACCCGGCGGAGCAACTCGGCCTTGGTGTACGCCTTGCCCGGATGCGAGACCAGGTACGTCAGCAGGTCGAACTCCCGGTGTGTCAACGGCAACTCGGCGCCGTCCAGGTACGCGATCCGGGCTGCGGTGTCGATGGTCACCGGCCCGGCCGAGATCTTCGTCGGCGTCAGGTCGAGCCCTGCCAGCCGCTCCTCCCGGCGCAGCATCGCCTGCACCCGCAGGGTCAGCTCGCGCGGGCTGAACGGCTTGACCACGTAGTCGTCGGCCCCGACCTCCAGCCCGACCAGCCGGTCCTCCTCCTCGCCACGGGCGGACAGCATGATCACCGCGGCGCCGTCGTCGGCCGCGCGCATCCGGCGCAGCACCTCCAGCCCGGACAGCCCGGGCAGCATCACGTCCAGTACGACGACCGACGGCTTCCACTGCTGCCACGCCTCGACCGCCGCGACGCCGTCCGCCACCACGCGGGCGTCGTACCCGGCCTTGGTCAGGTACGCCGAGACGACGTTGGACACGGTCGGGTCGTCGTCCACCACGAGCACACGAGTAGCCACGGTAAGAGCGTAGATCTTCACCCCCGGACAACTCGCGGCCCGCACCGCACCGCGTCGCACCGTAAGCGATCCGTAGCCGCGTACGGCGCTCCGCGGACACCGATCGTCCCTACGGTCGAAGAGTGCCGATCGATCTGATCCTGCCCTGCCTGAACGAGGCCGGCGCCTTGCCCTGGGTGCTCGGCCGGCTGCCTGCCGGAGTCCGCGCCGTTGTCGTCGACAACGGATCCACCGACGACTCACGCGAGATCGCCAGCCGGTACGGCGCCACCGTCGTGACCTGCGAGGTCCGCGGGTACGGCGCCGCCTGCCACGCCGGACTGGAAGCCGCAGAGTCCGACGTCGTCGCGTTCATGGATGCCGACGCGTCACTGGATCCACAGCAGCTCGTGCGAGTGACGGCGCCCGTGCAGACCGGCCAGGCAGACCTCATGCTCGGCCGTCGCCGTCCGGTGTCACGCGGCGCGTGGCCGTGGCATCTCCGATTGGCGAACGCCGAGTTGTCCCGCCGGATCAGACGCCGTACCGGAGTCCGGCTGAGCGACCTCGGCCCGATGCGCGCGGCGCGCCGTCTCGACCTGCTCGCGCTCGATCTGAACGATCGCCGGTCGGGATACCCGCTGGAGACCGTCGTCCGCGCGGCCGACGCGGGCTGGCGGATCGCCGAGACCGACGTCGACTACCTGCCAAGATCCGGACGCTCCAAGGTCACGGGTACACCGGTCGGCGCCGCCCGTGCTGTCCTGGACATGTCGAAGGTGTTGTCCGGATGATCGCCGGGACCCTCATCGTGATCGCCAAGGAGCCGGTGCCGGGGCGGGTGAAAACGCGGCTGCAGACCGAGTTCACCCCGAACGAAGCGGCCGCCCTCGCCCGCGCCTCGCTCGCCGACACGCTCAACGCGGTCCGCTCCGCCCCAGCCTCCCGTCGCGTCCTCGCACTCGACGGCGAACCGGGGCCGTGGCTTCCGGACGGGTTCGACGTCGTCGCGCAACGCGGCGACGGCCTGGACGAGCGGCTCGCCGCCGCTTTCGAGGACGCATTCGACGGCACGCCGATGCTCCTCGTCGGCATGGACACGCCCCAGCTCACCAGCGACCACCTGAGCTTCGACTGGCGCGGGTACGACGCCGTCCTCGGACCGACCGACGACGGCGGGTACTGGTGCCTGGGCCTGCGACTCCCGGATCGCCGGGCGCTGATCGGCGTACCGATGTCGACCGAGCACACCGGGCGGGACCAGCTGCGCCGGCTGCGCGCACTCGGCCTGCGTGTTCTGCTGCTGCCGACACTGCGCGACCTGGACACTCCACGGGACGCGGCCCTGATCGCGGTTGCCCACCCGTCGTTGCGCGTGTCCCGCCTGTACCGGCGACTGCATCACGCAGCCCATCCGGGATCGCTGTTCGACCAGGCCCTCGGCGGTACGGCGAATGTCGTTGCCATCAGCACCGACGGGCGGACCGTGCCGTCGCTGTCCGAGGTGGAGCGCTGGAGCTCACCGGCAGACGAGGTGGACCAACTCGCTCTCAGCCGCTGCGAAGGCCCCGTGCTCGACATCGGCTGCGGCCCGGGCCGGATCGTCACCGCACTGGCCGAACGCGGCATCCCGGCGCTGGGCGTGGACATCTCGCCGCGGGCGGTGTCGCTCACCACGTCGCGCGGCGCGCCCGCGCTCCGCCGGCCGGTGCACGAGCGGCTGCCCGGTGAGGGTCGCTGGGGCAGCGTTCTGCTGATGGACGGCAACATCGGCATCGGCGGTGACCCCGCCGCCCTGCTCCGCCGGTGCGCCGAACTGGTCCGGCCCGGCGGTCTGATCCTGGTCGAGGTCGACCCGGACGACGATCTCGACGACACCGCGCCGATCGTGCTGCACAGCTCGACCGGTCGCCGGTCCACCCCATTGCCCTGGGCAAGAGTCGGCAGCCGCGCCCTGCTCCGCCACGCCCTCGCGGCCGACCTCTACCCCACCGAAGACTGGCGAACCCCAACCCGAGCCTTCCTGACCCTCCGAGCCTCCTGATGCGACTCCCACTCCCCACTGGCGGGTTCTTTGACCGATGGCGGGTTGCAGCACGCCAGCGGTCAAACAGGCCGTCAGTGGTCGGCGGAGCTGTGGCTGTGGCCGCGTGTGGCGGGGTGATTGCGGCGAGTGCGCGGGGGTGGTGGCCGAATCTGGTGCTCGTCGTGGCGAGTCTGATCGTGATGCTCGTGGTGTGGAGGTTCGCGAAGGGCGTGGGTGTGCTCGGGGTGGTGGCAGTCGCGGGGCTCTGCCAGTTGCCGGGGCTGACGCAGCCGCCGATCACCAGTACGGATGCCTACCGCTATGTCTGGGACGGGCGGGTGCAGCTGTCCGGAAGTTCGCCGTACTCACACGTCCCGCTGGACGACTCGTTGGCGCGGTTGCGCGATCCCGTGCTGTTCCCGGGACTGTCACCCGAGCAGAGATCAGGCGTCACCGGTCCGCCGCGCATCTCGAAGGACCTGGCGGCGATCTCCGCCGACGACCCCAGGACGCGGATCAACCGCCCACAGGTCCCGACCATCTATCCGCCCGTCGCCCAGGCCTACTTCACTGTCGTCGCGGCCGTCACGCCGTGGTCAGCAGGAACCCTGGGTCTCCAGATCGCCGCCGCACTGCTCGCCGTCGCACTCACCTGGCTACTCGCAGTGCAGGGCCGCGATCCGCGCTGGGCTGCGTTGTGGGGTTGGTCACCGATCGTCGCCCTCGAAGCCGGCAACGCCGCCCACGTCGACGTACTGGCCGCGCTCCTGATCGTCGCCGCCGTGGTAGCCACCGCCCGCCGCCCGATGCTGGCCGGAATCCTGCTCGGCGCCGCCGCCGGCGTGAAACTCCTGCCACTGCTCTTGCTGCCCGCGTTCACCAAACGACAGTCGATCGTTGCCGCTGGCACCTTCATCGGGTCCTACCTCCCGCACGTGGTCGTCGCGGGCACCCTGGTGCTGGGGTTCCTGCCCGGCTACCTGACTCAGGAGGGCTTCTCCGACGGCAGTTCGAGATCGGCGATTCTCGCGCTCCTGTTGCCTCCTGGGCCTCGTCAGCTCGTCGCCGTGCTGCTCGCGGTGACCCTCGCCGTACTGGCGCTCCGGCGGCAGCCGATCGCCCTCACCTGCTGCTGGCTGTACGGCGCCGCGCTGCTGATCGCGACCCCCACCTACCCGTGGTACGGCCTCCCCCTGATCGCGCTCGCCGCACTCGCGAAGCGGCCTGAGTGGCTCGCCGTACCGCTCGCGTCGTACCTGGCGTATGCGAGCTTCGGGCACGAGACTCGTCAGGGGCTGAGCTACCTCGGCGCGGGTGTCATCGTTGTCACCGTGCTCACGATCCGTCACCGGATGACTGCGAGAAAGCGGTTTGACTCGTTGGCCGGGGCCTGCCAACACTGAGCGGCGTGACGAAACGCATCGCCCTCGCGACCTCGGCCGAACACCCGGGGTTGCACGAGCACGACCTCCCCCTCGTCGACGCACTCGAGAAGGCCGGGCTCGACCCGGTCGCCGAGGTGTGGAGCGACCCGTCGGTGGACTGGTCGTCCTATGACGCCGTCCTGCTCCGCTCGGTGTGGGACTACCACCTCAGGTACGACGAGTTCACCGAGTGGCTCGCCGTCGTCGACAAGGCCGGCGTACCGATGCTGAACGACACCGGTCTGGTCCGGTGGAGCGGCGACAAGCGCTACCTGCTCGAACTGCGGGAACGCGGGGTCGCGATCGTGCCGTCCCAGATCGCCGCCGGCGAGTGCCTGCGCGAGGTGGTCACCGGGCTCGCGGGCCAGGGGATCGTCGTCAAGCCGACCGTCGGAGCCGGCGCCGCGCACACGATCCGCGGCATCGCCGGGTCCGCCGAGTTGGACCAGGCGATCGCGGAGCTTCCGGACACCGTCTACCTGGTCCAGCCGTTCCAGCAGCAGGTTCAGACCGACGGCGAGTGGTCGCTCGTCTTCATCGACGGCGAGTTCAGCCACGCCGTCGTCCAGCGTCCGGTGGCTGGTGACTACCGGGTGCAGCTGATGCACGGCGGGACCGCGACCGTCACCGAGCCCTCGGCCGCCGTACTCGAGAGCGCCCAAGCGATCCTGGCCGCAGCAGGCCGGCCGCTCTACGCCCGCGTCGACGGACTGGTCGTCAACGGCCGGTTCCTGCTGATGGAGCTCGAGCTGATCGAGCCGTACCTGTTCTTCCCCCAGGCCCCGGAGGCAGTCGAGAAGCTGGCCGCCGCGGCCGCGCAGCGGGTCTAGACCGTCAGACACGCCGCTCCCAGCGCGTCGCCGTCTCGCGGCATATGAGAGTACCTCGACTGACTTGATAGACAAATAGAGTCGATGGCATGCCGACGTTCGAGGACATCCAGCAGGCCGCCGACCAGCTCGAGGGCCGGATCCACCGCACCCCGATCCTCACCTCGAGCGCGCTGAACGAGCGCTTCGGCGGGACGCTGCTGCTGAAGGCCGAGCTGTTCCAGAAGACCGGCAGCTTCAAGGTGCGCGGGCTGCTCACCAAGCTGCTCCGGCTCAGTGCCGAGGAGCGCGAGCGCGGGGTCGTCACGGTCTCGGCCGGGAACGCGGCGGGCGCGCTCGCCTGGGCCGCCCGGGCCGCCGGCGTCCCGGCCACGGTGGTGATGGCGACGACCGCCGTACCGGCGAAGATCGACGCCGCTCGCGGGTACGGCGCCACCGTCGAGCTGGTCGAGGGCGACCTGATCGCGCAGTACGAACGGATCCGCGACGAGCGGAAGCTGACCGGTGTGCACCCGTTCGACGACGAGGACGTGATCACCGGTCACGGCAGCCTCGGTCTCGAACTGCTGGCCGACCGTCCCGACCTCGACACCGTCCTGGTCCCGGTCGGCGGCGGCGGACTCATCTCCGGTGTCGCCCTCGCGGTCAAGCTGGTCAAGCCGGAGATCCGGGTGATCGGCATCGAGCCCGAGCAAGCCGACGTGGTCAGCCGCAGCCTCGCGGCGGGCGCACCGCAGAAGCTGCCGACCGCCCGTTCGATCGCCGACGGGCTGGCCGCGCCGGTCTGCGGCACGCGTAACTTCCCGATCATCCAGCAGCACGTCGACCGCGTCGTCCGCGTGAGCGAGGAAGCGCTCCTGGAAGCGACTCAGCTGGTGATGTCGCGCACGAAGCTCGCGCTGGAGCCGGCCGCCGCCGCGCCGTTCGCCGCCCTGCTGGAGGGCAGCATTCAGCTCGACGGAACCACGGCATCGATCGTCAGCGGCGGCAACCTGGACGTGTCAAAGCTCAAGCTCTAGCCGGCACCAAGACATCGGACTTCACGCCGTCGCTCGGGTCGTCGATCACGTCACCCTGGCGGACCGGATCCTTCTCCGGCAGCAGGATGTCGCGCGACACCACCAGCATCAGCCAGAGCGTGCCGGCCATCCGCAGGACCACCGCGAGCCAGTAGATCCGGTCGGGCTGCTCCGGATTCCCGGGTGCGAGGAACTGGGCCAGATGCATCCAGACCAGCATCCAGTAGAAGCATTCGCAGACCTGCCAGATCAGCCAGTCCCGCAGCCGTGGCCGGGCCAGCGCCACCAGCGGCAGCAGCCACAGCACGTACTGCGGTGAGTAGACCTTGTTGATCAGCAGGAACGCCGCCACCACCAGGAACGCGAGCTGGGCGAACCGCGGTGGCCGCGGCGCCATCAGCCCGAGGATCGCGATCGACAGGCAGAGTCCGGCGAAGATCACGATGTTCAGCTGGTTGACGTCGGCGACCTCGTGCTTGGCCAGTTTCAGCACGTACCAGATCGAGCCGTAGTCGCTCTCCCGCTCGTCGTTGAAGGTCCAGAACGACATCCACTCGTTCTTCGCCAGCAGGTAGATCGGCGCGTTCACCAGACCCCAGGCGAAGATCGCGGCCAGGGTCGCCTGGAACCACGGCCAGAGCTTGCGGCCTCGGATGCAGACGATCAGCAGGGGCCCGAGCAGCAGGAACGGGTAGAACTTGGCCGCTGTCCCCAGGCCGAGCAGGATCCCGAACCAGATCGGCCGGCCCCGCGACCACGCGAACATCGCGCCGGCCGTCAGCGCCACCGCGAACAGGTCCCAGTTGATCGTCGAGGTCAACGCGAGCACCGGCGCGGCGGCGACGTACAGGGCGTCCAGTGGCTGCCCGCGAGCCGCGCCCGGGCGTGTCTCGACCCCACGTGCCGTGGCGACGGTCAGGCCGACGATGAGCAGGGCGCACAGGAACAGCAGGACGACGTTGACCACGAAGAAGACGCCGGCCGTGTCGCGCTTCTCCTCGACGGTCAGGTCCTTCCTCGGGTCGCCGGTGATCACCCAGGTGATCCGCGCCGCGGCCTCCATGAACCCGCCGGTCAGCACCGGGTACTCCAGCACCGGGTAGTTGCCGGTGTCCAGGAACGGCCGGTTGCCCTCGGCGAACCCGCGCTCCTGGTACAGGAAGCCGATATCGGAGTAGCAGAGCGCCTTGAACGGACGCCAGCTCTGCCGGTCCCAGCCCGCTTCCATGCACGGCGCCTTCTGCAGCACACCGAGCGCGAACGTGACCGTGCACACCGCGAGCGCGATCCGTAGCGGCGTCCACCAGGACGAGCTCAGCCGGGCGAACCGGCCCATCGGCCCACCGATGCCCACCGTCAGGCCCGCAACGGACGCGTCGGCCTCCGAGGGGCTCAGCCGGTCCTTGGGGTCCTGGCTACGTGGTCCGGTCACGGGGGGCATCATCTCCTATCCGCTCGACCGACGACCAGGGAAGGTTACCCACCCCTCCCCAGCGCCGCCAGCAGCGCCGCGGCACGCTCCGGATCCTCCCACCAGGTACGACGACCTCGCGCAAGCGGGCCGCGGCATCGTCGGCCTGCGCCGCCTGCCACTGCGTCTCAGTTTCACCTGCAAGGTGGTGGGGCGGAACTTGCGCGGGCCTGGAGTTTGGGGGTCGAGTACAGGTGTGGGGCCGGATCGGCTCCTTCGAGGAGGGCGAACAGGCGGGTTGCGACCTCCGCGCCGTAGCCGACGACGTCGTGGCTCATCGCGGTCAGGGTCGGGTGCGTGATCCGGCAGAGCGCGGAGTCGTCCCAGGCGATCAGCGTCACCTCGTCCGGGCAGCGCACGCCGAGGGTGCCGAGCATCGACAGGCCGGCGACCGCCATCAGGTCGTTGTCGTAGACGATCGCGGTCGGCGGCGTCGCCGACGACATCAGCTGCCGGGTCGCGACCGCGCCCTGGTCGCCGGAGAAGTCCGTGTGCACGACCTCCGCGGACAACCCGGTACGGCGGGTCGCGTCGGCGAAGGCCTGGTCCCGGATCCAGACATTCCCGTGGTCGGATGGACCGGCGACCCTGGCGATGCGGCGATGCCCCAGCTCGGCGACATGGTCGACGGCTGCCGCCATGGCCGTCGTACTGTCCGTCCAGACGCAGGTCAGGCCGTCGGCCAACGAGGGATCGCCGACCAGGACGGTCGGCAGCTCGAGCTGCTTCAGCAAAGGAATACGTGGGTCGTCGGCCTTGACGTCGACCACGACGACGCCGTCCACGCGCTTCTCCCGGGACCATTTCCGGTAGGCCGCGAGCTCCTCCTCCGTGCCCGGCACGGTCCGCAGCGCCAACGCGTACGAGCGTTCGCTGAGAACACCTTCCAGCCCGCCCACAAAGGCCATATAGAACGGCTCTTCGCTCAGCGTCTGAGCCGGCCGCGCGAGGATCAGACCGAACGTCTCGCTGCGCGCGACGGACAGCTGGCGGGCGACCGGATTCGGCACCCACTCCAGCTCCTCGGCGACCTTGAGCACCCGCGCTCGGGTCTCCTCGGACACGCCAGGCTGACCATTCAGCGCGTACGAGACCGCCCCCTTCGACACCCCTGCCCGGCGGGCGATCTCCCGGATCGTCACCCGTGCCATCAGCACCTCCCTCGGGTCCCCGCCGGAGAATCTACCGGAAATGCTTTTCCCCGCTGTCGTTCGGCGGCTCCAGAGCGGCGAGCCAGGTGGTGAGCAGTTGCTCCAACTGCTTGGCGTCGTCCGGGTCGAGTGCGTCCAGCAGCCGCCGCTCGTTGGCCATGTGGGCCGTGAACGCCCGGTCGAACAGCCGCCGCCCGGCCGGGGTCAGGCGGACGACCCGACCTCGCCCGTCGTCATCGCTGCGGCGTCGCTGCACCAGGCCTGCCTGTTCGAGCCGGTCCACTCGCTTGGTGACCGCGCCGGTCGTCACCATCGTGTGCAGCGCGATCTCGCCAGGCGCCCGCTCGTACGGCGAACCCGCACGACGCAACGCCGCGAGCACGTCGAACTCCCCCTCGGACAGCCCGTACTTCGCGTACAGCAGGGTCAGCTCGCCGGTCAGGTGGTTGGCGATCCGGTGCAGCCGGCCGATCACCCCCTGCGGGCCGGTGTCGACGTCCGGCCGCTCGATCGCCCACTCCGCCTGGATCCGCGCCACATGATCGTCGGTCACGAGTCGCAGTATATCTTCCCGGGAAGATATAATAGTTTCCATGGAAGATACCCTCCGCTGGGTGCTCGTCACCGCGATCGCCCCGATCGCCTGGGGCACGAACTACTTCGTCACCCACGAGTACCTGCCGGCCGGTTATCCCCTGTACGGCGGCGTCGTCCGCGCACTGCCCGCCGGCCTGCTCCTGCTGTGCATCGCCCGTCGTCTCCCCCGCGGTGCATGGTGGTGGCGTTCGCTCCTGCTCGGCGTCTGCAACATGGGCGCGTTCTTCGCACTCATCTATCTCGCGGCCCAACTGCTGCCGGTCAGCCTCGCCTCGACCATCATGTCCGCGTCGCCGCTCGCGATGGCCGGCTTCGCATGGGCGTTGCTGGCCGAGCGCCCGACCGCTCCGGTGCTCGTTGGCGCGGCGGCTGGGATCGCCGGCGTCTACCTGATGCTCGGCGCCGGCGCCTCAGGGGTGGATCTCCGCGGCGTCGCGGCCTCGCTCGCCGCGATGACGATGTCGTCCTGCGGCTACGTGCTCGCCAAGAAGTGGGGCGGCACCGACAGCCCCTTGGCCACCACCTCCTGGCAACTCATCGCCGGTGGCCTGGTGCTGATCCCGTTCGCCGTCTTGATCGAAGGTCCACCACCAGCTCTCGACGGACCGGCGTACGGCGCTTTCGCCTACGTCAGCCTGATCGCCACCGCGCTGGCCTTCTCCGCCTGGTTCGCCGGTCTGCGCCACCTCACCACCGCCACGGTCGGACTCATCGGACTGCTCAACCCGCTCACCGGCGCGCTGCTCGGCCTGACGCTGTCCGGCGACCTGCTCACCCTGCCGCAATGGCTCGGGATGGCACTGGTGCTGCTCGGCATCACGCTCGCCCGCCCGCGACGCGAGACGACCGTTGCGCGGCCGGTGGCCGAGCCTCCTAAGGTTTATCGATGAACCTGCGCTGGAGCACCCCATCAGGCCTGACGCTGTCCTTCACCCTCGACGACGACGGTCCGGTGCGGCTGAGCGTCGTACCCGTAGAGCCGACGAGTCAGCCGTTGGTGGAGGTGTCGGCCATCGGGTACGGGCGTTCGCCCGGCACGAACCGGCATGTGGACACGATCCTCGGCAAGCGGCTGCGGTACGTGACCCACGAGGACAGCGGGTCGACGTTCCGCATCGTCCAGGAGGACGCCGAGACGGGTCTGCGGGTGACGAGTGTGTTCGAGGCGCGGGACGGCGTACGGGCGTGGTCCGAGGCGGTCATGACCGGCCCGGTGTCGCTCGAGTTGGACTTCCTGTCGTCACTGGTGGTCGGGCTCGAGTCGGTGGATGCGGACCTGTACTCGGCGGCCAACGACTGGATGGCCGAGAACCGGTGGTCGGTGCAGTCGTTGCGATCGGGCGGAGCGCCGGAGATCGTTCGCGATCCGCACTACCCGATCGCGAAGAGCCGGCACGCGGTCACCAGTACCGGTTCCTGGTCGAGCGGTGAGCGGCTGCCGGTCGGCGTCCTGGTCGACCGTGATGCGCCGTACGCGCTGGGCTGGCAGATCGAGCACAACGGGCCGTGGCACTACGAGCTCGGCGAGGACCGGCGTGGTGGCTACCTGCTGCTGAGCGGGCCAACCGACCAGGAGCACCAGTGGACGGTGCGGCTCACTGCGGACGAGCCGTTCACGACCGTGCCCGTCTCTCTGGTCGCGGGGACCGATCGGGACAGTGCGTTCGGCGCGCTCACGCGGCAGCGCCGTACGCTCCGGATGCGGCGACCGGTCGACGACCGGATGCCAATCGTGTTCAACGACTACATGAACACGCTGATGGGCGACTCGACGACCGAGAAGTTACTGCCGCTGATCGACGCCGCCGCGGACGTCGGGGCCGACTACTTCTGCATCGACGCCGGCTGGTACGCCGAAGGCGACTGGTGGAACACGGTCGGCGGCTGGCAACCCTCGACCACGCGGTTCCCGAACGGCCTCGGCGAGGTGATCGACCGGATCCACAAGCGTGGAATGGTCCCCGGGCTGTGGCTGGAGCCTGAGGTGATCGGCGTGAACGCACCGATCGCGTCGGTGCTTCCCGACGACGCGTTCCTGACCCGGCGCGGGATCCGGGTCGCCGAGCACGGCCGCTACCTGCTCGACCTGCGCAGCCCGCTCGCCCGGCAGCACCTCGACGACACCGTCGACCGGCTGGTGAACGACTTCGGCGTCGGCTTCTTCAAGTTCGACAACAACACCATGACCGGTCCGGGCACCGACAAGGGCGGTACGTCGCTCGGCCAGGGACTGCTCGAACACAACCGGGCGTTGCTCAGCTGGCTGGACGCGTTGCAGGAGCGGCATCCGTCGTTGCTGATCGAGAACTGCGCGTCCGGCGCGATGCGGATGGACTACGCGATGCTGTCCCGCCTGCACCTGCAGTCCACGTCCGACCAGCAGCACCCGTTGCTCTACGCCCCGATCACAGCTGCCGCGCCGGCCGCCGTACTCCCCGAACAAGCCGGCCACTGGGCCTACCCCATCACCGGAACCACCCGCGAGGAGTTCACCCTCGCCCTGGTCAACGGCATCCCCGGGCGCCTCTACCTCTCCGGCCACCTCAACCACATGACCGCCGCCGAGCTCGACCTCGTCCGCTCCGCCCTCACCGCCCACCGCACCCTGCTCACCGACCTCGAAATCCTGGTCCCCACCTGGCCCCTGGGCCTCCCCACCTGGACCTCCGACTGGGTCGCCCTGGCCCTCACCGGTCCCTCGGTCACCTACCTCACCATCTGGCACCGCACCCCGGACCCCGCCGAACTCACCCTCCCCCTCGGCAACTTCACCGTCGACCCCTTCTTCCCGTCAGACCCCACCGGCTGGACCCACACCACGACCGCCAACGACCTGACCTTGACCAAGACCCTCTCCGAACCATCCGCCCGCATCTTCCGCCTGTCGAACACGTAGGCCATGACTTTGCCTGTGGAGACCGGAGCGACAGCGATCACGGCTCCGGTAGTCTTGTGGTGAATGGGAGGTGATCGCCATGTCGGAGCCGACATCAGCGCCTGACGCGATTGAGCACGCCGATGCGTCGTACTGGCATGCGCAGAGCCTCGAGCAGATCGGAGGCGGCACCGAGCCCCTCAGCGAAGACGAGTCGTTCGAGATCCCAGACCTGACCGACGATGAGTGGGACCGGTTCGTGCGAGCGATTCACGAGTGACCATCGGGACGGTCCTGCTCGACACCAACGTGTTCACAGCCTGGCTGAAACCACGCTCGACCTTGGTGCCGCTGTACGGCAAACATGTCTTCGGCCGACGGATCGCCGTCGCTCCGCAGACGGTTGCGGAGGCCCGGTACGGCGCCATCGTTGCGAACTGGGGTGAGAAGCGACTGGACAACCTCGAGCGGTTGATCCACCGGAGCGTGATTCTCCCCGGAGACGACGAGACGACCTGGGCGCATGCCCGGTTGCGCGCCGAGTGTCGCCAGGTCGGCCACCCGCTGCACCAGAAGCAGCATGTCGGCGATCTCTGGATCGCCGCCACCGCTCGGCGCTGGCATCTGCCGTTGGTCGCACACGATGCCGTGTACGTCGACTGCCCCCGCCTCGAACTGGTCACGGAACTCCAGCGCTAGCCCGAAGGCAGGACTTGACAGACGGCTTGGGCGACTCGACGCTAATGCTTCGGGTCGAAGCGCTTCGACTGGGTAAGACTGGACCACCACCAGGAGAAGGAGCTTTGACGATGGTCACGATCGCGGACGTCGCGCGGCATGCCGGGGTCGCGGCCAGCACGGTGTCCTACGTGCTCAGCGGGAAGCGGTCGATCTCGTCCGACACCCGCGAACGCGTCCAGCGCAGCGTCCGCGCGCTCGGCTACCGGCCGAACGCGAGTGCCCGCGCGCTCGCCAGCCAGCGGTCCAACGTGCTCGCGCTGGTGATCCCGTTGCGCACCGGCATGCATGTCCCGGTGATGATGCAGTTCGCCACCGCCGTGGTGACCGCGGCCCGCCGGTTCGACCACGACGTACTGCTGCTGACCGCCGACGAAGGGCCTGAGGGGCTCGAGCGAGTGGCGCAGAGCTCGCTCGTGGACGCGCTGGTCGTGATGGACGTCGAGCTGCACGACGAGCGGGTGCCGGTGCTGCGGGAGCTGCCGATGCCGTCGGTGCTGATCGGGTACCCGGCCGACGCCGATGGACTGACCTGCATCGACCTGGACTTCGTTGCCGCGGGCGCCCATTGCGTGGACCACCTGGCCGACCTCGGGCACCGCTCGCTCGCCCTGCTCGGTACGCCGTCCGCCGTCTACGAACGCCAGACCGGCTTCGCGCAACGCACGCTGACCGGCTTCGTGGAAGCGGCCGACCGGCGCGGAATCCTCGGGGTCGAGACGCCCTGTGAGCACACGTTCGACGCGATCCTCGGCACGGTCGAGCAGCTGCTCGACGAGCATCCGGACATCACCGGGCTGGTCGTGCAGAACGAACCGATCATCGGCCCGCTGCTCGACGTACTGCGCCGCCTCGGCCGCCGCGTCCCCGAGGACATGTCGCTGATGGCGATCTGCGCGGACGACGTCGCCGAACGGCAGGTGCCGCAACTGTCCTCGGTCACCATCCCGGCCGAGCGGATCGGCGAGCAGGCGGTCGAGTCGCTGATCGCGAAGCTCGAGGGCGGCGCCGTACCCGAGCTGACCCTGCTCCCGCCGAAGGTCACCGCCCGGGCCAGCACCTGCGAAGCGCCTCAGGGCGACCGAACCACGGCGTAGCCACCGCCCGGCACCAACAACGAGCCGTCTACGCGAGCGCCGGAGATCAGCTCGACTCCATCAGTGGGTACGTCGACTTGCGCGTCACCGTGGTTGAAGTAGAAGGTCCACGTGGTGTCGCCCGCGCGACGCCGTACGGTCTCCACTGGGGAGGGTGAGAGATCGTAGATGCCGGCGGCCGTTTCGAAGTCGATCGCGGTCGAGACGTACCAAGCGGTTCCTTCGCCGACCTGACGGCGGGTGATCGCCGGCTTCCCGTCGAGCACTCCCCCGACGTACCGGTCGACCACCTCGGCCGACACCGCCTCCACGTCCTCACTCCACAACCGCCCGCGCCCACCGGACGACAACTCCACCTCGCCGTCAGCCGGCAGCGGGTGGAACTCCTCGACCCGCACCCCGAGCAACTCCCGGAAGGCACCCGGATAGCCGCCGAGCCGGACCTGTACGTCGGGATCGACGATGCCGCTGAAGTACCCGACCACCAACTGCCCGCCACCCTCGACATAGGCCGCCAATGAGGCCGCCGCCTCGTCGCTGACCAAGTACAGCGACGGCACCACGACCGTCTGGTACGACGACAAGTCCGCCGAAGGTCCCGCGAAGTCGACAGTCACTCCCGCCCGCCAGAAGTGCCGATGCGCATCCTGCACCGCCGCCAAGTAGTCCAGCGACGACGACGGCAGATGCGTCCCCTGCATCGCCCACCAGCACTCGACATCCCACAGGATCGCCACGTCGGCGACGACCGCGGCATCCGCCACCTCGGCCAGCGAAGGCAGTGCCGCTCCCAACGCGACGACCTCACGGAAGATCCGCGACGAAGGACCTGCATGCGGGACCAGAGCCGAGTGATACATCTCCGCCCCGCCCCGCGATGCCCGCCACTGGAAGAACAGCGAACCGGTGGACCCGCGGGCGATGTGCGACAGACTGTTCCGCGCCATCCGCCCGGGTTCCTTCGGGTGCAGTCGCTGCCCGTCGTTCAACGCTCCCGCGGCCTGCTCCATCAGCAGCCAGGGATTCCCACCGGCCCACGACCGCGCGAGATCTGCGCCGAAGGCGGTCTGCTCCTCGGCGCCGAGGTCGGTCCGGCCGGGATAGTGGTCAATGGCAACGACATCGACCTCGGCCGCCCACTGCGCGTGGTTGACCGGCACCCAGCCACCGAACACGTAGTTCGTGGTGATCGGCAACGACGACAGCGCCCGGAGCTCGGCCTTCTGCTCGCGATACGCCGCCAGCAACTCGTCCGACCAGAACCGCCGGTAGTCCAGGTACTGCGTCGGATTCACCAGGTACTGCGTACGACGTGGCGGCTGCACGTCCTGCCAATCGGAGTACCCCTGGCTCCAGAAGGCCGTGGTCCACGCAGCATTCAACCGCTCGAGCGACCCGTACCGCTCCAGCAGCCAGGACCGGAACCGCTCGGCGGCCAGCGAGCAGTAGCACGTCGTCCCGTACTCGTTGTGGACGTGCCACATCGCCAGCGCAGGATGATCGTGATATCGCTCGGCCAACGCACGCGCGATCCCGACGGCTGCCGAACGATAGCCCGGCGCACACGCGCAATACGTGTCCCGGCTGCCGTGCGTCAGCCGTACGCCGTCAGCCGTCACCGGCAACGCCTCCGGGTGCAACCGGCTGAACCACGGCGGCGGTGACGCGGTCGGCGTGGCCAGGTCGACGCTCACGCCGGCGTCGTACAACCGGTCGAGCACCCGGTCCAGCCAACCGAACTCGTAGACGCCGGGCGACGGCTCGAGACTCGACCAGGAGAAGACGCCGACGGTGACGAGGTTGACGCCGGCCTGGCGCATCAGGTCGGCGTCCTCCTTCCACACCGACTCGTCCCACTGGTCCGGGTTGTAGTCGCCGCCGTACCAAAGTCGCGTCATACCCCTAGCCTTTCACCGCGCCGATGATGACGCCCTTGGTGAAGTGGCGCTGGATGAACGGGTAGACCAGCAGCACCGGGACGATCGCGATCACCACGATCGCCATCTTGATCGCCAGGCTCGGCGCCGGCGCCATCCCCAGCCCGGTGCCGTTCGCGATCCCGCCGGCCCCGGTCGGCAGCACCTGCGCCTGCACGATGTAGGTCCGCAGCACCATCTGCAACGGCCACTTGTTGTTGTCGTTGATGTAGAGCAGCGCGTTGAAGAACGCGTTCCAGTACCCGACCGCGTAGAACAGCCCGACCACCGCGACCACCGCCTTCGACAGCGGCAGCACGATCCGGCGCAGGATCGCGAACTCCCCGGCGCCGTCGATCCGGGCGGAGTCGATCAGCTCACCCGGGATGCCCATGAAGAACGACCGCATCACGATCAGGTTGAACGCCGACACCGCGGTCGGCAGGATCAGCGACGCGTAGCTGTCGATCAGCCCGAGCGCGTTCACCACCAGGTAGCTCGGGATGATGCCCGGCCCGAACAGGAACGTCAGCAGCACCACGAACAGCAACGGCCGGTGGAACAACGACCCCGGCCGCGACAACCCGTACGCCGCCAAGACGGTGATCCCCAGGCTGAACGCCGTACCGATCAGCGTGATGAAGACACTGATCACCAACGCCCGCGTGACAACTCCCCCGGACAGCAGTTGCGCGTACGCCGCCAGCGTCAACTCCCGCGGTACGACGACCAGCCCGCCGGCTCGTGTCACGGCCTCGGTCGTGGACAGGCTCGTGATCACCACGACGTACAGCGGAAAGGTCACGGCGAGCGCAACCAACGCCAGCACCACCGGCCGCGACAGCCTCGCGATCCTGGTCGGTTCCTCTTCCCAGACAGCTCTTGTCGTCATGAGCGGGAATACACCCCCTGCTCGCCCACCATGTGGGCGAATCGGTTGGCCACCAGGACGAGGACGAGGCCGACGACACCCTTGAAGAGGCCGGCGGCGGCGCCGTACCCGAAGTCGCCGACGAGCAGGCCCTGGTAGTAGACGTACGTGTCGAGTACTTCGGCCGCGCTGCCGCCGACCGCGCTACGTTGCAGGATGAACTGCTCGAAGCCGACCGTCAGCGCGTCGCCGAGCCGGAGGATGAGCAGCAGCACGATCACCGGGCGCAGGCCCGGCAGGGTGATGTGCCAGAGCCGGCGGCGCCGGTTCGCGCCGTCGGCTGCGGCCGCCTCGTAGAGCGCCGGGTTGATGGTCGACAGCGCGGCGAGGAAGACGATCATCCCCCAGCCGGCGTCCTTCCAGATCGACTGCGCGGTGACCAGCAGGATGAAGGTGTCCGGCTTGGTCATCAGGTCGACCGCCTCGTAGCCGTTCGCCCGCAGCGACTGGGCCAGCAGACCGGCGCCGCCGATCATCTGCTGGAACAGCGACACGACCAGCACCCAGGAGAAGAAGTGCGGCAGGTAGACGACGCCCTGGATCAGCGTCCGCAGCCGGACCGACAGCACGCTGTTCAGCAGCAGCGCGAGCCCGATCGGGACCGGGAAGAAGAACACCAGCTGGACGGCGGTGATGCTCAGGGTGTTCGCGACCGCTTTCCAGAACGCCGACTCGGAGAACAGCCGGCTGAAGTTGGCGAACCCGACGAAGTCGCTGCCCCGGATCCCGACGTACGGCGAGTAGTCCTGGAACGCGATCACGTTGCCCAGCGTCGGGAAGTAGTGAAACACCCCCAGCAACACCACCACCGGCAACACCATCACCAACAACGGCCAATCCCGCCGCAACCGATGCCGAAACCCCGCTCCACCACGGGGCCGTCGTGGCGCCGACGAAGGCTTCACCCTGGTCGGCGCCGTACTCACCTGATCCTTAACGACCGTTGTCACTGAGCACCTTCGCGTAGAAGTCCCGGCCCTCGTTGCCGCCGTTGGTCTGCCACTGCTTGACCGCGGTCTTCAGCTCACTGACCGGCCGCCGCCCGCGGAAGATGTCCTGCAGCGCGTCGTCGAACGGCTGGTTCAGCGCGGCCATCTTGGCCGGCTGCTCGACCCGGATCCCGTCGAACAGACTCTTCTGCTGCACCTTGGCGGCCGCGTTCTGCCACGCGCTCATCGACTCGACATAGCCCGGGTACTCGCTCTGCGTGATGGCCGCCGGCCGGCCACCCAGGAAGATGTAGGTCTGCGAAACCTCCTTCTGGCCAAGCGGAGTCAGCTTCGGGGCACCGGACGGCTGCTTGGTGTAGTGCTTGCCCTCCTCCCCGTACATGTAGAGCTGGTTCTCCTCGGTGCCGAACGGCGCGGCGGTGTAATTCAGGACGCCGAGCAGCTCCTTGATCCGAGCTTCGCCGAGTCCCTTCTTCATGAACGTGAAGATGCCGGCCGGATCACCGCCCCAGGTGATCGGGTCGCCGCCGTCGTGCGCGAACGGCATCACCGGCTGCGGGTTGTACTTCGGGTTGATGCTCATTTGGCGCTGCAACGACTCCTGCCAGCCGCCCAGTCCGTTCTGGCGGATCACCAGCTTTCCGCCCTCGAACAGCGCGTTCTGGTCCGCGCCCGCGTTGCCGACCACCTCTGGGTGCACGTAGCCGGCTTGGAACAGCTTCCGGACGAACGCCACCGCCTCCTCGAACTCGGGCGTCTCGATCTTGTTCACCAGCTTGCCGCCGGAGTCCTTGCGCCAGTCCGACGGCGCCCCGAACGCCCGGATCACCTCGTCGGAGACCGACCCGAAAGCCCACCGGTTCGCCTTCGCGTCAGTCAGTTGCTTGCCCAGCGCCAGCAGATCGTCGGCGTTCTTCGGCGGCTGCGCACCGAACTGGTCGAAGATGTCCTTGCGGTACATCAGCATCCAGGGAAAGCCGTCCGAGGGGAACGGTACGGCCTTGAGCTGGTTGTTCCAGACGCCGTACGCCCAGGCCCGGGTGGGCAGGTTGGCCAGCATCGGGTACGCCGATGCCTTGTCACCGGCCAGGTACGGCGTCAGGTCCTCGAACAGCTTCTCGGCGGCCTGGCCGAACCGGGTCAGGCTGGCGATGTTCCAGCCCGGGACGCAGAGCAGCTCGGGCACGTTGCCGGCGGCAAGGATCGGGCCGAGCTTGTCGCCGTAGTCGTTGCCGTTCAGGATGTTGAACCGGACCGGCGCGCCGATCCGCTCGTTGTTCACGTCGTAGTAGGTGTTGTTTCCGAGGCCGGGTGGCGCCGGACTCCACAGCGGCGTCATCGCGGACACTTCCTTGCCGCTGGTCACCGCCTTGTCCGGCACCGCCCGCTTGAGCTCGGACGGGTACTTGGTGAAGCCGGGTGCGGCGCCGTTCTCCCCCGGCAGGTCGGGCGCGACCGACTCGTAGGCGATGTACTTCGGCAGCAGGCCCGAGAGCTTGTCCTCGGTCTCGGCGCGTCCCGCGGTCGACCCGGAACTGCCGTCCGAGCAACCGGTCAGCGTGACGCCGCCGGCGGCCGCCGCGGCACCCGCGCCGAGCAGGGAGATGAACGTCCGGCGGCTGGTGTTGCCGCCCACTGGTCCGGTCACTGGTGATCCCCTAGAATTAGTTGGGCTGATAGCCAAACAAATTAACCCAGACACGAGGGCACGACAAGGTGTAGAACTGAGCCAGACCCGGGCCACCCCCGGACGAGCCGAACGGGACGACCTTGACCACACAGACCGCGGACCACACCGACATCCGCGCCACCAACCTGGCCGCAGTGCTGGGCTACCTGCGCCGCCAGGCGCCCTGCTCACGGGCCGCGATCGCGACCGGGACCGGGCTGAACAAGGCGACCGTGACCAGCATCATCGGCGATCTGCTCGACCGCCGCCTGGTCCGCGAGACCCAGCAGACGCAGAACCACGTCGGCCGGCCCGCGACCCTGCTCGTCCTGGACGGATCGGCGTACGCCGCGATCGGGCTGGAGGTGAGCGCGCGCGGCCTGACCGCCCTGGCCTGCGACACCGCCGGCGAGCAGGTACTGCGCTGGCACCGAGCCGGACCCGGCATCGACGCAGGGCCCGCGAAGACGGTCGCCGCGATCGCAGCGCTCGCCCGACGCGCGATCACGACCGTGCAGTCGTCGGGTCGGCGGGTGCTCGGGATCACGGTCGGCGTACCCGGCCTGGTCGACCGGGACGGGTCCGTCGTACTGGCTGCCGGTCTGGGCTGGCGGGATGTGCCGTTGCAGGCGGATCTCACCGCCGCGCTCGGGCGTCCGGACATTCCGGTGACCGTCGACAACGACGCGTCCCTCGCCGTACTGGCCGAGCACCTCTACGGGCCGTTGGCCGGTGCGGAGAACCTCATCCAGCTCAGCGGTGACACCGGAGTCGGCGCCGGGATCATCGTCGACGGTCGCCCGCTCCGAGGACACCGCGGGTACGTCGGCGAGATCGGTCACCTCCGCCTGGTTCCGGACGGGCCACAGTGCGGCTGTGGGCGCCGGGGCTGCCTGGAGGCGCTCGCGAGCCTGCCGGCGATCCTGTCCCGGATCGACGGACCGGCCGACCCCGATCCGCAGCTCCAACTCGAGCACCTCATCCGCCGCGCCGACGCGGGCGAGGCGGCGGTCACCAAGGTGCTCGCCGAGGCCGGAACGCATCTCGGGCATGGCATCGCCGCGCTGGTCAACATCCTGAACCCGGGACACGTCGTGCTCGGCGGCGCTTACGCGCTACTGGCTCCGCACCTCTCCCCCGCGATCACCAAGGCGCTGTACGAGTCCGCCATCGCGCCCGACGCGGGCGGCTGCACGATCGTCGCCTCGACGTTCCCCCTCACCGCCACTCCCCTGGGCGCCACCGCCCAGGCCCTGGCGTCACTGACCACCGGGCACCTTCCCAGCAACACTTTGTGAACGCTGGAAACCGTCTGCCAGGTCTTGACCAGTCCCGCCGGGGGATGCCACCCTCTGATCACTCCGTCGTAGCAAGGCCGTCACGGGCCGAGACGGATTTTTTCGCCCAGACCGTCGAAGCGCTTCGATCGATCAGCACCGGGGAGCGCTCGAAGCGCTTCGACGCACAGCCGCAGTGGAGTCGATGGCCGATGAGCACTCCCGCCCTGAATCCACCGTTCCGTGATCCCGCCCGGCCGGTGCGGGACCGGCTCGACGACCTGCTCGGCCGGTTGACCACCGGCGAGAAGCTCGCCCTGCTGCACCAGCACCAGGCTCCCGTCCACCGCCTCGGGCTGGACTCCTTCCGGACCGGGACCGAGGCCCTGCACGGCGTCGCCTGGCTCGGCCCGGCGACCGTCTTCCCGCAGGCCGTCGGCCTCGCCACCACCTGGAACCCGGACCTGGTCCGGGACATCGGCTCCGCAGTCGGCGACGAGGTCCGCGTCTTCCACCAGAAGGACCCGGCCGCGGTCGGCCTGAACGTGTGGGCGCCGGTCGTCAACCCGCTCCGCGATCCACGCTGGGGTCGCAACGAGGAGGGGTACGCCGAGGATCCGTGGCTGACCGGGGTGATCGCGACCGCGTACGGCCACGGTCTGGCCGGCGACCATCCGACGTACCTCAAAACCGCCCCGACGCTCAAGCATTTCCTTGCCTACAACAACGAGACCGACCGCTGCACGACCTCGAGCAACCTGCCGCCGCGGGTGCTGCACGACTACGAGCTGCCCGCGTTCCGCGCGCCGATCGAAGCGGGTGCGGCCGTTGCGGTGATGCCGTCGTACAACCTGGTGAACGGCCGGCCCGCACACCTCAGCCCCTTGATCAACGACGTGCTCCGCGAGTGGACCGACGACGATCTGCTCGTGGTGAGCGACGCCTACGCACCCGCCAACCTCTTCGGGCTGCAGCAGTACCACCCCGACGGCCCGACCGCGTACGCCGCCGCGCTCAAAGCCGGCGTGGACAGCTTCACCCAGGACGACACGAACGCCGGGCCGTCGATCGAGCGGCTGACCGAAGCGCTCGACCGTGGCCTGATCGCCATGGCGGACGTCGACACCGCAGTCCGGCACGCGCTCGCGATCCGGTTCCGGCTCGGCGAGTTCGACCCGGCCGAGCTCGATCCGTACCGCTCGCTCGAGCCCGACCTGGTCAACTGCCCGGCCCACCGCGGGCTGGCGCACGAGGCAGCCCGGCAGTCGATCGTGCTGCTCAAGCACGAGTGCCAAGTGCTGCCGCTCAACGCCTCCGCAATCAAGCGCCTCGCCGTCATCGGACCGCTGGCCAACACCGTGTCAGCCGACTGGTACGCCGGAACCCTGCCCTACCAGGTAACGGCGCTCGACGGCCTTGTCGAGCGACTCGGTTCCGACCGGGTCGAGTACTGCGAAGGCGTGGACCGGATCGCGCTCCGCGTGGCGGGCTCGGCGTCGTACCTGACCATCGGGGCGGACGGCGTACTGCGGGTCGGCGATGACGAGCACAAATGGTTCGACCTGTTCGACTGGGGTGGGAACGCGTGTGCGTTGCGGTCCGTGCGGAACGGGCAGCACCTGACCGTGGCCGACGACGGCTCGCTGCTCGCGGATCAGCCGGGCCCGAACGGGTGGGAGGTGAAGCAGACCTTCCGGCTGGTCGTGAGCGGCGACACCGTCCGGGTTCTGCATCTGAACAGCGGCCGCTATGTCCGCGTCGACGACGCCGTCGGTCTCGGTGACTTTGGGACTGACTTCGAGCTCGAGGTGCTCGTGGACGGCGCGGCGGAGGCGGCCGAGGTCGCCGCCCGCGCCGATGTCGCGATCGTTGTGGTCGGCAATCACCCGATGGTGAACGGGCGGGAGACCGAGGACCGCGCCGACCTCGAGCTGCCCACGGCTCAGGACCGCCTGATCCGGTCGGTCCATGCGGTGAACTCGCGGACCGTGCTGGTGATGACGAGCAGCTACCCGTTCGCGGTCGGGTGGGCGCAGCAGCACCTGCCGGCCGTGCTGTGGTCGGCGCACGGCGGACAGGAGTACGGCCGGGCGTTGGCCGACGTACTGTTCGGTGACGCGGACCCGGCCGGCCGGTTGACGCAGACCTGGTACCACTCGGCCGCCGATCTGCCGGATCTGCTCGACTACGACATCATCGCGACGGACGCGACGTACCTCTACTACCGCGGGATGCCGCTGTACCCGTTCGGCCACGGCCTCAGCTACACGACCTTCGCGTACGGCGACCTGCGGCTGAGCTCGGCGTCGATCCCGTTGGACGGCGAGGTCCGCGTCTCCTTCACGGTCACGAACACCGGGGACCGGGCCGGCAGCGAGATCGCACAGCTCTACACGCACCAGCAGCGGTCGCGCGTGAAGCAGCCGCTGCGGCAACTGCGCGGCTTCCGGCGACTGACGCTGCTTCCTGGTGAGAGCACCGAGGTCGAGTTGACGATCGCCGCCGCCGACCTCGGCTTCTGGGACGCGACCCGGGACCGACGCTGTGTCGAGACGGCCCGGCACAGCATCATGGTCGGGCGTTCCAGCACCGACACCCGGCTCGCGGCGACCCTCGACGTACAAGGTGAACGCATCCCGGCGCGCACCCTCGAGCACCTCGCCGCCACCAGCTTCGACGAGTACTCCGCCATCACTCTGACCACCGCGACACCCGAACGCGGCGATGCGGTCGTCTCACTCGAACCCGGTGCTTGGGTCTCGTACGACGACGTTCAGTTGAGCCCCACGCCGTACCGGGCCTCCGTCGCCAACCGAGGGGTCACGCAGGCAACGATCGAGCTGCGGCTGGACGATCCGCTGCACGGCGAGCTGCTCGACACGGTCCAGGTTGCGCCTGGACGTGAACTCACGTGGGGATCCGGTCGGCTGACGGCGACCGGCCTGCACACGCTCTACGTCGTCTTCTCGGCGCCGGAGGTTGTCTTCGAGGAGCTCTGCCAGTCCAAGTAGGAGACCAGGGCGGCGTCGGCGCGGAGGCGGGCCAGGCTGCGTTCGTGCAGTTCGGCCTTGCGGCGGTTCAGCTCGGCGCCGACGCGTTCGGGGCGGCCGTCCGGCGAGGAGTGCATCTCGTCGAGGGCGGCGTGGATGATCGTCATCGAGAAGTTGCCCTCGCGCAGGAGACGGACGAGGTGGGCGTCCCGGGCGGCGCCGACGTCGTACCTGCGGTATCCGGTGGTTCGCTCGCGGACCGGGCTGACGAGTCCGGAGCGTTCCCAGAACCGGAGTGCCGAGGTGCGAACACCGAGCAGATCCGCGAGCTGGCCGATCCGCAGGGGCGCGTCCTGCCGAGTGATCTGGTCGAGCGCAGCCGCCATCCGTGGATCGGCGTCGAGGGGGTGTGTGACGACGACTTCGAACGCTCGCAGTGCCTGCTGGATCCGCTCGCGCTCACGGTCCAGCTGGGCATGTGCGTGATCGACGCAGGCCACAGCCGTCTGCAGGTCACCACGGTGTACGGCGGCCATGATCGTCACCGCGATGTCCCACCCGTACGCGCGGACCAGCACGCGGGCCGCGGTCAACGCCCGCCGGTGCGACTCGTCGAACTCCCGGTAGCCGGCCGCCGTCCGCGTAGCCGTCGGCAACAAGCCGGCCTGCTCGTAGTTGCGCACCTGCTGAACCGAGATCCCGGCCTCCCGAGCCAGCACGACCCCGCGCACAGACCTTGACGCGCCAATTGAGGGTTGTCGCACGCTGGCTCCTGAGTCGCTCGCGGAAAACAGTCAACCCGTACTTCAACGATAAACTTTAAGCATGGATGCCGTGGTGGTGGACGGGCTGTCGATGACCTACCGCGTCCCGGTGCGCGACGGCGGGCTGCGGGCCGCGGCGCGCGCACTGGTACGACGGGAGTACCGCGACGTCCACGCGGTCCACGATCTCAGCTTCCGGATCCCGGCCGGGCAGGTCGTCGGCTTTCTCGGCCGCAACGGCGCCGGGAAGACCACCACGATGAAGATCCTCGCCGGCATCCTGCACCCGACCAGCGGGCAGGCCCAAGTGCTGGGCGAGTTCCCGTGGCGGCGGCACAACCACTATCTCCGCGAGATCGCGCTGATCCGCGGCAGCCAGCCGATCGGGGACGCACCGGAGCTCACGGTGCTGGACTCCTTCCGCTACCAGCAGGTCCTCTACGAGATCGCCGACGCACAGTTCAGGCGCAACCTGGCTGAACTCAGCGAGCTCCTCGACCTGGACGGGATCCTGCAGCGGCAGGTCCGCGCGCTGAGCCTCGGCGAACGGATGCGTGCCGGTCTCGCCCTCGCGCTGGTCTATCGCCCGAAGGTCCTGTTCCTCGACGAGCCGACCATCGGTCTGGATGTCTCCGCGGCGAAGACCATCCGGACCTTCATCGCCGAGTACTCGGCCCGCACCGGCGCCACTGTGCTGCTGACCAGCCACGCGATGGCCGACGTCGAATCGCTGTGTCCGCGGTTGATCCTGATCGACGACGGCGTACTCGCGTTCGACGGACGGCGTGACGAGCTCAGCTCGGCGTTCGCCCCGGCCAAGCTGATCCGGGTGGTGGTGACCGATGACGATCCGGACCTGACGCCGTACGGCGATGTCCTGGAGCGCGACGGGAACCAGTGGCTGCTGCGGGTCGGCCGGGATGCGGTGCCGGCCACGACGGCGCGGCTGCTGTCCAGGTTCGCGGTGGCTGACTTGTCGGTCGAGGAGCCGTCGCTGGAGAACGTGATGGATCAGGCCTTCCAGCGGCTGCGCCGTACCAGGGACATCGCCTCGTGAGCCGGATCCTCCGGCTGCTGCGGCTCGAGATCTGGCGTCAGGTACTCGGTTGGTCGGGAGCCTGGTGGTTTCTCGTCACGTTGATCCTGGGGCAGGCCGTGGCGCCGCTGCTGGGGCTTTTCGTCTGGCGGCAGGTCCCCGGAGCCGGCGCCGACATCGGCAGCTACTACCTGGCTGTCATCTGCGTCGCGTTGCTCACGGCTTCGTTCGAGAACCACACGTTCGCGCAGGCGATTTACAGCGGCGATGTTGCGGCGGCGCTGCTACGGCCGCAGCCGGTCGTGGTCGGTCCGCTCGGCGAGAACCTGGCGATCCGGCTCTGGATGTTCGCGCTCGGGATCCCGCTGCTCGTCTTGGTCGGGTTCACGGTGGGCGTGAGCTTCGCACCGCTCGCGCTGCTGGCCGCACTGCCCGCCCTCGTCCTCGCGGCGGCCTTGCACTTCTTGTTCGTGTGGACACTGGCCATGGCCGCGTTCTGGACCGAGCGAGTGCACGCGGTGGTTGCCTTCGGCTCCGTTCTGATCTTTCTGCTCGGTGGGACCGCCGCACCCAACGCGCTGCTCCCCGAGCCATTGCGGACCATCGCCCAACTCCTGCCCTTCCGGTCGATGCTCGGCTTCCCGGCTGAGCTGGCAACCGGCACGTTGACACCCACCGACGCGGCCGCGGGGTATGCGATCGCGGTGGTCTGGACAGTCGTGCTCGGAGGCTGCGCCGTCGGCGCCTGGCGTCTCGGCATCCGCCGCTACACGACGGTGGGGGCCTGATGAGAGTCGCGCGCTTGTTCGGTACGGCGTTCTCACTGTCACTGCGACGTGCGCTGGCCTACCGGACCAACCTCTTCTTCGACGCACTCCTGGCTCTCGTCGAGCTGACCGCGTCGATCGCCACCATCGGCATCGTCTTCACCCAGACCGGCCTGCTCGCCGGCTGGTCCGCTGGTCAGATGCTGGCCCTGACCGGCACGTACGCACTCATCACCGGCCTCCGCGCGACATTCCTCGATCCAAGCCTGGCGGACTTCGCCCAACAGATCCGGGACGGCCGGCTCGACACGTATCTGCTCCGTCCGGCGACGAGCGTCGTACTCGCGACTTGCACGCGGCACGCCCCGCTCGCGCTCGTGCAGAGCTTGCTCGGGATCGGCGTCATCGTCATCGGACTCCGCGAGCTCGGCAGTGTCCCGTCACCTCTCGCGGTGGCGGGGTGGGCCTTGCTCACGCTGATCGGGCTGCTCATCGGATGGGCCACATTGGTCGGCCTCGCAGCGCTGGCCTTCTGGGCGCCTCGGCTCAGCCTCGGCGTGCTGCACGGCGCCGCCTGGCAGACGGGCCGCTATCCGGTCGACATCTACGGTCGGTGGCTCCGGCGGCTGCTGACGTTCGCCTTCCCCGTCGCCGCCATCACCACCTGGCCCGCGCAAACCCTCACCCGAGGCCCTGACGCCGGGACCTTGATCCTGGCCCTCGTCCTCGGGTGCGGCTTCGCGCTGGCGACCATGCTGCTGTGGCGGCTGGGAGTACGGCGCTACACCGGAGCCACCTCGTAGGGCTCAGCGGAGCTTGACGGTGTAGCCCGATGACTCGACCTGCCCGTCCCGCAGCCTGAGCTCGACCGTTGCATCGGGCAACTTCGCGACGGCCGTCCGGCCTTCGGCAGGCGCGAACCAGTGGAGCTCGACGTCGCTGGACCAGTCGTACTCGGGCCGGTCGTCCACCGTGCCGACCGGGAGGACCGCGCCCTCGCGGACCAGGACCGGCAGCGTGTCGAAGCCGTGCGTCTGGTGAACCCAGCGCGGACCGGTGAGCTTGTCCCCCGTGAGCAGGTCCGTCCAGGTGCCCTCGGGCAGGTAGAACGACACGGCACCGGTCGAACTCAGCACCGGCGCGACCAGGATCGACGGCCCGAGCATGTACTGGCGGTCCAGATAGGCGACGGCCGGGTCGTCGGGGAACTCGAGGATCATCGGCCGCATCATCGGCACGCCGTCCCGGTGCGCCTCCTCCGCGGTCGTCACCAGGTACGGCATCAGCGACAGCTTGAGCTTGGTGAACTTCCGCAGTACGTCCACCGCCTCGTCGTCGAACGCCCATGGCACCCGGTACGACGACGAGCCGTGCAGCCGGGAATGCGACGACAGCAGGCCGAACGGCACCCAGCGCTTGAAGATCGCCGGATCCGGCGTGCCCTCGAACCCGCCGATGTCGTGACTCCAGTAACCGAACCCGGAGGTCGCCAAGGACAGCCCGCCGCGCAACGACTCCGCCATCGCCTCGAACGTCGACTCGCAGTCCCCACCCCAGTGCACCGGGAACTGCTGCCCACCCGCCGTCGCCGAGCGGGCGAACAGGACTGCCTCCCCCGCACCGCGGTTCTCCTCCAGCAGTCCGAAGACCGCCTCGTTGTACAGGTGCGGGTAGTAGTTGTGCATGCGGTCCGGGTCGGAGCCGTCGTACCAGGCAACGTCGGTCGGGATGCGCTCGCCGAAGTCGGTCTTGAAGCAGTCGACACCCAGGTCGATGAGAGCCTGCAGCTTCGAGCGGAACCAGGCTGTCGCGTCCGGGTTGGTGAAATCGACGATCGCCATGCCTGCTTGCCACATGTCCCACTGCCAGACCGAGCCGTCCGGGCGCTTGAGCAGGTAGTCGAGGCGACGGCCTTCCTCGAAGAGGACGGAGCGTTGGGCGATGTACGGGTTGATCCAGAGGCTGACGCGCAGACCGCGCCCCTTCAGCCGGCGCAGCATCCCGGCGGGATCCGGAAACGCGACCGGGTCCCAGATGAAGTCGCACCAGTGGAACTGCCGCATCCAGAAGCAGTCGAAGTGGAAGACGCTCAGCGGCAGGTCCCGCTCGGCCATCCCGTCGACGAACGCGCTGGTCGTCTCCTCGCTGTAGTCGGTGGTGAACGACGTCGACAGCCACAGGCCCATCGACCACGCCGGGACGCGAGCCGGCCGTCCGGTGAGGGCGGTGTAACGGCGGAGCACGTCCTTCGGGGTCGGTCCGGCGAAGACGTAGTACGACAACTCCTGGCCCTCGACGCTGAACTGGTTGCGCGACGTGACCTCGGAACCGAGCTCGAACGAGACGTTGGCCGGATTGTCGACGAGAACGCCGTACCCCTGGCTGCTCAGGTAGAAGGGGACGTTCTTGTACGCCTGCTCACTGGACGTGCCACCGTCGGCGTTCCAGGTGTCGACGACCTGGCCGTTCTTCACCAGCGGGCCGAAGCGCTCGCCGAGACCGTAGACCATCTCGCCGACCCCGAGGGCGAGTTGCTCGTGCAGGTAGGTCCGGCCGTCGGCGTCGGTGATCAGGCCGATGCTGCGCGGGCCCGAGTTCGTCAGCGGCCGCCCGTCCTGCTCGAACCGGACGTCCCACGGCCCGTCCAGGCCGACGACCACGCTCAGCTCGCCCGAGGTCAGCCGTGCCTCGGTGGGCCCGGCCTCGACCTTCACCGGATGCTCGCCGTCCGTGTTCAACCGGTACGACGGCCGCGCCGGCAGCCCACCGAGATGGTGGGCGATCCGGACGCCGATGACGCCGCGCGCCGGAGCGGTGAAGGTGACGGTGAAGACCGGCTGGTTGAGCGTGTCCCCGCGCCGCTCGATCCGCTTGGCCGGCGCGAACACGGTGAGCTCCCGCTCCCCCGCCTGCACACTCTCGACCTCGGCCGGCCGCAGCCGCGTCAGTCCCGCCCGCAGCTGCCAGAACCCGTCACTGAACTTCACGGCGATTGCCTCTCACTCGTCGTCGAAGCGCTTCGACGAAGCGTACCCGAGCAGCGCCGGGAGCAGTCCGGCGATCTCAGGCCTCGGGCTCGCCACTCTCCGCGAGGTGTCTGCCCTCAGTGGTCGCCTTGATCGTCGCGAGGGACTCCTCGAGCATGCGCTCGACGTCCGGCCCACCGGCGTGGTCGGTGTGCAGCCGGACCGTCACCCGCGAGGTGCCGTCCGCGATGAAGTCCACCGCCAGTTCCCCGCGGTAGTGGTGAGCCCCCGGAACGCCCCATTGCAGCTTGTGCCCGTGCTGGACGACCTTGATCCACGCCTGCTCGTTGACCGCGGCCGCGCCTTCCGGATGGACGTCGACGTCGACCTGCTCGACTCCGGTCTCCCCGGGTTCCGGATACTGGTACGGCTCGCTCGGGGGTGGGCCGATGTGCAGCAGGTGCGCCTGGTCGATCTGCGGGAGGTACTCCGGCAACCGCTTGACGTCGCTCAGGTAGTCGAACAGGACGTTCCAGGCGACGTCCACCGTTCTCGACGCCTCGTAGTCAGCCATACGACCTTGGTACCGCGCTGTTCAGCAGATGGAAACCCCGTGGAGGCGGTGGGTGGCGCGGGTGAGGATGGGCGGATGGAACTCTCGATCGTGGTTGGGTTCGTGGTCGCGGCGCTGGTGGTGAGTGTGGTGCCGGGGCCGGACATGCTGTTCATCGCCGCCAACGCCGCGGCGGGCGGGCGACGAGCCGGGGTGGTCGCGGCGACCGGGGTGTCGACCGGGCTGGTCGTGCACACGGTGGCGGCTGCCCTGGGGCTCGGGGCCTTGATCCAGGCGGCGCCTCAGGTGCTGAACGGCGTGCGGATCGCAGGCGCGGCCTTCCTGCTCTATCTCGCCTACCTGACCTGGCGGGCGAGCCGTCGGCCCCTCGGCGAGGCGGACGAGGCGCTGGAGCTGCCGAAGCGGACGCTGCGCCGCACCTACCTGATGGCCACGCTGACGAACGTCGCCAACCCGAAGGTGATCCTGTTCTACCTGGCCTTCGTCCCGCAGTTCATCACCACCGGTCCCGCGAGCTGGCCCGCCACGCTCCAGATCCTCGTCCTCGGCGCGATGCTCATCGTCGTCGGCTTCTGTGTCGACGCCTCCGTCGGCCTGCTCGCCGGCAGCCTCACCAACACCCTGCTGCGGGCCGGCGGCACCGTCCGCCGCCGCCTGGAGCGGATCTGCGCCGGCATCTTCGCCGCCCTCGCCGCCCGCCTGGCCACCGACATCCACTGACGTCTGGTGCTGGTGGGGGGTGTGGGGTCAAGCTGGGAGGGAGCATCGACTGAGGAGGCGGTTCGATGAAGGCGACGGCTGGTGACACAGTGATCGTCGAGGGTACGCACGTCATGGCCCACCGGCGGCAAGGCGAGATCGTCGAGGTCCACGACCCGAACGGGGCGCCGCCGTACCTGGTGCACTGGACCGACACCGACACCGAGTCACTCTTCTTCCCCGGTCCGGACGCGCACATCATCCACTCCGAGTGAGCTGCCGTAACGTCCGGTGCCACGGGTTGGCGCGCAGCTGCGGATTGAGCAGCGCGGCCGCGACGCAGTACTTGCTGACCTGGATCGGCCGCACCTGAAGGTCACGTAGCACCAGATCGGCCGCCCCCGCGCGCCCCGACGTTTTGCTCTCCACGAGCACGGTGTTCGGCAGCACGTCGACCGCCGCGTCCCGGTCGAAGAACCGCAGGTCGATGTCGCACGTCATCCGGGCGTGCTCGACCCGGTCGACCAAGGTGCTCCGCCGGTACGTCGTCGTCAGCGCGGGCTGCAGTCGGTCGATGACCCCGACGCCGTACGCCGTACGCAACTGCTCGGCCAGGAACTCCCGCGCCGGGCCGGTCAGCCGGGCCCGGTCCTCGAGCGGATACGGCATCCGCGACTTGACCGTCTCGGAGCGGTTGCCCTTGAGCTTCACCTCGAAACTGCACTCTCCGCTGTCCAGGTAGGACCTGGTCCGCACCTTGTACCGGTAGCGCCGCCGCTGCACGTGCTGGCGGTACAGCCCGTGCGACGGCGTGTCGAAGTACACCGACTCGTACCGGAACGTCCGCTGCCCGTCGATCTCCAGTACGGCGAACCGGTGCCGCAACCGGGTCACCAGTTCGACGAACGTCGCGATCGGGACCAGGTACTTACGGTCCACCCGGGTCTGCAGCGACGCCTCCGCAAGCACCTCCTCCAGCGTGATCGGCGCCAACTGGGCCAGCGCCCCGGTCATTGCCGCGTGCGTCCGCCGCGTCACGACGCGAACCGCTCGAACCGCCGTACGGCGTCGACCGTGTGCGGAGCGGTGGCGCGAACCCGGTAGCGGACGTCGACGACCGTGGTGTCGGTGACCAGGTCCAGGTCGAGGACGACGAAGTGCCGGATGTCGGCGCGCAGCAGCCGCTCCAGCGCCGGGCCGACGTCGCGGACGTCCGGGTAGGCCTGGTCGAGGACTACTTTCTGCCGGCGCGAGCGCAGCGTGAGGCGCGGGTGGTCGACGACGTACATCAGGCCGACGAGCAGGAAGCTCAGCGCGGGCGCGAGCCAGAACGGACCGGGGTGCAGGCCGTTGATCAGGCCCATCGCGAGCGAGATGAAGTAGTAGGCGACCTCTTCCTGAGTGATCGAGTCCGACCGGAGCCGGATGATCGACAGGATCCCGAACAGCCCGAGGCCGAGCCCCATCCCGGCCCCGCTGCCGGCCAGCATCGCGGTGACCGCGAGGACCCCCTGAACCCCAAATGAGAGAGCTCTCACGAACCCACCCACCCCGATCGCCCCTCTCCGCCCCCGCGAACCATTTCATGGGGTACCCCGTGAAATGGCTCGTCCTCCCATGAAATTCGGTCGGATGAGGGGCCAATTGATGGGGTACCCCATCAAATGGCCCGACGGGGGAGGTCAGGGGTGGAGACGGTAGCCCATGCCTCGGATGGTTTGGATGCGGTGGGGGCCTAGTTTGCGGCGGAGGTAGAGGATGTAGACGTCGACGACGTTGGAGCCGGGGTCGAAGTCGAAGCCCCAGACCTGGGACAGCAGTTGCTCGCGGGACAGCACCTGGTCGGGGTGCCGGCAGAAGACCTCGGCGAGCAGGAACTCGCCCGTGGAGACCGCATCCTCAAACTCTGCGGTCCCACCCCGAGACCCACATGAGCCGAAGATTACAGATCTCTCATGTTCGGCTCCCCATCACCACGACGCAGGGCTAGGAGGCGGTCTGGCGGGCCGTGGGAGCCGGGTCGGTGAAGAGGGCGCGTTCGGCGTGGTCGAGGGCGCGGCGGACGGCGCCGATCACGACGGCGCGGGCGCCCAGGGTCGAGGCGAGGAGCCGGGGTGGTGCGTCGACGAGAGAGTGCAGGTGGATCTCGAGGCCGGGGACGAGCAGGTCGCCGGCGTCGGCGACGGCGCCACCGACCACGATCAGCTCGGGGTTGAGCATCGTATGCAGGAGGGCGAGCACGCGGGCGATCCGGGTGACGACCCGGTCGACGACTTCCAGCGCCACGGCGTCGCCGGTCCGCGCCGCCTCGAACACCAGTTGGGCCGTCACTGCGGTCGGGTCGCCGCCGGCTGCGGCGTACAGTGCCGAGCGACCGACCTTGGACCGTGGACCGCGGGCGGAGGCGACGACCTCGGCGCCGAACTCACGCGCCAGGAACCCGATGCCGTCGGTGTTGCCGACGCCCTCGACCATGCTGAGCGCCTTGAGCTCACCCGCGCCGCCGGCAGTCCCGCGGATCAGGTTGCCGCCCAGGTAGAGACCGGCGCCGAGACGTTCGCCGGCGAGCAACTCGATCACGTCGTCGACCCCGGCGGCGGCACCGTGCCAGCGTTCGCCGAGGACGGCCAGGTTGGCGTCGTTCTCCACCAGCACCGGGCAGTGGAACCCGGCTCCGACCGCCTGGTCGAGGTCGACCTCGCCCAAGCCGGGCAGGTACTCGGTGTCCGCACTCGCGATGATGTGACCGTCCGGACCGACCGGGCCTGGCACCGCCAGAGCCATCGCGAGCACACCGGCGGCGGTCACCTCGGCCGCGTCGAGTGCTGACGCCATCGCCTGGCGCGCCTCCCGGATCCGGTCGTCCGCGCCGAGGTCGAGCGCGAACCCACGGGTGTCCTCGGCAACGATGTCGCCGCGCAGATCCGTGACCACCGCGGTCGCCTTGTTCTGCCCCATGTCGATCCCGACCACGAAGCCGGCCCGGGCATTGAACAAGTACTGCCGCGCCCGCCGTCCGGGGCTGGACGGATCGCCGCTGCGCCGCGACTCGATCTCGTCGATCCAGCCCATCTCGATCAGGTGGTCGCAGACGGTGTGCACGGTCGGCCGCGACAGGCCGGTGACCTCCATCAACTCGGTCCCGGTCGCCGGACCGCCGGTGCGCAGCACGTCGAGCACCGCGGCGGCGTTCATCCGCCGCAGCAGTGGTGAGGTCGCGGTCTTCTCCAGCTTGTTCACGCTGCCCCCTTGACGGCCTTCGGTCACCGCGCAAGACTAGCGCAAGATCAATAATAAAACCCTCTAATCAATCCCCTCGATGCTCGTCTTCTCCCGAAAGGAGCAGGCCGATGAAACGTGCCCTGGCCGCGTCAGCGCTCACCGTCCTGGCCGTCACCCTCGCCGCCTGTGGCACCGGTGGAGGCGGCGCGTCCGCCACTACGGCGGACCAACTGCCGCCCGGACAGCAGGTCTCCGGCGAGATCACCTTCTGGCACTCCTACAGCGCCGGCGGAACCGAGGTGAAGCAGCTCGAGAAGACGGTGATCCCCGCCTTCGAGAAGGCGCATCCCGGCGTCAAGGTGAAGGCGGTGACGGTGCAGTACGACCAGATGCACCAGAAGCTCGTCACCGCGGCCGCCGGCAGCAGCCTGCCGGACGTGATCCGCTCCGACATCATCTGGGTGCCGGAACTGGCGAAACTCGGCGTCCTGGTGCCGCTGAGTGACGCGATGCCGGACTTCAAGGAGCTGGCCGACAAGACGTTCGACGGCCCGCTGGCCACGAACCTCTACAAGGGCAAGTACTACGGCCTGCCGCTCGACACCAACACCAAGGTCATGCTCTACAACCAGCGTGCGTTACAGGGCGCCGGCGTCACGGTGCCGAAGACGTTCGACGACCTGAAGGCGGACGCGCCCAAGCTGGCCGCCCAAGGCAAGTACTTGCTGGCCGAGGGCGACACCGGCGGCTGGAACGTGTTGCCCTACATCTGGTCCAACGGCGGCGAGATGACGGACAAGGACGTGACCAAGGCGACCGGATACCTGAACGGCCCGAAGTCGGTCGAGGCGATCCAGATGCTTGCGGACCTCTACCAGCAGAAGGCGATCCCGAAGCTCATCCTCGGTGGTGGTGGTGGTACGCCGACGGCCGAAGGTCTCGCGAAGGGGACCTACGCGACCATCGTCGACGGGCCGTGGACCTACCCGCCGATCCAGAAGCAGTTCCCGAACTTCAAGCTGCAGGCCGCTCCCCTGCCGTCCGGCAGCGCGGGCAGCATCAACGTGGTCGGCGGCGAGGACATCGTGATCACGAGCGCGTCGAAGAACAAGGCGCTCGCCGCGGAGTTCACCCGGTTCATGCTGGGCGAGGAAGCGCAGACCATCATGGCCCAGACCGGCCAACTGTCGGTGCTGAAGTCGCTGTCGTCGAAGATGGTCGAGATCGAGCCGTACTACGCGCCGTTCCTGACCGCTCTGGAGACCGCGCGGCCGCGGCCGCCGACACCGGCGTGGGCCAAGATCGACGACATCCTGCGCAAGCAGGTGCAGCTCGCGATCAGGGGCGACGTACCGGTGCAGAAGGCGCTGGACGACGCGGTGCAGCAGATCGATCCGCTGCTGGCCCGGGGCTGACATGACAGCGACGCTGACCACGGCGCCGCCGGACCGCAGCGCAGCCGCGCCGGAGAAGTCTTCCGGCCGGCTGCGGCGGTCGCCGGTCTGGGTGCCCTACCTGTTCCTACTGCCCGGGTTCGCGTTGTTCTGCCTGGTCGTCGTCTACCCGCTGGGCCGGTCGCTGCAGATCAGCTTCTACGACTGGTCGGTGGTTCCGACCCAGGCGAGCCAGTTCATCGGCCTCGACAACTACCTGCGCGGCCTCAAGGACTCGCAGTTCTGGCTGAGTGTGGCGAACGTCGGCGTGTACCTGGCGATCACTGTCCCGGCGCAGGTGGTGCTCGGGCTGCTGGCCGCCGTACTGCTCGATGCCAAGTTGCCGGCGCGCACGCTGTTCCGAGTGCTGTTCTACCTGCCGGTGGTGACGAGCTGGGTCGTGGTCGCGTTGCTGTTCAAGTACCTGTTCACCACCGACGGCGGCGCGATCAACTGGCTGCTGAACGATGCGCTGCATCTGGTCGACCACAACGTCGCCTGGTTGCAGGACCGCTGGACCGGCCTGCTCGCGGCAGCCATCCTCGGCACCTGGAAGGGCGTCGGCTGGGCGATGCTGATCTTCCTGGCCGCCCTCACCGGGGTGAGCAAGGACCTCAAGGAGGCGGCCGCGCTCGACGGTGCGGGGGCCTGGGACCGGTTCCTGCACGTGTCGTTGCCCGCGATCCGCAAGACGTTGCTGTTCGTCGTCGTACTGCTGGTCATCGGCGGCTTCAACGTGTTCATCTCGATCCTGCTGATGACCGGTGGTGGACCGGCCGGCAGCACCGAGGTGCCGCTGACCTACATGTACAAGCAGGCGTTCGGGTTCCTGGACTTCGGGTACGCCTCGGCGCTGTCGTTCCTGCTGGCGATCGCGATCACGCTGGTGTCGTTCGTGCAGTTCCGGCTGTTCCGCGAGAAGGACGGAGGCCGCCGATGAACGCGCGTGCGCGTCGCCGGTTCGGCACCGGCCTGCGGTTGCTGGTGCTGAGCGTCGGGGCGATCGTCATGGTGGTCCCGTTCCTCTACATGTTCGGTACGTCGTTCAAGCCGAACGCGTTCCTGTTCGAGTTCCCGCCGAAGCTCTGGCCGGATCACCCGACCACGGCGAACTACACCGAGGCGTGGAACAGCAACAGCTTCGGCCGGTACTTCCTGAACTCGACGTACGTGGCGCTCGCGACGACCTTCGTCGTACTCGCGCTGTCGTCGACGATGGCCTACGCGTTCGCCCGGTTCGAGTTCTTCGGCAAGAACGTGCTGTTCGGGGTGCTGCTGTCCGGGCTGATGATCCCGGGCATCATCGTGATCGTCCCGCAGTTCGTGCTGGCTGACGGGCTGCACCTGCTGAACAAGCTCAACGGGCTGGTGATCTTCTACGCCGGCGGCGCGGTCGCGTTCACCACCTTCCTGCTGCGTGGGTTCTTCGAACGGGTGCCGGACGACCTCGACGAGGCGATGACGATCGACGGCGCGGGCGCGCTGCGCAAGTTCGTCCAGCTCTACCTGCCGCTGGCCCGCCCGGCGCTGGCGACGGCCGGCATCCTGTCGTTCCTCGGCGCATGGGACGAGTTCGTCTGGGCACTGACGATCATCGACGACCCGGCCAAGCGCACGCTGCCGATCGCGATCGCGGCGTTCCAGGGCCAGCACGGGACGGCGTGGGGTCTGGTCTTCGCGGCATCGACCATCGCGATCGTCCCGGTGCTCGCGGTCTATGTTCTCGGACAACGTCACTTCGTCTCCGGCCTCACCGCCGGCGCAGTCAAGGATTAGGAGAGATCAGAGGATGCGACTTCTGCAGATCGGCATGGGCGGCTGGGGCCGGGACTGGGCGGCGACCGTCGTAGCGGAGGTGCCGGACGTCAAGCCCGTCGGGTACGTCGACATGCTGCCCGCGTCGCTCACGGCCGTCGTCGACGCGGGGATCGCTCGTGGCGACCTGTGCTTCTCGGAGATCGACGAGGCGATCCGGGCGACGAGTCCGGACGCGGTGCTGATCACCGCCAACCTGCCCGGCCACGTCCCGGCGGCTCGTGCTGCGTTGGCGGCCGGGCTCCCGGTGCTGGTGGAGAAGCCGTTCGCGCCGTCGCTCGCGGAGGCAACGGCGCTGGTCGAGTACGCCGAGGAACGCGACCTCACCGTGATGGTCAGTCAGAACTACCGCTTCCAGCCGGCCGTGCACGCCGTACGGGAGATCGTCCGCGCGGGGACGCTCGGCGAGCTCGTCTCGATCGCGGTCGACTTCCGGCGAACCGGCGTACGGCGGACCGCTCCGAGCGGGCGCCCTGTGCTCACGGACCCGCTGCTCGGCGACATGTCGATCCATCACTTCGACCTGATGCGCGCGGTCACCGGGCGCGAACCCGAGCAGGTCTACTGCCGCACCTGGCATCCGGACGGCTACGGGTACGGCGGTCCGCCCGCGGGCGCCGCGGTGATCACCTTCCGGGACGGACCGATCGTCAGCTATCGCGGCAGCTGGGTCAGCTCCGGCCCGGTCACCGCGTGGGGTGGCGAGTGGCGGATGGAGTTCGAGCACGGCGAGGTCTGGTGGACCAGCCGGCCGGACGGGTCTGAGGGCGGCGTCGGCGAGGCAGCCCGGATTCGGGCCGACGGCAAGGAACGCGCCGTGGCGTTGCCGGAGCTGACCGCCACCGACCGGGCCGGCAGCCTCACCGAGTTCGCGGCGTCGCTGCGCGCGGACCGGGCGCCGGAGACGACCGGACGGGACAACCTCGGCAGTCTCGCGATCACCTACGCGGCGATCGAGTCCGCCCTGACCGGTGCACCGATCGACGTGGCGGTGAGATGACCGCCGAGCTACTGCCGAGCCGGGTCCGCTTCGCACCGGACGAACGGGTCGTCGTCGAGGCCCGCATCAGCGGACCGTCGACCGCCACGGTCTGGCACCTCGGTGAGCGAGTCCGGGAGGTGACCGGCACCGGGCACCTCGATCTCGGGACGCTGCCACCCGGTGGCTACGGCGTCGAGGTCGTGACGGCGGCCGGCGTACTGCGGACCGCGGTCGAGGTGGGTGACGCGGGCAGCCTGCGGTACGGGTTCGTCGCGTCCTACTCCCCCGGCCGCGACGTCGGTGCGGTCGCCGACAACGTCCGGCGGTTGCACCTGACCGGCGTCCAGTTCTACGACTGGGCGTACCGGCACGCCGACCTGCTCGGTGGTGGCGAGGAGTACGACGATGCGCTCGGCCAACCGGTTGCCCTAGGCACCGTTCGCGAACTGGTCGAGTCCTGCCACGAGGTGGGCGCTCAAAGCTACGGCTACGCCGCCGTGTACGCGGTCGGCACCGCGGAGTGGCCGAGCTGGCAGCAACTGGCGCTGCTCGATCCGCAGGGTAGGCCGTACGCGTTGGGCGACTTCCTGTTCCTGCTGGACCCGGCGGAGCCCGCTTGGCTCGCCCACTTCACCAAGGACCTGCGGCAGGCGGTCGACGAGGTCGGCTTCGACGGGTTCCACCTGGATCAGTACGGCTACCCCAAGCGCGCGGTTCGGCCGGACGGAGCCGTCGTCGACGTCGCGGAGTCGTTCGTCACGATGATCGAGCAGGTCCGCCACGCGTTGCCTGAGGCTCAGCTGGTCTTCAACAACGTCAACGATTTCCCGACCTGGCGGACGAAGCACGCTCCACAGGACGCCGTCTACATCGAGGTCTGGGCACCGCACGTCACCCTCAACCACCTCGCAGCAGTGGTACGGCGAGCTCGCGGTGACAAACCAGTCGTCATCGCGGCCTATCAGCACGTCTACGACAGCGCACCAGCCGACCAGTCCGACCTGGCGACCGCGTTCACGATGGCCACGCTGTTCTCGCACGGCGCGACCCACCTGCTCGCCGGCGAGGCCGATCGGATCCTGGTCGACCCGTACTACGTGCGCAACCACCCGGCCGCCGAGTCGACCCTGGCGCTGCTGAAGCGCTGGTACGACTTCCTGGTCGAGCACGTCGAGCTGCTGATGCCGAACGAGCTGGCCGACGTGACCGGCTCGTACACGAGCACCTATAACGACGACTGCGACGTGACCTATCCGGACACCCCGGTGACCGACACGGCCACTCCGGGTGGTGTCTGGCGTCGGGTCGTCCAATCTGGGAACCGGGTGGTCGTGCACCTGATCAATCTGACCGGCCAGCGAGACACCGTGTGGGACGCCGCGCGCGAGACGCCTGGCGACACCGGGCCGGGCCAGCTGCGCGTCCGCCGTACCGGATCTGGACTGCCGCGGGTCCGGGTGGCCGATCCCGATCGGTCGGCGCGACTGGTCGACGTACCGGTGCGTATTGACGGCGATCACGCCGTCGCCGAGTTGCCTGCTCCGCACGTCTGGCAACTCGTCCTCGTTGACCACGTGCCTGCGAAGGAGACCATATGACGACCGGCACCGAGCTCACGCCACACCTGGAGACCGGGCAGGAGGCGTGGTGGAAGAGCGCCGTGGTGTACCAGATCTACCCGCGCAGCTTCGCCGACTCCGGCGGTGACGGGATCGGTGACCTGGCCGGCATCACCAGCCGGCTCGACTACCTCGCGCAGCTCGGCGTCGACGTCATCTGGCTGTCCCCGATCTACCTGTCACCGCAGGACGACAACGGCTACGACATCAGCGACTACACCGCGATCGACCCCGTGTTCGGCTCGTTGGCCGACTTCGACGCGTTGCTGGCCGGCGTGCACGAGCGCGGGATGAAGCTGGTGATGGACTTGGTCGTGAACCACACCTCCGACGAGCACGCCTGGTTCGTCGAGTCCCGGTCGTCGCTGGACAACCCCAAGCGGGATTGGTACATCTGGCGCCCCGCGAGGGACGGGATGCACACCGGCGATCCCGGTGCGGAGCCGAACAACTGGGGGTCCTGGTTCTCCGGTCCGGCCTGGGATCTCGACCCGGCGACGGGTGAGTACTACCTGCACCTGTTCTCCCCCAAGCAGCCCGACCTGAACTGGGACAACCCGGACGTCCGCGCGGCCGTCTACGCGATGATGCGCTGGTGGCTCGACCGCGGTGTGGACGGCTTCCGGATGGATGTGATCAACCTGATCTCGAAGGATTCGCGGCTGCCCGACGGTCACGTTCAACCCGGCGGGCTGTACGGCGGAACCGAGCACTACCTGTCCGGACCGCGGATCCACGAGTACCTGCAGGAGATGCACCGCGAGGTGTTCGCCGGGCGACCGGGGCAGTTGCTCACGGTCGGCGAGATGCCCGGGGTGACGGTGGACGAGGCCAAGCTGTTCACGGATCCGGACCGCGGCGAGCTCGACATGGTGTTCCAGTTCGAGCACGTGAACATCGACCACGGTACGAGCAAGTTCGACCCGGTGCCGTTCGACCTCGGCCTGCTCAAGGCGTCGCTGGGTCGCTGGCAGGCGGGGCTGGCCGAGCGTGGCTGGAACAGCCTCTACTGGGACAACCACGACCAGCCGCGGATCGTCTCCCGGTTCGGCGACGACCGGGAGTATCGGGCCCGCTCCGCGAAGATGCTCGCGACCGTGCTGCACCTGCACCGCGGTACGCCGTACGTCTACCAGGGTGAGGAACTCGGGATGACGAACGCGCCCTGGGCATCGATCGAGGAGTTCCGCGACATCGAGTCGCTGAACCACTACCAGGCCGCCGTCGCCGCCGGTGCGGACCCGGCGGCCGTGGTCGGGTCGATGCGCTCGCACAGCCGGGACAACGCCCGCACCCCGATGCAGTGGGACGGCAGCCCGCAGGGCGGGTTCACCGACGGTACGCCGTGGATCGCGGTCAACCCGAATCACCAGGAGATCAACGCGCTGGCCGAGCTGGCCGACCCGGACTCGGTGTTCCATCACTACCGGCGGCTGATCGACCTCCGGCACACCGAGCCGGTGGTTGCCCACGGCACCTTCACGATGCTGCTGCCGGACCACCCGGCGGTGTACGCGTTCAGCCGGCGGCTGGGTGACGTGGAGCTGGTCGTGCTCGGGAACTTCTCGAGCGATCCGGTCCATGTGGACCAGCTCGCCCTGACCGGCGACGTGGTCCTCAGCAACGTCCCCGACCCGACACCGTTGCTGCTCCAACCGTGGGAGGGGACGGTCTACCGCCGTACCTGAGGGTCGTCTTTCCGGATCTCCGTGGCGGCGTGCTGGAGGTTGGTGAGGGTTGTGCGCACTGCCTTGCGGGCGGTGCGTTCGGGGCGGTGCAGGGCGTCGATGTGGCGGCGGGCGTGGACGCCGCGCAGCGGGCGGAGGACGACAGCGGGGTGGCGGTGGGCGGTCCAGCGTGGCATCAGCGCGATGCCGGCGCCCGCGGCGACCACCTCGGCGACGACGGTGAACTCGTTGATCCGGTGGACCAAGTCGAGGCGTTGGTTCGCGGCGGCGCCGATCGCCTCGATGGTGGCCATCAGCGGGAAGCCGTCGTGGACGGTGATCCAGGGTTCGTGGGCCACGTCGCGCGGAGTCAGTTGACGCTTGGCAGCAAGCGGATGGTCAACGGGCAGGGCCACATCGAGCGGCTCGTGGAGCAGTGCGGTGACGGCGACTGTGCGTGGCCAGGCGGCGCCGTGGTCGAGGCGGTGCGCGAGGACGACGTCGTACTCGCGGGTGAGTAGCGGGAACTCGTCCTGCGGGACGTCCTCGTCGTGCAGGCTGAGCTGTGGCGCAGCGTCGGCACGCAGCAGCAACGGGAAGAACGTCGCGGCCGCGCTGTGGAAGGCTGCGACCGAGACGACTCCGCCGGGCTGCTCGATGAACTCGTCGACAGTGTGTCGTGCCCGGGCCAGCGCCCTCTCGACATCAGCGGCTGCGCCGGCGAGCGCGCGCCCGGCTGCGGTGAGGACCACGCGGCGGCCGTCGCGTTCGGTCAGCGGCACCGGGATCGACCGCTGGAGGAGCCTGAGTTGCTGGGAGATCGCCGACGGCGTCACCAGCAACGCCTCCGCCGCCGCGGTCACACTGCCCAGCTCGCCGACTTCCCGCAGCACCCGCAACTGTCGCTCGTCCATACCAATACTGTAGGGCTGCTACATGGTCGCTTAAGAAGTTGGTACTTGGCTTCAACGTCGTCGGGCCGCAGTGTGGATCCGTGCTCGCCTCCCGCCGTACCGACGCCGTCCTGTTGCTGGTCGCCATCGTGTGGGGCTCGAGCTACTTCGCCGCCAAGACAGCAACCGGATCGGTGCCCGTCCTGACCGTGCTGTTTCTGCGGTACGGCATCTCCGCGGTGGCGCTACTGCTCTTCGTCCGAGGTGTCAGCCGCCGCGAGCTCAAGGTCGGCGGGCTGCTCGGTCTGAGTCAGGCAGCGGTCCTGGTGCTCGAGACGTACGGCGTCACGCAGACGAGCGCGGCCAACGCCGGGTTGATCATCAGTCTGACGCTCGTCCTCACCCCGCTGATGGACCGGCGCCGACTGCCGCCGCGGTTCTTCCTCGCCGCCGGGCTCTGCATCGTCGCGGTCGGTCTGCTGATGTCCGGCAACGGCCTGCACTCCCCCGGCATCGGCGACCTGCTCATGCTCGCCGCCGCCGTCGTCCGCGCCGCCCACGTCGCGTTGGTCGGCCGGCTCGCCACCGACCTCCGGCCCGTGCAGGTCACGGCCGTCCAGACTGTCGTCGGTACGGCGCTCTTCGCCGGACCAGCCGTCGGTCACCTGCCGACCGGCGCCGGTGTCGGCACCTGGCTGCAACTGGTCTACCTCGCGCTCTTCTGCAGCGTCTTCGCGTTCCTCGCCCAGACCTGGGCCGTGCAACGCACCTCGGCCAGCCGGGCCAGCCTGCTGCTCGGCACCGAACCCGTCTGGGCGGTTGCCATCGGCATCCTCTTGGCCGGCGAGCGACTCACCCTGCCCGCGGCGATCGGCGCCGTGCTGATGCTCGCCGGAACCACCTGGGGGCAGTCCATTGAGCGGACACACCGCACACAGGGTGGACCTCTGGTACCCGATGATGGGGCCTCCTGGAGAGGTGGGGACGCGCTTCGAGGTACTCGGGCATTTCCTGGGACGGGCTCGGGCACTTCGGTTGCTGGGTGAGGCCGGTGGTGGGCTCGAGCACCTGCGGGAGGCGTTGGAGACGTTCGAGGTTTACAGGTCCCCGGAAGCGGTCGACCTACGGCGGCTGCTGACCACGTGATCACCTTCTGAGCCGGCGCTGTCTGGAAGCCCTCCACCGTCGTCTTCGAGTAGTCCGATCAGCCAGAGGCCGAAGCGGGCGTCGTCGCAGGGGCCTCCCGGGGTGGCCGGGAGGCGCCTGCGGGCGGTGCTTAGGAGCGTGTCCATTTCTGGTTGTCGGCGCCGTTGCAGTACCAGACGTCGACGGGTGTGCCGTTGCCTGTTCCGGCGCCGGCTGCGTCGAGGCAGAGGTCGGGGCTGGCGACGCTGGTGATGGTTCCGTCGGTGTTGACGTTCCATGCCTGGTTCGCCGCGCCGGTGCAGTTCTCGATGGTGACCAGGCTGCCTGCCGCGCCCGCGGTCATGCACTTGTCCGCGTAGACGGTGAGCTGCTTGTCGGCCGTGTAGTTCCACGACTGGTTGCCGCCGTTGTTGCAGTCCCACAGGTCGAGCGCCGTACCGGGTGTGGTCGAGAAGCCGGGTACGTCGACGCACCGGTTGCTGGCCACGCCGCGAATCGGCTCGCCCGGAGGCGCCGGCGGGAGGTCGTTGCTCGGCTCGTCCTTCAGCACCCCCCAGCCCCACCACAGCTGCGCAAGACCGCTCTGGCTGTTGACCTGCAGGTCCTTCGGGCCGACCTGGGTCGTCATCGAGTACGAGTCGCCGTTGCGCAGACCGGGCCAATAGACGATGCCCATGTTCTGCTCCCGCGCGACCTGGGTCAGGGCGCCGAGGTACGACGTGTAGACGTTGCCCTCGTGGTTGCCGTAGTTCAGCCCGATCGTCATCGGCGAACCGGCCTCGTCGATGATCGTCCGCCAGCCGTAGTCGCCGATCCGCGGCCGCAGGTTCGCCAGCCAGGCGGCCTCGTTCTCGTCCGAGGCCCAGAAGCCGTAGAAGTGCAGCGACAGCAGCGTCCCGTCGAGCTTGGGCTCCGCGCCGACGCCGGTGACGTTGTCGTTGTAGCCGGTGCCGGAGATGACGATCCGGCCGCGCGGCACGCTCGGGTGACCGGCGATCCAGCCGGTGGTGACCGACACCCACTCGTTCAGCGAGTAGCCGAACGGCTCGTTCATCGGCTCGAAGTAGACCCGCGGGTTCTTGCCGTACGCCTGGACCACGGTGTCCCACATGGCGGCGTACTTGACCGGGTCGTCCACCCGCCCGTCCTTGGCGTTGTCGGCCTCCCAGTAGCTCAGGATGACCTTGAAGCCGTTTGCCACCGACGCGTCGATCGCACCCTGGTAGGACTTCCACCAGGCAGTCCCGACACTCGACGGATTGATCGGCAGCCGGATCGTGTTGGCCTTGAGCTCCTTGCGGAACTCGCCGACGATCCCGGTGGCCTTCTGGTACGTCGTCGCGTACGAGTCGCCCGTACTCAGGCCGGACGGGACCACCTCGTCGTCGGCGTAGTTGTCCCGCGGGTCCGCCCAGTTCACTCCGCGGAACTCACTCGTCCCCTGGGGCCCGGTGGAACTGGCGGTGGCGGCGGTCCCGGCGTCGGTGGTCGTCGACGCCCCGGCTTGCACCGTCACGGCGGCGACCACCGCCGTCGCGGCCAGCGCCGCAGCGGCTATACGCCCAGCAGTTGATCTCACGCGACTCTCTCCGATCCTCACGAGCGGGCGGCGGCCCCGGACGCCGCGGATTTGCGTATCGCGGTGATGTTTACGTAAACACGGCCAGCCGTCAATGGCGGATGTTTGCGTCAACATGGATGTGACCGGCGTCACATCGAACCGAGGACGTCCTATCCCACCCGGACGCCGGTGATGGCGAACCGCTCGACGTCCTGCACGTGACCACCGGTCGAGGCCACGATCGTGACCGCGCCCTCGGCCGCTCCGCGGAAGCTCACCGGGATCGACCAGGGCTGTTTCTCGCCGCCGGCGGGGACGCAGCAGGACGCGCCGAGCGGCCGTTCGGAGCCGGACTGGCGGACGTCGACCCGGATCGACTCGTCGACACCGGTGATCCGGCCGCCGACGGTGATCGGTGAGCTCACGAGGGCGGCGTACCGGGGCCGGTCGAGGGTGAGGGTGCTGTCCCGGCTGCCGACCACCTCCCAGGGCGCGTCGTCGCCCGGGCCGATCCGGACGAGGTGGAGCACCGCCGCGACACTCCCCGGTCCTTCGCCGGAGTCGTAGCCGACCGAGATCCAGGCCTCGTCACCCTCGAGCGAGCGGTCGACCACCTGATCGATCTCGGTGAACCCGAGGAACCCGTTGGTGAAGGCGAGCGCGGTCTCGTCCGCGTCCAGATGCCACGGCTGCCTGCCGTCGTCGCGGTACTCCCGCTGCCACTCGGCCGCCTCGGCCACCGACGCGAACGGCCACAACGGCTGATACCGGAAGGGCTGTGACCCCGGCGGCACCTGCCTGGTCGGCGAGGGCTCCGCGGGCGAGGGCGTCGAGCTGGTTGTGTCCGTAGGCGACGGCCGGGCCGACGCACCCGGCAGCGGTACGGCGCCCTGACCGGTCGAACTGGGATCGCCGCCGAAGTACAGGACGGCCAGACCGGCGAACAGCGCGGAGAGCAGCGTGACCACAACGGCCGCCGTGATGACTGCTGCCGGCCGCATGCGCTGCCGCTGCTGATCCGATCCTGGTCCCGGCGCCATCTGACCAGCCTCCCCACCCACCTCCATTAGACCGCTACTTGGCCCGGATGAGGTCCAACTGCAACCAGTTCGCCAGGTCTTTCAGCTCGCGCTGGACCGCGGCGGTGAGGGTCTTGGTGAACGGCTGGTCCTCGTGGACCGCGTCGACGCGGAGCACGCCGGCCTTGCGGTCGGAGGTGGCGTCGACCTTGCCGACCAGGCGGTCGCCGTGCAGGATCGGCAGCGCGAAGTAGCCCCAGCGGCGCTGGGCAGCCGGCTTGTACATCTCCAGCTGGTAGTCGAACTCGAACAACTCGGCGAGCCGCTTCCGCTCGTAGACCAACCGGTCCAGCGGCGACAACAGCGCCGTACGCCCCGAGAACGGCTGGCCAAGCAGGGTCGGCTCGACCCGCCACTTGCCGCGGACACCCTCGACCACTGCCTCCTCCCCGGCCGGACCGACGTCGAGCGGTTCACCCGGGCAGGCCGGACCCTTGGCACGCGCGATGCCGAGCGACCGCAACCGCTGCTTGTCCCGGATCCGCTTCGCCTCCTCGACCGGTACGGCGGGCTCGTCCGGATAGACCCGCGACGCCAGGTCCCACAGGCGGTCCCGCCCGTCGCGACCGGCGACCGCCACCTCGCCGCGCTGCAGCATGAACTCGAGCAGCTGGGACACGTTGCGGTTGTTGGTCCAGCCGGACGACTTCCACGGCTTCACGCAGGTGTCCGGCAGGTCACGCATGATCAGCGGCCCGTCCTGCCGAAGCCGCTCGAGGATGTCGAGCCGGCACCCCTCGTTGGCCCGCACCCAGTCCCGGCGGTACTCCTGCCAGTCGAGCAGCGGCCCGCTCCCCGGCCACTCGTCCATCTCGGCCCGGAACAGCGCCAGGCTCTCGCTCGGCCGCACGAACCCGCGCAGCTCCACCAGGGCCTGCGTCTCCAATGCCTCGACCAGCTCACTCGGCGAGTACGACGACCCGAGCCGACTCCAGGCGACCAGATCAGCGTTCGGCGCGACCGCGGCCGTCTGGTCGTACTGCACAACCGTCAGGCGGCGGACCACGTCGAACAGGTCTTCAGGCCGCTCACTCGTGAGCACCTGCGCCCGTACGGCGATCCGCCGCGCATCCTGCCGGGAAAGCTCGTGCACCGTCACAGCCCGAGGCTAGAACACCGCACCGACATCACAGCAAGGTTCGCCAGTACGGCCAGAACTGCTCGGCGATCAGGCTCAGCACCAAGACCACCCACAACGTCAGTACGACGCCGTGGAAGCCGAACCGCCGTCGCAGGTTGTGCAGCGTGACGTACCAGAAGATCGGGATCGTCACCGCCCACACCACCATGCAGTACGGGCACAGCGCCCCGATCCGGTACAGGCTCTGGAAGATCAGCCAGTGCACGAAGCCGGCCCCAAAGGTCACCCCGACCTGCAACCCCAGCCAGAACCACCGGCGGAAGGACGCCCCGGCCAGCAGTGCCGCGCCGATCGTCGCGACCACGGCGAACCCGGCGATGCCGAGCAGCGGATTCGGGAAGCCGAACGCCTCCGCCTGCGGTTTGGTCATCACCGAGCCGCAGGACAGCACCGGGTTGATGCTGCACGACGGCACGTACGCCGGGTCGCGCAGGATCGCGATCTTCTCGACTGTCAGCACCGCCGACGCGGCCAGCCCGATCAGCCCGCCGAGCAGCAGCAACCACGGCAGCAGCCTAGGGAACGGCTCCTGCCGATCCCTCGGCACGCTGCTAGCCGAGCTCGGCATCGATGCTCTTGACGAGGTCGTCGTACGACTCCGGCTCGAGCTTCTTGCCGTTCAGGAAGAACGTCGGCGTGCCTCGCACCCCGAGCGCCTCACCGTCGGCGACGTCCTTCTTGATCCGCTCCAGCGTGGCCGGGTCGGCATAGGCCTGGTCGTACGCCGCCAGGTCGAGACCGAGGTCCTTGGCGAAACCCCGGAACCGGTCGTCGGCCGGGACCCGCTGCTCACCCCACTCGGCCTGCGTCTCGTACATCTTCTGGTACATCTGCTCGAACTTGCCCTGCTTCGAGGCCGCCTCGACCGCGCGGGCGGCCCGCTCGGCGTTGAAGTGCGACGGGATCGGGAAGTACCGGACCACGAACGTGACCCGGCCGGCGTAGTCCTTGCGCAACTGCTCGACCGCCGGGTACGCCGCGCGGCAGGACTCGCACTCGAAGTCGAGGAACTCGACGAACGTCACTTTGTTGTCGGCAGAAACGTTCAGCTTGTGGCTGTCCGGGCGGACCAGCCGTTCGTCGACGACAGCCGTGGTCGTGGCCGGGTTCTCGTCGTCGGAGCCGGCGGCGTTCGCCACCAGCAGGACGCCGATCACGAGCACGAACGCGGCTCCGACGGCGACCGAGATTCGGGTGTTGAGACTCATATCAGACCTCTTCGGACATCAAGCGGAGAACAGCAGAAGCACACCGCCGACGGTGTAGGCGACCATGACGACCAGCAGTGGAATCTGGCCCGCGAGCGCCTTGCCGCGGGCGAACAGCGCGACGGCGCGGTCGTGTGCGGACACGACGCCCAGCAGGTGACCGGCGACCACGGCGCCGACCTGGATGGTCGCGATCGCCGCGGGATAGTTGGTCAGGCCCGCGTTCACCCCGAGCAGGCCGGTGCCGAACACGTTCCAGCCGTTGCTGAGCGGGTCGCTGAGCAGGATCAGCGTGCGCTGACCTTCGAGCACCAGCAGCGTGAAGTAGTGCGCGACGACGTACCCGAGCACGATCGGCACCACCGAGTGCGCGAACATGCCCGGCAGCGCGGCCCGTGACGATATTCGCCCGGCCAGCACGGTTGCGGCCGAGTACGTCACCAGCACGAAGACGACGAAGCCGGCCAGGGCGAGCGTGCCAAGCAGTGTCTGCGAGTAGCCCGAGTTCTGTGCCCAGGCGATCCACAGAGTGCTGCGGGAGAAGCCGTCGTACGCCGTCGACCCGAGCAGGGCCGCGACCAGGCCGACGAGCCCAGGTCGGGGTGTCAGGCTGTCCAGGTTCTCGAGTGGGCGCCGTACGACGATCGCTCCGTCGGTACGGCGGCCCCACGGCGAGAGCTTGGCCATCAACGTCGCGTAGGCCTCGAACGGGTCCGCGGAGGCGAACCACCGGTCCCCGAACAGCACCGCGCCGAACAGGACGTACACGACGTACAGGGCAAGCCAGGTCTGCAGCACGAGGAGGGTCGCCCGGTCCGGCGCGACCAGCTCCAGCCAGGCGAAGGCGAAGATCCCGACCGCGGCGGGCCACAATCCGACGCGGGGCGACAACTCCAGCAGGCCCTGGCGAGGGTTGTGTCGTAGCAGGCGGCAGACCAGCAGGTGCAGGGTGCGCAGTGGGTTCAGCGTCCGCCACACCGGTCCCAGCAGCAGTGACACCGGGACCAGGCCGACCCAGACCAGGATGTAGACGAACCCGAAGATCGGGTTGGTCAGCCGGTCCGCCCCGGCCAGCAACGCCACCCCGGCGTAGAGGAACGCAGCCAGCCCGAACAGCCGGACCGCCCACCGCAACCACGGCGAGTCCAGGGCACCGGCCAGCGACGGCGGCAACGCCGTACCGGACCTGGCACCGCGGTAGCGCGGCGTGCGCCAGGCGACGGCCAGGATCACGAACGACAACGTGATCGCAACCGCCGCACCAGTCACGGCGAACCCCAACGGCACCGGCAGGTCCTGCCGACCCCCGATCCCGTGCAGAGCGATCATGAGACTTGCAGTTTGAAGACGAGTTTGCCGGTTTCGTGGGTCTCCACCTCGAAGATGCCCTTGGTGGAGGTGGCGAACTCGACCGACCCCGGCTTGCCCGGCTTCAGGTCCAGGGTCTTGTCGTATCCGTGCACGTGCAGTGAGTCGGCGACATCACTGACCGCGTTGATCCGGACCGTCTGCCCGGGCTTCGCCTTCACCACTGCCGACCCGGTCGAGACCTTGCCACCGGCGATCGACACGTCGACGGTGACGTCCGCCGTACTGGCCGGAGTCTTCGTCGGTACGGCGCTGGGCGTGGCAGTCGGCGTGGTTGGTGCAGAAGGTGTGGGGGTGGGCGTGGGGGTCGACGAGGCGGCCGGGGTCTCGGCGTTCCCGCAGCTGGTCAGGGCAAGAGCAAACAGGCAGGCGGCAGCGAAGCCGCGAAATGAGAGCCGCACGGCGGCGTCCTTTCGGGAGAAAGAGGGCATGCGTGAAGAGCTCACGCACGTGAGGACGGCGTCAGGCGGAGATCACGTTCGGAGGATGCAGAGCCTGGTCAGATCAGGCGCTGTCGAGGCCACGCGGCGGCGTGGTGGTGCCGGCGAGGCGGTGGCGAGGCGGGGCACCTCGGCGAAGCGTTCGCGGCGGAGGAACAGGCCGACGGCGAGCAGCAGCAGGAAGGATCCGGCCGCGAAGGTCAGGCACGGCAGCCCGTGCTTGTGGTTCACGGGGTCGACGGCCAGCGTGTCCGGCGCGTCCATGGCGACCTGTTCGAGCCGCTCCATCACGCCGTGCGGATCCAGCGGCAGGACGGTCGCCACCGAAGCCACCGCGACCTCGGCGGGCGGTTCCGGCGACAGGTCGCTCAGCCCGTGCAGCGCGAACACGCCAAGGAGCGCTCCCAGCAGCACCAGGGAGCGCAGCAACTGTCGCGCCATGTTCATCACCGGACAGGGTAGCGGCTGAGGCATCCTGGTGAGGGCGAGGGGAGGTTCGCTGTGGGCAGGGACAACGTGGTGCGGGTGGCCTTGGTGCTCGCGGCCGGTCGCGGTCTGCGGATGCGGTCGGACCAGCCGAAGGCGCTGCGCCGCGTCGGCGGCACCAGTCTGCTCGAGCGCTCGGTCCGGGTCCTGCGCCGGGCCGGCATCGAGCGCGTGGTGGTCGTCCTCGGCTACCGCGCCGACGACGTCATCGCCGCGATCAAGGTCCGTGATCTGCCGGTCGAGGTGGTGGTCAACCACGACTGGGAGAGCGGTACGGCGTCCTCGGTGCTGACCGGTCTCAGCGTGATCGGCGACCGGCGCTGCCTGGTCGTGCTGGGCGACCACGTGTTCGAGGCGGACGACGTACGGCGGCTGATCCAGACGCCGACCGGGAACGTCGTGGCGGTGGACAGATCAGGTCAGCCGGCCGTCGCCCGGAGCAGCACGCCCCCGAACCGGGTCCGGCTCCTGGAAGACGGGTCCGTCGCCGGCCTCGGCCCGGACCTCGACGAGTACGACGCGGTGGACGCGGGCATGGCCGTGGTCGACGTACAGGACCTGCTGCTGGTGAACTACCGGCGACGGGAGTCGTGGCTGGAGCTCCAGCAGCAACTGCTCGCGCACGGTTGCGAGCTGCAGTCGCGGGAGGTGCAGGGTCTGTGGGCCGACGTGGACACACCGGAATCAGTTCGAGCGCTTGAACGATCCATGTGGCGCCGCTACGGTCCCAAACCCACCGACGGGGTGGTCGCCCGAGTGCTCAACCGGCGGATCTCCGGACCGCTGACCCGGTTGCTGCTACGCACTCGACTCGCGCCCGATGTGGCGACCGCGGTCGCCTTTGCGGTCACGATCGCGGCCGCGGGCCTGGTGGCGACCGGTGACTCGTTGCTGATGATCATCGGTGGGCTGGGCATCGTCCTCGGGTCCGCACTCGACGGAGTGGACGGTGAGCTGGCGCGGATTGGCGCCAAGGCTTCCCGTCGTGGTGCGGCGTTGGACACGCTGCTGGACCGGTACGCCGACTTGGCCGTCGTACTAGCGCTTGTTTTGGCGACCGGTGCCACGTTGACCGCGTGGGTGTGGGGATTCGCTGCTGCTGTTGGGTGTCTGCTGATCTCATACGTGCATGCGGTCGGCCGCGACACCGACGTACGGCTGCTGTTCCGGCGGGAGTTCCGGCTGCTGATCTTCGCGGTGGCAGCGATCGCGGGCTTTCCGCTGTGGGGACTGATAGCGGTCGCGATCGCGGCGAACGCCGATGCGGTCCGCGGCGTCGTACTGCTGCTGCGTGCTTTGCGTAACACGTCGTTGTAGCCGACGATGGAGCAAAGGGGGAACCTGTGGGGCGTGGGTTCCGCATGGGCTGCCGGGGGCGGTGTCGATGGTTCGGGCATTGGGGTTCGTTGCTGCACTGATCATGGTCCTCGCTGTCGCCGGTTGCGGGCAGGAGGAAGAGCCGACTAGCGCGGAGCCACTGCCGATCGCGGTGCCGACGTTCAGCACGCTGAAGCCCGCGGTGGACTGTGCTGGGTCCGACCTCAAGCTTCCGGCGGTGGCGGGTGACGAGGGGGTGCTGCTGGAGGCCAGCACGGATGACAGCGGCACGTCGCTGCTGCTCAAGAACACCGGAAACCTGTCGGTGCTGGTGGTGCCGGACGCGGACTGGTCCACGCGGGTCACCTCCGCGCCGACGGCCAACCCGACCGACGCGGCCTCGAAGGCGGCGCTGATCGCGGTGACCCGGGCCGGCGGGCTGCAGTCGGTGCACGAACTGCCGGTGGGGATTCCGCTGAGCCAGGTCTTCATCGTGCCGCCGCAGTGGGCGGTCTGTGGGCTGACCGACGACGCCGGCAAGGTCGCGGGCCTGCGCTTCCTGCGCGAGAAGTCCACCAGTGCGGAGTACTTCCTGGTGAAGGCGCTCGCCGACCAGGCCTACGCCGGCTCCAAACCGTCAGCGCAGAAGCTCAACCGGACCCTGCTGACTTGTGCCCGCGGCACGCAGCAATTGCTGAAGGAACACCCCGACCTGCCCGACATCGAGCTCTACGCCCAGGTCCTGGACCGCGAGTCGGACTGCCGGACGAGCTTCAAGTCAGTGCTGTCGCTCAACGAACGCACCACCCAGCAAACCGTCACCCGCCTCCTCAACCTCCTCGAACGCTCCCCCCGACTTCTGGAGAACACCACCCTCCACCAAGCCTTCGCCCACGGCTGAGGGCGGGTTTCAGGTGCCCTGGTTGTTCTGGGCCAGGGCTGAGCGCGGTTCGCGGCCTGGTGGCTGCGTGGGGCGGGGTAGGAGTGGGGTTCGCTTGTTGAGGGGGCGGGTGGCCGGTTCGTCGGGCGTGACCGTGACCGATTTGCCCGCGTGCAGGAAGGTGACGGCGCAGTTGGCGCCGTCGTGGACCGTGTAGGTCACGTCGACGCCGTTGATGTCGACCTTCAGCCGCGCCCCGCGCCAGCGGATCGAGAACACCAGCTTCGACATGCCCTGGGGCAACGCCGGATCGAAGCACAGGCAGCCGTCGCGTTCGCGCAAGCCACCGAAACCGGCCACCAACGCCGTCCATGCCCCGGCCAATGACGCCATGTGCAGCCCGTCGCCGGTGTTGTGGTGCAGGTTCCGCATGTCGATCAGCGCAGCCTCGTACGCGTAGTCGTAGGCGAGGTCCAAGTGGCCCACCTCGGCCGCCATCACCGCCTGTACGCACGCCGACAACGACGAGTCGCGCACGGTCAGGCGTTCGTAGTAGTCGAAGTTGCGCGCCTTCTGCTCCGGGGTGAAGGAGTCACCACACCAGTACGTCGCGAGCATCAGATCCGCCTGCTTCACCACCTGCTTGCGGTACAGCTGGAAGTACGGCGCATGCATCATCAACGGGTACTTGTCCTGGTACGCCTCGAAGTCCCACTCGGCGTACCCGGTGAACCCGTCGGACTGCGGGTGCACGCCGAGCTCCTCGTCGTACGGGATGTGCACCGCGGCCGCCGCGTCCCGCCAGCTGGCTTCCTCCTCGCTGTCCACACCGAGCTCGCGTGCCTTGGCCGGATGCCGTACGGCGATCTCCGCGGCCGCCCGCAGGTTCCGGCAGGCCATCAGGTTGGTGAAGACGTTGTCGTCGGCAACAGCGCTGTACTCGTCCGGGCCGGTCACCCCGGGAAGGTGCCAGCGGCCGTGCCGGTCGTGGTGGCCGAGCGACATCCACAGCCGGGCGGTCTCCACCAGCAACTCGAGCCCGACCTCCTCGAGGAACTCCTCGTCCGCGGTCGCGTGGTGGTACCGCATCACCGCCTCGGCGATGTCCGCGTTGATGTGGAAGGCGGCCGTACCGGCCGGCCAGTAGCCCGAGCACTCCTGGCCCCGGATCGTCCGCCACGGGAAGGCAGCACCACGCAGTCCCAGAACGGCGGCCCGCTCGCGCGCCAGCTCGAGTGTCGAGTGCCGCCATCGGAGCGCGTCGGCGGCCGCATCGGGCATCGTGTAGTTCAGGACCGGTAGCACGAAGCCCTCGGTGTCCCAGAACGTGTGGCCGTCGTACCCCGCGCCGGTCAGGCCCTTCGACGGGATCGCCCGCCGCTCGGCCCGGGCACCGGCCTGCAGCACGTGGAACAGCGCGAACCGGACCGCCTGCTGGAGCTCGGGATGCCCGTGCACCTCGACGTCGGCGCCGTCCCAGAAGTCGTCCAGGAACTCGGCCTGCTGCGCCGTCAGCCCGTCCCAGCCGGAGAACCGCGCACTGGCCAGCGCGGCCGCGACCTGGTCCCGGATCGCCGTCTCGGTCCGCAGGCTCGACCAGCCGTAGGCCAGGTACTTGACCACGCGCAGGGTCTCGCCCGGTTGCAGTTGGCAGATGACCGTCGATCGCGCCCAGTTCTCCCGGACGTCGAGGTCCATCGCGTACCGCACCGAGGTGTCGACCTCGTGCGCCATCGCAGCGGCCATCAGCTGCCGGCTGCGGGTGGTCCGGTGGATCAGGACGACGCCGTTCTCGCCGCCGTCGTGGCTGACCGGCTTGAGCGGGTTGTCGAGCACCGCGGCGACGCGCGGGTCGTCGGACAGCTTCGGCTGCGTCTCGTTCGCGACCAGCTCGGACTGGATCACGAACCGGGCCGGCTGGTCGATCGGCTCGACGACGTACTCGATCGCGGCCACCGCTCGCTGGGTGAGCGAGACCATCCGGCGGCTGCGGACGTGGATCCGCTTGCCGCCCGGCGAGGTCCAGTCGACGTCGCGTTCCAGGATGCCGGTGCGGAAGTCGAGCGAGCGCTCGTGGTGGCTCAGGTAGCCGTAGCGCAGGTCGAACGGCGAGTCGTCCACCATCAGCCGGATCAGCTTGCCGTTGGTGACGTCGACCAGCGTCTGCCCGGACTCGGGGTAGCCGTAGCCGGCCTCGGCGTACGGCAGCGGGCGCTGCTCGTAGAAGGAGTTCAGGTAGGTGCCCGGGATCGCGTACGGCTCGCCCTCGTCGAGGTTGCCGCGCAGCCCGATGTGGCCGTTCGACAACGCGAACAGCGACTCGGACTGTGCCAGCTTGTCCAGCTGCAGCCGGGTCTCGCGCAACCGCCACGGCTCGATCGGGTGGTGCCCGCGGTCGATCATCGACCCTCCAGAAGTTCCGCCAGATCCCGGACCACGACGTCCGCGCCGTGTGCCTTGAGTTCTTCCGCCTGCCCTACCCGGTCGACGCCGACCACGAGCCCGAAGGTACCCGCCCGGCCCGCGGCCACACCGGCCAGGGCGTCCTCGAACACCGCTGCCTCGCTGGGCTCGAGCCCGAACAGGCGAGCCGCCCTCAGAAAGGTGTCGGGCGCCGGCTTCCCGCGCAGTCCTTCGGACCGGATCGTCACCCCGTCCACCACTTCCTCGACGTACGGCGCGAGCCCGGTGACGTCGAGCACTTCCCGGGTGTTTGCGCTCGAGGACACCACGGCCCGCCGCAGACCGGCCTTCTCGGCCTCCTGCAGGTACCGCCGGGAGCCCTCGAACACCTCGACGCCCTCGGTCCGGATCCGCCGCTGGACCGCCACGTTCTTCCGGTTGCCGAGGCCGTTGACCGTCAGCGCGTCCGGCGGGTCGTCCGGGGCGCCGACCGGCAACGTGATCCCGCGGGCGGTCAGGAAGTCCCGGACGCCGTCGACTCGTGGCTTGCCGTCGACGTGCTCGTCGTACTCGGCCCGGGCGTCGAACGGCCGGAACGGGGTGCCGTGCTGCGCGGAGTACGTCCGGAGGAACTCGTCGAACATCTCCTTCCAGGCGGCGGCGTGCACGGCGGCGGTATTCGTCAGCACACCATCCAGATCGAACAAGCAGGCCCTGATCCCCGTAGGCAGTCCCAACATGCATCCAGACTAGTCAGACAGCCGGTCCGGAAGCCCGAAGGCCGGGAACCGCGAGTAGCCGAAAGTCGTGATCTCCACGATCTCGCCGGCGCTGACCCGCAGTACGTCGAGCTTGAACGCGCGGAACATCGTGTCGCCCGGGCGGCGCAGGTAGGTCGCGGCGGCGGGCAGCCGGTTGGCCGACGTCGGCACCAGTCGCCACTCGCCGACCCGGTCCGGACCGAACGCCCGCTGCAGCAGCGGGCGCAGTCCGTCGAGCCCCGCGAACGAGAGCTGGTCCGGCGGCATGGAGATCCGGATGTCCTCGGCCGCGATCGCGATCGCCGCGGCTGCGTCGCACCGCTGGTGTGCGTCGATGAACCGCTCCAGCACCGCGCGCTCCTCGGCGGTCGGCTGCGGCGCACTCCAGTCGGTACGGCGGGCCGGCAACCGTTGCTGCATCGTCGTACGAGCACGCTGCAACGCACTGTTCGCCGCCGCCACGCTGGTCTCGAGCAACTCGGCTGTGTCGTTGGCGGACCAGCCGAGCACGTCTCGTGCGATCAGAGCGGCCCGCTGCCGCGCGGGCAACGACTGCAGCGCGACCAGGAACGCGAGCTCGATCGTCTCGCGATCCACGACCACCGCATCGGGCTGGTCGTCGGGCGGGGCGATCTCGTCCAGCAGTTGGTCCGGGTACGGCTGCAGCCACACCATCTCCCCCGGTGTCGCGGCCTGTCGCCGGGCGTGTCGGCGGGCCACGTCCAGGCAGACGTTGGTGGCGATCCGGTAGAGCCACGCGCGGAAGTACGTCCGGCCGTCGTACCCGTCCCGGCCGCGCCAGGCCCGCAGCAACGTCTCCTGTACGGCGTCCTCCGCATCGTCGAAGGACGCCAGCATCCTGTAGCAGTGCACATGCAGCTCACGCCGGTACAGCCCAGCCAACTCGGCGAACGCGGCCTCATCACCCCCGAACGCCGCCTCTTCGAGTGTTTTCACAGCCGGGCCGGGTTGGTGTGGCGGACCTCTTGGATGATCCAGCCGTTGCCGTCCGGGTCCTGGAAGGTCGCGAAGGTGTTGTAGTCCGTGCGGCCCGGGTCCAGCCCGGGCTGCTGGCCCTTGGGGCCGAAGTGGAACGGCTCGCTCACCTCCACACCCCGCTCGACCAGCTCGGCCCGGGCGGCCTCGATGTCGGTGACCACCAAGTGCAGCGCCTGGTAGGTCCCCGGCGTCGCTTTGGTCACGCCCGTGCCGATCGTGATCGAGCAGGCCGAGCCCGGAGGCGTCAGCTGCACCACCCGGAACGAGTCGCCGGCGCTGTGGTCGACGTCCTCGCCGAACCCGAGCTGCTCGGTGTAGAACTTCTTCGCCCGGTCCACGTCCGACACCGGCACGACGACGAGTTCGAGTTTCCAGTCCATTGCGACCTCCCGCGATCGGGTCGGTCACAGTCTGACCGACGCTGTTGTCAGGTGAAACGACAGCGCCGGCCAGAACTCATCGGTCCAGCGATGAGTTTTTCTGGAAGATGTTCGCGAACCAGTCGAGCTGGGCGTCCTGCTGGTAGGTCTGGCCGCCCTCGTGCTCGTTGTGGGAGTAGACCTTGATGTCCTTGGCCGGCTCGCCACCCGACGCGGTGCCGTAGGCGTTGTAGGCCGCGAACACCGTCGACGGCGGGCAGACCGCGTCCATCAGCGCCACCGAGAACAGCGTCGGCGCCGTGGCCAGCCGGCCGAGGTTGACGCCGTCGAAGTAGCTCAGCGTCCGGTAGGCCGTCTCCACCTGGTCCCGGAAGCCCTTCAGGTACCGGGTGATCTCGGCGTACGGGTCCTTGTCGGTGATCTGCAGCGCCCGCTCGAAGTGACACAGGAACGGTACGTCGGGCGCGCAGCCGAGCAACTCGATCCCGGCCAGCCCCGCCAGCCCGGCGGCCGCGATCGAGATCCCACCACCCTGGCTGCCGCCGGTGACGATGATCCGGTCCGGGTCGACGAACTCCGACGCCCGGGCCGCCTCCAGCGCGCGGACCGCGTCGACGAAGACCCGCCGGTAGTAGTAGGTCTCCGGGTCGGCGATGCCCGCGGTCATGAACCCCGGGGTGTGGTTGAGACCGGCGTACGCGCTGTCGTCGGGGGTGGCGCCCGGGTTCCCGCCGCTGTAGCCCTGGCCGCGGGTGTCCATCACGAAGTGCGCGTACCCGGCCTGCGCCCACAGGTTCGTGGTGTGCGGGAAGCCGCGGCCACCGGAGTAGCCGAAGTACTGCACGACGGTCGGCAGCGGCCCGGACGCGCCGGCGGGCACGTGCAGCCAGCCCTTGATCGCAGTGCCGCCGAAGCCGGCGAACGTCACGTCGTAGGTGTCGATGACGCTGAGCTTGTTGTCGACGGCGGTGAAGGTGGCGGACAGGTCGTCGGTGCGCGCCTTCTCGATGGATCGGCGCCAGAAGTCGGCAAGGCCGGCCGGCGCGGCCACCTCGGGCCGGTACGCACGGAGCTTGTCGAGGGAAAGGTCGAACATGGCCATGAGCAATCAATCTAAGCCAAGCCCGTGGGCACGGTCCCGGAGGTGTCCGAACTCGGACAGGGACGCGAACTCTTGACGGGGTATTCCACTTGTGGTGTCCTCAATGGGCATTCCACTTGTGTCATACCAACAGCAGGAGAGGCGCGGCCATGAAGCTCGAGCACATCCTTCTCGGCGTCCTGCTGACGCGCCCCAGCACCGGCTACGACCTGAAGCGCTACATGGACACCCATGGCCGCTTCCAGCGCCCGAACACCACGATGAGCCAGGTCTACCGCGTGCTGGCCGCGATGGAGGACCGCGGCTGGGTCTGGCACACCGTCGAACCCCGGCCGGGCGCGCAGGACGCGAAGACCTACCGGGTCACCGACGAGGGCGTCACGGTCTTCCTGGACTGGCTCACCACGCCGTACACGCCGACCACCGTGCTGTCCCGGGACCCCGGGTTCTTCGGCCGGCTGGCGTTCAGCGGATTCCTTCAGATCGAGCAGGTGATCGAGCTGCTCGACCGCGAGATCAGCGCCCGGGAGCTGCAGATTCGGCGGTTCCGCGAGCGCGACCGCTCGCTGCCGCAGGAGCCGGAGATCCCGTTCGACGCCGAGCTGCACGCGCTGATCGCGGAGGCCACGCACCAGCGCGGTGCCCAGTCGATGGACTACCACGTCGCCTGGTGCATCGAGCTTCGCGACGAGCTCCGGCGCCGGCTGCCCAAGCAGCGCCTGCACGCCGTCGACTGACCCGACGGCACCCTCACACGCCCCTCATGGAGCACAGCCATGCCCAATTCCAGGCCGAACGTGCTGTGGATCAGCACGCACGACATCAACCCCCACCTCGGCTGCTACACCGGTGTCTGGCCCGGCGCCGGGCAGGCGACCACGCCGAACCTCGACGCGCTCGCCGCTGACGGGATCCGGTTCGACCGCGCGTTCGCGGCAGCGCCGGTGTGCGGTCCGTCGCGCAGCGCCATCGTCACCGGGTGCTTCCCACCGGCGATCGGCACGATGCACATGCGAACCCGCGCCACTCCCCCGGCCGACGTCCGCCTGCTCCCGCAGTACTTCCGCGCAGCCGGGTACTGGACCGGGAACAGCGCGTTCACCGACTTCCAGCTGGACGTGCCGGACCCGGTGTACGACGCGCTCGGCGACCACGCGCACTGGCGACTCCGCGAGGACCCGGATCAGCCGTTCTTCATGGCGTTCCACGGGCTGATCACGCACGAGTCGCAGCTCTACCTGACCGACGAGGAGTTCGCCCGCCGGACGCCGGACGCGACCCGGGTCGAGCAGGTCGACGTACCGCCGTACCACCCGGACACCGAGGTCTTCCGTACGGCGTGGAAGCGGTATCTGGAGCTTGTCAGCCAGATGGACCACTGGGTCGGCACGATCCTGCGGCAGCTGGACGAGGACGGTCTCGCGGACAACACCATCGTGGTGTTCTGGAGCGATCACGGACTCGGCATGCCACGCGGCAAACGCTGGGCGAGCGAGCTCGGGCTCCGCGAGCCGCTCATCGTCCGCTGGCCGGGTCGGGTCGCACGGGGCTCGGTGTACGACGATCCCGTCGCCCTGCTCGACCTTGCGCCGACCATGCTCTCGATGTGTGGGCTCGACGCACCCGGCCACCTGCACGGTGACGTGCTGCTCGGTCCGGACGGCGTACCGCGGAAGCGTCGGGACGACTACGTGGTGAGTGCGCGGGACCGGATGGGCGAGCAGGAGGACACGTCGCGCACGATCCGCGACCGGCGCTTCCGCTACACCCGTCACCTGCATCCGGACCGGTCGCCGATGGGCCACTGCGAGTACCCGGACCACTTGGCCACGTGGGCCGAGATGCGCCGGTTGCACGCGCAGGAAGCCCACCAGCAGTTGGCCTTCGGGCAGCCGCCGTCCGTGCTGACCGAGCTGCAGCGATCGATCGTTGCCGCGAGCAAGCCTGCCGAGGAGCTCTTCGACGTCGAGGCCGACCCGCACGAGGAGCACAACCTGATCGGCCGGCCCGAGTACGACGACGTACGCGAGCGACTGTCCGACGCGCTGGACGCCTGGCTGGCCAAGGTGGGCGACCTCGGGCAGCTCCCCGAACGAGAGCTCCTCGCCACGTGGCATCCCCGGCCGCACTGCACAGAACCGGTGATCGAGACGGCCGACGGCCTGGTCACCATCACCTGTCCGACCGACGGCGCGATCGTCGGCTGGACTACCGATCCTCCCAGCGCTGACAGTCGCCGCTGGCGGCTCTACACGAAACCGTTCACCCCAGCCGAACCGATCTGGGTGAAGGGCTGGCGCATCGGCTTCGGCGCCAGTGCCGACGTACCGATCCCCACTTCCACCCGCTAAGGAGCTCACCATGCTCATCCGCCGCTGCAGCGCGGTCCTCGCCGCTGCCGCACTCGTCACCGGGGTCGGTGCATGCTCCGGCGCCGGTGCCGGCGGCTCGTCCGCCGCCAAGACGTTGACCATCGCCAACGCCCTCGACAACAACTCGTTCGACCCGACGCAGCTCAACATCGGCAACCAGATGCAGTACTGGTCGCCGGTCTTCGACACCCTGCTCAAGCGCGACAAGGACAACAAGCTGCAGCCGTCACTGGCGACCTCCTGGAAGTACGACGCGGGCCGGACCACGCTGAACCTGAAGCTGAAGAGCGGCGTGAAGTTCACCGACGGCACGTCGTTCGACGCCACCGCGGTCAAGGCGAACATGGCGAACCTCGCCGCCGGCACCGGGCAGAACTCGTACATGACCCGGTCGATCGGCTCGTACCAGATCGTCAGCCCGACCGAGCTCAACCTGAAGCTCAAGACACCGGATCCCGGTCTGATCGACTACCTGGCCAGCGTCGGTGGGGTGATGGCCAGCCCCAAGTCGCTGAAGGCGTCGGCGGTTGCGACCACCCCGGTCGGCAGCGGCCCGTACGTACTGGACAAGGCCGGGACCGTTGCCGGCAGCACCTACACCTACACGCGGAACCCGGACTACTGGAACGCGGGCGCCTTCCCGTACGACAAGGTCGTCATCAAGCCGATGAACGACCTCACCGCCCGCCTGAACGCCCTGAAGGCCGGTCAGGCCAACGCGACCATCACCGACACCAACTCGCTCGCCGACGCCAAGCGCAGCGGCCTGACCGTCAACACCACACCGGTCAACTGGGTCGGTCTGCTGCTGATGGACCGCGACGGCAAGCTGGTCCCGGCGCTGAAGGACCTGCGCGTCCGCCAGGCGATCAACCTCGCGTTCGACCGGGAGGCGATCCTGAAGAACGTCTCACACGGCGAGGGCTCGCTCACCACCCAGATCTTCAACGCCGCCGGCGACGGCTACGACAAGTCCCTCGACGGGCAGTACTCGTACGACGTGCCGAAGGCCAAGCAGCTCCTGGCCGACGCCGGCTACGCAGGAGGCTTCACCATCACCATGCCGGAGTCGGCGGGATTCGCGCAGTACAACGCGATCATCGGGCAGCAGCTCGCCGCCGTCGGCATCACGGTGAAGTGGGTCAAGACCCCGGCCAACGCGATCATCCCGGCCATTCTGTCCGGCAAGTACCCGGTTGCGTTCATGACGCTCGGCAGCCAGTCGGCCTGGCAGGACATCCAGAAGGCGGTCACCCGGAAGTCGCCGTGGAACCCGCTGAAGGCCGGCGATCCGGAGCTGGACAAGTTGCTGGCCTCCGCGCAGACCGCGTCCGAGGCCGAGCTCCCGGCGGCGATGAAGGCGGTCAGCAAGTGGCTGGTGGACAACGCCTGGTTCGCGCCCTGGTACCGGGAGAACAGCGTCTACCTGACCGACGCCCGGACTGCCGTCGATCTGCAGGCGTACAACGTGGCGCCGCCGGTCAGCGCCTTCGCGCCGAAGGAGTGACGCGATGATCTCCTTCGCCGGACGCCGGCTGGTCAGTTGCGCCGTACTCGTCGCCATGATCGCGACCATCACCTTCCTGCTCGCGTTCTCGGCCACCGGGAACGTCGCCCGGAACCTGCTCGGCGAGAACGCCACCGCCGAGCAACTCGCGGCCAAGAACGCCGAGCTCGGGCTGGACAAGCCGCTGCTGGCCCAGTTCGGCACCTGGGCCGAACACGCAGCGCGCGGGGATTTGGGCATCTCGTGGTTCACCAACGAGCCGGTGGCCCAGGCGATCGCCAACCGGCTGCCGGTGACGTTGTCCATGGTCGTTCTCGCTGTGGCGCTGACCGCGTTGATCAGCGTGGGCCTGGGCGTCGCGGCCGCAGTCCGGGGCGGCTGGTTGGACCGGGTCATCCAGGTGCTCAGCGTGCTTGGTTTCGCGCTGCCGAACTTCTGGGTCGCCCTGGTCCTGGTCGTATTCCTCTCGGTCACCCTCGGCGTCCTGCCTGCGACCGGGTACGTGCGGCTCTCGGAGTCACCCGGCGGCTGGGCCTCGGCCCTCGTGCTGCCGGTGGCGTCCCTGGTGATCGGGAGCACCGCGTCCGCCGCGCAACAGGTCCGTGGCGCGGTGATCGACGTACTGCGCCAGGACTTCATCCGCACGCTGCGGGCCCGGGGTATCAGCCCGCGGTCGGTGCTGTTCCGGCATGCGCTGCGCAACGCCGCGACACCGGCGCTGACCGTGCTGTCCCTGCAGTTCATCGCCCTGCTGGGTGGAGCAGTGGTGATCGAGAAGGTGTTCGCGATCCCCGGTCTCGGCACGCTCACGATCAACGCTGCGCTGCAAGGCGACGTACCGGTGCTGATGGGTGTGGTCGTGACGCTGGTCGTCCTGGTCGTCGTCGTCAACCTGGTCATCGACATCGTCAGCGGCTGGGTCAACCCCAAGGTGCGTGTCCAATGACAGCTCGCAAAGTGCTCCGCAACCCGCTGGCCATCGCGGCGCTCGTGATCCTGACCGCCATCGTGGTGGCCAGTCTGCTGGCCCCGCTGATCGCTCCGAACAGCCCGTCGTCATTGCGCCTGGACAAGATCAACGCGGGTCCGGGTGGCGGCTACCTGCTGGGCGGTGACGGAGCCGGTCGTGACATCTTCAGCCGCCTGCTGCACGCCGGCCAGAACACTCTGGCCGGTGCGCTCATCGCGCTGTCGGTCGCCCTGGTGCTCGGCGTGGTGTCGGGCCTGCTCAGCGGCTACTACGGCGGATTCCTCGACGGCATCCTCGGCTGGGGCGCCAACCTGCTGATGGCGCTCCCGACGATGATCGTCCTGCTGGCGCTGTTCCAGGCGCTGGGATCATCGATCTACCTGTCCATGGTCACGTTCGGCGTGATGCTGTCCCCCGGCTTCTACCGGTTGGTCCGCAGCCAGGTGATGGCGGTCAAGCACGAGTTGTACGTCGACGCCGCCCGCGTCTCGGGATTGAGTGACCCGCGGATCATCGGCCGGCACATCCTGCTCGTCGTCCGGGCGCCGGTCGTCATCCAGGCGTCGGTCGTGGCCGGGATCGCGATCGTGGTCCAGTCCGGGCTGGAGTTCCTCGGCCTCGGCGACCCCGGGACGCCGACCTGGGGCGGCATGCTGCAGGACGCGTTCACGAACATCTACAACTCGCCGATCGCGATCTGGTGGCCCGGGGCAACTATCGCGCTGACGGTGGCGTCGCTGGTGCTGCTGGGCAACGCGATCCGCGACGTCATCCAGCGCACCGACCGGCCGCCCAAGGCGCCCCGCCGCTCGCTCGTCCCGTTGCCTGATCCTGCCGACACCGCCGGCGAACCTCTGCTGCGGATCACCAACCTGTCGGTCGGCTACCCGGGTGCCGACGGCTACCGCGAGGTCGTGCACGGCGTCGAGCTCGACGTACGGCGTGGTGAGGTGATGGGACTCGTGGGCGAATCCGGCTCCGGCAAGACGCAGACGGCGTTCGCGGTCCTCGGCCTGCTGGCGCCCGGTGGAACGCTGCTCGGAAGCAGCAGCATCCGGTTCGACGGGACGGAACTGTCGCGGCTCCCGGATGCCGGGCGACGGGCGCTGCGCGGCCGGCGGATCGGGTACATCCCGCAGGAGCCGATGTCGAACCTCGACCCGTGCTTCCGCGTCGGCGAGCAGTTGATCGAGCCGCTGCGCAAGGTGTCCGGGCTGTCGAAGGCGGCCGCCACCGCGGAGGCGCTGAACCTGCTGGAGCGCGTCGGCATCCCCGAGCCACGCCGTACCTTCGCCGCCTACCCGCACGAGATCTCCGGTGGCATGGCGCAGCGAGTGCTGATCGCCGGGGCTGTGTCCGGCAAGCCGGACCTGCTGATCGCCGACGAGCCGACCACCGCGCTCGACGTCACCGTCCAGGCCGAGGTCCTCGACCTGCTGCGGGACCTGCAGACCGAGTTCGGGATGGCGATGCTGCTCGTGACGCACAACTTCGGAGTGGTCTCGGACATCTGCGACCGGGTGGCCGTGATGCAGGACGGGCGGATCGTCGAGGTCGACGACGTCCGGCCGCTGTTCGCGAACCCCCACCACTCGTACACCAGGACGCTGCTGGACTCGACGCTCGAGGACAGCACGCCGCGGGCCAGGATCGAGGTGCACCATGCTTGAGGCGAAGGACGTCGTCGTCGAGTACGCCGGGCACGGCTGGCGGAAGAAGGGTTTCCGCGCGCTGCACGAGGTCTCGTTCGAGATCCGGCCGCACGAGACGCTCGGGCTGGTCGGTGAGTCCGGTTCCGGCAAGACCACGATCGGCCGCGCGATCCTCGGCCTGGTCGGGGTCAGCTCCGGCTCGATCCGGTTCGACGGGCGGGAGCTGGTCGGGATGCCGCGACGGGAGCGCCGCCGGCTGAGCGACGACATCCAGGTCGTGTTCCAGGATCCGTACAGCTCGCTCAACCCGTCGATGACGGTGGAGGACATCCTGGTCGAGCCGCTGGTGGCCCGCCGGTCGAGCGATCGCGCGACGGCCTCGGCGCGGGTCCGCACCCTGCTCGACCAGGTCGGTCTTCCGCAGGACGCCGTACACCGGCTGCCGCGCGAGTTCTCCGGTGGCCAGCGGCAACGAATCGCGATCGCCCGGGCGCTCGCCCTCGCACCGAAACTCATCGTCTGCGACGAGCCGGTGTCCGCGCTGGACCTGTCCACGCAGGCACGCGTGCTCGACCTGTTCATCTCGATCCAGGAGGAGACCGGCGTGGCCTACCTCTTCATCTCCCACGACCTCGCGGTCGTCCGCCACATCAGCCATCGGGTCGCGGTCCTCTACCGCGGCGACATCGTCGAGTACGGCGACGCCGTCGATGTCACCGACCGGCCCGAACACCCGTACACCAAACGCCTGCTGATGGCGGCACCCATCCCCGATCCGGACCGGCAAGCGGCCCGCCGCCAGGAACGCCGCGACCTGCTCGCGAACGAGGCGGTCGCATGAGGCGTGCGGTGATGGTGATGTATGACTCGCTCAACCGGCGGATGCTGCCGCCGTACGGCGCCGAGAGCGTGCACGCACCGAACTTCAGCCGGCTCGCGGAGCGCAGTGTCACCTACGACAACTGCTATGCGGGCAGCATGCCGTGCATGCCCGCGCGGCGGGAGCTGCACACTGGCCGGTACAACTTCCTGCACCGCTCGTGGGGACCGCTGGAGCCGTACGACGACTCGACACCGGAGCTCCTGCGACAGCATGGCGTCTACACCCACCTGGCGACGGATCATCAGCACTACTGGGAGGACGGCGGTGCGACGTACCACAACCGGTTCTCGACGTACGAGTTCTTCCGCGGGCAAGAGGGTGACCGGTGGAAGGGGCACGTTCGCGACCCCGAGCCGCCACCGACGCTGAACGGCAGCACCTTCCTCAGCCGGCAGGACTGGATCAACCGGCAGTACCTGGCCGACGAGTCCCAGCACAGCCAGACGCTGACGTTCGACGCCGGGATCGAGTTCATCCGGACGAACCTCGCCGAGGACCGGTGGTTCGTGCAGATCGAGACGTTCGACCCGCACGAGCCGTTCTTCAGCTATGACGAGTACCGGCGGTTGCAGGGCCTCGACACCGAAGCACCGGTGTTCGACTGGCCGTCGTACCGGCGGGTGATCGAGACGCCGGCCGAGGTCGAGCGGGCTCGTGGTGAGTACCTCGCGCTGCTCGCGATGTGCGACCGGTCGCTCGGGCGGGTGCTGGACGTGTTCGACGAGCACGCGCTGTGGGACGACACGATGCTGATCGTGTGCACCGACCACGGCTTCCTGCTCGGCGAACGCGGGTGGTGGGGCAAGAGCGTGCAACCGTGGTTCGACGAGACGATTCATACGCCGTTGTTCGTGTGGGATCCGGACGCGGGGGCGGCAGGAGTACGGCGGGATGCGCTGGTGCAGACGGTCGACCTCGGGCCGACGCTTCTCGACTACTTCGACGTCGAAAGATCGCCCGATATGCAAGGGCTGAGTCTCCGCGGTGACGTGGTCCGCGAGGCCGCGCTGTTCGGTGCGCACGGCGGGCATGTCAACGTGACCGACGGGCGGTACGTGTACATGCGTGCCTGCGCCGACCCGACGAACACGCCGCTCTACGACTACACGTTGATGCCCACCCACATGCGGGCGCGGTTCTCCCCTCAGGAGCTGCACCACGCATCGCTGGTGCCGGGCTTCAGCTTCACGAAGGGAGCGCCGGTACTGCGGATGCCGTCCCAGGCACTCGGGAATCCCTGGTGGCACGGGTCGCTGTTGTTCGACCTGGACCACGACCCGCAGCAACGGACTCCACTCGCGGACGATGACCTCGAACTGCGGATGGCCGGTCTGCTCGTCGACCAGATGCGTCGCAACGACGCGCCAGTGGAGCAGTTCGTCCGACTCGGGCTGCCGTCTGAGGGTCCGGTGCTGGCGGAGCATCTTCTGGTGAAGCGGCAATGGCAGCAGGCGCAGCGTGCTTTGCAGCCCGCCGTACTGCGCGATCAGTTGCCGGCGGATGCGCCGATCAGGACGCTGACCGTGCAGGACGTCCTGACCAACCACGGGGATGCCTTGCCGGCCGACGTACTCGCTGGTCTGCGCGGGATGGGTCGCTTCAACCCGTCGGCCACGCTGCTCGAAGCACTGGCCGGACACCCCGGGATCAGCCCCGAGCTGATGCTGAAGATCGACGCCGACCTTGCATCTTCGGCCGGAAACGCGATGGGGTGAGGTAATGCCGTCACCCAACATCGTCTTCGTCATGTCCGACGACCATGCCGCGCACGCGATCTCGGCGTACGGGAGCAAGGTGAACCGGACGCCGCAGCTGGATCGGCTCGGCGCTGAGGGGGTGCGGATGGATGCGACGTACTGCACGAACTCGATCTGCTCGCCGTCGCGGGCGTCGATCCTGACCGGCACCTACAGCCACGTGAACGGGGTCGCCTCGATCTTCACCGAGATCGACTACCGGGTCCCGACCTTCGCCGAGGTGCTGCACGATGCCGGTTACCAGACCGCGCTGTTCGGCAAGTGGCACCTCGGCGAGCGCCCCGAGTCGGCGCCGCGGCACTTCGACTCCTGGAAGGTGTTTCCGGGCCAGGGCGACTACGTCGACCCGTTGATGATCGGGCCGGACGGCGCCGAGACCGTGTCCGGGTATGCGACCGACATCGTCACCGACCAGAGCATCGACTGGATCCGGGACCGCGACCCGGACCGGCCGTTTCTGCTGCTCGTGCACCACAAGGCGCCGCACCGGCCGTGGGTGCCGGACGAGAAGCACAAGGAGCTGTACCCGATCGGCTCGATCCCGGAGCCGAGCACGCTGTTCGACGACCACAGCAGCCGGAGCCGGGCCGTGCGCGGCGTCCGGATGTCCGTCGCCGACGACCTCGGCGCGGACGAGCTCGGCGAGGAGCTGCCGGCCGAGCTGCGGGGTCCGGAGAACCGGGTCGAGCGGATGCGGTGGAAGTACCAGCGCTACCTGCGCGACTACCTGCAGTGCGTGCAGTCGATCGACGACAACGTCGGGCGGTTGCTCGACACCTTGGAGGCCGAGGGGCTGGCCGAGGACACCGTCGTCGTCTACACGTCGGACCAGGGGTTCTTCCTCGGCGACCACGGGTGGTTCGACAAACGACTGATGTTCGACGAGTCGTTGCAGATGCCGATGCTGATCCGCTGGCCGTCCGCGATCCCCGCGGGCAGTACCTGCGACGCCATGATCACCAACGTCGACTTCGCCGCCACCTTCCTCGACATGGCCGGCCTGGACGCCGCCGACGTACTCCCGACCTCACAGGGCCGCAGCTTCCTGCCGCTGCTGCGCGGTGACACGGTCGACGACTGGCCGGACGCCGTCTACTACCGCTACTGGGAACACGACGACCCGATCCACCACGCACCGGCGCACTACGGCGTACGCACGAAGGACTTCAAACTCATCCATTACTACGGCGCCGGCCTCGGCGTACCCGGCTCGTCGGACCGCCTGTTCGCGCCCGAATGGGAGCTCTACGACCTCCGCACCGACCCCGAAGAACTCACCAACGTCGCCGACAACCCGTCGTACGCCACCATCCGAGCCACCCTCACCACAAAACTCGCCAAACTCCAACACCATTACGCAGACGAGCCCTACGAAGGCATCTCAACCGCACGCCCTAAATGGTCCTGGGCCGACGAGAAATCCCTCCAAGCAGTAGCCGCCTACACAAAAACCCTCACATCAGACGCCTGAACCAACATTCGCGACGGCGACCACGCCGGCGGCAATTTCTTGGTGGTGGGACTTTAGGCCCTGTTCGGTCTGGGTTGGGGATGGTTCAATCATGGGACTCGACATGTCGCAGGGGTGCGGGGTGGGGCTGGGGGCGGGGGGATCTGTCGTCGTGACGTGGAGTTGTGGATGCCTAGACATGTTGAGCCGGCCGTCGAAACCTACTACCGGGACGGAGCGTGGCACACGCGCCGGGCGGATTGCCCGGATCCGTTCGCTTCCGGACCGGCCCGTGAGCACCTGATCACGGTCGGATTCGAGGTGGCCCGGTGGAATGCGCTGCCGCACATCATCCGGGACACCGACGGCACCATCGCCGAGATCAACATGTACGACGCTCCAGCGTTAGCTCATATTCTGCGCTGAACCCCAGGATCCGTTCGGCCGCGGTCAGGTCGAGCGGAGTCGTCCGGCCGGGAAGCTCGGCGCGGAGCTGGGTCGTCGGGTGAAAGCGACGTACCAACTCCAGGGTTGGGTACGGCGCGAGCGTGCGCGGAGCCGCGACGTGGAAGACATGCGTCCCACTCGCTTGAAGCGCCAGCACGGCGGCCCGCGCAGCATCCCGCGTGTCCAGATAGGACCACAGATCCGCTGCCCCAGCAGCCGGATCCGCTGCGATCTGCTGCGCACGAGGCAGCAGCCGATCCTCGAGACCACCCACGAACGGATACCGCAGCGCGATCACGCTCATCCCGTGCCGCCGCGCCATCATCGCCGCGGTCAGTTCATCGGTTTGTTTGGACAACGCGTACGGATCCGCGGCCTGACTCGGCAGGTCCACGTCGACCGGCACGTAGTCCGGACTCCGCGGCTGTGTGGCGAACGGCAGCCCGTTCGCGGCGTAACTGCTCGCCAGCACAGCGTTCCGCACCCCGGCGACCCCCGCCTCCTCCAGCAACGTGAAGGTCGCCATCGTGTTCCCACCGAACACCTCGTACGGCGTCCCCCGGTTCGGCGCGGGCAAAGCAGCAAGGTGTACGACGCCATCCGCACCGGCCAGCGCCTCACGGCAACTGACCGGATCGGACGCATCACCTTCGACCAACCGCACTCCCTGCACCGGGGCCTCCGTACCCGGAAGCACCAGAGCCGTCACCTCGACCCCTCGGCCGAGCAGCTCCGTGACCACCGCACTCCCGATCCGGCCGGCCGCCCCGGTGACAAGCACTCGTTTCATCCGCAGCGCACCAGCTGCTCCGGGCGTGCCGACAGACCGTGGTAGATCCGGGGCGCGCCGTCGACCCGGAAGGTCACCTGGCCGAGCTTGCCGTCCAGCTCCCGGCGCCGGCCGATGCAGTCCGTCTCGGTGATCCGGTCGCGCGGTACGACGAGCGTCGTCTTGGTCGGCCAGTCGTCCTGCCAGACCTCCGGGTGCGGGTAGTACGGCTGGTTCGGCGCGTGGTCGGCGTTCAGCAGGTAACCGTCCTTGCGGCTCCACAGGATCGACACCGGGCCGTCCGGGGTCTCGAACAGCAGGCCCTTGAGGTTCCGGTCGACCCCGGAGAAGTCCAGCCAGCGTACGAACTCGGCTTCTTCGAGCAGCCGGGTGCCGGTGGCGAACGCGAGCAGCGACGGCTTGGCCGACAGGTCGCGGTTCATCAGGCCGAAGTGGTACTCGGTGTTGCTCGGCACGGCCTCCTGCGGGTGGTGGATCGTGCTGTCGTGCAGCTGGTACCAGTTCACGCCGTCGACGCCCTCGGCCTTGCTCAGCGCCATCGTCAGCAGCACATTCTCCGCGGCCTGGCGCATGGTGTCGTTCCACCAGTAGTTGGGCCGGGTGCAGGCGTAGGCCTCGGTCAGCCACAGCTCCTTGCCGCCGCCGTACTCGGCGATCCGGCGGTTGGCCTCGCGGACCGAACCGAGGAAGTTCCAGTAGGTGCCGTTGTCACCGGTCACCCACTCGTCCGGCGTCGGCGCGTAGTCCGGGGTGAAGTTGCCGCGACCGGGGTGGAACGCGAACACGTCGATCAGGTCCCAGCCGCCGGCGGCGTGGAAGTTGTCGGTCCAGTTGACGTCCATCCCGCCGAGACCGTTGTTCATCACCTTCACGTCGTACCCGACCTCGGCCAGCCGGTCGACCACGGGACGCAGGCCGTCGCGGATGTACTTGTCGGCGTACAGGCCGGACATCCACGGCTGGTTGCGCTCGTTGTCCACCTCGAAGTAGCGCGCGCCGGCGTCGACCACGACGTCGACGAGCTCGGCAGCCCAGGCCTTGGCCTGCTCCGGCGTCGAGTCGAAGACTACGTCGCCGTGCTGGATGTTCGTCATGATGCCCAGCGCCCGCAGCTCGTCCGGCGCGATCCCGGGTGCGCCGTTGTAGGCGATCCGCACCGAGGCAACGCCGATCCGCTGCATCAGCGCGGCCACGTCTTCCTTGCTCGGCTCGAGCAGCCAGGGGTAGTTCGCGATGCCGAAGATGCCACCGCCTTGATACTCGTACGGCGGCAGCGTGGACAGCGTCGTCCGCGCGAAGGCCTCGGCGCCACCGGTCGACGCCTTCACCTCCACGAACGCGATGCCCTGTTCCTTGAGCGCGGGCACGGTCAGCGTCCGGTCGGTGCTCTCCCCCGCCGCCAACATGAGCGTCGTGGACCCGCCCGCGAGCTTCCGGCCGTCGAAGTCGCGAGCGAACCAGGTGAGCTGGATCGACGCGGAGGTCTTGCCACCGTTGACCACCTGCGCGTTGACGGACATCACCTCGCCGACCTCGTACAGGTTGAACGGCTGGTCGGTCCAGACGTCGACGCCCACCGGCCGGGCGACGGCAGCGGCGTTGGCGGCGGCCGGTCGCATCTCACCCAGGACCAGGTCGGCTTCGTGCACGAGCACCCCGAACGCGTCGTACGTGCCGACGATGTGCATCCAGGACGGGGTCGTCCAGGCGGGGCGGCTGGACTCGAGGCGGAAGTAGGCGGTGAGGTCCGGCCAGGACGAGGCGTAGACGATGCCGTCGTTGGTCTCGTACGGCACGCCGCCGCCCGCGTCGCGGTTCCACCGGGTCATCGCGGTCGGGCGCTCGGGCCCGCTCGCGTTCACCACGGTCCGGTGGAACTGCGAGTTGAGGTACATCGTGTTCGAGCTCGTCGCGTCCCAGCGCACGTGCAGGCGATGGGCGGTGACGTCGAACGTCCCGGTGACCGTGATCCCAGCCCCGGCCGCGCCCATCCGGTAGTCGACCCGGATCGCCTGCCGGCCGTCCGCGAGCGTGACCAGCGACGGCGTACCACCGAACGTCCGCTGGTTCCCGAGCACGGTGTCCTTCACCTGGAAGTGTGCGATCCGGACCCGCTCGGTGCCGGCGCCGTCGCTGACCACCACGGTCCCGTCGGTCTGGGCGACGACCGAGATCCCGTCCGCGCTGAGCGTGTACGCCGTCGCCGCCCGGGCGGTTCCGGTCGGGAGCAGCCCGCCGGCCACTCCGGCGGCGGCGATCGATCCGGCCACGAAGGTCCGGCGGGACGGCTTCGATACGTGTTGTGTCATGGCGTTCCTCCGGTGGTCTGCAGGGGCAGGGCGAGGCCGATGAAGATCCGCGGGGCGCCGTCCAGGGTGACGGTCACCTGCGAGTTGCTCGCCTGATGGGTGGCGACGTCCATGCCGAGGCAGTTCAGCTCGCGCACGGTGGTGGTCGCGGCCGGCGTCGGCAGCGTTGCGCTGGTCTTCGTCGGCCACAGGTCCTCCCACGGTTCGGGAGTGCGGTAGTACTCGGTGCTGCTGGGGATCCGGCGGGCCGGGTCGGTGATGAGCAGGTACCCGTCCTTGCGGGACCACAGGATGTTCACCTTGCCGCCCGGCCCGCTGAAGACGAGGCCGAACAGCTGTGGATCGGCCAGGTCGGCCCAGCCGAGCCAGGTGGACTGGTCGAGCCAGCGCGCGACGGTCGCGAACGCCAGCAGCGACGGCTTCGGGCTGAGGTCGCGGTTCAGCAGGCCGTAGTGGTACTCCGGATCGTCCGGGTCGGCCTCCATCGGCTGGAACTGAATCGAGTCGTTCAGCGTGTACCAGGTCACGCCGCGGACGCCGTACACCTTCGCCAGCGCGAGCTGGAGCAGCACGTTCTCGGCCGCGTTCCGGTGGGTGTCGGACCACCATCGGTTCGGCCGCGTCACGGCGTACGCCTCGGTGAGCCAGAGCTCCTTGTTGTTGGCAACGGCAGTCGCCTTGGCCTTGCGGAGCGTGCCGAGGAAGTTCCAGCGGGTCTCGTTCGACCACGGCTGCGGCGGGTCGTAGTCCGCCACGTAGTTGCCGCGCCCCGGGTGGTACGCCAGTACGTCGACGTGTTCCCAACCGCCCGCATCGCCGAAGTCGGCGACCCACTGCTCGGGGAAGCCGGCCAGCCCGCAGTGCATCACCTTGAAGGTGGCGCCCTTCGCAGTCATTGCCGCGCGCAACGGAACCAGGACGTTGTCGACGTACTCGGCGGGCGTCCGGTCCGAGGCTGTGAGGTTCAGCTCGTTGCCGCACTCGTAGTACTGGGCACCCGAGTACATCGCGCGGCCGACCATGTCGTCGGCCCACGTCGCGCCGCCACCGTCCCACGGAAGCTCGCCGGCCAACTGCATGTTGTGCGCGAAGCCCTCCGCGTCCAGAGCGTCGACCGTCGGCCCGGGTGAGGCGCCGAAGTTGTTGTAGTTCCGGTACGCCGTCCGCACCCAGCGCATCCCGATCAGCTGCATCAGATCGAGCACGGCGCCGGACGACGGCCGCTCGAGATACGCGAAGTTCGCCATCCCGAACATGCTGGCGTCGCCATCCCCGTAGGAGTACGCCGACAACACCGCGAGGTTGGTGCGGGCAAACGCGACCTCGGTCGTCGGCGCGGTCGCGTCGTACACCACTGCCTCGACGAAGCGAACGTCACGACCACCGAGGGCGACCTGGAAGTACGCGTTCCAGACCGCGCGGGCGCCGACGGTGCCACTGACTGTCCCGGTCGTGCTGGTGTTGTTCCAGTCCCGGACCAGCCAGTCGACGCGGACCGTCCGAGAGGTCAGGCTCGCGTTGACCACTTGGAGGTTGACGGTCTTCGACCCGCCGGTGGGCCACAGGTTGAAGGCTTGGTCGGTCCACAGGTCGATCCCGAGGTCGCCGTCGCGAGCGATCACGCCGGCCGAGTGCGGTCGCATCACCCCGAGGACGACGTTGCTCTCGACGTACCCGCTGGAGCTGTTGATCGCCGTCCCTACCGCGTGCAGGTAGCCGCCGTTGGTGAAGCCCTTGGTGCTCTGCGGCACCCGGACGAAGGTCCGGTTGTCCGACCAGGTGTAGGAGTAGCCGACGCCGTTCGTGGTCTCGAACGGGATGCCGCCGCGCAGAGCTCCCGTAGTGGGGTCGCGGTCGCGGTTCCAGAGCGCCACCGGGTCGTAGTCCTCGGACGCCGTACCCTTCACGACCCGGGCGAAGCGGAAGGAGTCGGTCCGCAAGTTCGCCACGCCAGTCACGTCCCAGCGCACCCGGGCCTTCCGCAGCCCGACCGCGAACGTCCCGACGACCGAGCCGACCGGCGCGGTGTAGGTGATCGTGAACTGCTGCGCGCTGTCCGACCTGATCGACGTGATCCCGGTCGTCCGCTGCACAACCTTGGTCTCGCCGGTCCCGTAGGCGTACTCGAACGTCGTCAGCTCTAACCGATGGACGCCACCGCCGTCGAGCACCTTCACGTAGCCCGGGACACCGGCACCGTCAGGTACGGCGACCAGGCTGACGGTCCCCGCCGAGTCGGTGATCTGTACGTCGGCGGCGTACGCAGGAATCGCGGATGCGCCGGCGACTGTCGCAGCCACCGTGCCGCCGAGGACGATCCGCCTGCTGATCGGTGTTTCCATTGCCGATCACCCCTTCACACCGGTGAAGCCGAGGCCCGCGACGACGTAGCGCTGCAGGACGAGGAAGACGAGGACAGGTGGGGCAAGCGCCATCGCCATCGCGGCGATGAGCTCGTCGAGCGGAGCGGCGTCGACGAGGTTCACCAGCGCGACGCTGATCGGCTGCAGGGTGGGATCGGAGATCACCACGAGCGGCCAGATGAACTCCTTCCAGGAGTGCATGATCGCCAGCAGGCTGATCACCGCGATCACCGGCCGGCTCATCGGCAGCACGATCCGGGTGAGCAGTTGCCAGGTACTCGCGCCGTCGACCTTCGCGGCGTCGTACAACTCCTGGGGCAGGGCCTCGAAGAACCGGGTCGCGAGCAGCACGTTGAACGCGTTGGCACCGGCCGGCAACCAGATCGCCCAGTAGGTGTCGAGCAGGTTCACCTCGAGGACCGTGAGGAACAAGCTCACCAGCGACACCGTGTACGGGACGAACATCGTGGCCAGGATCGCCGCGTAGACGTAGCGACCGATCCGCGGCCGGATCACCGCGAACGCGAACCCCGCGGTCATCGCCACGAACAGCTGGACGAACCACGAGCCGAACACGACCTGCACCGTGTTCCACAGGTACCGGCCGACCCTGAGCTCGGTGAACGCGGTGCCGAAATTGCCGAAGTCCGGCTCGATCGGCCACAACCGCAGTGGATGCGCCACCAGTTCCGACGGTGGCGAGATGGCGCCCTTGATCGTCCAGTACAGCGGCCCGACCCCGATCACCAGGAGCAGGATCAGGGTGAGCACCTGCGCGGTCCGGAGCGCGAACGCCACCGGCGGCCTTCGCAGGTCATTGCTCGAGGCAAACGTCGTCGATTGCTCACTCACGTCGTGCTCCAGCTTCTCGTCAACCGCAGGTAGACCGCGGACAGCGCCGCCAGGACGATCGCCAGTACGACGGACAGCGCGGCAGCCTGCCCGTACTCGCCGTCCTGGAAGCCGTAGCGGAAGATCAGCAGCAGGATGGTCAGGGTCGCGTTGTCCGGACCGCCTTGGGTGAAGATGTACGGCTCGGTGAACACCTGGATCGTGCCGATCAGCTGCAACAGCAGCAGGAGCCCGATCACCGGTCGCAACTGCGGCAGCATCACGTGCCAGATCCGCCGCCAGATCCCCGCGCCGTCGCTCTCGGCCGCTTCGTACAGCTCGGCCGGGATGCCGGTCATCGCGGCCAGGTAGATCAGGGCGGCGCCGCCCATCCCCGCCCAGGTTGCCTCCAGCACCAGGCTCAGCATCGCCGACTCCGGCGACTGCAACCACGGGTACGGGCCGAGACCGATCAGGCCGAGCGCCTGGTTGAACAGCCCGGTGCCCGGGTCGTAGAACCACTTCCACAACAGGATCGCCACGACCGGCGGCACCACCACCGGGAGGTACACCAGAACCCGGTACACCGCGCCAGCACGCCGTACCGTCGACATCAGGGCGGCCAGGACGATCGGCGCCGGGAACCCGATGACCAGGCCGAGCGCGACGAAGAGCAGCGTGTTCAGCACCGCCGTGCCGACCAGTGGATCGGTCAGGACGGCCCGGAAGTTCTCCAGGCCGACCCAGACGGCCGGATCGACCAAGTTCGTGCTCTGGAACGAGATCAGCAGTCCGCGCAGGATCGGCCACCAGGAGAACAACCCGAAGACCACCAGGGCCGGCGCGAGGAAGAGCAGGCCGAGGAGCTCGCGGCGGAGCGCGGCCCGCCTGCGGGACGCCGGCGCCGGTTGGACGGCGACGGTGTCCCGCTGCGGCGCGGGCGCCAGGAGTGCGGTCACTTCTGCTCCGTGGCGAGCATCTTGTTCGCGTCCGCCTCGGCCTTGGTCAGCAGGGCGGCGATGTCCGCGTCCGGCTTGGTCAGGACCGACTGCACCACCGGGTCGAGGATCGTGTAGAGCTTCTGCGCCGCCATCGGCGGCTCAGGACGCAGCTCGAGCTTCGGCGTGCCGTCCAGCCAGGGCTTGAAGTGCTCGAGCTCGACGTTCACGTGCGGCTTGATCGCGGCGTCGATCTTCTGCTGCTGCTCGACGCTGAACATCGGCAGCGTCGGCACGCCGACCGCGGCCTCCGGGTCCTTGGCGAGCGCCTTCGCCCGCTCGGCGGCGACGTCCGGGTTGTACTGCGGCTCGGCGTTGGCGAACAGCAGCCACTTCGCGGCGGCCTCCGCCTTCTTCTTCGACACCGATGCCGGGACCATGAACACCTCGGCCCCACCGAGGGTGGCGTTCCCACCGGCCTGTGGGAGGGCGGTGATGCCGTAGTCCGCGGTGTTCTTCATGCCGAACTTCATCTTGGCCAGCCGGTAGGTGCCCGGGGTGCCCATGAACATGCCGATCTGGCCGGCGGCGAACTGCTTGACCACGTCGTCCTGGTCCATCAGCTGGTTCTGGCCCATCGAGTTGTCGGTCCAGCGCATCGCCTTGAGCAGCTCGAGCGACTTCTTCGCCGGCTCACTGTTGAACGCGGCAACGAACTTGCCGCCCTGCTCGGTCTCCATCGAACCGCCGTGCGTGTAGGTCAGCATGGTCAGCTGCCAGCCGCCGGTGTTGCCCTTCGCCTCGTGCACGAACCCGGCCTTCCCGGTCTTCGCGCTGATCTGCTTGGCGTAGGCCCGGACCTCGTCCCAGTTCGCCGGCGGCTTGTCCGGGTCCAGGCCGGCCTTGGTGAACAGTGCGCGGTTGTACACCAGCCCCTGCGCGAACGGTGCCTGCGGGACGCCGTACACCTCCCCCGCGCTGTCACTCAGCGGCTGCAGGACCTGCGGGTTGAACTCGGTGTAGTGGTTCCAGGCCTTCAGCGAGGAGGTGATCGGTTGCACGTGCTTGCGCGCGATCAGACCCTGCGGCTCGGTGAGCGGGACCTGGATGACGTCCTCGATCGTCTTGCCGGCCAGCTTCGCGGAGAACGTCAGCGGGTCCCAGCGGTTCTCGGTGCCCTCGATGGTGATGCCGGGGTTCTTCGCCTCGAAGTCGTCGGCCAGCCGGTTGAACTGCTCCAGCGCGGCCTTGTCGGTCGCGGCCGGCATGCCCTGCACCCGCAGCACGATCGCGGATCCGGTCCCGCCGCCGTCGTCGCTCTTGCTGGGGGCCAGCCCCGAGCAGCCGGTCAGCGCGAGGGCTGCCGCTGCGCCAACCACCAGGTATCGGGCACGCGTCGATGTAGCCATGTCTGTTCTCCAGGGGAGTGCGTACGACGAGCCGCCGGCCCGTCGCCGTGGATGAGTTGCGCGCCGTGGGCGAGTCGGCGCTTGGCCGCGCTGGTACTGCGCGGTGTGGTGACTGGTGTGGTGACTGGTGTGCTGAATGGTCAGGCGCGTTGTGGTGCGGGGCCGGTCGACGCGCGCGGGATGAGGCGCGAGCCGACTTCCACCGGCAGCAGGCTGGTGACAGCACCGGTGATCGCCGCGACGATCAGGTCGGTGGCGTGGGTGGCCACGGTTTGCGGTGAGATCCGGATCGTCGTCAGCGCTGGGATCGACAGACTGGCGAGCAGCGTGTCGTCGATCCCGATCACACTCACCTCCCCCGGTACGTCGACGCCGGCGGCGGCCAGGCCGTGCAGCACCCCGACCGCGACGAGATCGTTGTGCGCGAGGATCGCGGTGGCGCCGTTCGCGATCGCGAGGGTCGCCGCGTGCAGCCCGGTCTCGAAGCGTGGTTCGTACGGCCCGAGCTCGACGAGCGCCAACCCCTGCGCGTCGAAGGTTTCTCTTATCGACTTGCCCCGCAGGTGTTCCGGACGGGAGCAGTTGACGAAGACGCAGCTGGTGTGGCCGAGCGCCCGCAGGTGCTCGGCGGCCTGCGTGACACCGGGGGTGAGTGAGACGTGCAACTCCGGGATGCCGGGCAGGTGCCGGTTCACCAGCACGAGCGGGATCTCCGCGGCCAGCTCCCGCAACTTCGGATCGGACAGGGTCGATGCCCACAGCACCAGACCGTCGACCTTCTTGACGATCGCTCCGATCGTCTCGAGCTCGTCCGCCTCCCGCTCGTCGCAGTCCGCGACCAGCAGCGTCTGGCCGTGGTTGCGCGCCCTGGTCTGCATCGCCTTGACGATCGGCGGGAAGAACGGGTTGGCGATGTCCGGGATCACCAGACCCAGCGACTCCGTCCGCCCGCTGCGCAACGTCCGCGCCGCCGGATCGGGCCGGTAGCCGAGGTGGGCCGCCGCCTCCACCACCCGGTCCCGGGTCGCGGCCTGCACTTGCTCCGGCACGGTGAAAACCCGGGACACAGTCGAAGCCGACACCCCGGCCGCCCTCGCCACGTCCCTGACTGTCACTGCCATCCGGACCACCTCCGTCACTCGTTCGCAACATGTTTGCAATCGATCCCGAAACATGTCAACTCCTCAGATGGGCTTGTTTTCCGCACGCCTCCGACTTGCGCCAACAGCAAGCCGCGAGGTTTCATGGAGTTGTCCCGCAACGTTTCTGAAACACAGTGAGGCTCGATGAAGATCACCGGCTGGGAAGTTCTCACCCTCCCCGACCGCGGCGACGCGATGATGCTCGTCGTCGTCGACACCGACGAGGGCATCCACGGCATCGGCGAGGTGGGCGTCCGCTCCCGGCAGCGTGCGGTCGCCGGCGGGCTCGACCACTTGGGAGAGCTGATCACCGGCGAGGACCCGCTGCGGACCGAGCATCTGTGGCAGCTGATGTTCCGCAGCGGCTTCTATCCCGCCGACCGCATCCTCACCTCGGCGATCGCCGCGCTCGACGTCGCGTTGTGGGACATCCGCGGCAAGGCACTCGGCGTTCCGGTGCACCAGTTGCTCGGTGGGCCGGTGCGCGACCACGTGCCTTGTTACGTCCACGTCGGGGACGGGATGAACGATCGTCCCCGCTTCCTCGAACGCTGCCGGACGTTGGTGGCCGAGGGCTGGCGGCACCTGCGGTTCTCCGTGCCGCACGACGACGACGTGCTGGACGAACGCCGTACGCTCCGGCATGGGATCGAGTTGTTCCACCAGGTTCGGGAGGTGGTCGGTGCCGATGTCGAACTGATCCTCGACGTGCACACCCGGCTCGACCCGCCGGAGGCGTTGACGTTGTGCCGGGAGATCGAGTCGGCCCGGCCGTACTTCGTCGAGGACGCGATCCGCGCGGAGCATCCGGAGACGTATCGCATGCTGCGGGCGCGGACCGGCGTACCGCTGGCTGCGGGTGAGCAGTTCGCGTCGAAGTGGGAGTTCGCCCGGTTGATCGAGACCGAGCTGATCGACTACGCACGCGTCGACGTGGCGATCGCGGGTGGCCTGACCGAGGCGTGGAAGATCGCGGCCGGCTGCGAGACGCACTACGTCAAGCTGGCGACGCACAACCCGCTCGGCCCGGTGACCGCGGCTTCGTCGCTGCAGCTCAACCTCGCCAGTCCCAGCGCTGCGATCCAGGAGCACCAGTCGGAGCCCGCGCCCGAGCTGGCCGACTTGTTCACCGCTCGCCCGACCGTCGTCCCCGGGCGGGTGCTGCTCTCGGACCTGCCCGGTCTCGGCGTCGACATCGACCGCGAACGCGCCCGCGCCTTCCGCGCCGAGTCCCGTGAGCTCCCCCAGTTGCGCAAGCCCGACGGATCCTTCACGAACTGGTAGCGCTGACCCACCGGCTGAATAGCGTCTCCGGGATTGGACCTCCGGAGGTGGGATGGCAGCTCAAGGGACTGTCGTTCGGGCGCACCGACCAGCGAGTCCCGCGGTGGACTGCGCCGGCACCTCTGAGATGGTGGACCCATGGCCATCGAGGTTCGTCCGGCGTCGGTGTTCGAGGACGTGCGGGCCGTGCTCGGCCCGAAGTCGCCGAACTCCAACGTCTGCTGGTGCTTGAGCTACCGGATCCCGTCCAAGCTCAACAACGAACTGCGCGGTCCGGCCCGCGGTGAGTACGTCGCCGAACTGTGCCGCGCCGAGCTCGCGCCCGGCGTCCTCGCGTACGACGGCGACGAGCCGGTCGGTTGGGCTGCGATCGCACCGCGCTCGGACACGTCGTTCGCCCGCAATCGCAAGATCCCGCACGTCGACGACCTGCCGGTGTGGTCGCTGTGGTGCATCCGCGTTCGTCCCGGTCACCGCAAGCAGGGCATCACGCACTCGCTGATCGCCGGCGCGGTCGACTTCGCGCGCGAGCACGGCGCACCGGCGATCGAGGCGTACCCGCTGGACAACGGCGACGCCAAGGTCGACCTCACCATGGCGTACGCCGGTATCCGCAAGAACTTCGAACGCGCCGGCTTCACCAAAGCCGCCGACACAACCTCCGTCCTGGCCGGTCACCCCCGAATCCTGATGCGCCTCGACCTGACCCGCTAGCTGTCCTGCGGGAGCGTGAGGCGGGGCCAGTTGGTGGTGTCGCGCAGGAGTTGTCGGTCGTGGGTGGCTATCAGGACTGCTGCGGGCGTTGCCTGTAAGGCCTCGGTCAGTTCGTCGACCAGGCTGATCGACAGGTGGTTGGTCGGCTCGTCCAGGAGTACGACGTGCGGCTGCGACGCGAGCAGGATCGCCAGGTCCAGACGGCGTTGCTGCCCGATGGACAGCTCGGCCACCGGCCGGGACGCATCCCGGGACCCGAACAACCCCAGCGAACCCAGCGACACCCGATCGGCCTCGGCCAGCTTCCCGGCGCTCACCATGCGGCCGAGTGCGGCGTCGTACGCATCGATCGCACGCCGTCGCGACGGTGCCGGTGACTCCTGTGCGAGCAGGCCGATCCGCGCTCCCGGTCCGGTTTGTACGACGCCTTCCGTCGGGGCCAGCGTTCCGACCAGCACCGACAGCAGGGTGGACTTCCCGGAACCGTTGCCCCCGGTGATCAGGAGCCGGTCGCCGGACCGCAGCAGGAGCGGGTCGACTCGTTCGAGTCGTCCCGCGACTGCTACGTCTGCGGCGTACACGAGCGTCGAGCCCGGGCGGGCAGGCAGCTCAGGAAGGCGGAATCGCAGCGGCGGACGTGGGACATCCATGACGTGCGCTTCCAGATCCTCCTGACGGCGATGCACCGCTCGGACCAGACCCGGCGCCCGGGTGGCTCGAGTGTGCTTGCCGGTGCCCTTGTCGGGCCGCCATCCGGTGGACAGCCGGTTCTGCGCTGCCGACAGGTCGTCGGCGAGTCGCTGCCGCTCGGTGACCTGCGCACGATGGGCACTTTCCCACCGTTCGCGTTCGGCTTCGCGCCCTTCCCGGTAGCCCTGGTAGCCGCCGCCGTACATCCGCGGTCGGCCGTTGCTGGTCGGGTCCAGGTCGAGCACTGTGGTGGCGACGTCCGCCAGCAGCGCACGGTCGTGGGTGACCAGGACGACACCGCCTTGGTGCGCCCGCAGCTCGGACGTCAGGTACGCCAAGCCGTCGGCGTCGAGGTGATTGGTCGGCTCGTCGAGCAGCAGCAGGTCATGCCCAGCACCGAGCAGGCACGCGAGCCGGATCCGATAGCGCTGACCGACCGACAAGTCGGCCAGCAACCGGCTCCGATCGTCGATCGCACCGAGTGCGGCCAGCGAGACCTCGACCCGGCGATCCGCATCCCAGGCATCGAGTGCCTCGACTGCGCTCAGCGCCTCGGCGTACTCGTCGTCGGCGTCCGGCCGGGCCTCGGCGAGGGCCGCCGTCGCCGCATCGAGCGCAGCGAGCGCCGCGCGAATGTCGGCCAGTTCGACATCGATGAGATCGCCGACGGTACGGTCGTCGGCGATCGGCATCTCCTGGTCGGCGATCCCGAGGGCGCCGGCGCGATGGACCTGACCCGAGTCGGGCGCGAGCCGCCCGGCCAGGATCTGCAGCAAGGTGGTCTTGCCCCGGCCGTTCTCGCCGACCACGCCGAGCCGGTCACCGGCCGAGACGGTCAGGTCGACTCCGGTCAGAACAGGTTTGCCCCCGCGCGCGACGCTGACGTCGGTGGCGGTCAGATGGGCACGGGAACGGACAACAGTGGTGGACATACTTCCTCCGAGACGAATCCCGGGCACAGAACGGCCAGGGATTCGATGACGTGCAACGGACAGCGGACACGAAGAACCGCGGCCGGCACGTCGAACCGTGCACAGTGACCGCGGGGCCCTGGCTGTCAGAGGAAGAAGAGATATTGCACGAGACAACTCTAACAACCGCGGGACCAAGGGGCCTGTGAGTTTCGTCAACCCTGGCAGGCGGGTCCCCTCGAGGTGGAGGCTCAGGTGCCGACGACAGGGGGACTCATTCGATGGGTGCGGCCGCAACGGCCCTGTAGTCACCGCCTGCAGCAACTGGCAGACGGCCGAGGCCTAACCCCGCGGCTGACGCGGCACAGCCGGCGGTGGCTTGCCGTCGGCCGTGCCGGCTCGGGGGTGCGTGAGATGCTGGGCCGGTCGGTCTAGCGAGGGCGGAGTGATGGGGCAGCGGCGGGTGACGTCGGCGGATATCGCCAAGGCGTCTGGAGTGTCGCGCTCGGCGGTGTCGCTGGTGCTGAACGGCCGGGCCGCCGGCATGGTCGACGCCGAGAAGCAGGAGCGGATCCGTGCGGTCGCGCGTGAGCTCGGCTACGTGCCCAACGCGTCGGCCGTCAACCTGCGCCGGCAGCGGACCGCGACCATCGGCCTCGTCACCGACGCGATCGCGAGCGCGCCGTTCGCCGGACCACTGCTGTCGGGCGCGAGTGACGTTGCGCTCGAGGCCGGGTACATGATCCTGACGATCGACACCTGGCAGCATCCCGCGTACGTCGACGGCGCAATGGCAACGCTTCGGGCCCGGGACGTCGACGGCCTGATCTGCGCCGACGCCGGACTACGGCGGGTCGACCGCCTCGACGTACCGCCGGGCCTGCCACTGGTGATGGCCAACGCGTTCCTCCCGGACCATTCGCTCCCGGCCTTCATCCCGGACGACGAGGGCGGCGAACGCTCAGCCGCCGAGCTCGTGCTCGAGGCCGGCCACCGCCGGATCGCCTTCATCACCGGCAACGCGGACTCCCCCGCCACGACCGCCCGGATCCAGGGCTTCACCGCGGCGATGAAAGCCGCCGGTCTGCCGGTCACGGACGCCATCGTCCCCGCCCGCTACAGCCTCGGCTCCAACCACGCCGCCGCCCTCGAACTCCTCCAGCGCCCCGACCGCCCGACCGCGATCCTGGCCGCCAACGACCGCGGCGCCATCGGCGTCATCCTGGCCGCCACCTCGCTCGGCCTCTCCGTCCCCCGCGACCTGTCGGTGATCGGGTACGACGACGAGCAGTTCCTGGCCGCCGAAGTCCCGCCAGGCCTCACCACGATCGCGCTCCCCCACCGCGAAATGGGCCAACTCGCTGCCACCGAACTCCTCGCCCGGATCGCCGGCGAGGCCCCCGGCGAAGTCGGCACCAGGAGACTTCCCTGCCTCCCGGTCGTCCGCGAGACCGTCGCCCCACCGGCACGCCTCTGACACCTCACCAGAGCCCGGAACGGCCCTTGACACCCGCGACCTCACACCTGTTAGGTGGTTCGACCTAACACGTGTCAGGTCCGCCGCCCCAGAGGATTCAGATGACCGACTGGACCGCCCTCACCCGATCCCCCGGCCGACGTCGAAGCCGGTCGATCAACGCCGAGAACCCGACCGGCGCACCAGGCCAAGCAGCCATGACCGCCTCGGCTCTCGGCCCGTCCCGCAAAGGCCGGCCGGCCATCTCGCTGGACCCGGGCGAGACAGCCACTCTGGCCGACATCACCGGCCCCGGCGTGATCCGGCACCTCTGGATGACCGTCCCGGACAGGACCTCCGCAGGTCCCTGGGTACTGCGGGACCTCGTCCTGCGGATCTGGTGGGACGGCGACGAGCGGCCCGCGGTCGAAATACCGCTGGGGGACTTCTTCTGCAACGGCTTCGGTCAACGTGCCCTCGTCACCTCGGTTCCGATCGTGGTCGCGCCGACCGGCGGGATGAACAGCTACTTCCCGATGCCGTTCCGCCGGCACGCCAGGCTCGAGCTCACCAGCGAGCACCCTGGCCGGGTCGACGGGATCTACTACCAGATCGACTACACCGTGGACGACGAGCTGGACGACGAGACCGCCCGCTTCCACGTGCACTGGCGCAGGAGCAACGGCTCGACCGCACCGGCCGAGGACCACGTCGTCCTCGACGGAGTCGTTGGCAGCGGCAACTATGTCGGCACGTACGTCGGCCTCACCGCACTGGAGCGCTACTGGTGGGGCGAGGGCGAGCTGAAGTTCTACATCGACGACGACGATGCCTACCCGACCCAGTGCAGCACCGGGCTCGAGGACTACGCCGGCGGCGCCTGGGCGTTCCAGGACGCGCTGCGGCATGATCCGCCCCCGGTCCCGCTCACGTTCAGTGCGCCGTACTGCGGCTATCCGTTCTACTCGGCCGAGGACACCACACGCGCATCAGGGTTCGCGACCAGCACGCTGCAGTCGCACGGCATGTACCGCTGGCACTTGCCGGATCCGGTGATCTTCCACGAGCGACTGCGCGTCACCCTGCAGCAAATCGGCGCCTGGGACCACGGGCACTTCGAGCGGTCCGACGACGTCACCAGCGTCGCCTACTGGTACCAGCTGCCCGGTGGATCGAACGACCTCCCAGCACTGCCGACCCGCGAGTACCGCCGTCCCCGCTAACGGAAGGACAGCCGTGACCGACTACCAGGAAAGCAATCGCGGTCAGTTCCACTTCAGCCCGCGGCGCGGGTGGATGAACGACCCGAACGGGCTGCTGCACTACCGCGGCGTCTACCACTTCTACTTCCAGCACAACCCGCACAGCCTGGTCTGGGACACCATGCACTGGGGTCACGCGACCAGTCCGGACCTGGTGCACTGGACGGAGCAACCAGTCGCTCTCGATCCCGCGATCCACCCTGGCGAACTGTGGTCGGGCGGCGGCGTGGTCGACGTACACAACACTTCTGGCCTGAAGGACGGCGACCACGACCCGATCCTGGTGTTCACCGGCACCCAAGGCGTGCGGGTGTTCTACAGCCTCGACGGCGGCATGACGTTCACGGCGTACGACGAAGGCCGGGTCGTCGCTCAGCCGAGCGGTCGCGAGAGCCGGGACCCGAAGGTGGTGTGGCACCCGTCGAGTGAGCGCTGGGTGATGGTGGTCTGGTCCGACAACGACGGCAACGGCGTGGACTTCTTCGTGTCGCCGAATCTGCGCGACTGGGAACGGACCAGCCGGTTGGTGGCCGACTGGTTCTTCGAATGCCCGGACTTCACACCGACGACACTGGCCGGCGAGGTCGCCTGGGTACTGCGCGACGGCCGCGGCTCGTACCTCGTCGGCGACTTCGACGGCAAGCAGTTCACCACGGCATGGACGACACCGCAGACGATCACGGCCAACCCCGGTCCGGCAGCCGGCCCGTACTACGCGGCGCAGTCCTTCGACAACCTGCCCGACGACCGCGTGGTCACGATGGCCTGGCAGGGCGAGAACCGCGGCTCGACCTGGACCGGCAACGCGAGCTTCCCGGTCGAGCAACGCCTGGTCACAACTCCCGACGGCCCACGCATCCACAGCCAACCCGTCGAGGAACTCAAGGCCCTCCGCCGTACGACGAGAACGCTGGGCCCCACGCTCGTCACCCCGGACACCCCGATCGACGAACCCGCCGAAACCGTCGACGTCGAAGCAACCTTCGACCTCACCAAGACGACCGCAACCTCCTTCACCCTCCACGTCCGGCCCGGGGTCGACCTCACCTACGACCTCGCCTCCGAGCAACTCAACGGCGTACCCCTGGCCACCGACGGCACCCTCACCCTCCGCCTCCTCATCGACCGCGGCCAACTGGCCATCTTCGCCGCCAACGGCGCCTACTACGCCTGCCACAACGTCGAACCCGGCGACAACCTCCGCCTCACAACAGACGGCAACCTGCACGTCCACTCCTTCGAAATCCACCACCTGGCATCGATCTGGCCGCCCGCGGTCAGAGGTTGAGGGGTGGGTTCAGGGGGAGTTCGGCGGTGAGGTGGGTGCCTTGGCCGGGTGGGCTGGTGATGGTCAGTTTGCCGTCGGCGGCTTCTACTCGGTCCTTGAGGCCGACGAGGCCGGTGCCGCGGGTGGGATCCGCGCCGCCGATGCCGTCGTCGCTGATCGTGAGGCGGATGGTCCCTTCCACGGTCTCGACCTGCACGGTGATCGCCTCGGCGTTCGCGTGCTTGGCCGCATTCGTCAGCGCTTCCGACACCACGTAGTACGCGGTCACCTCGATCCGCTCGGGCAGCCGTCCGTTCGTTCGTACGGCGAGGTCGACCGGGACCGGGGACCGCCGGGCCAGCGTCCGCAGCGCGGGCGCGAGTCCGCCCTCGGCGAGGATCGTCGGGTGGATGCCGCGGGCGATCTCCCGTAGTTCGTCGAGGGCTGTCGACAGGTCGGCGGCCACCCTGTTCAGGTGCTCGGCCACCTCCGCGTGCTCGGCCGGCACAGCTTCTTGAGCGGCTTGCAGTCGCAGCGCAAGCGTGACCAGCCGCTGCTGCGCGCCGTCATGGAGATTGCGCTCGAGCCGGCGCCGCGCCTCGTCGGCGCTGGCAACGATTCGCGCGCGGGACGCCTTCAGCTCGGTCTGTGCTCCGGCGTTGGCGATCGCGGTCGCGACCAGTTCGGTGAAGTCGGCGAGCCGGGACTCGGTGTGTGGCGGCGCCGGCTTGTCCCCCGCCGACCCGACGGCGATCACTCCCCACAGTTCGCCTTGCACGATGATCGGCACCCCGACCGCGGACCGGATCCGAACCCGTCCGGTGACAGCCGGAGGCGGCGTACTCCGCTCGTCGTACTCGAGCCGCTCCGGCTGATGGGTCCGATGGATCAGCGTCGACAAGTTGCGCCCGCCGAGCGGCTTCGGCCCGACCAGCGGGACCGGCCGGCCGTTCGCGCTCCACGCCGCGACCACAGTCTTCGCCTCGTTCGGCACGAACCGAGTCAGCTCGGTGAAGTCGGCACCCAGCAGCTGCCCGACCTCCGCCGTGACTGCCGCGAAGATTTCGGCCGGGGACGCGCCGGTCGCGACCAGCGTCGCCACGCGCCGCAGAGCAGTCTGTTCGCGGGCAAGCCGCTCGACCTCGGCCCGGGCAGCGCGCTCGTCGTACAGCACGCGCAACATCCGCATCGTGATCGCGGTGATCCTGGCCATCCCCCGCATGAGCCCCGTCTCCTCGCGGGTGAGGTCGTCGTGCCGGGCCACCACCAAGGTCGAGCCCGGTGGGTGCTCGAGGAACGCCAACGACGCCTGACACATCCCCACACCCGGAACGTCGAGCTGCCGGGAGCTCCCTGGGCGGACCGCTTCGAGGTCGCCCAGCGGGACCGCACCCTCCGGGTAGCCGACGGCCGCGATCAACTCGCCACCCGACACGATCGCTGCCACCTCGGCGTCCAGCGCCTCCGCCGCGCGCTCGACCGCGATCTTCGCGGCCTCGGCCTCGCTGCGCGCGGTCGAGACCACCGCGACGAACTCGGCGAGCTGCTGTGTCGACCAGGCCGAGACGTCCATCTCAGCCGACCGAGAGGACGACCAGGGTCTGGTTGTGGAACCCCCGCAGGCCGCGGGTCCGGGCGATCTCGCCGTACGTGTAGAAGCCCGCGACCGGTACGCCGGCCGTCACCGCTGCGAGCCGGTCGATCTCGGACCGGATCCCCGCGTCGCCCAGCACCCCGCGCCGGGCGATGCAGTCGAAGGCGATCACGCCGAGCGGACGTCGCCCGTCGAGCGCGGCCAGTGAGTCGCCGCACGCCGCATCGGTTGCCTCGAGCACCGATGTCTCGTCACCCTCCATGATCCAGACCAGCGCACCCTGCGGAACCTCGGCCATACAGGACAGCGACCGCTCGACGAAGTCGCCGCCACTGATCAACCGCACCTCGTCCTCGCCACTCGGACGCCCGAGCCCGAGCGGGTGGGTCAGCGCCAAGCGCGCCAGCCAGCTCTGGTCGCTGCTGGTCGACGGATCGAGGCCCAGATGCTTCAGGTACACGTCCAGCGCCGGGAGGTCGTCGAGCGTGTAGACCCGGTTGGCCGAGCTCGCGGTCACCAGCATCGGCTCGCCGACCCGTCGCCAGCCGTGCCGTACGCCGATCCCGAACGGCGCATCCGACGCGAGGCCGGCCGCGACCACCGAGTCGGTCAGCACCTGATCGTCGTACAGCTGATGGGTCTGCGTCATCCGCAGGTCGTCACCCGCGCAACCGCCGACCAGGGGAACTGCCGCGCCGAGTACGCCGTACGCGCCGCGGACGACCTCCTGCTGATCGCCGGCCAGGCCGTCGGTGAGCAGGATGAGGATCTGGTGCGGGAGATCCTCGCGCACGGGCAGACAGCGGGCCACCGTAGCGCCCGCCACGCGCAGATCGCGGGACGCCTCGGTGGCGGCCGCGGTCTCGACGGCGAACCCGTCGCCGCCGAAGGCCGTCACGACGATGCTGGCCTCGCTCGGCCCGGACGCCGCGATCTCGCCGGCGGTCGTACAGCCGATCAGCGGTACGCCGGGCGCCCGCTGCCGGATGTCCGCGAGCAAGCCGTGCAGGTCGAGCGACTGGGAGCAGAAGACGATCAGCAGCTTGGGGTCGTCCCGGACCAGGGCGTCGTCCACCGCGCTCGCCCCGGCTCGCTTGTCGAGTCCCTGGGCGGATCCGACCGCCAGCCACCGCGCGGGCTCCATGCCGGTCACCACCTCGAGGAGCAGCGCTATTGAAACTGACGCTACAAGAGCGTCTCGCACTGCTCAATGACGTGGCGAACCGATCTCGGCCCGCCGCTGGTCCACCACGCCCAGTGATGGCGAACGCCGGAAAGGTCCCGCTAGCCGGAATGCGTGACGGCCACGATCGAGTGATGCTGGTGCCATGGAGTTGCGCTGCTACATCGTTGACGACAGCATCCACTTCCTCGATGCTGCCCAGACCCTGCTCGAACGTGACGGGGTCTCCGTCGTCGGTGTCGCCTCGACCATCGAGCAGGCCTTGCGGGAGGTGGACGACGCCGAGCCGGACGTCGTACTGGTCGACGTGAACCTCGGCAGCGAGAGCGGACTGGAGCTGGCCCGGCGGATGCCACGCGAGACCGGTGTAGACCGCTCGCGGGTGATCCTGATCTCGGCCGATGCCGACGACGACGTCGCGGAACTGGTCCAGGAGGTCCCGGTGGCGGCGTACCTGCCCAAGGCGGGTCTGTCCGCTGCCGCCGTACGACGGGTCCTCAACGCTACCGTGGAGGGATGACCACCCGGGTGCTCCTGGCCGAGGACGACGTCCTCCTGCGGGAGGGGTTGGCCAGCCTGCTCGAGCGATCCGGGTTCGAGGTCGTCGGGCAGACCGGTGACAGCGCGTGGATCCTGCCGCTGGTGCGGGACGTGACACCCGACCTGGTCGTGCTGGACATCCGGATGCCGCCGACGAACAGCACCGAAGGTCTCGACGCCGCTCGCGAGATCCGGGCCGAGTTCCCCGCGACCGGGATCCTGGTGCTGTCGGCGCACGCGGAGGTCGAGCACGCAATGGAGTTGCTGGCGTCCGGCCAGCGGATCGGCTACCTGCTGAAGAGCCGCGTGACCGATGTCGGTGACTTCCTCGAGACGCTGGGGCGGATCGTCCGCGGCGGCTCGGTGATGGACCCGGCGCTCGTGCAGGAACTGGTGAGCGCCCGCCGGCAGAACGACCCGCTCGCCGAGCTGAGCCCACGCGAGCGCGAGGTGCTCGCGCTGATGGCCGAGGGCCGGTCGAACGCCGGGATCGCCCGGCGGCTGTGGGTGACGGAGGCGACCGTGGAGAAGCACGTCCGGCACATCCTGGCCAAGCTCGCGCTGCCCGAGACCGGTGACGACCACCGCCGGGTACTTGCTGTGATCACGTACCTCGACACCCGTTAGCGCGCCGTCAAGATTCCGGCTAGCCGGTATCCGGCTTGGGCGCTGGCCGTGCAGACCCGGACGGCCGGACGCGCGATGGTTGCTGCAGGATCACTGCAGCCAAGGGACCGATCGCCATGTTCACCGTCAACGCCCAGCGGGGGGCCGGCTGGTGGCGCAGCGCAGTCATCTACCAGGTGTATTTGCGCAGCTTCGCCGACTCCGACGGTGACGGCATCGGCGACCTGGAAGGCGTCCGGGCGCGGCTCCCCTACCTGCGCAGCCTCGGCGTCGACGGGCTGTGGCTCAACCCGTTCTACCCCTCACCCCAGCACGACCACGGGTACGACGTCGCCGACTACTTCACCGTGGACCCCGACTACGGCACGTTGGAGAGCTTCGACCTGTTGATCCGGGACGCCCATCGGCTCGGCCTCAAGGTTCTCACCGACATCGTCCCGAACCATTGCTCGATCGACCATCCGTGGTTCAAGGAAGCACTCGAGGCCGGTCCGGGCAGTCCGGAGCGGTCTCGCTTCCACTTCACCGACGAGCCGAACAACTGGCGCTCGATCTTCGGCGGACCCGCCTGGGAGCAGGTCGACGACGGCCAGTGGTACCTCCACAGCTTCGCGCCCGAGCAGGCCGACTTCGACTGGCGGCACCCCGACGTTCCGGCGTACTTCGACCAGGTACTGCGCTTCTGGCTCGACCGCGGCGTGGACGGTGTCCGGATCGACGTCGCGCACGGCCTGCACAAGGCCGACGGCCTACCGGACCACGAGTACGCCGCCGACGACGAGCTCACCGGCGACCCGGTCAACCCGCACGCGTGGAACCAGCCCGAAGTGCATGACGTGTGGCGCCGCTGGCGGGCGATCACCGACGAGTACTCCGCACGGACCGGCCGCGAACGCGTGCTGATCGGCGAGGTCGGCGTACTCGACCCGCAGCAACTCGCCCGCTACCAGCGCCCCGACGAGCTGCACCAGACCTTCTACTTCGAGTTCCTCCGCGCACACTGGAACGACCAGGTCCTGTACGACGTCGTGGACCGCGGACTGGGCACGATCCACGACACCGGCTCCGCGGTCGCCTGGGTGCTCAACAACCACGACATGCCCCGCTCGGTCACCCGGTACGGCGGCGGCGCTCCTGGACTCGACACCGGCGACGTCGACCTCGGAACGAGCCGCGCCCGGGCGAGTGCCCTGCTCATGCTCGCGCTGCCGGGATCGGCGTACCTCTACCAAGGCGAGGAGCTCGGGCTGCCCGAGGTCACCGACCTGCCGACAGAGGTCCTGGTCGACCCGATGTTCCACCGCAGCAACGGCGTTCGGCGCGGTCGCGACGGCTGCCGCGTCCCGCTGCCCTGGACTGCGGACCAGTCCGGCTTCGGCTTCTCTCCCGCACCCCCTTGGTTGCCGCAGCCGGACTGGTTCGCCGAACACGCCGTGGACCGGCAGCTGAGCTCAGGCGAGTCGATGCTGCACCTCTACCGCGAGGCACTGGCCTTGCGGCGGCGGCTGCCCGTCCTGGCCGCCGGCGAATTCCGCTGGCTGCCGACCGAGCCCGGCGTACTGGCCTTCACCCGTGGCGACGGATTCTGCTGCGTCGTCAACTGCTCGTCCCGCGTCGTCGCGCCTCCTGCCGATGGCGAGCTCCTGCTCGCCAGCCACCAGGAAGCCGGCGACAAACTCCCGCCGAACAGCGCCGCGTGGTACCTGCTGGCGCCCTCCACCCCACCAGACCGGCGGGCCTGGCGTCTTGAGTCCCCTCCTCCGCAGCTCGGCGCCAGGCCTGCCGCACCAGAGGAGCCGTGACATGCGCCAGATCCGCATCACCAAGCCCACCCGCACCAGACGCCGGCAGTACGACGACCTCCCGCTCGACCCGCGCGACCCCGACATCCTCCGCGCCAAACAGGCCGCCCGCCGGGCCGAGACGCCACCGGAGACCGATCAGATCCGGTAGATCTGTCCCGTCTCCATGGACTCGACGGAGCGGACGAAGGCCTGGCCGACGACCGCCGCGTCGACCGTCGGGTACCCCGGGAACGCGTCGGCGTACTTGTCCTTCGACTCGGTCAGGACAGTCGGGCTGACGGCGTTGAGCCGGTAGCGACCCCAGAGTTCGCCGGCGCTGGCGACGACCCACGCCTCCAGCGCTCCGTTGACGGCGGCCGCGACACTGCCGGTCCGGATGGGTTCCCGGGCCAGGATGCCGGTGATCACGGTGAACGAGCCGCCCGTGCGGACGGCCGCTGTCCCCCGGCGGACGAGTTCGACCTGGCCCAGCAGCTTGCTGTTCAGACCGGTCAGCCAGGCCTCGCGGTCGAGCTCGTCCCATGGTGCGTACGGCGTCGTGCCCGCCGTACAGACCACGGCGTCGAGCGGACCAGCCCGGTCGAGCACGTCCTGGATCGAGCCGGGATCGGTGAGGTCGACCGGGTAGTCGGGCGACGAGCGATGGGCCGCGACGATTTCGTGGCCGCGGGCAACCAATGCGTCCTTCGCGGCCCGGCCGACGGTGCCGGTGGCCCCGACCAGCAGGATCTTCATGATGTGCTCCTCAGATGTCGCCGTAGATGGTGGTGTGCCAGGACTTGGCGGCGCGTCCGGTCAGGTCGGACATCACGTGCTTGACCTGCGTGTACTCCTCGAACGAGTACGTCGACATGTCCTTGCCGTACCCGGAGGACTTCATCCCGCCGTGCGGCATCTCCGAGATGATCGGGATGTGGTCGTTGATCCAGACCGTCCCCGCCTCGATCGACCGGGCCGCCTCCTGCGCGCGGTACACGTCCCGCGTCCAAGCGGACGCGGCCAGCCCGAACGGCACGTCGTTCGCCAACTGCAGAGCTTCACTGTCGGAATCGAACGGCAGCGCGACCAGCACCGGGCCGAACGTCTCCTCCTGCACGATCTCGCTGCGCTGGTCGGCGTTGACCAGCAAGGTCGGCTCGTAGTAGGCGCCCTCGGCCAGCGCACCGCCCGGCGCACGGCCGCCAGTGACCGCCCGAGCCCCATCGCGCACCGCACGGTCGACCATGGCCGCAACCCGATCCCGCTGCCGGAAGGACACCAGAGGCCCTTGGTCAGTCTCCGGATCCGTCGGCACTCCGAGCCGCACGCGCCGCATCAGGTTGGCGACGCCACCGACGAAGTCGTCGAACAACGAACGGTGCACATAAGCACGGGTCGCGGCGGTGCAGTCCTGCCCGGTGTTGATCAGTGCAGCCGCCACCGCGCCCCGGACAGCGGCTTCCAGGTCGGCGTCGTCGTACACCACGAACGGCGCCTTCCCACCGAGCTCGAGGTGCAGGCGCGTCCCGTTCGCAGCGGCGAGTCCGGCGATGTGCCGCCCGACCGCGGTCGATCCGGTGAACGACGTCATCGCGATCCGGCGGCTGCTGACCAGCGACTCCCCTGTGCTCGGCCCCGGGCCGTTCACGATGTTCACCACCCCGGCGGGTAGGCCGGCGCGTTCGCAGGCTTCGGCGAGCATGAGGGTCGTGAGTGGGGTGATCTCGGCGGGTTTGAGGACGACCGTGTTGCCGGCCGCGACGGCGGGCAGCACCTTCCAGACCGCCATCTGCAACGGGTAGTTCCACGGCGCGATCGAACCGACCACGCCGATCGCCTGCCGCCGGATCACCGAGGTGTGGTCGGCCGAGTACTCCGCCGCCGCCTGCCCGTCGAGGCGCCGGGCCGCACCGGCGAAGAACGCGACGTTGTCGATCGAGCCGGGAACGTCGAACTCACGGCTCAGCCGGATCGGCTTCCCGGTCTGCGCGGTCTCGGCCTGCGCGAGGTCCTCGGCGACTGCTTCGAGCTCGGCCGCGAGCCGGTGCAGGATGCCCGAACGCTCGGCCGGTGTCGCGCGCGACCACTCCGGAAACGCGTCGTGCGCCGCGTCGAGAGCTGCCTCGACGCTCTGCCCGTCGTCACTGCGGTAGGTCCGGATCACCTTCCCGTTCGACGGGTCGACGACGTTCACCTCCGGGCCTTGACCGACGCCGGCCTTGCCGCCGATGTAGTTGCTGGTGGTCATGAGAAGTCTCCAGGGCATGCGTGATCGGCCGGTTCGACGTCCGCCGTACCGGAACTGAACTGCCGGGAACTCAGAGGGCGTCCGGGAACTCTGCGCCGTCGCAAGCAGGTGCTCGGCGGAGTGCAGCGCAAGGCGGAGGACGAGGCTCGGAGTGGGGTTCTCCGTGCCTCGTCCTCCAACGCAGCGATGTGCCCGCCGAGCGCCGCGCAGTAGGCGCAGAGTTTCCGGATGCCCTCTCAGGCCGACTTGCCCGCTTCGATCAGCCGGACGATCTCGTCGGCGCTGTTCGCGATGTGGTCGCGGACCTCGGCGGTGATCGCCGCCTGGTCGCCACTCGCGATCACGTCGACCAGCCGCCGGTGCAGCTCGGCGTCGCGGGCCAGGTCGGACCGGGTGGCCTGGTCGAGGCTCATCGCCATCCGGATCTGGGACTCCACCAACGGCCAGATCCGCATCAGCATCTGGTTCTCCGACGCCTCCCAAAGCGTGCGATGGAGGTCGAGGTGGGTCATGTCGACCTGCACCAGGTCGCCTTCCTCGATCGCGTCCAGATGGGTCTTCAGCGCGGCGCGGAGCTTCGTCATCCCGTCGCCGTCCGGGTGCTCGGACAGGTGCAGCGCGGCCAGCGTCTCCAGCGACACCCGCACCTGCGCCACGTCGAGCAGGTCCTGCGGACTCGGCTCGGCGACAGTGATCCCCTTGTACGGCGTCTGGACCAGCGAGCCCTCGTGGACGAGCTGGTAGATCGCCTCCCGCACGGTCGGCCGGCTCACTCCGAGCAGCTCCGCCAGCGGCGCCTCCTTGACCCGCTGCCCGGGCACCAGTTCGCCCGAGAGCAGCGCGCGCCGAATGGCGTCCACCACGACCTCGCGCCGGGTCACGTTGCTGACCGGAGCGAGTGCTGAATCCGTGCGTTGGGTGCTCATCTGACCGCCCTTCATCTACCCAGACCATGATTGCAGATTGTCTGCACTTCTCCTGCGCCGCCCCGCCCGGCGACGGAAGCGAGCCGGACTGGTCTCGGGATCGGCCGCCTCGCCGCGCACCAGCCGCCGGATCGCCTGCGCTGTCGCCGGCGCCTGGGTCAGACCGAGCATGCCGTGCCCCGACGCCACCCAGACATTGCCACCATCGGTCAGCGGGCCGACCACAGGCAGGCCGTCCGGCGTCATCGGCCGCATCCCGGCCCAGGCAGGCTCGTGCGGCGCAGCCGGATCCCAGTCCCGGAACCCCACCGCCGCCGCACGCTGCACGGCCTCGATCCGCTTCGCGTTGATCGACGTGTCGAAACCGGCGAACTCCATCGTGCCGGCCACTCGAACCACCCCGTCCAACGGCGTGACCGCGACGTGCGCGTCCTCGAACGTCAGCGACGTCCGCAACTTGAACGGCTCGGGACGGTAGTCGACGCTGTACCCCTTACCGGGCTGGATCGGAACCGGCACGCCGAGCTTCTCGCACAGCGGTCCCGTCCACACCCCAGCCGCCAGGACCACACCGTCGCAGTCCAACCGGTCCCCGTTGTTCGTGCGCACGCCGATCACCCCGCCCGGACCGCGGTCGAAGCCGGCCACAGCTGTGTCCTCACGGACCGAGCCGCCGAGTTTGCCGATGTGCTCGACGAGTGCGGACGTCAGCGAGTCCGGCTCGATCTGCCGGTCCCGCGGATAGAACAGCCCGTGCTGGATGCGATCGGACAGCGCCGGCTCGACCGCATGCACTCCGGCGGCATCCAGTACGTCGGGCTCTGCGCCGTACGACGAGAAGACGTCTTGGTATCGCAGTCGGTGCTCGAAGTGGGTGCGGTGCTCGTACGCCAGCAGCACACCGCGCTGGTGCGACTCGAAGTGCAGACCGGCGTCGCGCCACTCCTCGAACAACTCGTCGGCCTGGGTTGCGATCCGGAGGTTCAGCGCCAGCCCGGCCCGGAACTGCGCCTCGGTGCAGTTCCGGGCCATCGCGAGCATGAACCGCAGAAACGGTGGCGACAGCGACGGCTTCACGTACAGCGGGCTGTCCGGGCGCAGCATCCACTTCAGGCCCTGAACCACCATGCCGGGCGCCGGGACCGGGCCGGCTTCGGCGATCGCGACCTTGGCCGCGTTACCGTGCGACGCGGCCTGGCCGGCACGCGCGCTGTCCAGCACCACGACGTCGTGCCCGTCCTGGAGCAGCTCGTAGCCACAGGCCAGCCCGACGACACCGGCGCCGACGACGACGATCCTCACTGCACCCTCCTTCGATCAGTAGGTCAGAGAACGCCGGCGGCGTCCAGGATCTTGGTGAACTCGGCCCGGGCGCTGTCGTCGAGCAAGGCGAACGGCGCCCGGACCGGACCGGCCGGGTGGCCGATCAGCTCGAGGCCGGTCTTGACCGCGGCGGCGTAGTTGTACGACTCGAGGAAGTTGCACACCGGCCAGATCCGGTCCCACAGCCGCCGCCCCTCGGCAAGATCGCCGCGAACCGCGACCGCGTCCCACAGTTGCAGGGACAGCTCGGGAATCACGTTGGTTGCTCCCCAGACGGTGCCGTCGGCTCCGCTGGCCAGCCCGAAGAAGGTCAACGTGTCCCAGCCGTTGAAGGTGGTGATCCGGCCGGAGTGAGCGAGCAGCAACTCGCTGAGCGCGACCGCGTCGCCCGAGGTGTCCTTGAGGTACTCCACGCCCTCGATGTCGGCGAGTCCGGCGATTTCCGCCGGAGTGAGCTTCACCCCGGTGGCCGACGGGATGTTGTAGTACACGATCGGCAGCTTCGAGGCATCGCGGACGGCGGCCAGGTGGTTCCGGACCTCGGCGAGATTCGGCGCGTCGTAGAACGGCGGAACCACCATCAGCGCGGCCGCCCCGACCTCCGCCGCGTGCCGGCTGAGCTCCACGGTCTCGGCGCTCGACAGCGCACCGGTGCCCGCGACGACCGGTACACGACCGTCGGCCGCCTTTACACACTCCTCGGTCAGTAGCTTGCGCTCCGCGAGCGTGAGCGCCGTGAACTCGCCGGTGCTGCCGCCCGGCACCAGGCCGTGCACACCGGCGCCGATCAGCCGGTTGACCTGGGCATGCAACGTCTCGACGTCGATCGCCGATCCGTCGGGCGTGAACGGGGTGACGAGGGCTACCAGCACGCCTCGCAAGGTGACGCTGTCAGTCATGGAGGTCTCCAGAGTTGTTGGTTGGTTGGACACGTCAGTCGATCCGGACGGCATCGACGAACGCCTTGAGCTCGGGGTTGTCGCAGTGGTGGAACGCCTGGTCCGGCGTGGCGTCGACGGCGATCCGGCCGTTGGAGAAGAACACGACGCGATCGGCGGCCTTGGACGCGAACGCCATGTCGTGCGTGACCAGTACGACGGCCAGCCCTTCCTCCTGCTTGAGCCGGGCCAGCACCCCCAGCACCTCGGCTGCGACCGGCGGGTCGAGGGCCGACGTGATCTCGTCGCACAGCAGGACCTGTGGACGCATCATCAGTGCCCGGGCGATGGCGACCCGCTGCCGTTCGCCACCGGAGAGCTGGGTCGAGCGGCTCCGGATGTGCTCGGCCATCCCGACCTCGGCCAGCGCCTGTTCGGCGCGGGCCTCAGCCTCGCCGGCCGACAGCCCGAGGATCTTGCGTGGCGCGAGGATGAGGTTGTCGAGCACGTTCATGTGCGGCCACAGCGTGTAGCTCTGGAACACCATGCCGACCTTCGCGGCGCCGTCGTTCCAGTCCGCCGTCCGGGCGCCGCCGGTACGGACCAGCACGCCGTCGATGGTGACCTCGCCGTCCTCCGGGTCCTCGAGTCCGGCGATCACCCGTAACAGCGTCGACTTGCCAGAGCCGCTCTTCCCGATGATGACGCTGACCTCGCCGGAGGCGACGTCGAAGTCCACTCCGTCGAGCACCTTGCGGCCGTAGAACTGCTTGGCCAGGCTGGTCGCGGAGACGAGTGGTGCGTTGGGGTCCGCAGTACCGAGGCTCATCACTTCACTCCTGTCAGCTCGGGCTTGCGCGGCTTGAGCACCGGCGCGCGGCCGGTCCGGGCGAGCTGGCCCCGGCGCTCGAGATAGCTCGTGAACAGCGACACCGGGAAGGCGATGCAGAAGTAGACGGCGGCGGCCGTGGTGAAGAACTCCAGCGCGCGGTAGGTCTCGGTGGCGGCGGTGTTGGCCTGGAACATCAGGTCGTGGACGGCGATCGTCGAGACCAGCGCGGTGTCCTTGAACATCGAGATGTTGAGCGACAGGATCACCGGGATCTGCTGGCGCAGCGCCTGCGGCACGATGATGTAGCGCAGTTGCTGGAACCGGTTCAGCCGCAGCATCTTGCCGGCCTCGATCTGCTCGACCGGCACCGCCTGGAAGCCGCTGCGGTACGCCTCGGCCATGAACGCGGTCAGGTTCGCGGTCAACGCGATCACGGCGGAGGCGAAGCCGGGGATGGTGATCCCGGTCAGCGTCGGCAACGCGTAGTAGATCCAGAACAGCTGCACCAGCATCGGGGTGCACCGGAAGATCTCGATGTAGATCTGCGCGACCCACCGGACGATCTCGATCGTGGACATCCGGGCCACCGCGACCGGCACGGCGAGGATCATGCTCAGCACGATCGTGATGGCGGCGATCTGCAGGGTGACGCCCAGCCCGCTGATCAGATGGGGCCACGCGTTGGCGACGGCGCCCCAGTCGAAGTCTTGCTCGGTCATGACAGCTCCACGCTTCCGTCGAGTGGCGGGCTACTGCTTGGCCAGGGAGCCGAGCCGATCGATCGGCAGGTAGTTCTCCTCGGCGTACGCACGCTCCAGCTCACCGCTGAGCCGGGTGTGGTTGATGGCGACGTTCACCAACTGCAGTGAGCGGGCGTCGATGTCGTTGGGCAGGCCGTAGCCGGCGCCCGCGGCGTAGATTCCGGGCTCGGGGACGATGATCTTGACCGACGCGTCGGCCTGCGCCTGGGACTCGGCCGTCGGCAGGTCGGCGAACACGGCGACCGCACGGTCGGCCTTCAGCGCCTGCAGCGCGTTCGTGTAGTCGGCCAGCTCGAGCAGCTTGGCGCCGGCGTCCTTGACCGCGGCGGCGGGCGCGCTGCCCTGCGCGACGGCGACCGGTTTGCCGGACTTGATCACCGCGGACGAGGTTCGGTACGGCGACGCCGCCTTCACCACGAACACGCCCTGGTACTCGTACACCGGGTCGGAGAACTGGATCGCCTTCGCCCGCTCGATGGTCGCGTCCAGGTTGGCGGCAGCGTCGTACCGGCCCGCCTGCAGACCGGCGACGATGTTGTTCCAGGTCGCCGAGACCGGGGTCAGCTTGACGCCGAGCGAGTCGGCGAGGTGCTGCAGCGGGATCAGGTTGGGACCGCCCAGCTTCCCGCTCTTCTCCACCGTCATCGGCGGCGCGATCGCGACGCCGACCCGCAACTCGCCGCGGGACTGGACGTCCTTCATCCACGATCCGGCTTCGGCGGACGACGCGGCGGCGCTCCCGCCGCGCCAGCCCGCGCCGACGTAGCCGCCCGCGAGGGCGAGCACCACGGCGGCGATGACCGCCAGGGAGATCTTCGTGGTCTTGGTCATGGTCGGTGACTCCTTGTGCTGCCCCGCGTCGGGTCTTCTGGAAAAGTGCAGATCGTCATACAATCTGCAGTAGCGTTGAAGGTAGGAGCGGCGTACCCCGGTGTCAAGGGGTCGTGAGAATCCAGGTCAGGAGCTGCTGATGGACGGCGTCATGGTGATTCCGTCGGTTGACGTGCACGCGGAGGGTGAGCCGGGGCGGGTCCTGCTCGGCGGAAACCTCCGGGTCCGCGGCGCGACCATGTCCGAACGATTGGCCTGGTGCGCCGAGCATCTGGACGATCTGCGGCGGCTGCTTCTGCGCGAGCCGCGAGGGCATCCGGCCTTGTGCGGCGTGGTGGTGATGCCGCCGGTGACTGCCGACGCGGACGTCGCGATCGTGATCTTCGAGCAGGGCGGGTTCCGCCCGATGTCGGGCAGCAACACGATGTGCGCGGTCACCGCGATCCTGGAGACCGGAGCGCTACCGCTGCGCGCGCCGGAGACGGTGGTCCGGATCGAGACCGCGGCCGGTCTGGTCGAGGCGACGGCGCGCGTCGACGGCACCAAGGTCCGCGACGTCCAGGTGCGGAACGTCCCTTCGTGGGTCGAGTCGCTGGACACGCCGATCGACGTACTCGAGTACGGGACCGTGCACGCCGACATCGCCTTCGGCGGGCAGTACTACGTCCAAGCGCCGGCGTCAGCGCTTGGGGTCGAACTCGGCGCCGCGAACGCACGGGCACTGGTCCGCGCTGGCGCTGCGCTGCTCGCCTCGGCCCGAGAGCAGGTGACGGTGAAACATCCGCAGGACGACAACCTCAGCCAGATCTCACTCGTCATGCTGCACGGGCCGTCGACCGATCCCGGGGTCTCCGGTCGCAACAGCGTGATCCTGCCGACCGGCGCACTCGACGCCAACCGGCCCGAGACCTGGCGCGGCGTGTTGGATCGTTCCCCGTGCGGCACGGGTACGTCGGCGCGGATGGCTTGTCTGTACGCCCGCGGTGAGCTCGGGCTGCACACGCCGTACATCCACCAAGGCGTGGTGGGGACCAGGTTCGAAGGCCTCCTGCACGAGCAGGTTCGCGTCGGCGATCGCGACGCGGTGGTGCCCTCGATCCGCGGTCGAGCGTGGATCACCGGCTTCAACCAGCACGTGCTGCACCCCGATGACCCGTTCCCACGCGGCTACACCGTCGCCGACCTCTGGGGAGAGACCTCACTGTGATGACCACTTTCCGCACCATCGAGTCGCACACCGCCGGCAACCCGACCCGAACCGTGCTGTCCGGCGTCCCCGACCTGTCCGGCGACACGATGCTCGCCAAGATGCACGACCTCGAGGCCCGGCACGACTGGGTCCGTACGGCGCTGATGTTCGAGCCTCGGGGTCACTCGGTGATGTCCGGCTGCATCGTGCTCCCGCCCTGCGATCCGCGTGCCGATGTCGGCGTGCTCTACATCGAGGCCAGCGGACATCTGCCGATGTGCGGCCACGACACCATCGGGCTGGTCACGGTCCTGATCCAGCACGACCTCGTCCCGGTGACCACACCGACCACCCAGCTGGTGCTCGACACACCCGCAGGATTGATCGAGACCGTGGCGACCGTTGCGGACCACCGGGTCACCAGCGTCACGTTCACCTCCACGCCGTCGTTCCTGTACGCGCGGGACGTCGACATCGACCTGCCCGGTATCGGCACGATCCAGGTCGACATCGCGTGGGGCGGCAACTTCTACGCGATCGTCGACGCGACCACCGTCGGCCTCGACCTGGCGGACCCTCGGGTCGGCCGGCGCATCCTGCTCGCCGAGACCGTGCGTGACGTCGTCAACTCGTCGATCGCCGTGAAACACCCTGTTCTGGAAGGCATTGAGGGTGTCACGCATGTGCAGTTCATCGGCCCGCCTCGGCGTACCGATGCCACGAACCTGTGCTCGGTGGTGATCCGGCCCGGAGGCGCGGACCGCTCCCCTTGCGGCACCGGCACCTCCGCGCGGGCGTCCACGCTGGTCGCCCGCGGTCGGCTGGCACTTGGCGAGGCCCTCGTCCACGAAAGCATCACCGGCGAGACGTTCACCGCCGTACCGGTGGAGCACGTCGACGTCGGCGGGATCCCCGGCGTCCGCAACCGGATCACCGGTACGGCGTACGTCACCGGAACGGCGGAGTGGACCATCGACCCGAACGACCCGCTTCGCGACGGCTTCCTCGTTCTCACCTAGGGGTCGACCTGCAGGGTGGTGTTGGGGGCGTCGGCGCCGGTGACGGTGTTGACGAGGCGGGCGCCGTAGTGGTCGTACTTGGCGTGGTAGGCGGCGTCGATGTCGGCGTGGGTTGGGTCGTCCGCGGTCAGGCGGGTGAACTCGACGTCGCGCTCGACGCCGCCGGCGCGGATGCGTCCACGGCCGGCGGCGACTGCCCTGCGGAACCACGGGTTGTCGGTGCCGTAGGCCGACCGTACGTAGATGCTGGTGCCGACGGCGACGGTCCACATGGTGATGTAGCGCCGCAGAGTGCCGTCCTTGCGGTACGACGCCAGCTTCAGCTCGGTGGCGCCGCCGATCCGGGTGAGCTCGTCGGGCGTCCAGCCGTTCGTGGTCACGTCAGTGCCTCCTTCAGGGGCGTACGAGGACCTTGAGGGCCTCGCGCTCGTCCATCGCCCGGTAGCCGGCGGCGACGTCGTCGAGAGCGACTTCGCGGTCGAACACCTTGCCGGGGTTGACGGTTCCATCGAGTACGGCGGGTAGCAAGGTCTCGATGTAGGCGCGCGCCGGGGCAGGCCCGCCGGTGAGCGTGATGTTGGGGCCGAAGAGGCTCGCAAAGCCGACCGGAGCGGCTTCGTACTGAGGTACGCCGACCCGGCTGATGACGCCACCTGGTCGGACAACCCCGACGGCCTGCTCGTAAGCGGGCATGTGACCGACCGCCTCGATGACCACGTGAGTGCCGTCGCCGCCAGTCAGCTCACGGACCTTCGCGATACCTTCCGGACCGCGCTCCGCGACGACATCAGTGGCGCCGTACGCACGCCCAAGGTCGGTCCGGACCGTGTGCCGGCCCATCAGAATGATGCGCTCGGCGCCGAGCTGCTTGGCGGACAGGACAGCCAGCAGGCCAACCGCGCCGTCGCCGATCACGGTGACCGTGGTGCGAGGGCTGACGTTCGCCTTGACCGCGGCGTGGTAGCCGGTCCCGTAAACGTCGGACAGCGTGAGCAGCGATGGGATCAGCGGCGACGTCTCCTCGACCGGTACGGCGACGAGCGTGCCGTCAGCCAGCGGAACGCGGACTGCCTCGGCCTGTCCGCCGCCCACACCGGGACTGTTCCAGAAACCGCCGTACCGACACGAAGTGTGCAAACCCTCGCGGCAGAACTCGCACGTGCCGTCCGACCAGGCGAACGGCGCGATCACGAAGTCCCCGGGCTTCACCGTCGTTACCGCTCCCCCGGTCTCCTCGACGACCCCGACGAACTCATGGCCCATCGAGCTCCCGTCCGCGGACGCAGCCATCGAGTGGTACGGATGCAGATCCGAACCGCAGACACACGCCCGCACCACCCGCACGATCGCGTCGGTCGGCTCCTTGATGATCGGATCCGGTACGTCGGCCACGCGGACGTCGCCGGCGCCGTACAGATAGGTCGCTCGCATCAGTGCTCCTCGTCAGTAACGTGCTCGCCCCAGGTGGTCTCGGGGTCGTCGCCTGTGCCTTCCCAAATGGCCAGGTGGGTCATGAAGTGGTCAGGTGTGGCGCCGTGCCAGTGCCACTCCCCCGGCGGGGTGTGGACGGTGTCGCCGGGTCGCATCACGATCAGCTCGCCGCCGCGCGCCTGCACCAAGCCGACGCCCTCGGTCACGTGCAGGGTCTGCCCGACCGCGTGCTTGTGCCACGCCGTCCGCGCACCCGGCGCGAAGTGCACGGAGTTGACCCGCACCCGCGACGGCTCTTCACCCCGGCAGATCTGGTCGAACCAGACCTCACCGGTGAACCACTCCGCCGGCCCTTTGCCGGTCGGTGCCTTGGGCAACTTCTCCACCACGAATCGTTCCTCTCATCAGAATCAGTACGGTGATCAAGCACAGCCCCAGCAGCACGCTCCCGGCTGCCAAGGCTGCGCTCACTTGTGCAGCCAATGCACCGGAGCCGGCGGACACCGCAACCAGGACGCCGAGCCCGAGCGCCATCCCCAGTTGATGGAAGGTGTTCACCAACCCCGAGGCCGCGCCGGCATCCGCCGCCGGGACCCCGGCAATCCCCGCCGAGGTCAGCGGCGCGAACGCCAGCCCCTGCCCGGCACCGATGAGCACCATCGGCAACGCGACCGCGTCCCAGTACGAACTGGTCGCCCCCACCCGGCTCAACCAGGCCATCCCGACCAGCGTCAGAACGACGCCCGCAGTCAACGGCACCGTCTGACCGAGCCGAGCGACCAGCCGTGGGATCGCCAGCGCGACCGCGAAGTTCACCACCGTCATCGGGAAGAAAGCGACCCCTGCCTGCAAAGCGCTGAAGCCGAGCACGCCCTGCAGGAACTGGGTGGCGAAGTAGAAGAACCCGATCATCGCCCCCAGATACAGCAAGCGGGCGACATAGGCGCCGACGCGCAGCCGGCTGGCGAACAACCGCAACGGCATGATCGGCTGCGGCACCCTTCGCTCACTCGCGACCAGCGTCACCAGCAGCCCGGCTCCGGCGAGCAGTGCGCCCACCGTCACCGGGGATCCCCAGCCGCCGTCAGCGGAGTGGATGATCCCGAACACCAATGCCCCCACGCCCAGCGTGGCGCTCACCGCGCCGACCACGTCGAAGCGACCGGTACGGCGACCTGTCTCCTCGAGGAACCGGGGTGCCAGCAGGATCATCGCCGTACCGATCGGCACGTTGAGGAAGAACCCGGCGCGCCACGAGATCCACTCGGCGACGGCGCCGCCGATCACGAGCCCGAGACTGGCGCCGATGCCCGCGGTCGCGCCGTACAGGGCAACGGCTCTGGACCGCTCCCGCCCCTCCGGGAAACTTGCTGTCAGCAACGACAGTGACGCCGGGGCGACGATCGCGGCCCCGATCCCCTGCAACGCCCGGGCAGCGATCAGCCACCAGCCCGTCGGCGCGAGGCCGATCAGCAGCGACGCGAGCGAGAACACGGTCAGTCCGAAGACGAACACCCGGCGCCGCCCCAGCAGGTCACCCGCCCGAGCACCGAGCAGCAGCAGACCACCGAAGACCAGCGTGTACGCGTCCTGCACCCAGGCGAGGCCGGCCGCGGAGTAGCCCATCGCCGTCCGGATCGTCGGTAGCGCGGTGAAGATGATCGAGTTGTCCAGCAGGATCATGAAGTAGCTGACGAGGATGATCGCCAGGGTGGCGCGAGGTCGGGGGGTCACGGTCCCAGTGAAGAGGCGCCGGCGGCGCCGCGGGAGGACCTGCTGATCCAGGTACTGGCAGTACCTCCTTCCCCGTCCCGCCGCCCTCTACCGTGGAGGCATGGACAACCGAGCAGAGGTCCGCGAGTTCCTCTCGTCGCGCCGTGCCCGGCTGACCCCAGAGCAGGCGGGACTCCCGGCGTACGGCGGGAATCGGCGGGTCAAGGGGCTCCGCCGCGAGGAAGTGGCGATGCTGGCCGGCGTCAGCATCGACTACTACGTGCGCATGGAACGCGGCAACCTGGCCGGCGCCTCCGACTCCGTCCTCGACGGCGTCGCCCGCGCGCTGCAGTTGGACGAGGCCGAGCGCGAGCATCTGTTCGACCTCGCGCGTGCCGCTGAGCCGACGCCGCCGCGCCGGCGCAAGCCCAGCCCCGGAACGGTGCCCTCCAGCGTCCTCGAAGTCCTCGACGCCATCACCGAGGCCCCCGCCTGGGTCCGCAACGCCCGCCACGACCACCTCGCCGCGAACCGACTGGCGCTCGCCTTGTACGCGCCGATGCTCGCCGACCCCCGCCGGCCCGCCAACACCGCCCGCTTCATCTACCTCGACCCCGCCTCCCGCGAGTTCTTCACCGACTGGGACCGCGCCGCCGACGACATCGCCGCCATGCTGCGCTCCGAGGCCGGCCGCAACCCGCACGACAAACACCTGATCGAGCTCATCGGCGAACTCTCCACCCGCAGCGAAGACTTCCGCGTCCGGTGGGCCGCCCACAACGTCCGCTTCCACCGCACCGGCCACAAGAAGCTGCACCACCCGGCCGTCGGAGACCTCGACCTCAACTTCGAAGCCCTCGAGCTCCCCTCCCACCCCGGCCTGACCCTGCTCGTCTACACCGCCCCCAAGAACACCCCCACCGCCGACAACCTGAAGCTCCTGGCCGCCTGGTCCGCCACCACCAACCAGCCCGCGTAGCCGTCAGCCCTTGAGGCCTGTGGTGGCAACGCCTTCGACGATGCGTTTCTGGAACACCAGGAAGATGACAACGACCGGAATCAGGGCGATCACCGACATGGCGAACATCGGGCCCCACAGCGAGTCGCCGCCCATGTTGTCCATGAAGCCGCTGAGCGCGACCGGGACGGTCTGCTTGGCCGGGTCGGTCAGATAGATGAGCTGACCGAAGAAGTCGTCGTACGTCCAGACGAAGGTCAGGATCGCAGTCGTCACCATCGCCGGGGTGAGCAGCGGCAGGATGATGTGCCAGTAGATCCGGGCCGGGCCGCAGCCGTCGATCACGGCGGCCTCGTCAAGCTCGCGGGGCAGGCCGCGGATGAACTGGACCATCAGAAAGATGAAGAAGGCGTCGACCGCGAGGAACTTCGGCACCGTGAGCGGCAGGAATGTGTTGACCCAGCCGGCCTGGAAGAACAGGTAGTACTGCGGGATCAGCAGCACCTGGTGCGGCAGCATGATCGTGGCGAGCATGACCGCCAGCGCGGCGCCGCGGAAGCGGAACCGCAGCCGGGCGAAGGCGAAGGCGGCCATCGAGCACGACAGCACGTTGCCGGCGACGCAGACGCAGGCGACCAGGAACGAGTTCACGATCGCGGCGCCGAAGGAGTTGCCCGCGCCCTCCCAGCCGGTGGCGTAGTTCGACAGATCCCACGACCGTGGGATCAGTGAGCTGGTGGTGAAGATGTCACCAGCCGGCTTCACCGAACTGCTCAGCATCCACGCGACCGGGTAGAGCATGAGCAGGACGCCGGCCAACAGCAGTGTGTGGCGAGCGATCGAGACAGACCGGCGGTTAGCGTTCGTCGTCATAGAAGACCCAGTACCGTGAGAAGAGGAAGTTGACGGCCGTGATCGCGGCGATCGCGACCAGCAGCACCCAGGCGATCGCGGAGGCGTAGCCCATCTTGAACTCGACGAACGCCGCCTTGTAGAGATACAGGCTGTAGACCAGCGTGGACTCGGCCGGGCCGCCTTGCCCGTCGCCGACGACGTACGCCTGGGAGAACGTCTGGAACGCGCCGATCACCTGCATGATGAGGTTGAAGAACAGGATCGGGGTCAGCAGCGGCAAGGTGACGCGGAAGAACCGGCTGACCGCGCCGGCGCCGTCCACGCTGGCCGCCTCCAGCAGCGTGCGCGGGATCTGCTGCAGGCCGGCCAGGAAGATCAGCATCGGGGTGCCGAACTGCCACGCGGCGAGCGCGACCAGGGTGTAGATCGAGTAGTCGGGGTTCGAGACCCAGCTCGGCGCGTCGATCCCGAACGCGCCGAGGAACTGGTTGACCACACCGTCACCGGTGAACAGCTGGCGCCACATGATCGCCACGGCGACGCTTGCCCCTAGCAACGACGGCAGGTAGAAGACCGCGCGGTAGAAGGACAACCCGCGGAGCTTCGTGTTCAGCACCATCGCGACACCGAGGGCGATGGCGAGTTTGATCGGCACCGACAGGCCGACGTACACCAGCGTCACCTTGATCGACTGCCAGTACGACGCATCGTCGGTGAGCAGCTCGGTGTAGTTATGGGCCCCGACCCAGGACGGACTGCCGAGCAGGCCGAAGTCGGTGAACGAGAAGTACAGCGAGGCGACCATCGGCCCGAGCGTCAGCAGCACCAGACCGAGCAGCCAGGGCGCGAGGAACAATGCGCTCCAGCGTCCGTCCCGGCTGCGCGTCGCCGTACGGCGCACTCCCTCGGCTGCGGCCGGGACATCAACCAGTGCAGTTGCCACGAGCGCTCAGCCCTTCAGGGCTTTGGTGGCGTCCGCGATCAAGGCGCGGGCCGCGTCCGCGACCGACAGCTTGCCGAAGGCGACCTTGTCGGCGTACGTCTGGAAGGCTCCGGACACATCGCCGCCACCGGCAGGGAACACGACGTTCTCGAGCGGCGTGTGGTGCTTCTCCACGAGCTCGAGGTGGGTGAACTCGCGAGCCTGGTCCGCTGTCGCCGACGCTTCCACCGCGGCTCGGTTCTTGGGGTTGTTGGGGACTCCGAGTTGGGTGCGGATCAGCAGCGCCGCGTCGGGATCGTTGAGCAGGCCGTCCAGCACCTGCGCGGCCTTCTCGGGGTTCTTGCTCCGGCTGTAGACCGCCCAGACCCGCGAGGGCCGGATGTAGGTGCCGGGCCGGTCGCCTTGTGGGTACGTCGTGGATCCGAGCGGGCGGCCTGCCAGGGTCTGGTTGGACAGGATGCGGTTCGAGAAGTCGAAGTTCATCGCGGCCTTGCGCTTGACCAGGTTGTTGTTGTTGAAGTCGGCCGCCGCGGTGACCTCGGCCGGGACGGTGGCTCCAGTGTCACGCAGCCGCTTCCACAGCGACCAGAACGCGACCACGTGCTCCTCGGTGAAGCCGAGCGCGCCGTCGGGGGTGAAGAGCTCGCCGCCGTTGCCCCGGGTGAAGACCTGGAAGGCCTGGAGGTCGCGGCCCGCGTCGCTGGTGCCGTACGGTTTGCGGCCGTTCGCGTTGGAGACCTCGTTTGCGATCGCCGCGAAGTCGTCCCAGGTCCAGGCCGGATCGAGGGTCTTGATCCCGGCCTTCTCGAACGCCGGCCTGTCGTACAGCAAGCAGAACGAGTTGACCCCGGTCCCGATGCTGTACTGCTTGCCGTCGACCTGGGCGGCCTTGAGCAGCTGCTGATCCCAGTCAGCGGTCTTGATGACGCTGGGCAGGTACTTGCCCACGTCCAGCGCCGCGTTGCTCTTCACGTAGTTGCCGAGGTCGATGGTGTTGGCGAGGAAGATGTCCGGGCCGTCGCCGCTGGCGATCTGCGTCCGCACCTTGGTGAAGAAGGCGTCGTCACCACCGAACTCGGACTGGATCGTGACACCGGTCAGCTTGGACTGGATCTTCTGCAGGGCCAGGCCGACCTGCTTGGTGCGCTCCGCGTTCCCGTCGTACGCGACTCGGACGGTCACTGCGCCGCCGGCCGAGTTCGACCCGCCGCCGCAGGCGGTCAGCAGGCTCGATCCCGCCGCGAGACCGCCGAGTTGCAGCAGCCGCCGCCGGGAGATGTGTGTTGCCATGTCGAGTTCCTTCCGATGGATTGCAGAGCTCAGGAGAAGGTCAGGTGCAGGTAGGGGCGGTTGCCGGTCGCCTCTTTGCTGTTGAAGGCGGTGTGCGGCCCGTAGGAGTTCACGGTCGAGGCGATGGCGATCCGGATCGGCGCGCCGGCAGCGAGCTGCCCTTGGACGTAGCCGGTGAGATCGGCAGTGCGCCAGGCGGCCGTGCCGTCGAGCGTGAGCTTGTCGAGCTCGGCGCCTAACGCCGGACGGTTGTTCCATGTCAGCGTGGACTCGGTCCACTCGCCGTCGACGGCGTAGACGCCGTTCACTGTCGACGTGGCCGTGCCGTCGTCGATACCGCCGTACAGCTGCAAGCTGGCGGACTGGACGGTTCCACGGATGCTGGACGGGTCGAACTCGAGGTAGGCGACTCGGTCGTAGCCGCTGCCCAGGTTGGGGTTGTTGCGGACTTCGAGGGCTGCCGCGTTGCCGTACGTCGTATCCGCGAACGAGCCGTTGCGGACGAAGGCGTCGGCCGTCACCTCGACACGCGACGGGTCGATCACTGTGAACGTCGCGCGGGCCACCTTCAGCACCGGCGGCTCGGTGACCATCGCCGCGACCGATGCCGTGCCGCCCGCCATTGCGGTGACAACACCCTCGGCGTTGACCGATGCCGTGGCGGGCGTGCTACTGGTCCAGGTGATTTGCGCTCCGGTCAGATCAGCGGGGCGGCCGTCGGTCCGCGTTCCGGTCAGGGACAGCGGTTGACTCTCGCCGACAATCAGCTCTGACGGCTTTGTCACGCTGACTGATCCGAGTACGACGGGCAGCCGTGGCGCGTCGGCCTTCGCGTCGGCGGTGCTGGCGTAGCTGCGGACCTCGACGATGCTGTTGTAGTTGCTCACCGAGTTGCCGTGTCCGACGATTCGCAGGTACCTCGCCGTAGTGGCTGGGAAGCTGAACACCTCCAGGTCATCCGTGGTCCCGGAGGACACGATGCCTGCCCGGGCCGTGCTCCAGGTGGTGCCGTCGGGTGACGTCAGTACGTCGAAGGTCGCCGTCCGGCGGCTGCCGTTGTAGAAGGCAACGGCCACCGCGCCGAGCGTGCGAGACCTGCCGAGGTCGTAGGTGATGTACTGCCCGTCCCCCGCGGCCGACCAACGACTGCCAAGATTTCCGTCGACGGTGTTGGCGGCCGCATTGCCGTCGTCACCACTCGCGCTCGCCGACGCCACGGCGTACGCGCGACCGAGCTTGCCGGGCTGCCGGAAGTGCACTTCGTACGTCGGTCCGCGACGGCCGGTCTGGTAGGTCGTGACGGTGGCTACCCCGGGCAGCTCACTTGCTTGGGACACGACTGCCACGGCGCCCCCGGCGGTCTCCGCGACCACCTTCGGTGCACGGGCTGCGGTCCAAGGCAGCGTCACGTCGTACCGGAAGCGTTGCGAGTCGAAGCCGTCGAGTTGCTTGCCGCCGACAACGAGCCCGGTGAGTGGCGCGGCGGTGGTCGAGCCTGGTGTCCACGAACCCAGCGGGGTGATGGCGGGTGTCGTGGACGGTGGCTGCTGCCCCGCGGCGAGCGGCACCGCACGGAGCGCGATTGTTGCATTGGTGACATCAGGAATGTTGACAATCAGCTTGCGGATCCCGGCCTGTGCGCTCTGTCCCACCGGGCTCGGGCTGCCTGGCAGCGGTGTGGCATCGCCGACCAGGAGCCGAGCACCAGCCGGCGCCATCAGTTGCACCCACAAGCGTTGGCCTCCGCGGTACAGCGTCGCGGATCGTCCGTCGGCCGCGACGGTGACGTCGGCCCGGGTGTGCAGGAACGACCAGTAGTCGATCGCCTGACCGGCCTGGACCTCGTCCTGGATCAGGAGCTGACGGCGGTCGTCGAACAGCTTCACACCACGTTGAGCCCGTTGCACGCGGCCGCCGTACATCCCGGTCAGGTCGGTGATCTCGTACCACTGCTGAGACGTCGAGCCCGTCTCGATGACGGGCGCGCCATTGGTCAACGCGGTCTGCGGGTCCGGACCGGAGCCGAGCTGCATGGTGTTCTGGCCCTCGGGACGAGCGACGTAGTAATCCCAGCGTCCACCGGTGTTCTTCCTCCAGTCGAAGTACCCGGGCAGGCTGTAGCTGTCGGCACCCAGATCGTCGAACCAGCGGACACCATTCGCGTCCATCACCAGGTCGCCGGCATCGAGGTTCTCGTGTGCGACGACCTGGTCGTAGCCGGCCCGCAGTCCTTTGGTGGCGACCGAGACCGCGTAGGGGTCGTCCCAGGCACTGCGTGCCGTCGCTACGTCGACACCGCGGAAGAGCCAGTCGGTCCAGGTCGGATGGGTGGTCCCGCCGGTGCGGCTCGGGTCGTACCAGAGGATGTCCAGCGGACTGGCCGAGCGATCGGCGCGAGCGGCCTGCCAGGAGGCCAGGTGCGAGCGCTGGTACCTGGTTCCCATCCACATCATCGACGGCAGGTACCAGCCGGACGTCGGGGTCCCGAACAGGTCCGTGCCGCCGTCGCCGAAGTTGAAGACGTCGCCGGTCGCGCCCGTCACGTGGATCGGGAAGTCGCCGGTGATGGACAGGCCCGGCAGACCCGACAAGCCGAAGTCTGTGCCAACCGCGGTCTTCAAGGCGGCGAGGTACTGGACCAGGTACTCAGTGCCGTACGTCCAGTAGACCGGGCTCTCCGCGTACCCGCCGCCGGGCGCGTACTCGCTGATCCCGTTCTGGATCGAGCTGATGCTCTTCCGCAGCACCTGGTCGGCCAGGTCGGGGTTCTCGTCGCCGATGGCCAGCGCACCCAACGCCACCGAGTTGCAGACAAGGTTCCAGTTGTGTGTCTGCGTGTAGAAGCTGGCCGATCGGTTGTAGATCTCGAGGGCAGGCTGCAGCGCTTTCGTCTCGATCGCCGTGCGGATTGTTGTGCGCTGAGCCGCCGATAGGTAGTCGTGGAGCCAGTCGTAGCCCACGGCAACCGCATTCGTCATCTCGCCGACGTCGAGGAAGTGCGACGGATTCCAGTCCGGGTACGCCGACATGGCCAGGAGCTCCTGTGTCGCGCGAGCGGCGTACCGGGTGTCACCAGTCAGCCGGTACACCAGCGCCAGCGAGTAGACCCGGCGCTTCACCTCACGACTGTTGTCGAGGTTGTTCGGCGGCGACTTCGGCGTCGTACCGAGCATCGCGTCGGCGTCCCTGCGCACCTTCGCGAACCAGCTCTGCAAGCGGGTGTCGGTCTGCAGGCGCTGGCTCGCCGTGGCGAAGGTGGCGGGGCTCGCGAGCAAGCGGGGATGTTGCGGGTTCAGCAGGTCCACGACGCTGGGAGGCGGCTCGATGGCCATGGTTGCGGACGACGCGGCATCGGCAGTTGGTGGCGGAAGCGTGGGGAAGGCGACGACCGCGGCGAGCGCCACGACAGTCAGCCGCCGGACGAGTTGGGTGAGCATGGCACGACCTTTCGTCGAGGGATCGCGACGACTCTCCAGCCACGACCTGACGAGAAAGGTAAAACGGTTGCACACCTTGGTCAAGAGGCAGACACCGTCTGGAGCAAGCGTTTTCCACTGCGCACGCGCTGGCGGGGTGTTACGATTTGGTACAACGCTTTAACCGACCGAGGAGCGGCGCATGAGTGATGGACGGCCGAGTATCCGGGACGTCGCGGCCCGGGCCGGCGTCTCCGTGACGACCGTTTCCCGCATCCTCAACGGCAGCTATCCCCCGGCGCCCAAGACCCGGGACAAGGTGATGCGCGCCGTCCGCGAGCTCGACTACGTCGCGAACCCGCACGCCCGCGCCCTGACCCGCCAAGGCACCGGCACCATCGCCCTGGTGGTGATGATGCTCGACGACGGGTTCCTGATGAGCCTGGTGGAGAGCATCGCGACCGGCGTCGCCGAAGCCGGCAAGCTGTGCCTGATCGGCACCAGCGGAGGCGATCTGGACCGCGAGCTCGCCGTACTGCGGCAGATGCACGCCCAGCACGTCGAGGCCATCATCCTGGTCGGAGCGGTGGTCGAGAGCGACGAGTACCGGGAGCGGATGGGCAGCTTCGCCGCTCAACTCAGGCAGTCCGGCACTCGTTTGGTGCTGTGCGCCCGGCCTCCGATCGACCCTGGTTTCCAGGACGCCTCGGTCGAGTACGACAACGAGGGCGGAGCGTACGCCGCCACCAGCCACCTACTGTCTCGCGGTCATCGCCGGATCCTGCTCCTCGGTGGCCCGGACGGCCAGAGCATCACGACCCGACGCTCCGTCGGGTACCGCAACGCCCTGCGCGACCTGGGTGGCGAGCTCGACCCGGCGCTGGAGATCCATCCGGCCTGGAACCGCGAGTCCGGCTATGCCCGGATGCGTGAGGTCCTCGAGGCCGGTCCGCCGACGTTCACCGGCGTACTGGCGCACACCGACCACGTCGCCTCCGGCGCGATGCAAGCACTACGCGACGCCGGCCTCAGGGTCCCCGAAGATATCTCGGTCGTCGGCTTCAACAACGACTCCTTCGCCGCCGACCTCCAACTGACCACCGTCCACATCCCCGCCCGCGAACTAGGCCGCACCGCCGCCGCCCTGGCCCTGGACCCCACCCCCACCGAACACCACACCACCCTCGGCACCCACGTAGTAATCCGCAACACCGTCCACCCCCGCAACATCTAGTGGTTTACTGAAACCGGGGCCGCCCCATGCCTGGTATTGGTGGGGACCATGCGCGTCGGCGTAGCATTTCTGGCCGCTCTCTTGATACTCCTCGGCGGAGGCTGCACCTCCAGAGAGGAGCGCGAGCAGAACCGGGCCGCACACGGCATCGCTGCCTGGCCATTACGGTGCAACCTCAGCGACGACCGCGTCCTCCTGGATGACGTGACCGAGCGGCTGAACACGGAGGGCCGCGACCCAGGCAACACGCTGCTCGCGACCCAAGTCGAAGGCCTCACCCTGGTGGTCGTCGAGACGCGGTCCAACAGTGAATCGTTTGTTGCACTCTACGGCCGGACCGGGACATCAGTGCAGTCTCTGCGGCTCGTCGAGCTCGGCCGGCCGGTGGATCGGTGGTCGCTCTCGTTGGGTGTCGACAACGAGATTGCCGCCGTGGACTTCGTCGTACCCGCTCCGACTGTGACGCGGGTGGCGATCAGGACGGGTGCTGAACCCGATGGACAGCCCATCAGCGTCGACGTACCGATCCGCGACGGCGTGGCAGCTCTACAGCTCAACGGACAGCGCCCGGCCAACAGCCTGCTCGAGTTGGAGGAGAACGGCATGGTGGTCGGCGGCGGCGAGCTGCAGGCCATGGACGTTGACGATCCTGTCAAGGCGCAGCCGAGCCTCAAGCCGGGAGGCGACAGTACGGCGGAGCCGGAAGGCTATCGACGGGACAATGTTGCTCTTGCCTCCTTCCTCGGACTGCTTGCCTTGGGCATCGCGGCGTGGATTGCGGCGAGGCGGTTCGCTCGACGCGGCGCCGAGGAGGTCTCCGGCGGGCGCGGGCTGTGGCGGGGTCTGGTGGGGGCGGCCGTCGTGTTGAGTGTCCTCACGCCAGTGGTGGTTTGGCTGTCGTCCGATGCGATGTACGACCTGGCGTACTCGGACCCGTCGTTCGACGCCTCAGGGCTGCTCCTCCAGTTCGTCCCAGCTCTGTTCGTCGGCGCCGCCGCCGTTCGCTGCGCCCGCGGCGGGCTCAAGGTGGCGCGGGCCCAAACCACGGGTCGCGCGGCCGCTGTGTCGGCAACAGTGCTCGCGTATCTGGTCGCCGGCCTGCTGATCGCCGCATTTCTATTCGTCGCAATCGCGCTCAGCCAAGGCGGCGGCTGACATCGGGTCGGCAGTTGTTGGTTGTGGATGGCAACGGGTTACGGGGCCCGCACCCACGCCGCTGCGCGAACACCCGCAACCACGCCGCTGGACGAGCACCCGGACCTACGCCGCGGTGGGCAGCCGGTCGCGGGACAAGTAGCGTCCTGCCGGACGGCTGCCGACAGGTTCCCGGGCGAACAGCCGCCATCACCTGGCAGACCAGCAAGTACCAAACCACCAGCCCGGACGACCTGAAGTTCAACTGCAAGCCGTCCTGACCATCCGGCCATACGCCAAGTCCGTCCCCGGCCCGTCTCAGGACGTTGGTGGGTCGAGGACGGCGGCGCGTTCGGCGGTGATGATGGCGGGGATGTCCAGGTCGTAGTTGCAGAGGATGACGCCGATCCAGTCGCCGTCGCGGTAGATGGTCCAGTTGGTGTTGCCGCCGGCGATGCCGCCGCCGTGAGTGGTCAGGCGCTGATTGTCGACAATCCCGCAGATCGGTCCGTAGGCGGCGAACTGCTGGTTCCCGGGCGCCGGCCTGCCGGACAGCGGAAGAGTCGGGAACTTCGGGCCCAGGTAGACCTCGGTGAACGCCGGGTCGAGCAACGTGCCCGGCCGCGCCAGCGCCTGCGCGAACCTGACCAGGTCGGGCGCGCTGGAGAATCCGCCACCGCCACCCGACCCGATGAACGCCCGGGCCGCGTTGGTCCCCTGTCCCCCGTTGAGTACGGCGCCGGCGTCGAGGTTGCGTACGCCGTCCACCCGGTTGCCGTCGGTCTGGTAGATGTACGGATGCGCGATCCGGGGATCGGTCAGCCAGTCCGGCCGGGTGTAGTACGCCGAGCTCGTCATCCCGGCGGGCTGGAAGATGTTCCGCCGTATGTACTCGTGAAACGGCAACCCGCTGATCGACTCCACGATCTCGCCGAGGATCGAGAAGCCGGTACTGCTGTAGGAGTGTTTGCTGCCGGGGACGAACGCCGGCACGACCTGGCGATGGCCGCTGTTGTGGAAGGCCGTCTCCTCTTCGACGCTGTGGGTGACCTGTTTCCGGTCGGCATTCGGAAAGTTCGGCAAGCCGGAGGTGTGGGTGAGCAGGTGGTGGATGCTGACGCGGTCCGCTGTCGCGGCCGGATACCCGGTGAGGTGCTGACCGATCAGGTCCGTGAAGCGGAGCTTGTTTCGCTGCGCGAGCTGGACGATCGCGAGCCCGGTGAACGGTTTGGCCGCGGACGCCAGGTTGTAGATCGTGTCGAGGCGGTTCGGGATCCGGCGTTGCCTGTCGGCCAGGCCGTAGGCTCGCGCGAGCACCGTTCGACCGCGATGGGCGAGCAGCACGGTGCCGGAGAACCTGTCCTCCGCGGCGAGTTTCGCGACGTACCGGTCATAGGCGCCGCCGGGACGGGTGTCTTTCGGGATCGCCCCGGACCGGTCGGCCGCGCGGGCAGGAGCTGCAGCGGGTACGCCGCTCGTCGCGAGTGGAAGCGCGGTCAGCAGTCCCAGCGCAACCCGCCGCGACGAGGCGGGTTCGAGCGATCGTTGGTGAGTCATGCCGACGAGCGAACCAGGACCAACGTTTCGTCAGCGTTTCCAGGGGGTCCGAGTGCGGTCGCCACGAAGAGCGGCGTCAGCGTCCCGGGTCAGAAGGTGCCGGCGTTGAGTGCCTGTTGCAGGTGCCGCGTGGTGTCAGGTCCCCACTCGCCGTCGACACCCGCGCCCACCTTCTTCTGCAACGCCTTGACCGTGACCGGGCCGATCGCGCCGTCCGCGGTGACGCCGAGATGCTTCTGCAGCGCCTTCTTGGTCAGCGGCCCGAACTTGCCGTCCACGCCGAGGGAAGCCCCGTGCTTGTTGAGCGCCGTCTGCAGCGCGGCGTAGGTCTTCGGACCGAGCTTTCCGTCCACCTCGAGCTTGCCGCCGGGCTGCGGCTGGATGACACCGGTGCCGCCGTACGCCGGCCTGCCGTAGCCGACCACCAACGAGTACTTGCGCTTCTTCTCCCAGAATCCATCCGGACCGCCGCCGGGCTTCGACGTGTTGCCCTCGAGGGTCACCAGCTCGCCGGCGCGGGCTTCCTGCACGATGCCGACATGGTCGACGCGCGGGTCGCCGTCGAGTTCGAAGAACACGACGTCTCCGGCGGCGATCCCGGCGCGTCCCTGGTGCCAGGCGCCCTGGCGCTTGAAGGCGTTGATGTGCTCTCGGCACGACGCGTGTTTGCCGAAGACGGCCTCGAGATTGCCGGAGTGCGCAGCCACGTAGCTGACCGCGATGTCACACCACGGCGTGGCGTTCGCGCCGTACCACTCGGTCATGTAGTTGCGGTTGTTCCCCTTGTTCTCGGTCAGTCCGATGTGCTTGCGAGCTTCCTTGATCATGCCGGCCGCAGTACCCACGAGCCTGCTCCCCTCTCCTGTCTGAGCAACAAACGTCCAGCCAGGCTAGGAACGTCCAGAACCTCCCGAACGACGTTTCAACGATCACTGAAACGTCGGCTCGCGGCGGCGCGATTCGAGGGCAGCTTCCTTCGGTGAGGTGCGCCTGGTCCGAGGTCCTGCGCCGCGGTTGGCGCGCAAGCCGCCGACCAGGCAGAGCAGCGCACCGAGGGAAACCCAGGTGACAAGCACGATGAGGGCGTGGGCAGCGCCTCGGCCGTCGAAGAACGCCGTCGATCGCAGCAACCAGCCACCCGCCCCCGGCGGCAGCAACTGGCCCAGCGTGCCGGACCAGCCCGGCAGCATCTCGGGTGCGGTCGACGTGCCCGAGAGCGGGTTGCCGATCAGCATCATGACAACTGCACCGATTCCGATTCCGGCGAATCCAAGGAGGGATTCCAGCCCGAGGACGGTCAGGGCGGTGGCCGCGATCGTCAGCGCGATGGCGCCGGCGTTGGCCGGATAGGACCCGCTCAGTGAACCGAACCAGAATTGCAGGATCGCTGCCAGCGTCAGGCCGCTGGTTGCCGCCGCGGCCAGTGCCCCAATGACCCGCCGGCCAGTGCCACGGATGAGCCTGGTCAGCACCACTGCGGCCAGTAGACCGCCCATGACCAGTGGCAGAGCGCCTGCTGCCAACCCGGCGCCGCGTGGGTCGTCAGCGGGCGTGGCGGCAAGGTCGCGTACAGCAGCCGGTGTGCGGGGTTTCGCTGATTGACCGAGGCCGGCGGCCATGGTCTGCAGTGTCTGCGCGACGGCGTTGCTGGCAGCTGACGCGACGATGACATGCGGGGTGCCGGAGCTCAGGTCGATCGCACCGTACACGTCTCGGTCGCGGATAGCTTCTTCAGCGCCCGCCGTATCGGCGACCTCGGTAATCTCGAACCCGCCCGGCAAACGCTGCTCCAGTGCGACGCGGACCTGAGCGACCGCAGGCGCCGGCCCGGCGACGGCGATCGGCACATCGTGGACAGACGACCGCACCGACGGCCAAGCGAAGGCTACGAGCAACACGCCGATGATCGCCGTGAGCAGCACAACTGCCCCGGCCACCGCCGGCCATCGTGACGGACGCCCATCGGTGACGAGCGGTTCCGACGTGGTCATGTCTACTCCTCGAACGGTTGGGCCCTGGCCGATGGTCATCGCAGGGTGAGTGGGGTGACGGAATCGCTGCGGGTGAGCTTTTGCGGGTTGCGGACGAAGTACAGGCCGGTGATCCGGGTCTGCTCGACGCACATCGCGATGACACCGTCGAACTTTCCGTCGACGTGCAGGGCCAGCGCGGGACTGCCGTTGACCGTTGCCGGCTCGAGGGTGACAACGACGTCCTTCTTGCTGAGTCCGCCGACGATGAAGCGGGCCACCTTGTCAGCCCCGATGACCGGCCGTGGCGTGGCTTGCTTGATACCTCCGCCGTCGCTGATCGCCACGACGTCGGGGGCGAGCACATCCAGCAGGCCCTGGAGATCCCGGGTCTCGAGCGCACGCTGAAAGGCTTCGCGAGCCGCCTCGGCCTGCCGTGCTGTGACTGCGCGGCGCGGGCGGCGAGCTTCGACGTGGCGGCGTGCGCGGTGGGCGATCTGGTACACGGCGGCAGGGGTCTTGTCGACCGCGGCCGCGATCTCGTCATAGTCGATCCCGAACGCTTCGCGCAGCACGAACACGGCCCGCTCGGTCGGAGTCAGTGTCTCGAGGACGAGCATCAGGGCCATCGACAGACTTTCGGCCAGTTCAACGTCCGCGGCCACATCCGGAGTGGTGAGCAGTGGCTCCGGAAGCCAAGAGCCGACATACGACTCTCGGCGACGTTTCATCGAGCGCAGCCGGTTGAGCGCTTGCCGGGTGGTGATCCGGACCAGGTAAGCGCGGTGATCCCGCACCTGCCGTACGTCGACTTTCACCCACCGCAGCCAGGCTTCCTGCAAGACGTCCTCGGCGTCGGCCGCCGATCCGAGCAGCTCGTAGGCGACGGTGAACAGCAGGTTGCGATGCGCGACGAAGGACTCGGTCGCCGAATCGGTGGCGCCGTCGCCATCTCTGAGTGCAGTCGCCTCATCGGCCCGGCGCGCGCCGTCGGGCTCACCTGTCGTGTTCATGACGTCCTTTCCTGCAGATCGTGCGGCCGCACCGGCGACGGTGAACTCCGGTCGCCTACCCGACTGGTGCCGACGTGTTGCCGCGGTGGGACCGCAGCAACTGCGGCCGGTGCTTGCCGTCCTTGGGCCAGGAGTGCGAACCGGGCTTGCGGGCTTCGGTCACCAGGTGCTTGACGCTGAAGGCGCAGGACAGCTCCTTGAGCCTCTTGCCCGCGCGGCCGGTGAAGTAGAGCCGCATTGCGGTGTCGTTCTTGTGGGCAATCTGGAAGATGCCGGCGCGGCGACCGAAGCTGATGCACATGGCGCTGAAGGACAGGTCGATCGGCTTCGGCTGCTCAGCGGCGAGCCGCTTGAGCACCGTGTCCGCGGCATGGGCGCCAAGGCATCCCGCGGCGTAGGCGCTCATCCGGAACGGAAGGCCGGACGGCGCCGAGGAGTCGCCCGCCGCGACGATGCGGTCGTCGTCGGCGCTGGTCAAGGTTTCGTCGGTGAGCAGCCGCCCGGCCGCATCGGTGCGCAAACCGCTGCGATCGGCCAGATCCGGCACCCCGAAGCCCGCGGTCCAGATGGTGACCTGGCTCAGCATGGTACGTCCGTCGCCGAGCTCCACGGCGTCGCGTGTCACCGCCGTGACCGACGTACCAGGGCCTTCGAGAGCGTTCACGCCCAGCTCTGCGAGATACCTGCGGGCGGTGCGTCGAGCCCGTGGATGCAGGTACGGCCCGAGGACGCCACCACAGATCAACGTGACGATGCGGCCCTGCTCTGCCAGCTCCGCGGCCGTCTCGATGCCGGTCGGACCGCCCCCTACGACAGTCACCGCGGCGGTGCTGGGCTTGTCCTCGAGCACCGACCGCAACCGCCGTGCCGCCTCCAGGGTCGCGATCGGATACGCGAACTCGTCCGCGCCGGGCACCCGCGGGCCGGCACTGCCACTGCCCACCGCGTAGATCAGGTAGTCGTAGCCGATCGTGCCGCCGTCGAACAGAGTCACACGCCGCCCGGCGGGATCGATCCGGGTCGCGCTGTCGACGACCAGCCGGACACCTGCGGCGAGGACTTCCCGGTAGTCGACGACCGCATCGTGGGTCCCGCCCACCAGTTGGTGCAGACGCAGTCGCGGGACGAAGACCGGGCGAGGATTCACGACAGTCACGGCCACGTCGTCGCGCTGCGTGAGACGGTTGGCCGCCATCACTCCGGCGTATCCGCCGCCGATCACGACCACATCGGTCTTCTTCATGGTGTCTCCTTCGCTCCGAGTTGCTCGAGCACAAGACACCGGATCCCCTGCCGTTCTGACATCGTGTGAAACAGATCACTCGACGGTCGCCCCGACCATGGTCGGTGTCGGGTCACCACTGGGTGATGAGCGGCGCGTCAGCTTCGTGGTGCCGCCAAGCGTCGGCAAGGCGGGCAAGGCGGCTGGGTGCGGCGATGCCGCGCACGGTTGCGATCTTCCCGCCGATGATGTCGAACGTCACGGCGCCGACGACCTGGTCGCCGGGTACGAAGAGAATGGCGGGGGCACCGTTGACGAGGGCATAGTGAACGGCGGGCGTGCCGCCGGCGAACCGCCGTTTCGCGGGCGTGGGCTTGAAACCGGCCCGTGCGATCGCGGCGATGCGTTGTGGAGCGTCGTACTGCAGCAGCGTCTCGGTCAAACCGGCTCCGTCGGAGATCGCGGTCGCGTCGTCGGTGAGCATCGCCACCAGGCGTTCGGTGCGGCCCGAGGAGGCAGCAGCGAGGAACTCCTCGACAATCCTGCGGGCGGATGCCGGGTCGACCTCGCTGCCGCGGCGGCGCGCGGCGGTGATCCGGCGCCGAGCGCGATGGAGGTGCTGCTGGCTTGCGGACTCGGAGATGTCGAGGATCTCGGCGATCTCGGCGTGGCTGTAGGAGAACGCTTCGCGCAGGACGTAGACGGCCCGCTCGAAGGGTGACAAGCGCTCCATCAGGGTCAGCACGGCCAGGGAGACCGATTCGCGCTGCTCGGCAGTGTCGGCCGGACCGAGCATCGGATCTCCGTCAAGCAGCGGTTCGGGCAGCCAGGCGCCGGCACTGCGTTCGCGGCGGGCTTCTGCCGAGCGGAGCCGGTCGAGACACAGGTTGGTGACGACCTTGGTCAGCCATGCTTCCGGTACCCGCATCCGCTGCCGGTCGGCGGCCTGCCAGTGCAGAAAGGCAGTCTGTACGGCGTCTTCGGCGTCGGCGGCCGAGCCCAGCAGCCGGTACGCCAGCGAGGCCAGCCGGTTCCGGCTGGCCTCGAACCGACTGGCGTCGAAGCGATCAGTGGCAGTGCTGTCCACGCGACGAACCCTAAGTGGCTACACGACCGCCCGGACGGATCCGGCAGCACCAGGCCCGGCGCCTCGGGTTTCCTGGCCGGCGGACGCATCGGGCGCCACGGTCAGGCGGTGCCTGCGTGTGGGCATGCCGAACGTCGGGTTCGAGGTGGCCCACAGCGAGGTCTTGATGATGGCCGACTTGACCCGTGCGGCCTTCCGGCCGCCCAGGTACTTCGGCTTTGCCTGCGCTTCGTCGTCGACCCCCTGCAGGATCCCGTCCTGCCGCCCGAGGCTGATGTGGTTGGCCGTGTAGGTCATCTTGATGTTCGCGATCTTGCGGCCGGTCAGGCGTCCCACGATCGCCTCGATGACCTGCTTGCTGGTGTGGCCGGCGGAAGCGCACGACATCGGCAGCGGGCGGCCGTTGTCGCCGATGGCGTAGGCGCTGTCTCCGGCGGCGTAGACGTTCGGGTGCGAGACCGACCGCATCGAGCGGTCGACGATGATCTGGCCGTTCTCGGTGACCTCAAGTCCGCTGGCGGCGGCGATGGGGTTGACCGCGAACCCCGCCGTCCACACCGTCGCGTCGGCCGCCAGAGCGGTGCCGTCGGCGCACAGCACCCGCGTCGCTTCGACGGCTTCGACCTGGGTGTGCTCCAGGACAGTGACGTCGAGCCGCTCGCAGGCCCGGCGCAGGTGGCTGCGGGCTCCGGCGGACAGGCGGGCGCCCAGCTCGCCGCGGGCGATCAGCGTCACCGTCAGGCCAGGCCGGGATTCGGCGATCTCGGTCGCGCTTTCGATCCCGGTCAACCCGTCGCCGACAACCAGCACACGTCCGCCTTCGCGCCGCCTCCCCAAGCTGTCCAGGCGCTCGCGCAGTCGCAGCGCCGAGGGACGGGCGGCGATGTCGAAGGCGTGCTCGGCCACGCCGGGGACACCGCGGTCGTCGCCGCGGCTGCCGAGCGCGCAGACGAGCGTGTCGTAACCGAGCTCACCGCCGCCGTCCGCGTCGGCGACGGTGACGACCTGGCGCTCTGGGTCGACGGCAGTGACACGGGCCAGGCGCAGCCGGATCCCAGTGCCCGCGAACACGTCCGTGAGCTTGGGAGCCGCAATCTGCTGTCCGGCGGCGAGCTGGTGCAGCCGCAGCCGCTGGACGAAGTCCGGCTCGGCGTTGACCACGGTGATCTCGGTGTCCGCAGAGGACAGTCGGCGGGCCAGATTCCCGGCCACGAATGCCCCGGCATAGCCGGCGCCGAGGACGACGATGCGATGCTTCATGTGCTGCTCCAATCGGTCGCTTGCTCCCGGTGACTGAGCGATATGGCGCTCCGATTGCTGACAGGAACTCCCTGTGGCGCGCGTCACAGCGCGCCGCGCTGAGGACAGATCCCCTTGAAGACAGCGCTATTTCAGCTCGGCAGAGGTCTTCCCTAGCAGGCGGCGGGCGACGATGAGCTGTTGGATCTGCTGGGTTCCCTCGAAGATGTCCAGAATCTTGGAGTCTCGGGACCACTTCTCCAAGAGGTGGTGTTCGGAGTAGCCGAGGGGGGCGGTTAGTTCTACGCAGCGGAGGGTTATGTCGTTGGCGGTGCGGCCGGCTTTGGCTTTGGCCATGGAGGCTTGGAGGGAGTTGGGCCGGCCGTTGTCGGCCATCCAGGCTGCTTGGAGGGTGAGGAGGTAGGCGGCTTCCCAGTCGGCTTCGAGGGTCAGGTACGTCGCTGCCGCGGCCGGCTGGAGGTGGACGGGGCGGTCGTAGTCGACCTCGACGCCGGCCTCGGACAGCATGGAACGGGTGAGCTCCAGCGCGGCGCGGGCCACGCCGACCGCCATGGCGGCGACCAGCGGGCGGGTGTTGTCGAAGGTCTGCATGACGCCGGCGAACCCTTTGCCCGTGTCGATGTCGGGCGAGCCGAGCAGGTTGGCCGCGGGCACCCGGCAGTCTTCGAAGCGGAGCGTGGCTGTGTCGGAGGCGCGGATGCCGAGCTTGTGGTCGAGCCGTTCGACCGTCATCCCGGGCGTGTCCTTGGGCACGACGAACGACTTGATCGCCGCGCGTCCGAGAGACTTGTCCAACGTCGCCCACACCACGACCGCGTCGCACCGCCCACCCGCGGTGACGAAGATCTTCTCGCCGTTCAGGACGTAGGAGTCGCCGTCGAGCCGGGCCGTCGTCTGGATGTTGGCCGAGTCGGAGCCGCAGCCGGGCTCGGTGATCGCCATCCCGGCCCACACGCCGTCGAAGCGCCGGAGCTGCTCTTCCGACGCGACCGACGCGATCGCGGAGTTGCCGAGTCCCTGCCGCGGCATCGACAGCAACAGCCCGACATCGCCCCAGCACATCTCCATGACCGACAGCACTGACGACAGGTTCGAGCCGTTCACGACACCGTCAGCCGCCTCGGCGGACCGCCGTACGCCGGAAGCACCCGCGCCCGAACCGGTGCCCGAGGCACCTAATCCGTCGACCACCGCGGCGAGCATGTCCAGCTCGACCGGGTAGGCGTGCTCGGCCAGGTCGTACTTGCGCGAGTTCGGCCGCAGCATCCCCGCCGCGACCTTGTGCGCCTGATTGACGAAGGTCCGGAACTTGCGCGGGGTCTCAAGATTGATCATCAGACCAGCACCGCGCCTTCCATGACGCCGATGGCGCGCAGATCGCGGTACCAGCGCTCCACTGGATGCTCCTTCACGTACCCGTGCCCGCCGAGCAGCTGTACGCCGTCGGTCCCGATCTGCATCCCCTTGTCGGTGCAGAGCCGCCGCGCCAACGCGACCTCGCGAGCGAACGGAAGCCCTTGCTCCGCACGCGATCCGGCCCGGTAGGCGACCAGCCGCATGCCCTCCAGCTCGATCCCGATGTTCGCGACCATGAACGCGACCGACTGCCGATGGCTGATCGGCTCACCGAAGGCGATCCGCGAGTTCACGTACGGCGTCACGTAGTCGAGCACAGCCTTGGCCGTTCCAAGGGACAACGCACACCACCCAAGCCGCGACAGCCGCACGCACTCGGCATAGTCCTCCACAGTCCCCAACTGCACAGCCGGCACGTCCTGCAGAATTACCCGACTGAGCGACGCCGCCCGCAGCCCCATCGACGGCTCGGCCTCGATCGTCACCCCAGGATGGTCGGACTCGACCAGGAACAACGCGGGCTGTCCAGACTCCAACGCCGCCGCGATCACGAACAGCTCGGCCTCCGCGCCCCGCGGCACCAACGACTTCACCCCGTTCAATCGCCCGCCGTTGAATGTCGTCTGCACCGAGAACGGGTCGAACAACGCCCGAGGTTCGAGAATCGCCAGCGCCGCCGCCGGCACCGACGACCCGGTGAACGCCGGCAGGTACGTCGCCTGCTGCGTCTCGTCACCCCAGAGCGAGATCGCCGTACTCACCGCCGCCGGCGCCAGGCACGCGACCGCCTGACCCATGTCGCCGTGAGCCATCGCCTCGGCCACGAGTACGCCGGTCATCGCGGAGCGCTCGGTGACGATGCCGCCGAGCTCCTCGGGGACCTCGATCAGGCTCAAGCCGAGCTCCGCGGACGACGACAACACGTGAGCATCGGTCGCGCACGCCGTGTCCGCAGAAGCAGCCGCCGGACGCAGTACCTCAGCCGCGAACTCACGCACGACCTCGACGACCATCTGCTGGTCTTCGGTCGGCGTCAGGTCGAACCGCCCGGTGCCGCGAGCGGCGGGCAGCCGGGACGGCTTGGCCAGCTTCGACGCGGCGGTGAACCGCCGGGACAGCGCGCCGGCCGTCCGGAATCCGGTCTTGGTCGCCTCGAACACCGCCCGCTCGGCCGGCTTCCGCAAGCCGAGCCGGTCGATGGCCCGGGAGTTGGCCAGCCGGTTCAGCAACGCCGCCCCGACTCCGATGGCGTCCCGCCGGCTCTTCACCACAACGCTCATACCCGCAACTGTAAACCGAAGTTACAACTCAGGTCACGTGACCCAGGCCACTACGATCCACTCATGGGTACGACGGACGACACCCAAGCCCTCGCCGACCGCCTGCTCCGGCACGCCGGTGCGGCCCTCGAGATCTACACGGTCTACCTCGGCGAACGCCTCGGCCTGTACCGCGCGCTCGCCGAGCAAGGCCCCGCCACCTCGGCCGAGCTGGCCGAGCGCACCGGCACCGCGGAGCGCTACGTCCGCGAGTGGCTCGAGCATCAGGCCGCCAGTGGACTGCTCGACGTCGACGACACGACCGCGGAAGCCGCCGTACGACGGTTCAGCCTGCCGCCCGCTTTCGTTCCGGTCCTGGCCGACCCGGACGACGTTCGTTATCAGGCTCATCAGGGCGTCGAGATCGCCCGCGCAGGACGACGGCTGCCCGAGCTGGTCGAGGCCTTCCGGACCGGCGACGCACCACCTCCGCTCCCCTGGGAGCCGGAAGGCCGAGCGGAGTGGAACCGGCCGCTGTTCCTCAACCTGCTGGCCAAGTCCTGGCTGCCCGCGATCCCGGAGCTCGACCGCAGGCTGCGATCCGACCCCCCAGCCCGGCTGGCCGACGTCGCCTGTGGCACCGGCTGGGCGGCGATCGCCATCGCACAGGCCTATCCCCGCGTCACCATCGACGGATACGACCTGGACGAGGACGCTGTCGCCGCGGCACGTGCCAACGCGGAGGAGGCCGGCGTCTCGGACCGGGTCACGTTCTCGGTCGTGGATGCCGCACAACTGAAACAGACCGGGTACGACCTGGTCACGATCATCGAGGCCCTGCACGACATGTCGCGCCCGGTCGAGGCACTCCAGGGCGTCCGGGACATGCTGGCCGACGACGGGACCGTCCTGGTCGTCGACGAGCTCGTCGAGGACGAGTTCACCGCCCCGGCATCCGACATCGAGCGCTACCACTACAGCTGGAGCGTCCTCTCCTGCCTCCCCGACGCCATGGGCGACGCCGAGACCGCGGCGACCGGAGCGGTGATGCGCCCGTCAACCCTGCGCCGCTACGCCACCGAAGCAGGCTTCAGCGACGTACGACCGCTGCCGATCCTCAACGACTACCTGCGCTTCTACCTGCTGATCCCCTGATCGAAGCGGCGAACTCGCCGATGCGCGTCATCGCCTGCTGTGCATCAGGCAGGAACGACCAGAACAACTGGAACACGTGGGTGTCGGCCGGATACAACTCAGCCACCACGTCGACGCCACACTTGTCCGCCTGCTCGACCAGCAGGCGCATGTCGTCCCCGACCGGGTCGCCGGTGGCCGACTGGACCAGCAACGGCGGCAGTCCGTGCAGGTCGGCTTTCAAAGGGCTGAGCAGCGGATCGTCCAGCGGATGGTCACCGACGTACCAGGACGTCACGCGAGCCATCGTCTTGAACTGATCCTGCTCGGCGAGCGGTGAGCTGCCGTCCAGCATCGCCGCCACGTTCAGCCCCGGGCAAAGCAGTACGGCGCCGCCCGGCAGCGGCAGGCCCTGATCGCGCAGGAGCAGCAGGAGCGACATCACCAGCCCGCCACCCGACGAGTCCCCGGCGACGACAAGCTCTTCCGGAGCGACTCCTTGCTCCAGCATCCACAGGTACGCGCTGCGGGCGTCGTCCACCGCCGCCGGGAAGGGATGCTCAGGGGCCAGCCGATAGTCAGGCACCAGTACGCCGGAACTCGTGCTGACCGCCAACGCCCCGGCCAGCGCCCGGTAGCCGTACGCCGATCCGAGCACGAACCCACCGCCATGCAGCAGCAACACCGACGGCGAACCGCCCACCTGCAAGGACGGAACGCCTCCGGCGGTCACCGGCACGACCGGAACGTCGTCCGGCGGCAGCACCTGCGCCAGCATCCCCTCGTACGCCGCCCGCATCCGGCCGAGCTCCCCTTCGAACCCCTCGTCGGCCAGCGGCGCCCACATCCGGTTCACCCGGTTGGTCAGTTCGCCGCCCACCGAGCGGGTGGTCGCGATCGCACTGTCCAGGTCACCGAGCAGGGTGCGGGCCCGGTCGAGGAACGCCTCGCCGGCGAGGGTGAGCTCCACCCGGTGGGTCGAGCGCCGGAGCAGCTCGCACCCAAGGAGCCGCTCGAGCGAGCGGATCTGCCGGCTCAACGCGGGCTGTGACAGGTACAGCCGGGTGGCCGCCCGGCCGAAGTTGAGCTCCTCGGCGACCGCGACGAACGCCCGCAGGTGCCGGAGCTCGATCGCATCCGGGGTCTGCGGCATCGCCAGTACGTCGGCTGTGCCCTCACCACGCCCGTTGTCACTCATGCCGTTCATTCTGGCCCCGATCGGCGGCAGATGGTGATGCCGATGGCGCACCACCGTCATGCACGATCGGCCTTTCCCTCCGAGGCGCCGCCGGTGCCAGCGTGTCAGCCATGACGACCGTACGAAGTGCCGCGGTTCAGCTCCGCGGAAGCAGCGGGCCGATCTGGGCCCGGGTCTACTGGCCACCGGCGAGCGGCACGAGCCCGCCGCTGCTGGTGTTCTTCCCCGGCGCCGACGAACCTGGCGCCGGCGATCCCGACACCGAGTGCCGGCAGCTGTGCCGGCGCGGCGGACTGGTGATCCTCGCCGGCCCGACCAGCCCGCAGTACGACGAGGCCGTCGCCGACGCCAGGGCGATCGTCGGCTGGTCCGCGGACCACGCCGTCGAACTGCAAGCCGACCCCGCCCGCCTGCTGGTCACCGGCACCGGCGACGGCGCCCGGGTCGCGGCGGCGGTCACCCAGCTCGCAGCCGGCGAGGGCTGGCCCGACCTGGTGCTGATGCCCGACCTGATCACGACTCTTGAAGGGACGAACCGATGAAGGCGACCAAACGAGAGTGGACGGGCCTGGCGGTCCTCGCCCTCCCGACGCTGTTGCTGTCGCTCGACGTGAGCGTGCTCTACCTGGCCCTGCCCAGTCTGAGCGCGGATCTCGGTGCGGACAGCACCGAGCAGCTGTGGATCCTGGACATCTACTCATTCCTGCTGGCCGGCTTCCTGGTCACGATGGGAACCCTCGGCGACCGGATCGGACGGCGGAAGCTGCTGCTGATCGGCGGCGCCGCGTTCACGGTCGCGTCCGTCCTCGCGGCGTACTCGACCAGTCCCGAGATGCTGATCGCGTCCCGGGCCCTGCTCGGCGTCGCCGGCGCGACCTTGATGCCGTCGACGATGGCGTTGATCCGCAACATGTTCCACGATCCGGCGCAACTCGCGCAGGCGATCGGCCTGTGGTTCAGCTGTTTCATGGTCGGCATGCTGATCGGCCCGGTGGTCGGCGGGTTGCTGCTGGAGCGGTTCTGGTGGGGTTCGGCGTTCTTGCTCGGCGTACCGGTGATGCTGCTGCTTCTGATCGCGGGTCCGCTGCTGCTTCCGGAGTACCGGGACACGGCGGCCGGCAAGCTCGATCTGCTCAGTGTGGGGTTGTCGCTGGCAACGACCCTGCCGGTGGTCTGGGGACTCAAGGAACTGGCTCGCCAGGGCTGGGCAACCGCCCCGGTCGCCGCCATCCTGGCCGGTCTGCTGATCGGCATCGGCTTCATCCGGCGCCAGCAGCAGCTGGAGCATCCGCTGCTCGACCTACAGCTGTTCCGGAAGGGGAAGTTCAGCGCCGCCCTCGGTATCTCCGTCGCCGCCGGTGTGGTGATGGCCGGGATCTCGCTCCAGGCTGCGCTCTTCCTTCAGGTCGTCGAGGAACTTACTCCATTCCAGGCCGGGCTCTGGTTGCTGCCGCAGAGCGTGGCGATGATCCTCGGCCTGTCGCTGGCGCCGCGGATCGCGCAACGGCTGCCGACGTCGGTGACCGCCGCGATCGGCCTGACGATCTCCGCGGCCGGCCTCGTGGTGGTCACCGGCGGTGGACTGGCCTTCCTGGTCACCGGCTTGACCCTGACCTCGTTCGGCATCGGGATGCCGATGGCTCTCATGATGAACCTCATGCTGGCCGCGGCTCCGCCGGAGCGCGCCGGATCGGTCGCCGCACTCGCCGAGACCAGCGGCGAAGGCGGCGTCGCCCTGGGGGTCGCGCTGCTCGGCAGCCTCGGGACGGTCGTCTACCGCAACCAACTCGACCTCCCTGCCGCGCTGCCCGACGACATCGCCCGTCAGGCAACGGAGAGCGCCGTCGCCGCCCATCAGCTCGGTTCCGACCTGGCGGTCGCCGCGAACACGGCCTTCGTCAGTGGCCTGAACGTCGTCGCTGTCGTCGGCGCGGTCGCCTTCCTCGCCTGCGCGCTGCTGGCCGCGGTCGCACTGAAGGAGGCTCCCGCCGAAGACAAGGTCACCGAGTCGGTGTGACCTCTCGCGTCAGCCGCCGGTCGTCTCGGACGGGATGCCGGCGGCTTTCGCGTTCAGGTAGCGCTGTTCGGGAAGGCTGGTGGTACGGCGGGCCGCGGCCAGGTAATGCTCTCGCGCCAACGCCCGCGACCCCGCCCGTTCGTAGAGATGCGCCCGGACGGCGTCCAGCCGGTGGGTCTCGGTCACGTTCTTGTCGTCGTCGAGAGTGGCCAGCAGGTCGAGACCGGCCTGCGGACCTTCGACCTGAGCCAGCGCGATCGCGCGGTTCAGCGTGACCATCGGGTTCGGCGCGAGCTTCTCCAGCAGCACGTAGAGGCCGAGGATCTCGCGCCAGTCGGTCTCCTCGGTACTCGGCGCCTCGGCATGAACCGCCGCGATCGCCGCCTGCACCTGGTACGGTCCGACCTCGCCCCGGGCCAGCGTCTCCAGGATCAGCGCGACGCCTTCCTCGATCTGCTTGCGGTCCCACCGGCTGCGGTCCTGCTCGTCGATCGGAACCAGGCCGCCGTCGGGCGTCGTCCGCGCCGTACGACGAGAATCCGTCAGCAGCATCAATGCGAGCAGGCCCGCCACCTCGCCGTCGCCGGGGAGCAGGTCATGCAGCATCCGGGTCAGCCGGATCGCCTCGGCGGTCAGCTCGACCCGCTGCAGCTCCTCCCCCGAACTGGCCGTGTAACCCTCGTTGAAGATCAGGTACAGCACCTGCAGGACGACGCGCAGCCGGTCGGCGCGCTCCTCCTCCGGCGGCATCACGAAGCGGCTGCCGGCCGCCTTGATGCTCTTCTTCGCCCGGCTGATCCGCGGCGCCATCGTTGCCTCCGGCACCATGAACGCGCGGGCGATCTCGGCCGTGGTCAGACCGCCGACCGCGCGCAGCGTCAGCGCCACCTGGGACGCCGGCGTGACGGCCGGATGGCAGCACAGGAAGAGCAGCGTGAGGGTGTCGTCGGCGTCCGGCGGCGCGTCCACATCGGCGCCCGGGGCAACGAGTTCCTCCGGACCGGACATCGCAGCGACCGTGTCCTCCCGGCGCCGCCGCGCGTGCTCGCTGCGGAACTGGTCAGTCAGCCGTCGCGTCGCGACCGTGATCAACCAACCCCGCGGGTTCGCCGGCACGCCGTCCACCGGCCACTGCGTCGCAGCCGCCAGCAAAGCCTCCTGTACGGCGTCCTCACACAGATCGAACTGCCCGTGCCGCCGGGCCAGGAACCCCAGCACCTGCGGCGCCAGCTCCCGCAGCAGCGTCTCCACCTCGGGCATCTCAGTCACCCTCCGGACGGGCCAGAATGCCAGTCTCCAAAGTCTGGATGATGATGCCCGGGGCGGCGTACCGGGTCATCTCGCCTTCGGTGACCGCCTCGGAGCCGATGTAGACCATCCACCAGAGCAGCCGGTTGATCCAGGTCCCAGGTAGCGAGCCGGTGAAGACCCCGTCGGTCTGACCGCGGGTGACCAGCGCCTCGATCGGCTTGCCGGCCACGTCCAGCCGCTCCCAGAAGTCCTTCACCCACGGCACCGGATCGGGGGTGTTGAAACTCGGCTCGTTGAACAGGAAGAACAGCCGCGGCGCCAGGTCGAACCAGCCGGTGATCAGGCGCCGCAGCGCCTCCCGCGCCGACCCCTCGTCCAGCTGGGCTTCTGAGATGGTGCGGTCGATCAGGTCCAGGAGGTCGTCGGCGAGCGCCCGGATCAGCGCGTCGCGGTCCGGGAAGTACCGGTGCAGGGTGCTGCGCGCGACCTGCGCCTCGGTCGCGATGTCGCCCAGCGAGGCAGTCCACCGCTTGGCGAACACCACCACCGCGGCTTCCAGGATCGCCCGCCGCGTCCGGCTCCGGCTGCCCGACTCCGCCCTGTCCGTCATGGGCTGCACTGTAGTCCTCTCGGGCCGTCAAGGTTAATAATAGGACACTTATGTCCGATTCTGCTACGCTGGCGTTTCAGATCGAAGGGGGCGGTATGAAGCGCTGGGAGAACGTGCGGACCCTGTGGTCGTTCGTCCGGCCGCACCGGCGGACGCTGGCGGTCGGCATGGTGCTGGGGCTCGGCACGACGGCCGCCTCGCTGGCGACGCCGATGGTGTCGAAGTCGGTCCTGGACGACCTGGCCGCGTCGACGCCGATCACATCGGCCGTGACGCTGCTCGTCGTACTGCTGGTGATCAGCTCGGGGCTCGGCCTGGTGCAGTGGATCCTGCTCGGCAAAATGGGCGAGCGGGTCGTGCTCGACGCGCGGAGCTCGATGGTACGGCGCCTGTTCCGGGTGCGCGTCGGTGAGCTGGCGGGCCGCTCCCCTGGTGAGCTCGTCACCCGGGTCACCTCGGACACCGTGCTGCTCCGCGAGGCCGCCGCATCGAGTCTGGTGCAACTGGTCAACGGCGTGATCTCGCTGGTCGGCGCCCTCGTGCTGATGGCGATGCTCGATGGCGTGCCGCTGCTCACGACGCTGGCCGCGTTGGCCGCGGTCGGCATCATCGTGGCGTTGCTGATGCCGCCGATGGCGAAGGCTCAGGAGCAGGCGCAGGGTGCGGTCGGCAGGTTGGGCGGCGTGCTCGAAGGGGCGCTGCGGGCGATCCGGACGGTCAAGGCCAGCCGGGCCGAGGCGCGAGAGAGCGAGCGGGCGCCCACCGGCTGTCCACGGTCATCGACGCCGACCAGATCGTGGTCCTGGAGTCCGGTCGGGTCCGCGCCCGCGGCACTCACGGGGAGTTGCTGGTGACCGACGATCTCTACCGCGACCTGGTCGCCGCCCTCCGGATCGCCACTCAGGTGTAGGACCAGCCCGACCAGTTCTCCACCTGTACGGCGATCACCGGGCCGCGCGGCGGATCGGCGTCGTACTGCGGGTACTTCGCCCGCAGCAGCTCGACCGCAGCGGGCAACGAATGCAGGACCCGCGCGACGCCGTCGAGGCGCACCCACCACAGATGCGTCCAGTCCTCGTCGTACTCGTCGACAAGGACGGCGACCCGGTCGTTCTCCGCGATGTTCCGCAACCGCCGCAACGCGGTCGTCGTCTTCGGCTTCTGGTCGATCGCGACGTACAGCTCGTCCCCATGCACGGCATAGGTCACCGGTACGACGTGTGGCCGCAAGTCAGCGCCCACAGTCGCCAACCGCCCGACCCGCGCCGCCGCGACCCGGGCCCTGCAGTCCGCTTCGTCGAGTTGCACGTCACTGTTGGAGTCGTCGGAGGGCGGCGGTCGGGAACGTGCGGGTGAGGGGGCCGAGGATGGAGGCGTCGCGGAGCGCGGTGCGGGCGGCGAGGTGGCCGCAGGCGCCGTGGACGCCGCCGCCGGGGTGGATCGCGGAGCTGCCCAGGTAGAGCCCGGAGACGAACGTCCGCGGACTTCCCAGCCCGATGGTGGGGCGGAAGATCAACTGCTGCTGGAGTTGCATGGTGCCGCCGCCGACCGCGCCGAGCCCGAGCGCGGCGTTGCCGGCTTCGAGGCCGCTCGGGATCTGCACGTCCCGGTCGGTGACCAGGTCGCCGAACCCAGGTGCGAACCGCTCGATCGCCCGCTCCATCCGGTTCGCCAGCTTCCCCGCCGACTCATCGTCCGCGACCCCACGCGGCAGGTGCGCGTACGCCCAGACCGCTTCGGTGCCCTCCGGCGACCGGGACGGATCCGCCTTGGTGGTCTGCCCGATCAGCAGGAACGGCGTCGACGGCAGCCGGCCGGTGTCGAGGTCGGCGGACAGGTGGACGAGGTCGTCGGCGGTGCCGCCGAGGTGCACAACGCCCGCGGACCGCGCCTCGGGCGAGCGCCACGGGATCGGCCCGCTCAGCCGGAAGTTCAGCTTGACCGTGGGGTAGTCCCACTCGAACCGCTCGTCCAGGTCCCGCCGCAACCCGGCCGGGATCGTTGCGCTCGGCAACAACGAGTCGTAGAGCGTCGGCGCGGAGGTGTCCGCGATCACCGCCCGGTTGACGACCACGGTCTCCCCGGCGGCCGTCCGTACGCCGGTCACCCGTCCGGAGGACACCTCGATCGCGGAAACCGGCGTACCGGAGACGAGCAACGCACCGGCGCGTTCGGCTCGACGGACCAGTGCGCCCGACAGCGAGCTCGATCCACCGGCCGCGACCGGGTAGCCGACGTCCTGCGCGAGCATGACGAGCAGCCACCCCATCGTGCCGCTGACGGCGCCGGACAGCGGCGCGTCGGCGTGCAGCGAGTTGCCCGCGATCAACGCGGGGCCACGCGGTCCCTCGAACAGCTCCTTGCCCATCCGGTGCATCGGCATCGCCATGAACCGGGCGAAGCGCAGCAACTCCCCCACCGACCCGAGCTTGCGGGCCAGCTTGATCCCCGGCACGACCGGCGGCCAGGTCGTGAGCAGCGACTTCAGGAGCGGTTCGCGGATGGCGACGTACTGCTGGTAGAGCCGGAGCCATGCGTCGCCGTCACCCGGATGGTCGACGCCGATCGACTTGGCGGTGTCCTCCGGGTCCGGGTGGATCGCGACCGAGGTGCCTTCCTCGTCGAGCAGGTGCACGAGCGGCAGCGGCGCGTGCGCCCACCGCAAGCCGTGCTTCTCGAGCTCCAGCGCGCGCAGCACCGGTGAGGCAACGCCCAGTGGGTAGTTCGAGCTGAAACGATCACTGATCCAGCCGTCGCTCTCGGTCGACCGGACCGCGCCGCCGAAGGTCTCCTCGGCCTCCAGCACCAGCACGTCCCAGCCCGCGTCGGCGAGGGCGATCGCGCTCACCAGCCCGTTCGGCCCCGACCCGATCACCACGGCATCAACACTGCGCGGCAGCATGCCTACGACCTTAGCTCTGCCTCGACTCGATCTCTTGCATGAGGGTGCTCACCTCGCGGGCGCGCCCCACCATGGCGGGGTCGACCATCCGGCCGTCGGGCAGGACGATCACGCCGCCGGTCGACACCCCGGCCTTCTCGACGGCGGTGAGCAGGGCCTCGGCCTCGGTCACCTGTACGGCGGTGGGCGTGAAGCACTCGACGATCGGGGCGAGCTGCCGCGGATGGATCGCCGTACGCCCGACGAAGCCGAGCGCGCGGCCTTCCAGCGACGTCTGCCGCAGGCCGTCGAGATCGTTCACGTGCGGGTAGACCGACATCATCGGCGCCCCCAGCCCGGCGGCTCGGGAGGCGGCGACCAGCCGGCCGCGAGCCCACGCGAGACCGGCGGGACCGTCCACGCCGAGCGAGCTCTGCAGGTCTGCCTCGCCCAGCGCGATGGAGGTCACCCGCGGATCGGCCGTCGCGATCTCGAACGCCTTCTCCAGCCCGAGCGGCGACTCGATCAGCGGGGTGATCCTTGCCGACGGCACCTGTTCCAGCACGGCGTGCACGTCGGCCGCGCTCTCCACCTTCGGCAGCCGGATCCGGATCCGCGGTACGGCGGCCACCGCGGCCAGGTCGTCCTCGATCCACGGCGTCCCCGGCGCGTTCACCCGGACCTCCACAGGCCCCGAGGCGTGCGCGGCGATCCAGGCCACCGCCCAACCGCGTGCGTCCACCTTGTCGTCGACCGGTACGGCGTCCTCCAGGTCGAACACCACCACATCGGGTCCCGCGGCAACCGCCTTCGCGAACCGGTCGGGGCGGTTCGCCGGGACGTAGAGCGCAGTGAGCACCTAGACCACGCCGGCTTCACGCAGGGCCGCGAGCTGTTCGGGCGTCACGCCGATCTCGGCGAGCACCTCGTCGGTGTTCGCGCCGTGCGGCCGCCCGGCCCAGCGGATCGACCCCGGCGACTCCGACAGCCGGAACAACACGTTCTGCATCTGCACCGGTCCCCCCAGTTCCTCGTCGTCCACGGCAACGATCGTCTGCAGCGCGGCGTACTGCGGATCGGCCATGATGCCGCGGATGTCGTGCACCGGCCCGACCGCGGCCTCGGCCTTCTCGAACTCCGCCATCACCTCGTCCAGCGGCCGCTGGGCGATCCACGACCCGACCGCGTCGTCGAGCTCGTCGGCGTGCTGCGCGCGCTCCCGTCCGGTGGCGAACCACGGCTGCGCGACCAGATCCGGCCGTCCCACCAGCGTCACCACCCGCTCGGCGATGCTCTGCGAACTGGTCGACACCGCGACCCACCGGCCGTCCGCCGTCCGGTAGACGTTGCGCGGCGCGTTGTTCGACGACCGGTTCCCCAGCCGCGGCTGCACGTACCCGGTCTGCTGGTACGCCGTGATCCCGCCGCCGAGCATCATCAGGATCGGCTCGATGATCGCCATGTCGATCACCTGCCCCTGACCCGACCGGTCCCGCTCCCGCAGCGCGACCATCACGGCGTACGCCGTCGCCAGCGCCGTGATCCCGTCCGCGAGCCCGAACGGCGGCAGCGTCGGCGGACCGTCCGGCTCCCCCGTCACCGCCGCGAACCCGCTCATCGCCTCGGCCAGCGACCCGAACCCGGGCCGGCCCGACCACGGCCCGACCTGCCCGAACGCCGTCACCCGCGCGATCACGAGCCGCGGGTTCGCCTCGAGCAGCACGTCCGGACCCAGCCCCCAGCGTTCCAGCGTCCCGGGCCGGAAGTTCTCGATCAGTACGTCGTTCCGCCGCACCAGGTCGAGGAACACCTCCTGACCACGGGACAGGTCGAGCGTCGCCAGCCGCTTGTTCCGGCCGAGCGTCTTGAACCACAACCCGACGCCGTCCTTCGACGCGCCGTGCGTCCGCGCCGCATCCGGCCGCGCCGGGTGCTCGATCTTCGTGACCTCAGCCCCGAAGTCCCCCAAGAACGTCGCCGCCAGCGGCCCCGCGAACAACGTCGCCGCCTCCAGCACCTTCACACCATCAAGCGGAACAGTCCTCATCCTGAAATCCTGAAACCGATGGTCTCGGAGCGGTCGAGACCACCACCGGTCAGCACCAGCTTGAAGCTCACCTCGGGGCCCTTCGGACCGCCGTCGGCGTACCAGTCGGAGCCCTCGGCAACATAGTGCGACCCGCCCTTGAGAATGCAGAACCGGCTGCGACCGTCCCGGTGCTCGCTCTCGGTCAGGTTCCACACCAGTGGCTCGGCCCGCGTGAACCCGTCCAGCCCGGCGGCGACCTGCCACTCGTCCTCGGTCGGCAACCGCCCGCCGCGCCAGTCCGCGTAGGCGCGCGCGTCGGGCAGGTCGACGTACGTGACCGGCTGGGCCTCGGTCCCAGGCACCGGAGCGCCGTCCACCCAGTGCTTGAGGAAACGGTTCGGGATCCGCGGCCGGTAGCCGGTCGCGGCCAGGAACTCGGCGAAGTCGCGGTTGGTCACCTCGGACACCGCGACCGAAATACCGCTGAGCGTCACCGAGCGGCTGACGGTCTGGATGTCATGCAGTCGTGGCGGAAGCGGCTTCCACTCCTCCACGTACGGCGCTTGGTCGTACAACCCGGTCTCCCGGCGCCGATGCCGGACGATGAGCTCCAACTCCCCCGCCGGTACGACGACCGCCGGCCCGATCTCCGCGTCGCCGGAAACCTCCGGGACCGGCTGACGCTCGGCCGGCGCCATCGGGAACGCGGAGTCCTTGAGGTGTGGCCGCGGCAGCGTGCCGAGCCGTCGTGCGGTGGCCCGGCAGCTCGGTCCCGCGGTCGCGCCGACCCGGACGATCCCGGTGACGCCGCGCCCCGGCACGATCAGGTGGACGCCGTCGTCGTCGGCGGTGATCGGCACCCCGGACGTCACGTCGTACCAGTCGCCGACCTGGTCCTCCGAGCGCAGCACGATGCCCTCGAAGTCCTCCTCGTCGCGGTTGATCAGCGTCCAGAAGGTGATGTCGGCCAGGTCCCAGCGGGAGCCGTAGATGCCGTGGTCCCGCGCCTTGTCCGGCACCTCCGGCGTGAGCTGGATCCAGTCGCCGTTCAGCAGCACCGGCGCGAACGCCCGCTGCGCGGCGACCATCCGGCGCAGCGTGGCCCGGTCGCGCGCGTTCCAGCCGACCCAGGCCGAGAACACCGACTCCCAGACCAGCATGCCGACACCGTTCACCCAGGCGGACTGCAGCTCGTCGCTGTGGTCGCGGTTCCAGCGCCGGGTGTGGTGCATCATGTGCCGGCGCTCGAACAGGTGCGCCCGCAGCACGCCGGGCGCCCGGGTGTCGGCGAACCACTGCGCCCAGGACAGCGCGTGGTCCCCGATCCTTGCCATCGGCAACCGGGATTCGCCTTCCAGGGCGATCGACGGGTTCGCCCTGCGCAGCGCGCGGGTGAGCTTCGGGTCGCCCTCCTTCAGGGTGTCCAGGAAGACGCCGTCGACGGCGTACTCGCTGACCAGCGCGGCGAACTCGTCGGCGTCCGGGCGCGCGGCCCGGCGGGTGCCGACGTCCCACGGGTTGTAGTCGAAGAACACCTTCAGCCCGAGCCGGTGCAGGTCGTCGACCAGCTCGCGCAGCTTCGGCACGTCGCGGTAGAAGTCGAACTGGTTGCGCGAGTCGATCCCGATCACCGGGTAGGCGTGCCACAGCACGATCGCGTCGTACCCGCCGAAGTCGTCGACGCCGTGCTGGACGAACTTGTCCGGCGTGAACTTCCCGGTCCGGACGTCGTACAGCTGGTCGTCCCAGAGCCAGACGAGCGCCACCGAGTACGCCGTCTGGGTCCACTCCCGACCTGGTTCCTCGTAGTGGGTGCCGTCGTACGGCGTCCGGTCGTACGCCCCGATCAACCACTCGGCGAGCTTGCCGCGCCACCGCGGCAGGTCGGCCGGGTCCTCCGGCGCGCCGAGGATCTTGGCGTCGTCGAGGTAGGCCAGGTCGGCCCGGAGCCCCAGATCGACCCTGGCGGGCAGATCGATGGGCCGCGGCTCGAGCGGATTCACAGGTACACCTCCGCATAACGCGCGTCGATTGCATCCCCGTGAGGCACCGAGGGAATCGCCCCCGCAGCCTGAACACTCAGTGAAGCAGCAACGTTAGCGCGTCGGACAGCATTCGTCAGGTCGCTTGCCGTGATCGCATCGGTGGTTGACACGGCAGCCAATGTTGCCGCGAGCACACCGCAGAACGTGTCCCCCGCGGCCGTGGTGTCGACCACGTCGACCGGGACCCCGGGGACGGCGATCTCGTCCCCGCCGCGGGTCAGGATCACCGCGCCGGCGCCGCCCAGCGTGACCACCGCAGCCGGCACCCGCTTCAGCAGCGCGGACCGGTCGGAGCCGGCGATCAGCTCGGCCTCGGTCTCGTTCACCACCAGCAGGTCGACGCCGGCGAGCAGCTCGTCGGACAGCTCGGCCGCCGGGGCGGCGTTGAGGATGAAGTACGAGCTCGTCGCGGCCGCCGCCTGCACGGTCGGGAACGGGATCTCCAGTTGGGAAAGAACGATTTTCGCTCTGCCGACGGCCGCGCTCGCGACGTCCGTCAGGGTCAGCTCGCCGTTCGCGCCCGGCGCGACCACGATCGAGTTCTCCCCGGAGTCGTCGACCGTGATGATCGCCGTCCCGGTCGGGGCGGTGCTCGACGGCGTGATCAGCGACAGGTCGACACCGGAGCCGGACAGCGCGTCCCGCAGAAGCTCACCGGCATCATCGACGCCGAGTGAGGCAACGATTGCAGTTCGTGCACCCGCCCGCGCCGCCGCGACCGCCTGGTTCGCCCCCTTGCCGCCGGGGCCACGGGTCATCGCCCCCGCGAGCACGGTTTCGCCGGGGCGTGGGATCCGCTGGACCGGAAGCACCAAGTCCACGTTCGCGCTGCCGACGACAACCACGTCAGACTCCACCCCGCGACACCTCCACAGTCCTCGCAGCCAGCTCGTCGATCGCGACCTGGTTCATTCCCGGCAGGCTTGTGGCCACCCGGTTGTCCAGTGGTGCAGACCACTCTGCCGGAACCCCGCGTACGGCGCCAAACACCGCACCGACCGTGGCGCCGACCGAGTCGGTGTCCCACCCACCCATGACCGCACGACCCACCGCATCACCGAAGTCGGCGGCGGTCAGCGCGTACGCCGTCAGCGCCGTGTTGTTCACCGCGTGCACCCAGTGCAGGTCGCCGTACTCGGCGTGCAGCGCGTCGAGCGCCTCGTCCAGACCGGCGTCCGCGAGGCCCAGCCCGAAGCGGACAGCTTGTGCGATTGCGCCGTCGGCGGCGATCACGTCGAGCCCGGCGACAGCTACCTCACGCGGGTCGTCCAGGACCATCGCGGCTGCTGACATTGCAGCGACCCACAGGGCGCCGTCGACGCCTGCGCCGGTGTGGCTCAACCGGGCGTCCACGAGCGCCAGCCGGGCGGCCGCCGTACGGTCGCCGGGATGCGCCCAGCCGTAGGCGTCGGTCCGGATCTGGGCGCCGATCCACTCCCGGAACGGGTTGCCGACCACCGCAGCCCGCGCGGGCTCGACGCCCTCGAGAAGGTTGCGGTAGGCAACGCGCTCGGCGGTGAACACCCGGCCCGCGGGCAGATCGTTCAGCCAGGCCAGCGCCACGTCCTCGGTGGTCAGCGCGGAGCCGTGCCGCTCGAGCAGCTGCAGCGCGAGGATGGCGAAGTTCAGGTCGTCGTCCTCGGGCATCCCATCGATGTTCTCGCGCAGGCTGGTCGGCTTCGAGCGCTTGTTCCACGGCCAGCGCTGCTGCACCTCGTCCGGTACGCCGATCGCGGTGATGTACTGCGTCAGCGGCCACTGACCTGAGCTCTCGAGGATCTCCCGGATCCCCTCCCGCGGGATCTTCTCGACCACCTTGCCGAGCAGGTTCCCGGCGGCTCGGCCGAGCCACGCATTCAGGACCCGGGACTCGTCCGGCTTGCCGAGCACGGGCAGGTCGGGGACCTCCGGTTCCGGCCAGCCGGTCCATCGGCGGTCGAGCTCGTCCATCAGCTCGCGCGCCAGCGACCGGAGCTCCGGCGACGCAGGTTCGTCCGAGGCGCCCGAGGGCGGGGCGTGCGTCGTCCCGCCGGCCGCGAGCCAGCGCTCCTCGACGTCGGTGACGTCAACCCCCTCGGCTCGCGATTGGACCAGTTGATGCGGCAGCAGGTCTTCGGGCTGCACCCAGGTCACTCTCATCGGGCTCCTTCCTTCCCCTGTTGCAGCAGGCGAAACGCACCGCTGGTTCGCCGTCTCACGACTGCCTGATACTCCGTCACATGCCCGCCCGCCGTAGCTTTCTGACCGCGACCGGCGCCGCCGCCGCACTCGCCCTCACCGGCGACCTTCCCGGTCTTGGACCAGTAGGAATACCGCATCGCACCGACAACCGGCCGCTCTTCACCCTGGGCGTCGCGTCGGGCGACCCGCTGCCGGACGCCGTGGTGATCTGGACGCGCCTCGCACCAGGTCCGCTGGAGCCGTTCGGCGGGATGGACGACCGCCCGGTGAACGTCGACTGGGAGGTCGCCGAGGACGAGACGTTCCGCAGAGTGGTACGACGTGGCACCGCGCACGCCCGGCCTGAGTACGCCCACACAGTGCACGTCGACGTACGTGGTCTGCGTCCGTGGCGGCACTACTTCTACCGCTTCCGCGCCAAGGGTCAGCTCAGTCCGGTCGGCCGTACGCGGACCGCGCCCGCGCCGCAGGACCAGCCCGCGGTGACGCTGGCAGTCGCGTCGTGCCAGGCGATCTACGACGGCTACTAAACGGCGTACCAGGACGTCGTACGGCGGGACCACGACGTGGTGCTGTTCCTCGGCGACTACATCTACGAGGTCGGCGTCGGTCCGACCGCCGGTGTCCGCAACCAGGCGGTGCCGGTCGACTTCGCCGGCGAGATCTTCACGCTGGACGAGTACCGGGCGCGCTATGCGCTGCACCGGACCGACCCCGACCTGCAGGCAGCGCATGCCGCGGCGCCGTGGGTGGTGACACTCGACGACCACGAGGTCGAGGGCAACTGGGCCGACTACGTCTCCGAGGACGGCCTGCCGCACGACGAGTTCCTGGTACGGCGTGCCAACGGCTTCCGCGCGTACTGGGAACACATGCCGCTGCGCCTCGACCAGTCCGCCGACGGACCGTCCATCCGTCTCCATCGCCATCTCCGCTACGGCCGCACCGCGGACCTGGGTGTCCTGGACACGCGGCAGTTCCGCGACGACCAGACCGGAACCGGCGGCTGGCTGCCACCGGACGTCGTGTCCACGGACCCGTCCCGGACGATCACCGGCGACGCGCAGGAACGCTGGCTGCTCGACACGCTCGGTCGCTCCAGCAGCCGGTGGAACGTGGTCGCCCAGCAGGTCGCGATGGCTCAGCTCGACCGCAAGACCGGGCCGGACCTCGAGCTGCCGATGGACACCTGGAGCGGGTACGCCGCCTCGCGCGACCGGGTGCTGTCCGGAGTCCGCGACCGGCGCGTGCGCAACTTCGTCGTACTGACCGGCGACCTGCATCGCAGCGTCGCGTCCGACCTCCGGGTGAACTTCGCCGACCCGGCGACTCCCGCGGTCGGCAGCGAGTTCGTCACCACGTCGATCTCGTCCGGCAAGGACGGTGTCGACGCAGATGCCACCGGCCGTGCGCTGCTCGCGGAGAACCCGCACGTCAAGTTCCAGAACGTCCAGCGCGGCTACCTCAGCTGCCGGCTGGACCGCAACCAGTGGACGTCGGAATTCCGCATCGTCGACCGGGTCACCACTCCCGGCGGCACCGCGTCCACCCGAGCCACCCTGGTCGTCGAGGACGGCCGTCCCGGAACCCACCTGGCCTGAACGGACCCCGTCATGAACCGCGCCGCCCTGCTCCTTCTCCTGGTCCCGGCAGCCGCAGTTGCCGTGAGCAACAACAACAACAACGTCGAGATCAGCGCCACCCCACCACCGGTCGAGGTGGTCCCGCTGCCGTGCTTCCCGTCCGGCAAGCTCACCCTCGGCATGACCAACACCGGCAGCAAGCCGACCATCGCCGACATGCGGATCAGCAGCGACCCGGAGCTGACGCTGTCCCGCCACCAGTTCTCCAGCTACCTGCCTGTCGACCAACTGGTCAAGGCGCCGCTCGAGATCACCATCCCGCGTGACACCGCGCCCGCGATGTACGACGTGAACCTCAGCGTCGGCCGGAAACACCTGCGCGTCCCCGTGACCGTCCAGCCCGTGCCTCAGCGCGACAACCTGCTCCTCGGCGAGCAGGCCGTCGCATCGTCCACGCACGGCAACATGAGGCTGTGCGGCGGCGTCGACGGCAACGCCGACTCGGAGCAGTGGGGTGCCAGCGGCTGGCACGACGCCAACAAGGGTGCCTTCCCCGACACGTACGGCGTCGACTTCATCCAGCCCACAACCGTCGGCCGAGTCGTCCTGCAGACGCTGGACTCGGCCCGCTACCCCGCGGCCGTGATGGGCATCCGCGACTTCGACATCCAGGTCCGCACCGCAGGCACCTGGACGATGGTCGGCGAGGTGCGCGGCAACGTGCAGGGTCGCGTGACCGTGACGTTCCCGCCGCAGACCGTCGATGCGGTCCAGCTCGTCAGCCACGACTCCAACGACCACGGATACTCGCGGATCGTGGAGCTGGAGGCGTTTGCCAACTGACATTCAAACCAGCGCGTCCAACGCGGCCGTCCGCCGGGCCCAGCGCTCGGCGTCGGCCGCGCGGATGTCCTCCGCCACCGACGCCATCACCCGTCCGGGGCGCTCCAGATCCGTCTTGCTCGCCTCGGCGACGTCGGTCGCCCAGTCCGCCGGCACACCGGCCAGTCCGTTCAGCGCACCCGTGATCGCACCGGCCATGGACGCGATCGAGTCCGCGTCCCGGCCGTAGTTCGTGCCGCCGAGGACAGCCCGCCGTACGTCGCCACCGGAGACCAGCACGAATCCGAGCGCGACCGGAAGCTCCTCGATCGCCTTCGTCCGGCTCGGCCGGCGGGCGTCCAGGGACTGGTCCCGGTAGTCCGGCCCGACCGTGTCGAACGGCTCGATCGCCTTGCGCAGCAGCGGAATCGCCTGCTCCCAGTCGATGATCCCGTCCGCTGCGTCGGCCACCGCCTCGACGGCCCTCCGAGTGCCGTCCTTGGCCAGGCTCAGCGCGGCGTCCACGGCCGACGCCGCAGTGGCGTCCGTGGCCATCGCGGCGGCGACGGCGGCCGCGAACACGCCGGCCGCCTCCCGCCCGTAACTCGACTGGTGGGCGCCGGCCAGGTCGATCGCCTCGGCGTAGGCGCCCTCGGGGTCGCCCGCGTTCGCGATCCCGACCGGCGCCATGTACATCGCCGCACCACAGTTCACGATGTTGCCGACCCCGGCCTCCCGCGGGTCGACGTGCCCGTAGTGCAACCGGGTGACCAGCCACTTCTCGGCCAGGAACACCCGGTGCAGCAGCAGCGCGTCGGCCTCCAGCTCGGGCACCCAGCGGCGCCCGTTCAGCATCTTCGGCACCAGCAGGTCCGCGATCGCGTACGCGTCCAGGTGCGTCCGGCGCTCGTCGTACACCTCGACCAGCGCGTGCGTCATCAAGGTGTCGTCGGTGATGTGCCCGTCGCCCTTGTGGTACGGCGCGATCGGGCGGGCTGTCCGCCAGTCGTCGTACCAGGGTCCGACGATGCCGGTCACCCAGCCGCCGTGCCGCTCCCGGATCGCGTCGGGGGTCCAGCCCTCGACGGCGCCACCGATCGCGTCACCGACCGCGGCGCCGACGAGGACCCCAGTTGCTTTCTCTTCCAGCAAGGACATCAGCTGTTGACCTGACCCCATCCGTCACTCAGTTTCTTGCCCAGCGTCTGCAGATCGGTCTTGTTCGCCAGGTACTCCTGCAGCGCCGGCGTCGCGATCTGGTCCTTCCACTTCGGGTAGTTCTCCACGCTCTGGAACGGCGCCTTGGTCAGCTCGTTGCCACTGGCCAGCGTCTGCTCCCAGCCGTTCTGGCCGCCGGTCGCCGTCAGGATCGCGTCCCGGGCCGCCTGCGTAGTCGGGATCAGCCAATCGCCCTGGCCGACCGCGGCCAGGTTCTCGGCCTTCATGAAGTAGTCGATGAACTTCGCGGACTGCTCGATGTGCTTGCCCTCGGCCGGCACCGACAGCGTCTGCGGGTTCGCCGCCTGCTTGGTGCCGGTGCCCTTCAGCGGCGGCAGCACCTCCCACTGGAAGCCCTTCGGCGCCTGCTCGAGCAGCTGCTGGGCCGCGTAGTTGCCGCCGACAACCATCGCGTACTTGCCGGCGAAGAAGCCCGGCAGTACGTCGGAACCGCTCTGGGTCAGCGAGGTCGGCTCGATCGACTTGTCGGTGTAGGCCATCGCGTGGATCCGCTTCGGCACCTCGAGCTCGGCGTCGCCGATCTTCGCCTTCGCGTCCCGGCCCGAGCCCTCGAAGAACTGCGCGTCGAAGTTCATGCCCAGGTTCAGCACGGTCGCGGTCGGGCTCTTCAGGCCCCAGCCGAGGCCGTACTTGCCGCCGGCGGTCAGCTTCTTGGCGTCCGCCTGCAGCTGGTCCCAGCTCAGCGAGTCACCGGTCGTCGCGATCCCGGCCTGCTTCAGCAACGCGGAGTTGCCGAACACGACGTACGACTGCAGCAGCGTCGGCGCCGCGACGATCTTGCCGTCGCCGGTCTTCACCGAATCCCAGACACCCTGCGGCACGGCGTCCTTCGTCTCCTGACTCAGGTACGGCGTCAGGTCGGCCAGGTACCCCTGGTTCGCGAAGCCGGTGATGTCGGCGGACTCGTCGTGGATGATGTCCGGCGCCGTACCGCCCTGGAACTGGGTGACCAGCTGGTCGTGTACCGAGTCCCAGCTGCCCTGGACGTACTCGACCTGGATGTTCGGGTTGGCGGCGTTCCAGTCCGCGACGATCTTCTTGGTCGCGGTGACGGTGGTCTTCTGGAAGGCCAGGCTCTGGAACTTCAGCGTCACCTTCTCGTTCGACGCCCCGGAGTCCCCGGAGCTGTCGTCGCTGTTGCCACCACAGGCCGCGAGCGTCACCAGCGCGCCGGCCGCCAGGAGGGCGGTTACTGCTTTTCTCATTGCATCTCCTCAGGGGATTTCTAACCCTTGACAGCGCCGCTCAGCAGGCCGGAAGTCAACCGGCGCTGCAAGAAGGCGAAGAACACCAAGCTGGGCACAGTGGCCAGGACGGACGCGGCCGCAAGTGGTCCGAACTGGACCTGACCCTCGGCGCCCACGAAGCGGGCGAGGACCAGCGGCAGCGTCTTGAGCTCCGGGTCCTGCAGCAGGACCAGAGCGAAGAAGAACTCGTTCCACGCCGAGATGAAGGTGAACATCGCGGTCGCGATCAGGCCGGGCCGCAGCAGCGGCATCACGATCGACACGATCGTGCGCAGCCGACTGGCCCCGTCGACCGAGGCCGCCTCCTCCAGCTCCCGCGGCACGGCGGCGACGTACCCCTGCAACATCCACAACGCGAACGGCAGCGACCAGACCATGTAGACGATCACCACGCCGGGGATCGTGTTGGTCAGGTGCAGCGGCCGCAGGATCATGAACAGCGGGATCACGATCAGGATCACCGGGAACACCTGGCTGACCAGGATCCAGCCGTTGGTGAGCGGCCGCAGCCGGCTGCGGAACCGGGCCAGCGCGTACGCGACCGGCAACGACACGATCAGCACCAGGATCGTGCTCAGCACCGAGATCTGCAGGCTGTTGCCCATCGACCGGACCAGGCCCTGCTCCTCGAGCGCGCCGGTGTAGTTGGAGAAGTCGACGTTCTTCGGGAGCAGCGACGGCGTGATGCTCGCGAACTCCTGCGGCGACTTCAGCGAGCTGGAGATCAGCCAGAGCAGCGGGAAGCCGAGGAAGACCAGGTAGCAGGCGACGGCGACGTACTGCAGGAACCGGGCGGCTGGACGTGTTCTCATGCCTGGCTCCGCAGCCGGTTCCGCAGGTAGAAGGCGAGGAACACGATGATGATCACGACCATCACGTCGCCCATTGCCGCGGCCATCCCGAAGTTCCCGTACCGGAACGCCTCGTTGTAGGCGAACAGCATCGGCAGCATCGTCTTGCCGCCCGGACCGCCGGCGGTCAGCACGTAGACCAGGCCGAACGAGTTGAAGTTCCAGATCATGTCCAGGCTGGTGATGGCCACGATCACCGTCTTCAGCTGCGGCAGCGTGATGTTCCAGAACTGGCTCCACGCGCTCGCGCCGTCCACCGCGGCCGCCTCGTACAGCGAGCGGTCGATGCCTTGCAGGCCGGCCAGCAGGGTCACCGTGGTCATCGGCATGCCGACCCAGATCCCGACCACGATCACGGCCGGCAGCGCCGTACTGAAGTCGCCGAGGAAGTTGATCGGCTGGTCGGTGAGGTGCAGGGTCTGCAGCACCTCGTTGACCGGGCCGTTGGTCGGGTGCAGCAGCAACCGCCACATGATCGCCACGACCACCGGCGGCATCGCCCACGGGATCAGCGCGAGCGTTCTTGCGACGCCGCGGAATTTGATGTTCGTGTTGAGCAGCAGCGCGAGGCCGAGCGCGGCGACGAACTGCAGGATCGTGACCGACAGGGTCCAGATGATGCCGATCCGGAACGACGACCAGAACAGGTCGTTCTGCAGCAGCTTGCCGAAGTTCTCGAAGCCGATGAAGTTCGTCTCGACGTTCAGTCCGGCCCGGGCGTCGGTGAAACCGAGCGCGATCCCGCGAACCAGCGGATACACGCTGAGCAGCAGCACCGGCAGCAACGCCGGCAAAAGCAGGAAGATCGCCTCGTGGTTCTGCTTGGGCCGGCTCGTCTTCTGGACCGGAGTAGGCGGCGGCGCCGTCACTGTCGCGGTCATGGCGTCGACCTCCGCACATTCAAGGTCGGCTGTACGACGATCCGTCGGGGCGTCCGGCTACTGTCCTCGATCCGCGCCAGCAGCAACTCCGCCGCCCGCCGCCCCCGCTCCGCCGACCCCAGATTCACACTCGTCAACGGCGGAAAACTCTGCTCAGCCAACTCACTGTCATCCATCCCCACCACAGCCACGTCCCCGGGCACGCTCAGCCCCACAGCCGCAAGCTCATGCATGAGCCCAACGGCCAGCAGGTCATTCGCACAGATCACCGCGTCCTGCCCGCCGGCGGCCAGCAGTTCGGGTGCTGCGGCACGGCCGGCGGCGAAGGTGAAGTCGGCCGCCTCGGCGACTGCGGCTGGTTGCAGACCGTGCGCCCGAAGGGCATCGGCGAAGCCCTTGGCTCGGGCTTCACCGGGGACTGTGTCGGCAGGGCCGTTCAGGAAAGCGATGCGGGTGCGACCCCGCGCGACGAGGTGCTCGACGGCCAGGGCGATGCCTTTGGGTGAGTTGGCTCGGACTGTGTCGACGCCGGCTTTGGCGGGGACGTTTCCGGCGACCACCACCGGGACCTCGCACTCGCGGATCGACTTGATCAGGTCTTCGTCGACGCGGAGCGGGCTGATGACCAGGCCGTCGGCGTACCCGCGTGCCATCCCGCGGACCAGCGCGACCTCGTCCACCACGTCCGGGCCGGTCGTGGTCACCACCAGGCGGTAGCCGGCCGCCGAGACGACCTCCTCGACCGCCCGCATCATCGTCACGTACACCGGGTTGCCGACGTCCGCGACGGCCAGCGTGAGCTGGAACGTCCGGCCGACCTTGAGCGACCGGGCCCGCGCGTCCGGCACGTACCCGAGCTCCTCGACCACCCGCTGCACCCGCTCGACCATCTCCTCGGTGGCCGGCAGCCCGTTCAGCACGCGCGACACCGACGCCACCGAGACCCCGGCTGCCCGGGCCACCCCAGCGATCGTCGGACGGCTCACGCCCGCCTCCTGTAATCGTTCTTGTAATCGTTTACAGATCAGACCCTAGGACGCCCCACCCAGAACCGTCAACACCGGGGAACGTCCGGCCACAAGCGAAACCGGACCGTGACCGTTCAGGTCACGATCCGGTTCGCCGGTGTGTGCCTAGGCCCGGTAGAGGAGCCAGGCGTCGGCCATTCGCTGGGACTGGCCGGGGGTGAATTCGGTGTAGCAGGAGTCGTAGGAGTAGTCCATGTAGTTGTGGATCGGGTCGAGTCCGGGGGCCTTGCAGGTGTCCTTGCCTGCGGGGCAACCGGAGGTCGGGGTCTTCTGCGCCGGGGTGTCGTCCACGTAGTCGCCGTGGGCGCTGCAGCCGCCGTAGAAGGTGTGCTCGAGGTTCAGCCAGTGGCCGACCTCGTGCGTCCCGGTCTCACCCTGGTCGTAGCGGCCCTCGTACGTCGTCGACGTACCCAGCATGGACTCCCAGTCGACTACGACACCGTCGAGGTAGGCCTGCCCGGGCTTCGTCACGATGTCCGGCAGGTACGCCCAGCCGAGATAGGCACCCGCTGTCGTCGAGTAGAAGTTCAGGTCGCCCGGTCCGCCGGTGTGCAGGGCCCGCTTCATGCTGTGCTCGTTCGTGCCGCCCGGGTTCGCGTAGAACCAGGCCGCGTTGTCGGTCCGCGTCACGCCGGCCAACCGGAAGCTGAAGCCGCTGTTGTCGCCGCCTTCGCCACCCGCGAAAGTGTTGTTCAGCACGTTGATCTGCGCGTTGATCTGCGCCATGGTCAAGGCGCCGATCGACCCGTCGGTGACCACGTGGAAGTACACCGGCACGGTGGCCCGGAATCCCGGCCCGGCCTGCCCCTTCGCCGACGCCGGCAGGTCCTTGGCCACCTGGCCGAGGTCCGGCTCGCGGGCTGGACCGCCACGCGCCTGGACGTCGCCCTGGTCACAACCGATGACCCACTCGTTACCTTCGGCAACCACCTGACTCTGCGCCGCGGTCGTTCCCGACCCCACCATCAGCGCCGCGGCGACCACGCTGAGCGTCTTTCTCCACCGCACAATGCCTCACCACCTCTGTACTGGAGCCACCCCCGCCAGTACAGAGGTAAGCACTCGGCGGTCGAGAGCGGAAGGGCTCACTCGTCCTCTTCGTCGGCGCCGGGCCGCTCGGCCCACGGGGTCTCCTTGGCCGGGCGGACCACGATGAGTTTGTCGCCGGCGGCAAGGACCGAGACGCTGGAGTCGTAGTACCGGTGCACTCGGCCGTCCCGGACCACCGAGACCACCCGGTCCGGTACTGCGGACGGGGGCTTGCCGACCTCGCGGCCGAGCACCGGCCGTTCGGCGACCTCGAGACCCTCGCCGTACGTGAGCAGGTCCTCCATCACCTCGCCCAGGTTCGGGCTGACCGCGGACAGGCCGAGCAGCCGCCCGACCGCCTCGGACGAGGTGACGACCGCGTCGGCGCCGGACTGCCGCAGCAGCGGGACGTTGTCCTCCTCGCGCACCGCGACCACGATGTGCGCCTCCGGGTTGAGTTGCCGAACCGCCAGCGTGACCAGGACTGCCGCGTCGTCGCGGTCGGTGGTGACGATCACCTCGCGGGCCCTCATCACCTCGGCCCGGCGCAGCACCGTCCGGTTCGTGGCGTCCCCGTGGAACGCGGCCATCTGGTCGTTGCCCGCGTCACCGATCGCCTGCGCGCGCGGGTCGATCACCACGATGTTCTCGCGCTTCACCCCGTTGCTGATCAGCGTCTGAACGGCAGACCGGCCCTTGGTGCCGTAGCCGACGACGACGGTGTGGTCCTTCATGCGCTTCCTCCAGCGGGTGTCGCGCATGATGCGGCGACCCTCGGTTGCCAGGACTTCCAGTGTCGTGCCGACCAGGACCACCAGGAAGGCGATCCGCAGCGGGGTGACGATGAAGGCGTTGATCAACCGCGCCGTCGGGGTCACCGGCGTGATGTCGCCGTACCCGGTGGTGGTGAGGGTTACGGTCGCGTAGTAGATCGCGTCGATGACTCCGACGCTGCCGTCGTAGCTGTCCTTGTACCCGTCACGGTCGACCACCACGATCAGCACCATCACGGCCAGCAGCCCCAGCGCCACCAGAAAGCGGAGGAACAGCTGAAAGAGCGGCGAGCGCGTGCTCGCGGGCAGATTGACCAGCAGACCGTGTTGGGAGCGACCTAGGGGAAGGGGTGGCACGAGTCCGACGATATTGCACCGGCGGCCGATCCACCGCATTGGACAGGCTCTGGTCGGACAGTGCGACAGTCACCATCAAACTGTCGCCGTCCTGTACGACGCGGGATCGCATCCGCAGCCGCTCGAGGGTGCGCAGCATCGCGTGGTTCTCCGGCTGCACCATGCAGACGACCCGGTCGGCTCCCAGCCCCCGCGCCTCGACGACGAGCCGGCGCAGCAACTGCTGACCCAGGCCCTGTCCTTGCCAGCCGTCCTCGACGAGTACGGCGACCTCCATCGTCGTACTGCCTAGCTCCTCCCACGGCGCGGCCGTCGCCATCCCGACGACCGCGTCACCGATGGCCGCCACGATCGAGATCCCGCCGGCGGGGGCGGACAGGTGCCGCGCGGTCCGGTTGGTCAGCTTCGGCATCGGCACGTGGTAGCGCCGGGTGCGGCTCTCGTACGAGCACCGCTCGTGCATGGCCACGACGGCCTCGGCGTCCTCGACGGACGCCCTCCGCAACTCCGGGACCCCACTCCCCGGCCGCGGTCCCTCGACCACGGTCCCCTCGAACCGCTCGGCCAGCCGGCCGGCGATCTCCACGAGGACGTCGGCCCGCGCCCACTCGGCCGGGGTGTACTCGTCGAACCCCTGCAGGTTGCCCAGCTCCTCGTCGACCGACACCGGGTCGTCGATCAGCCGCAGTACGGCGCGCAGGTAGCGGGTCGGCCCATCACTCAGTACGTCGGCCTGGCACGGACGGACCGTCGTCCGCGAGCAGCCGGCCTCGGCGACCAGTGCGGTCAGGTCGTCCGCGGTCCAGCCGACGCTGGTCGAGACCACCAGCTCGTCGACGGCGCCGGACTCGGCGGTGAACACTTCCAGGCTCAGGATGTTGATGTCGTCCGCACCACACCGTGCAGCGAGTTCGGCCAGCGCACCGGGCCGGTCGGCGAGTTCGGTCCTGATCTTCCAGAGCATGCGGACGCCCTCCCTCGTGGAAACGTCCTTCCACTGTCCGTCACGCCTGTTGCCCGGCCGGGTCCGGAATGTTACGCCCGCGTCAACCTTCAGCGCCGCCGCATCTTGGGCAGCCGCGGTCCGATCCTGGGCTGGCGCGCCGCCGCCAGCACCACCGCAGGCTCCCGCTTGTCCAGGTCGGCGTGCCGGAGCAGCTCCGGGTAGGTGTTCGCCGGCACCGCCGGGTACGTCGTGACGATCGCGTCCCCACTGAACACGAAGAAGATCGCCTGCCCGTCCCGGATGACCTTCAGCAAGGACCCGTCGCGCACGGTGAGCGCGTGCTCGACCGCCTTCTTCCGCGCAGCCCGTTTCGCCAGCGCCGCCTGCAGCGCCTGCTGAGCGGGCTCACGTCCGTGCCTGAACGCCTCGACCGCGAGCGGCCCGTACCGCACGCTGTACTTGACCAGGTTCTTGGCCAACCGCCCGCGCTTGTCCCCAGGAACACCTGCCATGTCTCCGAGCGTACTGACCGCGACGGCCACCCAAGTCCTACTGACGCGGCCGGGCCACCGAGTCACGCAGTACGACGGGACACGGCAGCCAGGTCGGATGTGTCGAGCGGTACCAGGACGTGCTGCTGCTCTGGACCTGCCGCGTCAACGTGGCGACCGCCCAGGCTCCCATCTCGTAGTGCGGTAAAGCGACCGTCGTCAGCGCCGGGTAGACGCTGGCCGCGATCGGCGCCTGGTCGTCGAACCCGACGATCGACACGTCGTCGGGCACGCGCAGCCCGAGCTCCTGCGCGGCCCGGTACGCGCCCATCGCCATCCGGTCGTTGTAGCAGAAGATCGCGGTCGGCCGGTCGGCGCGATCGAGCAGCTCCCGGCAGGCCGTGTAGCCGCCAGCCGCCTCCGACTCGCCCGCCGCGATCAGCCGGTCGTCCCGCAGGATGCCGGCCGCCTCGAGGCCCCGCAAGTACCCGACCAGTCGGCCCTGGGTCGCCGGCACCTCGATGCTCGAGTTCGCGAAAGCGATCCGCCGATGCCCCGACGAGACCAGCAGCGCCACCAGGTCGGCAGCTCCGCTCGCCTCGTCGGGCAGCACAGCCGGTACGACGCCTTGCCGGTCCAGAGCACCTATCAACACCGCGGGCACGGCCCGCAACTCGTGCGGCACGGACACCTCGTGGTGGAACACGGTGGCGTAGATGATCCCGTCGACCTGCCGCTCGATCAGCGCCCGGGCGTCGGCGCGACGGGCGGCCGCGCCGGCGTCCAGGTGCGAGTTGATGATCGCGAGCGTGAGGTTGTGGCGGCTCGCCTCCTCCTGCGCGCCGAGGATGATCCGGCCGGCGTGCGGGGTGGTGGCGATCTCCTCGGTCAGCAGGCCGATCATGTCCGAGGCCCGGGTCCGCAGGCCGCGGGCGAGCCGGTTCGGGGTGTACCCGAGGTCACGCGCGACCGATCGCACCCGCTCCCGGGTCGCCTCGCTGGTCCGCGTGTTCGGCGTCTCGTTCAGCACGTGCGACACGGTCGTCACGGAGACGCCGGCGACGCGCGCGACGTCCCGGATCCCGACCTTGCGGACCTCGTCCGGATCAGCCATGGACCGGCCTCACTCGTCCCAGAGTCCGTGCTCCGGCCAGCGTCGCGGCAGCCGCTCCTCGACCGGTGGGAGCTCGGCGTGCGGCGCGTGCTCGCCCACCTGGTACCAGTAGGCGACGCTCGAGTAGTCGTTGCCCTGGTCGTTCGCGTGCCCGTGCTCGATCGACACCCGCAGGCTCTTCTCGAACCGCACCGGGTCCTCGATGTGCCAGCGGAACATGCTCCACAACCCGAAGTGCTCCTGCGGGCTGGCCCCGAGCGTGATGCCGTGGTACGGACCGGCGTACTCGCCGCTCGGGAACCCCCAGGCCGCGCCGAAGTAGTCCTCGGTCCCGGTCCCGTGCAGGGATGGCGGCCAGACCTCTCCGTCGATGAAGAACATGTCGTCGCCCTCCCCCGGCCAGGTGAACACCTGGTTGGAGGCGTCGAAGTTGTCGATGCTCAGCACGCAGCCAACGTAGTGCCCCTTGCCGGTCGCATCGAGGACCACATAGTTGTCGTCGCCGGTCACATTCGTCCCCGGCAGGTCCCACGGAGCCGGGTTCTCCAGGTCGGTGGCGTGGCGTACGGCGGTCGTCGGCTTCTCCTGCCGGTAGTAGGCGTGGAACCGGCCGACGTCGTCCGGAATCGGTTCGTCGGTCAGCTCGTAGTCGACGTAGTAGAAGAGGTTCTCGATCGGCTGGTCGCTCTCGTTGCGGAGCTGGATCCGCGCACGGCTGCCGAACGGCATCGGGAAGTAGCTGTTCATCGCGGCCGCGAACGGTCCCTTCGGACCACGCCGTGGACCGAAGACGGCGTTCAGCGGCAGCGAGATGTAGTGCTTGGCGACCGCGTGCCCGACGCCGAAGAAGTCACCGAGCGGCGCCCGCACGCTGGGGTTGTCCTCGCCGTCCCAGAACATCTCGATCACCAGCTTGCGCAGGTACTTCTCCGAGTAGCAGCGGGTGGTCAGCCAGATGTGCTCGATCCGTCCGGAACCCTCGATGTCGGCGATCACGAACGCCTCGCCGGCCGGCACGACCTGGAAGTCGCGGTTGCCGCCGCTGCGGTCCCAGCTCGACTCGCGCCGCGACCGGCCGGACTTGACGTGGGCCAGGCCGCCGAGCGGGCTGTTGGGTTGCCAGAACTCCATAGTGTGTGTCCATTCGCTTTCTGTGGAAGGGTTTCAGCCCTTGACCGCGCCGAGGGTCAGCCCGGCGACGATGTGCCGCTGGAGGGCGAGGGTGAGCAGGATGACGGGGACCGAGTAGACCGCGGCCAGCGCGGTCATCCCGCCCCAGTCGAGGCCGAACTGGGTCTGGAAGTTCGCGATCACGATCGGTGTGGTCTGGGCCCGGATCGAGGTCAGCAGCAGCGCGTACAGAAACTCGTTCCAGGACGCCAGGAACGCGAAGATGGCGGTCACCGCGAGCCCGCCGGACACCACCGGCAGGACGACGTGCCACAGCGCCTGGAGCCGGCCGCTGCCGTCGACCTTCGCGGCCTCCTCGAGCTCGCCGGGCACTGCCTCGAAGAAGCTCGACATCAGCCAGATCGACAACGGCAGCGAGATCGTGGTGTGCGCGATCGCGAGCCCGATCGAGGTGTCCGAGATCCTCAGCGTGCGCATCGTCTCGACCAACGGCGCGCCCACCGCGATCGTCGGCACCATCCGGGTGACCAGCGCCGCGATCACGAACACCCGTCCGCTCGGCGTCCGGTACCGCGTGATCGCGTACGCCGCGGGCACACCGAGCACCAGTGAAAGGACGGTGCTGAGAACGGCCGTCACGAGGCTGTTGATCAGCGCCGGTACGACGCCCTCCCTGCCGAGCGCGGCGACGTAGTTGTCCAGCGTCCACTGCGACGGCAACACCTTCGGCGGTACGGCGATCGCGTCGAGCGGCGCCTTGAACGACGTCAGCAGGAGGTAGACGAAAGGGAATCCGTAGAGCACGAGGGCAGCGGCCAGCGCACCCCAGAGCAGGACACGGGTGGAGCGTCGGCGCGACTCGAGACCGTTCATGACTGCTCGCCTCCCGGCCGCCAGATGGCCAGGATCGCCACTGCTGCGACCACAAGCATCGCGATCAGGTACACCGTCCCCATCGCGCTGGCCAGGCCCGGATCGCCGTTCCGTGTCATGGTGCGATAGATGAGCAGGCTGAGTGTCGTCGTACTCTCCTGCGGCCCGCCGTTGGTCTGGATCAAGATGATGTCGAACGCCCGCGCGGCGTCGATCCCGCGGACCACGAGCGCGACCGCGATCACCGGCCGGAGCAGCGGCAGGATGATCCGGAACAGCAGCGTCGGGAACCGCACCCCGTCGATCCGGGCGGCCTCGATCACGTCGCCCGGGATGTTCTGCAGGCCGGCGAACAGCACCAGCGTGACGAACGAGGTGGTCAGCCAGATGTCCGGCAGCGCGACCGAGAACAGCGCGATGTCCGGGTCGCTCAGCCAGCCGATCCGGTCGGTGCTGGGCAGCACGCCGGCCCGGCGCAGCAGTTCGTTCAGGATGCCGAAGTTGTCGATCAGCAAGAAGCGCCACAACAGGCCGGCGACCACCGGCGCAACCATCAGCGGGTAGAGGAAGACGGTACGGAACACCGTCGACCGGCTGCCCAGCGCCGAGAAGGTCAGCGCCACCGCGACTCCGAAGACGAACTCGAGCGCGACCACGACGACCGTGTAGACGACCGTGCGCAGCGAAGCGCCCTGGAACGCCGGCGAGCTCAGCGCCGTGGCGAAGTTGTCGAAGCCGACGAACCTGCGCGGTCCGCCGGCGATCGGCGAGATTTCGTAGAACGCGTTCGTGACGAACCTGACCAAGGGCCACGCCACGAAGGCGAGCAGGAACAACGCGGCCGGCGCGGTGAGAACGAGCGCGAACCGGCGGTCGGTGCGACGCACAAGCGGACCCTTCGGAGTCGGCGGCGGACCGGGCTACTTGGCGATGGCTTCGATCTGGGTCTTCGCCTTTTTCAGCAGGGCGGCGTTGTCGGCGCCCTTGGCGACCGCCTTCTGCAGCATCGGCGTGAGCACGGTGTTGACGATCTCCTGCCACTTCGGAGTGGCCGGCCGGGCCACCGTGGCCGGCGACTTGAGCGTCGTGAGGATCGCGGGGTAGTTCTCGTGTCCGGCGACACCGGCCTGCGACTCGAACGCCGAGATGCGGGCGACCAGGCCGAGCGACGTCGTGATCGACAGCTCGTTGTGCTGGTAGGCGAACGCGACGAACTTCTTCGCTTCCTCCTGCCTGGTCGTTGCCTTGGGCACTGACAGGTACCAGGCGCCGGGCACGCCGGCGATACCGCCGGGTCCCGCGATCATCGGGGCGACGCCGATCTTGCCCTTGACCGCAGCGTCGGCCGGGGTCTGCGTGTAGGCGTGGCCCCAGAAGCGCATCATCGCGAGCTTGCCCTGGTAGAAGAGGTTCTGCGCGCCGGCCCAGTCGAGCTGCGCCGCGCCGGACGGCGCGTACGGCAACAGGCTGGTGTAGAAGTTCAGCGCCTCGAGGTGCTCGGCGTCGTCGATGGTGACCTGCCCACTCTTCGGGTCGAGCACCATCGTCGTCTCGCCGGTCTGCGACACCGTGGCCAGCCACTCCGTCTCGACGGCGCCCTTCACGTCCGTGCCGTACAGGTCGGTCTGCCCGTCGCCGTTGGTGTCGCGGGTGAAGAACTCGGCCACGTCGCGGTACTGCTTCCAGGTCGTCGGCGGGACGAGTGCATAGCCGTACTTCGCTTGGAAGGCAGCCCGCTCCTTGGCGTCGCCGAACAGATCCGTGCGGTAGTAGAGGATCTCGGAGTTGGTCCAGACCGGCATGCCGACGTACGCGCCGTTGACCTGTGCCTCGCTCACCAGGCCCGGAAACAGGTCGCGTTTCACGTCGTCGGTGAACAGGTCGTCGAGCGGCGAGACGCCGGCGGCGAAGGCGCTCAGCCAGATCGCGTCGAGTGCGGCCACGTCGAAGGACGCCTGGCCGGAGCCGAGCTCGGTCTGGACCCGGTCGTACAGGCCGTCGTAGGGCAGTTCGACCAGGTCGACCGTCGTACCGGTCTCCTGCTTGTAGCGCTCGGCGACCGGCTGGAGCTCGGCGCGGCCGCCACCCTCCACCAGGACCGTGAGGGTGTTGCTCCCGCCGCCGGAGCTTCCGCCCGCGCCGCAGCCGGCGGCGACCAGGCTCAGGCTCGCGACGACGGCGATGCCACTGACGACGGTCCGGAGACGACCGCTCGTGCTGCGAAGCTTCATCACTTCGACTCCGTTCCTTGCACACCAGGATTGTGGTCAAACGTTTTGGCAAAACGTCTTGGCAGCAGTGTTCCCAGGCCGGCGCCGGCCGGTCAACGCCAAAGATCTGCCAAACCGACGCCAAACTTTTTGGCACTCACTGCAGCCCCGGTTGGGCTCGATCGAGCTGCTGGACTGCTGGTCGGCGCCGGACCGGCGGGCATGGTCGACGACAACCTGCTCGGCGCCGGCTACGTCGGGTTCACGGTGCTCGCCGGGAACCACTTCGGCCTGCTTGTCTCCGGCAACAACATCTTCCCGCGCCGCGAGAGCTCGGTGCACCTGAAGAACTGCACGAACAACCCGATCACCGCGAACCGCCTATCCTCGACTGCGGGTCTACTGGCGAGTTCCGGGCGTTCCAGGGTGCGACGTACGGGTTCCGGACTACGCCATGACCCGCCATCGGCGGGCTCAGCGTGCGAGGGGCGGCGGTGTCGGGCACCATGGAGCGTGTGACCAGCCCCAATCCGCGTCGTCCGATCATGCCCGGCAACAAGTTGTTCGAGTCGTTGCCTGGGGCTGCCGACCCGGCTGCCGTCACCGAGGTGGCGCACCGGACCGCCGAGCTGCTGGTTCGCGGCGTCCGGTCCTCGGAGGACACCGAGGTGCACGCACGGGTGGTGAAGCTGGCCGACGACTACGGTCTCGACGAGCTGGCCGAGCTGTGGTCGGACGCACCGTCCGACTCACTGCCGGGTGCGCTCTGGCGGCTGTACCTGTTGCGGTCGTGGGTGCACTCGAACGCGGAGGAGGTGTCCCGCGAGTTCACCGCCGGCCGCAAGTACGCCGAGGTGCACGCAGTGGTCGCGGGGGTCGCCGAACCTCCCGGTCCGACCGAGGTCCGCGACATGGTCGACGCCGTACTGCGCGGTGTCGCGACCGGGGATTTCGCCACCACTCTGGACCGTGCGGCGGCGTTCGCGCGGATCGTCGCGACCGGACGAGCGCACCTCGCGGACGACGGACACGACCAGGTGCTGTCGGCGTCGAAGCTGGTCGAGATGGCCGATCAGTTGCAGACGGCGGCGCGCACCGAACGCGCCGGACAACTCTGGTAGTTGCAGAGATCAGCTTCGGGTGCTATGGCGTCTTGAGGCCCGAGATCCCAACAGGACAAGGGGTTTTGGCACCCGTTACACTGTTCGAGGTGTCGGGCCGGTGCAAGCCCCGGGTCCCAAAATAAGCCGCTACGAGCGGCCACGCGCCGTGAGGCGCTTCCCGGTCCGGCGCCAACAATCTTCCTACTGTTCCGTACTGCAGAATGCCCCGGCAGCGCGTGCTACCGGGGCGTTCTGGCGTTGTCAGCGGACTTGGTAGAAGCGGGTGAGGGTCTGGGTCACAGAATTGTTGTTCGAGTCGGTGAGCGCGACCTTCAGGGTGACGAAGTCGGTGGCCAAGGTGTTGTCGGCCAGGGCGACGGCCTTGGTGCCCACGTTGACGACGGGGATCTGGGTCCAGGTGGTCCCGTCATCGGTGGACATCCAGGCCTGGGCCTTGGTGATGCGGCCCGGCTTGTACCAGTGACCGGACTCCGCGCTGATCGTGATCGGGAACACCTTGAGCCGGGCTGCGCGGTCGTTCAGGTCGACCGGAAGGTCGTAGTCCGGGAAGAGCAGCGGAAGCGGCTTTCCGGCGTCGGCGGCGGAGCTCTTGAACTTCCATCGGGTCTCGGCCAGCGTCGGCGACTCCCACTTGTAGTTCCCGCGCTGCCACCGGATCAGGTCGTAGACCAGCTCGAGGTTCGACGCCGCGGCCGGCACGTCCCAGTACCCCTGTCCGTAGAACCCGTACTCCCCCAGCGACACGCCGTCCGCGAGCAGCTCGGTGCCGCCGAGGTCCAGGAACCCGCCGCGGGAGAAGTGCCCCGGCTCGGTGTCCGACCAGGTCGGGAAGTTGCTCCAGATCGAGTTGCCCTCACGCGCGGCAGGCGCGTACTTCTGCCCAGTCGTCTGATCGGTGACCATGCCTGGCCGGAGCCCGGCCTTCCACCAGCTCTCGGTGTGCCGGCTCCCAGCCTGGTACGACGTCGCCGTGGACGTCATCAGGGTCGCGAACGGCCAGCTCATCGAGTCCGAGTGCCCGACCATCTGTGACACCTTCGTGTCCCGGTCGGCCGTGACCAGGTGCTGCACCCGGGCCGGCGCCGCGACCGATCCACGGGTCCCGGTCGGGATCAGCTGGATGCTCCACGGTCGCCACACGTCGACGTACTCGGAGTAGGTGTAGTCCTTCCCAGGTGTGTGGTACGTCGCGTCGATCGTGGCCAGCTCGCGATCGCGCACCCGGTGCTCCGGCTTGCCCTTCACCTGCTGCTCGTGCGCGAACGCCAGGCTGTAGAGGTACGGCGACTTGGCGTCGGCAGGCGATCCGAGCTGCCAGCCCTCGACCACCTCGAACGTGCCCCGGCTCGCCTTCGGCGTGGTCCCGAGGTAGACCGACTTGATCTGCGTGCCGTAACTGCGGCTCGAGGCAAGGATCCAGTTGTCGACGATCCGGCCGTAGGTCAGGCTGCCGCCCTTGCGCTCGGCCGGCCGCTGGGTGGTCACCTTGGCCTCGGCTGCCGTCCGGGCGTCGTATGTGATGGTGGTGTTCGCCGTCAGCGTGGCCTCGGGGTTGCCGAGGAACGAGTACGACTCGACCATGCCGTCGGCGTTCTCGGTCGCGATGATCGCGGCCAGCGAGTACGTGCCGGCCCGCAGGTGCAGGGTCCGGTCCGCGCCGTCGAACCCGATCCGCTGCGCGGCGATGCTGTCGAGGTCGAACACGTCCAGCGCGGTGATCGACGAGGCCGGCTGCCCGTTGCGGTCGATCAGCTTGAACGTGACGTCAACGAACTGCGGCTCGAGGTAGAAGCCGAGCGGCGTGACGACCGTCCGGCCGTCGGTGCCGGTGGCAACCACCCGGGCACTGATCGCGCCGTATACCCCGTAGTCCAGTGTGGCCGACGGGTCGATCGTCACCGGAAGCTCGGCAGTGCCGCCGGCCGGGACGGTCAGCGATCCGGCGCCGAAGCTGATCAGGGAAGCGGGCAGCGCCTTCCCGTTGTTGCCGCGGGCATCAACGGCGAAGGTGAGCGTCACCGGGGAGTCGGAAGCGTTCACGTAGGTCAGCGGCTTGGTGATCTTGTCCGCCGGAGTGTGCGGCCAGGCGAAGGTCCCCAGATCCACCGTGCCCGGACCGGTCACCTTCTGCGCCACGGCCTGCGCGACGTCGAGTTCGCCCGCGCCCTGCTCGTAGATCCCGACCTTGCTGGCCGAGCGCACCGAGTTCTGCAGGGCCGCCTTCAGTTGCTGACCGCTCCAGTCCGGGTGCTGCTGTTTCAGAATCGCCGCCGCGCCGGCCACGTGCGGCGTCGCCATCGAGGTGCCGCTCAGGTCGGTGTACGCCGAGTCGCCGCGACCACCCGCTCGCGCCGCGGTAATATCCACGCCGGGAGCCGCGATGTCCGGCTTGACCGCGTGGTTGCTCATCACCGGGCCGCGGCTGGAGAAGTCGGCGGTGGTCTGGGTGAGGTCGGTGGCCGCGACCGTCAAGGCCGATGCCGCACAACCCGGGCTGCTGATCGTCTCGGCCGGGCCGTAGAGGTTGCCCGCCGCAACGACGAACAGGACGCCGGACTCCGCGCTGATCCGGTCGAGGGCCGCTGCCATCGGGTCGGTGCAGTCGACGGGTTCCGGCGTACCGATGCTCATGCTGATCACGTCGGCGCCTTCGGCGACGGCCCATTCCATGCCGGCGATGATCCAGGAGAGCTCACCGCTGCCGTAGTCGTTCAGGACCTTGCCGGACAACAGTTGCGCGCCCGGAGCGACGCCCTTGTTCTTGCCGTTCGAGGCGACGCCGCGACCGGCGACCGTGGAGGACGTGTGCGTGCCGTGGCCGTCGCGGTCGCCGACCTCGGGGCTGTCGGTGAAGTTCTGCTGGGCCTTGACCGCGCCGGCCAGGTCCGGGTGCTCCGCGTCGACGCCGGAGTCGAGTACGGCGACCGTCGTACCGCTACCGTCGTACCCGGCCTGCCAGGCCTGCGGGGCGCCGACGTACGGGACGCTCTGGTCGAGGGTCTTGCGCACCTTCGCGTCGAGCCACAGCTTCTGCACGTCGCGCCCGGTGGACAGGGCCTGCCACGTGTCGCGGGCCTGCGCCTTGTCGGTCCGCAGGGCGGCTGCACCGACGGACGTCAGCGTCCGAGTCCGGGTGGACCCGGCGGGGACGGCCTGCTGGGCGGCGCGGGCTGTCGGCTTGTAGGTGGCGATGACGGGGATCTGGCTGGTCGACGCATCGTCGTACCCCTGCCGGATCAGGCCGCTCACGTTGAACAGCGCCTGATCCACCTTGCCGTTGTTGACGAGTTTGGCCGCGCTGTCGGGGACGACGTACAGGTCCTTGCCGATCGTGCGGGTCTCGTAGCCGGCCTGGGCGGGGTCGGCGGGTACGAAGCGGACGCTGCTGCGGCCGGTGCCTGCTGGGGTGACCTGGACCTTGTCGCCGGTCAGCAGGGTGACGACCTTCTCGGTGTCGGCCTGGACCGGCAGCGTCGGCCGGGGTTCGGCGGCCGGCGCGGGCAGGCCGGCAGCGGCGGGAAGCGAGCTGGGTACAGCGGCGACGGCGAGCAGGGCCGTAATCCCTGCGCCGGCGAAGGTTTTGCGCACCAGTGAGCGGAAAAACATGCGGATGACCACCTTCGTGACGTTGTCGCGGGTCAGTCCATCGCAAAACCGCCAGCGAAAGAGGGGCCTGGACTGGCAGGATTGCGACAATTCACGAACCTGCCAGAGTCCGCCCGCCACACAACCGTCTGCTGGGAGGCATCGTGCTCGACGTGCTCGGACTGGATGACTCCGAAGAACTCGCCTACCGCGCCCTCGTCGAGGTGCCGTCGTACGACGCCGCCGGACTGGCCGGCCGCCTCGGCTGCCACCCGGTCGAGGCCGCCCGCGCGCTGGTCGCGCTCGAGACACTCGGCCTGGCCGCTCGCTCCAGTAGCGGCACGGACCGGTACGTCGCCTCACCGCCGTCGGTCGCCCTCGCTGCCTTGGCCGTGCAACGTGAGGAGGAGCTGCGACGGGCACAGCGCGAGATCGAGTCGCTGGCCGAGGTCTACCGCGGCACCGACACCGAGCGGTCGGTCGGCGACGTGGTGGACGTCGTCCGGGGCGCCAAGGCGGTCGGGCAGCGGTTCGCGCAGCTGCAGATGTCCGCGCGGGAGGAGGTCCTCGGCTTCGTGAAGGCGGAGATCGCTGTCGTCCCGCCCGAGGAGAACACCGAAGAGGACGCGGCGGTCAACCGTGGTGTGCGCTACCGGGTCCTGATCGAGCGGAGGTCCTTCGACCGACCCGGGTTCTTCGCGGCCGCGTCCGACTCACTGCAGGCGGGTGAAGAGGTCCGCGTCGTACAGGAGCTGCCGATGCGGTTGCTGATTGTCGACCGGCGGATCGCGCTGGTGCCGTTGCTGTCCGGCTCCGGTGGCAGCATCGGTGCGCTGATCGTGCACAGCAGCGGCATGCTCGACGCACTGCTCGCGCTGTTCGACCGGGTGTGGCGTGACGGCCTGCCTCTCGTGCTCGGCACTGACGGCATGGTGGAGGGATCGTCCGACGGTCTGCCCGAGCTGGACGCCCGCATCCTCGGTCTGCTGCTGGCAGGGCTCACCGACCAGGCCGTGGCGAACCAACTGAACCTCTCGATGCGCACAGTTCAGCGCCGGGTCCGGGCCCTGATGGACCTGGTTTCCGCAGACACCCGGCTCCAACTGGGCTTCCACGCTGCCCGCCGGGGGTGGATCTGATCGTCGGGGGCGCGCACACTCGAAGGTGGGTGACCGCTAAGGCTGGGGGCCGCTGATCCGCCGGGGAGGGGCGCGATGGTCGGCTTGGAGGGGACCACGGACGTCGTGGAGACGCAGGGGGTCGTGGAGGCGCAGGGCATCGTCCGCGTGTACGGCGAGGGGGAAACCGCCGTCCACGCGCTGCACGGCGTGGATGTCTCGATCGAGCCGGGACAGCTGACCGCCGTGATGGGCCCGTCGGGGTCGGGCAAGTCGACGCTGATGCACATCCTGGCCGGGCTGGACCGGCCGACGTCGGGCTCGGTCCGGATCGACGGCACCGAGATCACCACGCTCGGCGACGACGCGCTGACCAAGCTGCGCCGCAAGCACATCGGATTCATCTTCCAGTTCTTCAACCTGCTGCCGATGCTGTCCGCGCGCGACAACGTGCTGCTGCCGCTGACGATCGCAGGCGAGAAGCCCGACCCGCAGTACTTCGCCGACCTGATCCAGCGGGTCGGGCTGTCCGACCGGCTGCACCACCGCCCGGCCGAGCTGTCCGGCGGCCAGCAGCAGCGGGTCGCGATCGCGCGGGCGCTGGTGTCGCGGCCGACGGTCGTGTTCGCCGACGAGCCGACCGGCAACCTGGACTCGCGGACCAGCGGTGAGATCCTCACGCTGATGCGCAGCTCGGTCGAGGACTACGGCCAGACCACGGTGATGGTGACGCACGACGCCCGCGCGGCCGCGATGGCCGACCGGGTGCTGTACCTGGACGACGGCGAGATCGTGAAGGAAACCGGCCCGTCCAGCCAGCACGAGATCCTGCAGATGATCGACACGCTGGACGTCCAGTGATCCGGTTCGCGTTCCAGGGTCTGCTGGCCCGCAAGCTGCGGACGGCGCTGACCGCGATCGGCGTCGTCCTCGGGGTGTCGCTGATCTCCGGCACCTACGTGCTGACCGACTCGATCACCGGCGCGTTCGACTCGATCATCACCGAGAACTACAAGAACACCGACGCCGCGATCACCGGCAAGACCTCGTTCGACGCGGCCGACGACGGGACCGTGTCGGCGCCGCCGTTCGACGCCGGGCTGCTGGACGAGGTCCGCGAGCTGCCTGAGGTCGGAATTGCCGGGGGCAACGTGTTCGGCGAGGCGCAGCTGATCGGCAAGGACGGCAAGGCGGTCGTCTTCGGCGGCGCCCCGAACCTGGGCTTCAGCGTGGACCCGGCGCTGCCGCAGTTCAACTCGCTCACCCTGGTGTCCGGCGACTGGCCGAAGCCGGGCGAGGTGGTCGTCGACACGCACAGCGCCGAGGAGAAGGGGTTCGCCCCCGGGGACACGATCCGGGTCCAGGCGCGCGGCCCGGCCGAGGAGATGCGGATCGCCGGGCTGGTCGAGTTCGGCGCGGTCTCGTCGATCGGCGGCGCGACCCTGGCCGGCTTCGAGGTCGGGACCGCGCAGCGGCTGTTCGACAAGTCCGGCAAGCTGGACCAGATCCTGATCGCGGCCAAGGCCGGCACCAGCGTGCAGCAGCTCATCGATGCGGTGCAGCCGATCCTACCCCCGCAGACCCAGATCAGGTCCGCCGAGGACCAGGCGGCCGAGGAAACGGCCGAGATCACCGGGTTCCTGTCCTTCCTGGAGACGTTCCTGCTGGTGTTCGGCGGGATCGCGCTGTTCGTCGGCTCGTTCGTGATCGCCAACTCGCTGTCCATCACGATCGCCCAGCGGACCCGCGAGTTCGCCACCCTGCGCACTCTCGGCGCGGCCCGCCGCCAGATCCTCGGCACGGTCGTGCTCGAGGCTTTGCTGACCGGGTTCGTCTCCGCGGTGATCGGGCTGTTCCTCGGGCTCGCGATCGCCGCCGGGTTGTTCAAGCTGTTCGACTCGGTCGGCTTCACGATGCCGAACAACGGGTTGGTGTTCCAGACCCGCACGATCGTGGTCGCGCTGCTGGTCGGCGTCCTGGTGACCGTGCTGGCGAGTCTGCGGCCGGCCTGGCGGGCGACCCGCGTGCCGCCGATCGCCGCGGTCCGCGAAGGCGCGACGCTCGCGCCCGGTCCGCTGCACCGGTTCCGCCCGGTGGGCGCCGCGCTGCTCGCCGCGGCGGGCATCGGCCTGGTGGTCGTCGGATTGTTCGCAGACGGATTGTCGACAACCGCCCTGCTGTCGTGTCTCGGCGCGGGAGTCCTGCTGTTGTTCATCGGCATCGCGCTGTTCTCTGCGCGCCTCGTCCGCCCGCTCGCGGCGGTGTCGGACCCGATCGCACGCTGGGCGGTCGTCGTACTGACGGCTCTCATCTGGCCGTTCATTTTGGTGCCGTTGTGGGCGGTACGGCGACTGTTCGGCCGGCACCCCGAGTTCCCGCGGGTTCTCCCCGACCGGCCTGCGGTCGCCATCGGCGGCCAGAACAGCCGGCGCGACCCACACCGGACGGCGTCGACCGCGGCAGCGTTGATGATCGGGCTGGCTCTGGTCACGCTGGTCGCCACCCTCGGCGCGGGCATCATCAAGCCGTTCGAGCAGGCCGTCGACGGGATCTTCAGCGCCGACTACGCAATCACGGCGCAGAACAACTTCAGCCCGTTGCCGCCGACGGTCGCCGCCGCGGTGGCCGAGGTCCCGGCCGTCGAGGAGGTGACCAGCGTGCGCGGTGGGCAGGCGCAGGCGTTCGGCAAGACAATCACGATCACTGCCGTCGATGCAGAGGCGCCGCAACTGCTCACGTTCGACTGGCGCGACGGCTCGCAGGCGGCACTCGGTGAGCTCGGGACCGACGGCGCGATCGTCGACGCCGAGTACGCCGACGACCACGGGCTCACGCTGGGATCCCGGTTCCCGATGGTGATGGCGACCGGGGCGACCCTGCAGCTGCAGGTGCGCGGGATCTTCCGGCCGCCGGCCGGCGGGTCGCCGTTCGGGAACGTGACCATCTCGACCACGACGTTCGACTCGGCCAGCACCCAGCCGATGAACGTCTTCACGTTCGTCAACGTGCGCGGTGGCGTCAGCGCGGAGAACACGGCCGCCCTGGAGAACGCGCTGCAGCCGTTCCCGAATGCGAAGGCGATGACGCGGGAGGAGTTCAAGAAGGCGCAGACCGACAGCGTGAAGAGCCTGCTCAACGTGCTGTACGTGCTGCTCGCGCTGTCGGTGCTGGTCAGCCTCTTCGGCATCGTCAACACGCTCGTGCTGACCGTGTTCGAGCGGACCCGGGAACTCGGCATGCTGCGCGCGATCGGCCTGACCCGAGGTCAGGTGAAGCGGATGATCCGCCAGGAGAGTGTGATCACCGCGCTGATCGGCGCGGTGATCGGGATCGTCCTCGGCCTGGTGCTCGCGTCGCTGCTGGCCGCCCGGCTGGAGGAGGTCACCTTCACCGTCCCGACCGGGCAGCTGGTGATCTTCGCGGTCGTCGCCGTGGTGGTCGGCATCTTCGCCGCGATCTGGCCGGCTCGCCGGGCGGCCCGGCTGAACCCGCTGGAGGCGCTGCAGTACGAGTAGCTGATCCCCCGCGGTGTTGGCTTCCCGAATCGTGAAGCGCATCGCCGCCCTGGCCGTCGTCCTCGCTCTGACCGGTTGCTCGACCGTGGAGTCGAAGGACATCCGGACCAGCGGCATGACCGCCAACCTGCTCGTCACGCTGCCCGAGAACGCCGACGAGGGCTCACGGTGACCTCGGTGCCGGCCTTCGTCACCACCGGGCCGCTGGGGTGACGAACTACAGCAACCGGCTGCGACGACTCGTATCCGCTCCGTAGTCATCCGCGACACGCGGAGGTCACCAGTCGGCCGCTTCTGGGCTACCTTCACGAAGGCACAGGTCCTCCTGTGGCAGCCAGCCTCAGGGGCGTCCGCCCACACCCCTCTGGAAGGAACCCCCATGCGCCGCCTTACCCGCGCGCTGCTTCCGCTTGCCCTTGTTGTTGCGGGACTGCTGCCGGCCGCTCCGGCTGCCGCGTCTCGTGGCGACTTCGACATCCAGGCCCATCGCGGCGGCCTCGGGCTCACGGTGGAAAGCACGATCGCGTCCTTCTCGCACGGCCTCGAGCTGGGCGTCAGCACCCTCGAGCTGGACGTCCAGATCACCGAGGACGGCCACGCCGTCGTCACCCACGACCGCAGGATCTCCGGCACGAAGTGCAAGGACACCGCGCCCTACACCCCGGGCGACCCGGAGTACCCGTACGTCGGGAAGTTCATCAAGACCCTCACCCTGAAGCAGGTCAAGCAGCTCGACTGCGGTACGCAGACGCTGCCGAACTTCCCCGGCCAGCAGCCCGACCCGGGCGCCCAGATGCCGGAGCTGCGCGACGTCTTCGCACTGGTGCACCGGTTCCACGCGTACGGCGTCAAGCTCAACATCGAGACCAAGGTCGAAGCCGGCGCGCCGTCGGAGACCGCGCCGCGCGAGCAGTTCGTGCAGGTCGTCGCGCAGGAGGTCCGGACCGCCCGGATCGCCCGCCAGGTGACGATCCAGAGCTTCGACTGGGGCGCGCTGATGCGGATGCGCGAGGTCGCCCCCGAGCTGCCGCTGGTCGCGCTGACGAACTACGACTTCCTGCAGGTCGGCCAGCCCGGCAAGTCGCCGTGGCTGGGCGGCATCGACATCGACGACTTCGGCGGTGACCTGGTCAAGGCGACCAAGTCTTTCGGCGCGTCCGCGATCTCGCCGGTGCACGGCTTCCCGCAGGACGGCAAGATCACCGATCCGACGTACCGGCCGTACGTGACCGAGGAGATGGTGAAGTCCGCGCACGATGCCGGGATGAAGGTCGTGCCGTGGACGGTCGACGACCCGGCGACGATGCAGTCGCTGATCGACAAGGGTGTCGACGGCATCATCACCGACTACCCCGACCGGCTGCGCGACGTCGTACGGTCCGAGGGCTTCCGGCTTCCCCGGTCGTACGACGCCCCCGCCGTACGGTCGTTGCCGTCGGCGCACGCGCACAACGACTACGAGCACCGGCGGCCGCTGCAGGACGCGCTGGACCGTGGGTTCAACAGCGTCGAGGCGGACGTGTGGCTGATCGACGGTGAGCTGCGGGTTGCGCACGACCTGGAGGACGCCGTACCTGGTCGGAACCTGGAGAGCCTGTACCTGAAGCCGCTGGCCGACCGGGTCCGGGAGAACCACGGGCAGGTTTACAAGCACGGGCGCGACTTCCAGTTGCTGATCGACATCAAGAGCGACGGGCCGTCGACGTACGCCGCCATCGACAAGGAGCTGACCAAGTACCGGGGCATCAGCACGGTGTTCATCAACGGTCGCGTGGTCAAGGGCGCAGTGACCCCGGTGATCAGCGGCAACCGCCCGCTCGACGTGCTGAAGGCGCAGAAGGTCCGGTACGCCGGGTACGACGGCCGGCTCGCCGACCTGCGGTCCGGCATGCCGGCGTCACTGATGCCGCTGGTGAGCGACAACTGGACCAACCACTTCACCTGGACCGGCATCGGCCCGATGCCGGCCGCGGAGAAGACCAAGCTGCACGACATCGTCGTACAGGCTCACCACGCCGGCTACCGGGTGCGCTTCTGGGCGACGCCCGACATCCGCGGCGCGGCCCGCGAGGCGTTGTGGAGCGAGCTGGCAGCGGCAGGCGTCGACCACATCAACACCGACGACCTGCACGGCCTGGAAGGCTTCCTGCGCAACTAGGGTTTGACTTCCGTGAGGGCGATGAGGTTGGCGCCCTCACGGAAGGCCCTGCGTTGGCGGACGGCTCCGTTGCCGGTGCTTAGTACCCGCTGGATGCCGTCCTCAACCATGTCCGCCGCGTCGAGTTCCTGCAGTGCCGGTTCGACGTGCTGCAGCAGCCGCTTCAGGACCTGGACCATCGGCAGCGACTCCGCCGTACGCACATCGAGGCCGTTGCCCGTCAAGCCATCCCGCGCGGCCAGCCAGTAGGCGGCGCGCAGTACCTCCGGCTCCAGCGACGGACCCTGTGAGCCGTCCTCGACCGCCGTCATCACCAGAGCGCGGACCACAGTCGCGAGGACCACGGTCTCGTCCACCGTGAGTGGGATGTCGCTGACCCGCACCTCGATCGTCGGCAAGTGTGACGACGGCCGGATGTCCCAATAGACCATCTGCTCGTCGATCAGCGTGCCCGACGCCAAGTGCATCGCGACCAGTGCATCGTAGTGCTCGACCGACTCGAAGTACGGCGGCGGTCCGGCACACGGCCACCGGGTCGTCATCAGCCATCGCCAGCTCGCGAAGCCAGTGTCCTGGTCGAGGTAGATCGGCGAGTTCGCGGTGAGCGCCAACAGCACCGGCAGCCACGGCCGGAGGTGGTTGCTCGCCCGGATCGCCGCCTCCTTGTCCGGTACGTCGACATGCACGTGACAACCGCAGACACCCTGCTCGCGCGCCAGCAACCCCCACTTGTCGGCCAGCTCCTGGTAGCGCGGCTTCCGCGTGATCGACTGCGCGGCCCGCCCGTGCGGCGGTACGGCGATGGCGAGCAGCCGCCCGCCTTCGTCCGCTGCCGCCTTGGCGAGCCTGGCACGCATCTCGGTGAGGTGGCCGCGCAGCTCGTCGGCGGTCTCACAGACCGGGGAGTTGATCTCCACCATGGCTCTGGTCAGCTCGAGGGCGACGTCGAGCTCCTGGACGTCCGCCACGACCGCCTTGCTGCGTGGGAGGGGGTCACCGGTGGCGGAAACCAGCAGGAGCTCTTCCTCGACCCCCATCGAAGGGCTCTTCACCCGCATCCGGTACCCATTCACAAACGGCCGGCGGCTAGGCTCTGCGGCGTGAGTCTGCCGACGGTCACCGCGACCCGCTACGTGCTGCCGCTGCGCGAGGGCGGCTCGCTTCCTGGTGTTGTCGAGGGCAACGATCTCGGCACCTACGTGCTCAAGTTCCACGGCGCCGGCCAGGGCCCGAAGGCGCTGGTCGCCGAGGTGATCGTCGGCGAACTGTTCCGCCGGCTCGGGCTGCGGGTGCCGGACCTCAAGCTGATGCAGCTCGACCCCGCGATCGGCAAGTCCGAGCCCGACTTCGAGATCCAGGAGCTGCTGCTGCGCAGCGCCGGGCTGAACCTGGCCGTCGACTTCCTGCCCGGCTCCTTCGGGTACGACGGTTCGGCCGGCAACCCAGGTGACGAGGGCATGGCCCGAATCCTCTGGCTGGACGCGTTCGTCGCCAACGTCGACCGGTCCTGGCGCAACCCGAACCTGCTGGTCTGGCACAAGAATCTCTGGCTGATCGATCACGGCGCCGCGTTGTACTTCCACCACGCCTGGATGCCCGCGGAGAAGTTCGCCGCGCTCCCGTACGACGCCTCGGACCACGTGTTCTCGGTCGCGGCTCCCGACGTACCGGCGCTCGACGCCGAGCTCGCGGCGGCGATCACGCCCGGGCTGCTGACCGAGGTGATCGCGCTGGTGCCGGATGAGTGGATCGAGAACGGGGACCGGGAGCGCTACCTCGGCCACCTGCTCGCCCGGCTGGACAATCGCGCCGCCTGGCTGCCGGGAGGTGACCGGTGAGCGCCGACATGGTGCCCTTCGACTACGTGATCCTGCGGGCTGCGCCGCGGATCCACCGCGGTGAGTTCATCAACGTCGGCGCCGTGCTGTACTGCCGCGCCCTGGACTTCCTGGGCGCGGCCTGGGACGTCGATCCGGCACGTCTGCAGGCCCTCGATCCCGCGGTCGACGTCGACGTGGTCTGCGCGTCGCTGGACCACATCCGGGCGATCTGCGCGGGCGATCCGGCCGGCGGACCGGCCGCGGCAACCAAGATCGGCGAGCGATTCCGGTGGCTGGCTGCGCCGCGCAGTACCGTCGTCCACCCCGGACCGACCCACAGCGGGCTCACCAACGATCCCGCCGCGGATCTGGACCGGTTGCTCGACTCCTTCGTGCGTTAGCCCAGCGCCTTCGAGACGACCTCGCGTGCCTGGACGAAGACCTGCTCCAGGTGCTCCGCGCCCTTGAAGGACTCGCCGTAGATCTTGTAGAGGTCCTCCGTGCCGGAAGGGCGCGCGGCGAACCACGCCGACTCGGTGGTGACCTTCAGCCCGCCGATCGCAGCGCCGTTGCCCGGCGCGCTGGTCAGTCGGTCCACGATCGGCTCGCCGGCCAACTCGGTCGCCGTGACCGCGTCGGCCGACAGCTTGGACAGCTTGGCCTTCTGCTCCCGCGTGGCCGGTGCGTCCACCCTTGAGTACGCCGACGCACCGAAGCGCTCGACCAGCTTCGCGTGGGCCTGTGACGGCGTCTCACCGGTGACCGCAGTGATCTCGCTGGCCAGCAGCGCCAGCAGAATGCCGTCCTTGTCCGTGGTCCACACCGTCCCGTCGAAGCGCAGGAAGCTGGCGCCGGCCGACTCCTCACCGCCGAAGCCGACCGAGCCGTCGACCAGCCCCGGAACGAACCACTTGAAGCCGACCGGCACCTCCCACAGCCGCCGGCCCAGGTCCGCGACCACGCGGTCGATCAGCGACGACGACACCAGGGTCTTGCCGACCGCGACGTCCGGGCCCCACTGCCGGTTCGTGAACAGGTACGAGATCGCGACCGCGAGGTAGTGGTTCGGGTTCATCAGCCCGGCGTCCGGGGTGACGATGCCGTGCCGGTCCGCGTCCGCGTCGTTGCCGGTGGCCACGTCGTACCGGTCCCGCTGCGCGACCAGCGAGGCCATCGCGTACGGCGAGGAGCAGTCCATCCGGATCTTGCCGTCGTGGTCCAGCGTCATGAACGGCCAGGCCGGGTCGATCCGGGGGTTCACCACGGTCAGGTCGAGGCCGTGCCGCTCGGCGATCGCGGCCCAGTAGTCGACGCTGGCGCCGCCAAGCGGATCCGCGCCGATCTTGACGCCGGCGCTCCGGATCGCGTCGAGGTTGAGCACCGACGGCAGGTCGTCGACGTAGTGACCGACGAAGTCGTACTCCCCCGCCGCCGACCGGGCCTGCTCGAACGACTTGCGCCGTACCTCCCGGTTGCCGCCGGCGATCAGCTCGTTCGCCCGGGCCGCGATCCAGCCGGTCGCGTCGGAGTCGGCCGGACCGCCGTGCGGCGGGTTGTACTTGATGCCGCCGTCGCGCGGAGGGTTGTGCGACGGCGTGATCACGATGCCGTCCGCGCCGGCGCCTGCCCCGCGGTTGAGCCGCAGGATCGCGTGCGACACCCCAGGCGTCGGCGTGAGCCGGTCCGCGCTGTCCACCAGGGTCTGTACGTCGTTGCCGGCCAGCACCTCGAGCACGGTCCGCCAGGCCGGCTCGGACAGGCCGTGGCTGTCCCGGCCGACCAGGAGCGGGCCGGACGTGCCCTCACCGGCGCGGTACTCGCAGATCGCCTGGGTGATAGCCAGGATGTGTGCCTCGTTGAAGGCGGCGTCCAGGCTCGAGCCGCGGTGTCCCGACGTACCGAAGACGACCTTCTGGGCGGGGTTGTCCACGTCCGGAGTGAGGTCGTCGTACGCCTTCAGCAGCGCGTCGACGTCGACGAGGTCCTCGGGCTGAGCGGGCTGGCCTGCGCGTGGGTGCATGGTGCCATGCAACAAGCCCCGGCCCGCGAGCACAACTCCGGCTCAGCTTGTGAACGGCGTCAGCAGCTGGTCGACCGGTGCGTAGTCATCGGTGAGGACAGGCGCGTCGCCGACGAAACCGTCCAGGGCCGGCTTGAGCTCCATCGTCGGCGGGATCCGGGCCGCGATCGCCTGCTCGTCGATCGGCCGGTCGGAGGCGACCAGCACGAAGTTGCCGCCCTCGTCGTTCTTCCGGGCGATCACGCTGACGTGCGCGAACTCGTCCTGCAGGGTCCGGATCTCGGCCTTGGCGAACGCGGCGTCGCGGAAGTCGATGGCGTTCACCAGGTACAGGCCGTCCGGGCGCAGCACCCGGCGGATGTCCGCGACCACCTCGCGCGTGGTCAGGTGCCACGGCACGGACACCCCGCTGAACGCATCCATGATGATCAGGTCGTCGCTGTCCGTCGGCTCGGCGCGGATACCGAGCCGGCCGTCGCGGACGGTGACATCCAGCTCCGGTCCGGTCCGGACGCCGAGCTCCTTCTCGTCCAGCTCGACCACGGCACCGTCGATCTCGTACACCTTGTTGTGGCTGCCCGGGCGGGTGGCGGTCAGGTACCGAGGCATCGTCAGTCCGCCGCCGCCGATGTGGAGGGCGTCCACTCGCTGGTTCTCGGGCCAGGTGGCGTTGATCGCGGCGGCGAAGTTCTTGATGTAGTCGAACTCCAGGTACGTCGGGTCGTTCAGGTCGACGTACGAGTGCCGGAGCTGGTCCAGGTACAGCGTCCGCCCGCCATCACGGTTGGGGTCTGCCACCACTCTGGCGCAGTGGTACGCCGTCTCCACCTCACAAGGCCGTGGTGCGACCAGAGTGAGCGTGGCACCGATCAGCGCGAGGGCTACCGGCTTCACAGCTGTCCGGGCGCCTCGCAGTACGACGGTCAGCACAGCACCGGACACCACGAGCAGGCCGCCGAGGGTGAGCACGATCGTGCTGACCGGGACCTTCGACACGAACACGAACCCGGTCAGCACAGTGCCCGCGATGCCACCGACAGTCGCGTACGCCGACAGCCGGCCGACGACCGTACCCGTCTCGGCCAGCGTCGCCAGCCGCAGCTTGGTCACCATCGGCGTCACGGCAGACAGCAGCGCGGCCGGCGCGAACAGGGCCACTGCGAGTACCAGGAACACCAGATCGGTGCCGGCGCTCAGCGACTCACCGGTCCAGCGCACGACCGGCAGGATCAGCATCACCAGAGCGCCGCCGATCAGCACCAGCGGCCCCAGCGTCTTCCGCGGTGACACTGAGTCGGCGTATCGCCCACCCAGCGCGGCGCCGGTCGCGATCGCAGCCAGTGCGACCCCGATGACCGCGGTGTTCGTCTCCAGCGTCAGCCCGATGTACGGCGCGACCAGCCGCAACGAGACCAGTTCCAGCACCATCACGGCCGCCGAACTGCCGAACGCCAACGCGATCGCCAGCCGCGGGCCTACGTCACCCATGCTCACCGCGTCACCCTATCTGTCGATCCTGAGAGGGCCCGTTCGTCAGTCCTGTGAAGGAGGCAGACATGGATCCTGCGACCAGCGCCGCCCTGTACGCCGCAACCCGGGAACGGGTCACTCACGCGGTGCGTTCCCTGAGCCCGGCCGACCTGGACCGCTACGTCCCGGCCTGCCCGGAGTGGACTGTGCGTGACCTCGTCTCACACCTGGCCGGGGTCGCGACGGACTTCGCCGCGGGCAACCTCGACGGGGCGCCGCAACCACCTTGGACGGCCGTCCAGGTCGAAGCCCGCCGCCGGTTGGCGATCGACGCCGTACTCGAGGAATGGGCGGTCAGTGGGCCGGCGCTCGAGGACGTGATCCTGGCCGGTACGAGCGACCACCCGCTGGTCTGCAACCCGTGGGCGGACGCGGGTACGCACGAGGCGGATCTGCACGGTGTCCTGGGGTTCGGGCGGCCGCCGCGTGACCTCTGGCTGGCGACGCTGGACTGGGCGCTGTCCGAATCGGATCCGTCGGACTATGCCTTCGGGACCCTGTCGATGGAGACACCCGACGCCAGGTACGAACTCGGCCGCGGTACGCCTGTCGCGGTGGTGCGTACGTCGACGTACGAGCTCTTCCGGGCTGTTTTCGGGCGCCGCAGCGTCGAGCAGATCCGGTCGTGGGCGTGGTCCACGCCTGAGCACGCCGACGCGTGGAGCCGGCAGTTGCCTCGGCTGCCGCAGGCCGCTCGGCCGTTATCGGATTGACCCTGACGTAACGTGAGGCTCGACGATCGCAGGCATGAATTCGTACACCAGTCCTGTTCCGATCCCGGCTCTCGACGCGACCGCTCCCGAGGTCTACCGGGAGATTTACGGCATGCCGATGTTCGTCACCATCCCGACCAACGATCTTGCGGTGTCGAAGGACTTCTGGATCCGGGGACTGGGTTTCATCGACCTCTTCTCGGCGCCTGGTGGGCAGGTGACCCACCTGCGGCGGTGGGCGTTCCAGGACGTGCTCCTGGTCCCCGGAGCCGCGGCGGCCGAGGCCTCGGCGCTGAGCATCAGTTTCGCTTGTGTCCTGGGCCAGCTCGACGAGGTCGCCGCGCGGTGCCTGGAATTGGTCCCCGGATGCACTGAAGGTCCTGAGGTGAAGCCGTGGAACTCGGTCGAGCTGACCGTGACCACGCCGGAGAACGCCCGCGTCACGATGACCGCTGCCCGCCCGCTCGACCCGGCCGGCCCTGAGGCGGCCAACCTGCGCGAGATCGGGATCCGGCATCCCGCTGACAAGATGAGGTCGTGACTTCGGACGAACTGACGGTCGGCCAGGCGGCCGCCCTGGTCGGTGTCAGCGTGCGGACGCTGCACCACTGGGACACGGTCGGCCTGATCCGGCCGAGCGGACGCACCCTGGCCGGCTACCGGGTCTACTCCGGCGACGACGTCGCCCGGATCCACCAGGTGCTCGTGTACCGGGAGCTCGGTCTGCCGCTCGCCGAGATCGGTCGGGTGCTGGACGACCCGTCCGCCGACGCCCGCGAGCACCTGCGCCGCCAGCGTGCTCAGCTCACGTCGCAGATCTCGCATCTCCAGACGATGGTGGACGCGGTGGACCGGATGCTGGCGGCGAGGTCGTCGGGGATCAGGCTGTCGCCGCAAGAGCAGGTCGAGATCTTCGGCACCGACTGGCGGCCCGAGTGGGTGCAGGAGGCCGAGGACCGCTGGGGCGACACCAAGCAATGGGCGCAGTACGTCGAGCGGAGCAGCACGCTCTCGCCGGACGACTGGCGTGCGGTCGCGGCCGCTACGGAGGCATTGCATCTGGACCTGGCTGAGGCTCAGCGGGCGGGCGTCGTACCTGGATCAGCCGAGGCCAACGCGCTGGCCGAGCGCCACCGGGAGTCCTTCGCGCGCTACTTCGACTGCACGCACTCGATGCATGCTTGCCTGGCGCGGATGTTCGTCTCGGAGCCGGGCTACAGCGACTACTTCGAGTCCCTCTCCCCCGGTCTGACCGACTGGCTGCACGCGACGATCTTCGCGAACACCGCGTCCCACGGCGTGGATCCAGCGTCGGCGACCTGGACCTAGAGGGCGTCCAGCTTGGCGATCAGGGTTTTCGGCGCGATCTGCCGGTAGGCGCTCTCGACCAGGTCTTCGAGGTGGTCCCAGTCCACCCGGTCGACATCGAGGTAGACGCCGAGCCAGCCGCGATGACCGACGTACGGCGGCCTGAAGAAGTGCTCGGGGTCCTCCTCGACCAGCGACTCCTGCACCCCGGGCGGCGCTGCGCACCAGAACCCGATGCGGTCGTCGTGGTGCTGGTTCGCGAACATCACGAACACCTTCTTGTCCCGCACGAACCACGTCGGCTCCCCGTGGCTCGGCCGCTCCGTCGTCTCCGGCAGCGCGAGGCAGAGTCCCCGCAGCCGCTCGAGCACCTCCATGCATCCTCCTTCAGTGGCGTGGGCCCGGTGACACCACACCGGCCTCGTACGCGTAGACCACGGCCTGGGCGCGGTCCCGCAGGTCCAGCTTGGTCAGGATGTTGCTCACGTGCGTCTTCACGGTCTGCTCGGCCAGCACGAGCTCTGCGGCAATCTGGCGGTTGGACAGCCCGCGCGCGACCTGCCGCAGTACGTCGGTCTCGCGGGGCGTCAGGTGGACCGGAGTGATCGGTACGACGGGTTGGACGCGGGCGAAGTCCTCCACCAGGCGGCGTGTCACCGACGGAGCGAGCAACGCATCACCTGCGGCCACGACTCGGACCGCATTGGCCAGCTCGTCCGGGGTGGAGTGCTTGAGCAGAAACCCACTCGCGCCTGCTCGGAGCGCCGCATACACATAGTCATCCAGGTCAAACGTGGTCAGCATGATGACGCGTGGGTGCTGGTCGGCATCGGCGGTCAGGATGCGGCGGGTTGCGGCCAGTCCGTCCATGCCGGGCATGCGGACGTCCATCAGGATCACGTCGGGCTGCAGCTCAGCCGCGAGCCCTACTGCCTCGGCCCCGTCACCGGCCTGGCCGACGACCTCGAGATCGGGCTGCGCGTTCAGCAACGCGGTAAAGCCGGCCCGCACCATCTCCTGGTCGTCAACCACCAGCACTCTGATCGCCACTCGCCACCACCTCCCCGACCGGAATCGACACCTCCACCAGGTAACCGCCCTCAGGGGTCGGTCCGGTGCTCACACTCCCATCCAGCAGTGCCACTCGCTCCCGCATCCCGACCAGGCCCTGGCCGCTGCCCGGCTGTCCTGCGCCTCGCCCTGGACCGTTTCGGACTGTCAGCGTCAGCGCATGGCCCTCCCGCCGTACGGTCACTTGCACTGTGGACTTCGGTGCGTGCCGGACCGCATTGCTGAGCGCCTCCTGCACGATCCGGTACGCCGCCAACTCCACAGCCGGATCCAGTCCGCTCGGCACGCCGTCATCGAGGCGCACATCTGCCCCCGCCCGCCTCGTGGTCGCGACGAGTTCGGAGAGCTGCTCCAGTCCCGGCTGCGGCCCCAGCTCATGCGTTGGCGGCTCGTCGTCGCGCAGCAACTGCAGCACGCGCCGCATCTCGGTCAGCGACGCCCGCGCCGCGTCGGCGATCTCGACGAACTCCGCCCTTGCGTCGTCCGGTAGCGACGGAAGGCGGTGTGGTGCGCTGTCCGCGCGGACGACTACGACCGACAGGTGGTGTGCGACGACGTCGTGGAGCTCCCGCGCGATCCGCGCCCGCTCCTGCAGCCGGGCGCGCTCGGCCCGCTCCTCCTTGCTGATGACCTCCTGCTCGGCCAGCCGGCGACGTGTCTCCGTCCTGGACCGCAGCAGGTCGGCGACTACGACTGCGACCGCTGACAGTCCCGCCATGACGAGCAGGGAGCCCCAGCTGCCTCGGTCCGGTGCGAGCGCGAGGGCAACTACGCCGATGGCCTGAGTGGCTGCCCACCACGCGGCCAGTTCGCGGCGGCTCAGGCCACGGGCGCCGGCGATTGCGAGGACGAACGACGTACCGAACGCTGTTGTTGTCCCCCATGGCCACGGCTCGGTCGGGGGGTCGGGCACGGTGACCGCGGCTGTGATCGCGCTGACGGTCAGCGAGACGACGATCGCTGCCCGGGGACGCGACCAGGCCAGCGCGAGCCCCAGACCCCGGGCCAGTGCCAGTCCTGCTACGGCACCCATCGGGACGCGATAGTGCTGGTACAGGTCGAGGCCAGTCAGGAGCACCAACGCGACGACCCCCACGCCGGCACCCCAGCTTGCCAGGCGCGAGCGAGTCGTAGGTCCCCTCGATGGTCGGTTCACTCTTCGGACCCTAGTGCGCTCGGTGTCACAGCTGCTGAATCCACGACCAGATCAGCCACATCCCCGCAGCACCGGTCGCGATAGTTGCCGGGAGCACCCATCGCCCGGCCAGTCCGTACAGCCGCCGGACCAGGGCTCGGTGCAGCGCTTGGATGCCCCGGGACACCAGCAGCAACCCCACGACGATCGGCACCGAGATCACCGCATGTGCCGCCCACGCCCCCGTCTTCGTCGGCCCACCCCACGTGCCCGGACCGTACGGCCCGTCGGTCACCAGCCCGTAGAACGGACCGCGGAGGATCGCCATCCCCAGCAACAACACCAGGAAGCAGCTCACCACCCCCAGCACTGAGGTCATCAGCCCATGCGCGAACACTGCGGCCGGCCTGACGCCGGCTACTTCTTCCTTCAGGTGTTCCCGTCGACCGGGCTCCGTGCGCTCCTCCCCCAGTGCCGCGTCGGCCATCGTCTGTGCGCCGACGACGGCGAGGCGAACGTCGTACCCGATCGACTGCAACCAGCGGATGGGGAACGTGCTGCGCCCGGATACCGGGCTGTCCGCGTCGGTCCGCCGCGGGGTGATGATGTCCGTCATGCCTGCTCCTCAGGTCTCGATTCCTGAGATCGAGGCTAGGAACCAGCAGTCCGCCGGACATCCGGCCAGGGAGCGAATTGACGCACAGTACCCGGGTAGGGGGGCGAACTGTGATCTACGTCACAGTGACCACCGTCCGTGTCGCAGCGTTACACGGTCAGTGCCGGACGGCGTGCACTGGCTCAGTGCACTCCTGGGTGCCCGACGGCGCAAGCGGCCACGCCGCGCCCGACAGGAGGTTCGGACTCACGATGCGCATTCGGAACCTGGCGCTGACCGCCACGCTGATCCCGGTTCTGCTGCTGGCCGGCTGCGGCAACGACGGGTCGTCCGACGTCGCCGCCTCCACGCCGGGCGCCAAGAAGGCCTCGAAGAACGGGCTGACCGAGCAGGTGGGCAGCGTCGGTGAGGCCGATCCGGTCGTGAGCGCCTACTACGAGTACCGCGTCGCCCTCGACGTGATGATGCGCAGCGGCGGCAGCAAGACCAAGCAGCTCGCGCAGGTGATGACGCCGAACCTGTTCCAGGCGATGAGCGCCCAGGCGAAGTACTACCGCACGAAGAAGCTCCACAACACCGGCGCCACCAGGGTCCTGTGGGCCAAGCGCACCCTCGCCTCCAGCGGCGTCATCGTCAGCGCCTGCTACGACACCACCCAGGCCCGCACCGTCGACTCGAAGGGCCGCGCCGTCCTGCCCGCCAGCACGCCCACCCGCTGGCTCGACGAGGTGCGAATCCAGCAGCACCGGTCCCGCTGGCTGGTCGACGGCGGCCGCACCACACCCAACGGCTGCTGACTACGCGTGGCGAACCATCTGGTGGAGTAGGGCCTCGACGGCATCCCGCAGGTCGGCGTCGTGCTCCGGACCCGACCAGACAACGACACACCCCTTGTCGCCCAGCTTGTCGGCGACCAGCTCGCGCGCCGGCGTCGGATCTCCCTGATTGAGTACGACGACCAGCCGCCGGCCGTCCCGCCGCAGCCGATCCAGCAGCGGCGGCAGCGTCGAGCCGCGGAACACCCCGGGGTCGCTCTTCACCTTCGTCTCGACCATCACGCCGCGCCCGCGCACCACCAGCAGGAAGTCGGCCCGGTCCCGGGTGAACTCACGGTCGTGGTAGATCCGCGCCTTCGGCCAGAGCCGCTGCAACGCGGTGTCGACGTCGGCGTCGTACCGCGCCGCGAGTCGGCTCACGCGCGAACTCGTCCCGCGCGGGCGGAACGCCTCAGGCGTACGGCGGCCGGCGCGGCGCCGTCCGAACAGCGGCGCGAACCAACGCGCGAACCTCGTGTCGATCATCGGCGGACCCCTCGACCTAGCCGGCACTCAACCCCAGTCTCCCCACCCGGCCGTACCGCCCAACCACACCCACCCCGATCGTGATCCCACCGCCACAAACCCACAACGCAAGAGCCCCGCGGACGACCTTCCGGTCAGCCGCGGGGCCCCGCGTCAAAGGCTCAGCTGTTCTTGATCGCGGAGACCTCGATCTCGAGGGTGACCTTCTCGCTGACCAGCACGCCGCCGGTCTCCAGCGCCGCGTTCCAGTTGACGCCGAAGTCCTTGCGGTTGATCACGACCGAGCCCTCGAGCCCGACCCGCTGGTTGCCGAACGGGTCCGTGGCCGAGCCGGTGTACTCGAACGGGATGTCCACCGACTTGGTCACGCCGCGCACGGTCAGGTCCCCGGTGACCGTGAAGTTGGCGTCGTCGTCCTGCTTGATCCCGGTCGACACGAACGAGATCTCGGCGTGGTTGTCCATGTCCAGGAAGTCGTTGCTGCGCAGGTGGTCGTCCCGCTGGCTGTTGCGCGTGTCGATGCTCTTGGCCTGGATCGTCACCCGCCCGGACGAGTTGGCCGGGTTCTCCCCGTCGAGGTGGAGCGCGCCCTCGAACTCGTTGAACGACCCCCGTACCTTGGTCACCATCGCGTGCCGCGCGACGAACCCGACCCGGCTGTGCGCGGTGTCGATCGTGTAGTCACCGGACAGAGCGGCGTACTCACTGGCCATCTACGGTTCCTCCAGAGGACTAGTTGAAGTTTGCATAGTCCAGTGTTCACCCATCCGGTCCGGATGTCCACTCCGGGGTGCCGCGCGTCCGGCCTGTGGTCAACTGTTGCCGGGAGCAACCAGCTGGATATTCGGTTGCGGGTGCGGCGGCGCGGCAGGTGTGATGGGTGGCCGAAGGATCGGAGGACCGTCGTGCAACCGCTCAGCGCCGAGGAGATCAGGCGCTCGTTCGTCAACTCGTCCAAGAGTCTGGTCAAGGCGATGACCCTGCCCCGCGGGTTCACCGACCTGCCCTGGGACTCCCTCGACTACCTCGGCTGGCGGGACCCGAAGGCGCCCAACCGCGCCTACCTCGTCGTACGGCGCGACAGCGGAGTCACCGGGGTCGCGCTGAACACCCAGGCGACCGGCAAGCCGCGCCGCGGGACCGGGCTGTGCGACCTCTGCAACACCGCGCACCAGGTCACCGACGTGGCGCTGTTCGCGGCCCGGCGCGCCGGCTCGGCCGGCCGGGACGGCAACACCGTCGGCCTGTACATCTGCGCCGACCTGGCCTGCTCGCTGTACCTGCGCGGCCTGCGTGAGCTCGAGGTGCCGCAGGGGGAAACCGCATCCCCGGAGCTCCGGGCCGAGCGGCTCACCGCGCGAGTTGAAGGATTCGTAAATCGCGTCCTGTCCTGAGCGCCCGGAATGGGTACCTGGAACTACGCTGGAGTCAGCGGCAAGTCCACACGGGCGAAGAAGGAGAGCGAGTCGCGATGACCGAGTTCAGAATCACGCACGAGATCCACGAGGTTCACCCGGACATCCGAGAGCGGCTCACCGCCACGACGATCGAGGCCATCAACGAGTCCAGCGCCCGGTCCCCCGAAGACGCCGCCCTGGTCCTGCGCCACAAACTCGGCGAGATCGGCGTCCACATGAGCGAAGCCGCCTGCCTGGCCGCCATCGAACGCATCCGCTCCGGCAAACAACTCCGCTTCGAAATAGAACAAGAAACCGCCGCCGAAGCGGAATAGCCCCCACCACCTCACCAACTGGCGGGCTTGAACACCACCCGGCGGGCTAGGACAGGATCCGGTGGGCTTGACCCCACGCCGGTGGGCTTGACCATGCGGTGGTGGGCTCGACCCCACGCCGGTGGGCATGCGGCGGCGGGCTTGAACATGCGGTGGTGGGCTTGAACAGGTCATGCCTTGTCCCAACACCCCACAGCGTGTTCAAGCCCGCCACGGGGTGCACGCGGCGCGGGCGTTGGGTAGGTGGGCGGCGGGGTGCCGGCAGCGCGGGGCCTGGGGTAGGTGGGTCCGCGGGGTGCCGGCAAGCGCGAGGCGTGGGGTAGGCGGGTCGGCAGGGTGCAGGCAGCGCGGGATGGGGGTGGGTCAGCGGGGTTGGGGTTGGTTGGCGTGGGCGGCTAGGTCGGCTGCGGTGAGGAGGGGGTGCAGGGTGAGGCCGGCGTCGGTGAGAGGTGCCGGGGTGGTGTCGTTGCGGTTGATGACGCAGACGGCATGCGCGATCTCGGCTCCCTGGGCCCGGAGTTCCTCAGTGGAGAGCACAATCTGACCGCCGGTGGTTACGACATCCTCGACGATGGTCACCCGACGCCCCGACGTCTCAGCCCCTTCAGCAAGCCGTCGCGTCCCGTACGCCTTCGCTTCCTTCCGCACGAACGCACAAGGCAACCCAGTACGGCGACCAAGCGCCGTCACCACCGGGATCCCGCCCATCTCCAGCCCAGCCAGCACCTCGGTATCCCCCGGCACAAGCGGCACCATCGCCTCCGCAATGGCATCCAACAACACCGGATCCCCCTCAAACCGGTATTTGTCAAAGTACTCCGTAGCAACCTGCCCCGACCGCAAAACAAACTCCCCGGTCAAATGAGCACTACCCCAAACCCGCCGCGCCAACTCCCCAATCTCCACACCCGGACCCTACCCACACCCCCATCCCCGCCCTGCCCCCACCACCCGCCCTGCCCCCACCACCCGCCCGGCCACCTCCCGCATCAACTCCCGGCAAACACCCCGCGGACACTGCCCGGCCGCTCGCGCAGGCACCGACCACCTCGCACGAGGAGCCCCGCACCCCCATCTCCTGCGAACACTCTCGACAGACACCGCCCGCGAGACGCAACCACTTTCTCGCGTACACCGGCCTCCACCTCCCGCACGCAAATGACCGGCTGCCCCTCAGCCACCGACCAACTCCCCTACCCGCCCGGGCACCTCCCCCACGCACCTTGCGTGGGTTAGGCGGGGTGGTGTTCGGGGGTGGTGGGGAGGAGGCGGCGGAAGTCTTCGGTGGAGATGATGGGGATGTTGTACTCGCGGGCGGCTCGGGCCTTGACGGAGAGGCTGTCGACGTCGGCGGCCACGAGGAACGTGGTGTCGGGGCGGACGGCTTCTTGGGGAGCGAAGCCGGCGGCGACGGCGCGGTCCCACCACACTTCGCGCGGCTCGATCATGTCGCCGGTGAACACCATCGTGCTCCCCGGCGGAAACCCTTGCGCCCCAGGACGAGCCGGTACGACGTACCGCCCGGAGCTCGCCCGCAGCAACGCGTCGTCCACGTCGGACACTCGATGCCCGAGCATCACCGCGACCCGGTCGAGATCGCTGCGCTGGTCCGCGGTGATCTCACCATCGCCCCACGACACCCCTGCCAGCGCGGACACGTAGTACCGATGCAGCTCCTGCACCTGGGATCGCGTCAGCCCGAGCTCGGTCGCGACCTGGACGAGCTGGTCGGCGTCGGTCGCAGTGATCTCGCGGTCGGCGAGGATTCCGTCGAGCAGGGCGAGGTACGAGTCGGCCTGCGGCGGCTCGGGAACCCGCGGCAGCTGGTCGACGATCCGGCTCATCCACCCATGCCGCCCGCCCGCATGCACCGGCCGCACCGTCGGCGTGAACTCCGCCCTCGGCAACGCCGGCCACGGCAACCGCCGGATCTCCTCGTACGCCCACTGCCACGGCGGCGGCGATGGGAACTCCTGCAAATACCGACCGAACAGCTCCGCCGTCGCGCGCGTGTCCGCCAACGCCGAGTGCCAGCCCTCGAGCGAGATCCCGGCCGCCGCGCAGCACGCACCGAGCGTCCGCTTCGCCCCCGGATACAGATAACCGGCCAGCGCCATCGTGCACATCGACCGCTCGGTGATCAGCGGTACGGCGACCCCGAGCCGGCCGAACTCCGCCCGCAGAAATCCCAGATCGAACTCGACGTTGTGCCCGACAACCATCCGCCCGGCCAGCAACCCACCGAGCTCACGCGCGACGTCGCCGAACTCCGGCGCGGCCAGCACGTCGGCCGTCAGAATCCCGTGGATGTGCTGAGGTCCGAGATCGCGCTGCGGGTTCAGCAACGTCACCCACTCGCGCTCCACCTGCCCGCGCGCATCGAGCAGCACCACGGCGATCTCGATCACCCGATGCCGATGACTTGGCAGCAGGCCGGTCGTCTCGGTGTCGATGACGGCATACATCCGTGGCGCCTCCTCCGGCTCGGTGACCGACCCGGAACAACCCAATCACACAGCGCCGACAGTTTTCAGCCAGCCAGAATCTCGACCGCGATCTCCTCGCCCAGCCGGGCGCCGTGCGACAGCTCGAGTTCGTCACCGCTCCAGAACCGTCCCGGGTCGTACCAGTTCGGCCGGCGCCCGTGCAGCAACCCCATCGCCTCGTAGGTCACCGCGACGACCTCGGCGCAGTACGCCGACTCCAGCTCGAGCTCCCGCGACCCGCGCCGGAACGCCGGCACCCGCCCGCGCACCCACCTCGACGCCAACCGTGCCGTCGACGGGAACGGCGTACCGTCCAACCGCGCGACGGTCTTCAGTACGGCGTCCTCCATCTCCCGTGTCACGGGGTGGTCCAGCTGACGCAGCCACGCCCGCTGACCGTACTTCCGTGCCCACACCAGCACCGCGTCCCGCAGGTCGTGCAACTGGACGCCGCGGTGGTGCGTGCCGGTCCACACGTCCGGCAGCGACCGCCCCAGCTCGGCGTGCCACATCAGCGGCGGCAGGTCTTCGACGACGACCGCCATACCGACGTGGTTGACCGGGCTGTTCGTGGTCAGCTGAATCGCCCGGTCGGCCGCGCTGGCACCGCGGAACAGCCAAATGTCACCTGTTCGTGTCAGTTCCGTAGCGTCATCCAGTGAAATCCGGGTCTCCACGTCGCTAGGTTAGTCGCCATGAAGGTATGGAAGGTCGTAGGACTTGCGGGGCTCGTCGGCGTGGCCGCAACGGGCGTGGTGATCGCGCGGGGCGAGCGGAAGCGCCGCGCCTACACGCCGGAAGAGGTGCGCGACCGCCTCAAGACCCGGGTCAAGGAAGCAGCGAACGCCTAGTTCCCGGTACGACGTCAGTCGGCCGGGCGTGCGTGGGACGCCGTAACTCGGTGGTACGGCGGTCACCACAGCACGCCCGGCCGCGCTCAGGTCAGGACCGTTGCATCGGGCAACACCTGTCAAAGGTTGTGGAGAGCAACCTCTTCCAGGCGGCCGGACGTGATCGTCGCCGTCTGGTACGTGCAGTACGGCTGCCGGCGCCGGTCCGTCGGCGATCCCGGGTTCAGCAACCGCAGGCCGCCGGGACTCGTGGTGTCCCACGGGATGTGGCTGTGCCCGAACACCAGCACATCCACCCCCGGGTACGCCTTCTCGCACCGCTCCTCGCGGCCCTTGGCCGACCCGGTCTCGTGGACCACCGCGAGCGACAAACCGTCGAGCGTCACCCGGGCAACCTCAGGCAGTCGGGAACGCAGCTCCGGGCCGTCGTTGTTACCCCAGCACCCGATCAGCCGCGCAGCCCGAGCCTCCAACTCGTCCAGCAACGCAACGCTGACCCAGTCCCCGGCGTGAATCACCACATCGGCCTGCTCGACCGCCTCCCAAACCGGCTCCGGCAGCTTCTTCGCCCGCACCGGCAGATGAGTGTCCGAGATCAGTACCAACCGCATGCCACGACTCTAGGTCGTGCCTGGTGGTCCCGCGCAGTAGGCGCGGGACCGCCAGACACGGCCTACGCCCCCAGTGACTTGATCAACTCCTTCTCTTTCGCCGGACTGAGGCCGGCCTTGCGCTCGCGGTCCAGGCCGAGCTCGCGCTCCCACGCGAGGACGTCCTCGAGGAACGACTCCCGGGATCGGTGCGTCAGCCCGGCCGCGCGCGCCGCCGCTCCACTGCGACTCGACCAGCCTTCGTACCCAGGCGCGGTCAGCCACATCGCCAGCGAGTCCGGCCCCATGTACTGCTCGACCTTCTGGTCCTCCAGCCATTCCCGCGGCGCGAGCACGACCGGGCCGGTGTGCCTGCCGACCTGGCGTACCAGCTCGATCCACTCCCCGAACGGCACCACCGGACCACGTGTGTCGAAGGTCCCCGTCTTGCCTTCGGTCGCGCAGTCCAGCAGCCAGGACGCGAGGTCCCGCACGTCGACGACCGCCGTGGAGAGCTCCGGCGTGTCCGGCACCAGCATCGGCTCCTCCGGCGCGCGCGCCGCCCGTGCAACCCACGCCCCGGACCGATCGCTCTTGTCCCCCGGCCCACCGATCAACCCGGCCCGCGCGATCACCAGCCGGTCCCTGACCGCCTCGACCGACGCCGCCTCGCACGCAGCCTTCGCCTCGCCGTACAACTCCCGGTCGACCACGTCCAGCTCGGTCGGCTTCCGCAGTACGGCGGACTCGTCGGCACCAGGCGTGTCGTACTTCTCGTAGACGTTGATCGACGACACATACGTCCAATGCTTCGCCCGAGCCCCGAAGGCAGCCAGCGCCGCACGCACGAATCCGGGCTGCCACGACACCTCGAACACCGCATCCCAGTCCCGGTCGGGCACCTCGTCGTACGCATTGGGCCGGCTGCGATCGGCCGCGACCAGCGTCGCCCCGTCGGCCACCCCGCCGCTCTCGCCTCGCGCCACACAGGTGACCGAATGCCCACGCGCCAGCGCCTGGGTCGCGATCTCACGACCCAGCCAAGCGGTCCCGCCGAGTATCAGAATCTCCACGCCCGCAAGCCAATCAGGCGCCACCGACAAAACCCAGGCTGCTCTGCTGACGGCAGAACCGAACACTTCGTGATGCCGCGGGGGCGCGCGGTCACCGCCGTACCCGAACCCTTGCGCTGACGCCGATCGGGGCGCAGTGTCGAGACAGGGACCACCGAGAGTGGGGGCCATGGGCAAGGGGGAGAAATGGCTGCTTTCGTTCAGATCATCGAGTACCGGACGCAGAAGCCGGACGAGGTCGCCGCGCTCAACGACGAGTTCCGCAAGAACCGCGAGACCTCCGGCGAGGGCTCGGCGCCGACGCTGGCGCTGGCCTGCGCCGACCGGGACCAGCCGGGCCGGTACTTCGCGATCGTCCAGTTCGGGTCGTACGAGGAGGCGATGGAGAACTCGAACCGCGCCGACACCAGCGAGTACGCCGCCAAGATGATGGAGCTCTGCGACGGGCCGGCCACGTACTACAACCTCGACGTGCTGCAGTCAATGGAGTGACCCGCTGATCCCTCGGGCCCAGTCGCATCGCGAGTCCGGCTGGGCCCGAGTCATGCCCGGGTAGTCGCCGTACTCGATGCCTTGGGCAACGGGATGGTTCGGTCGGCCGGTGCCGGAAGGGAGGTTCGGCACCGGCCACCCGATTTCAGACCGGGTCCGCGGCGCCGGACCCGGTCCGGCTCATCGGAACACCCGGTACGACGACCAGCCAGCCGGCGGCGCACCGCCGTACGAACGGCTGCCGCTGTCGCCGTCGCGGTGCAGGGGGTCGGGGTCCTGTGGCTCGGGGGCGGAGTGCAGATCCGGCCAAGGTCTCGGTGGGAGGGACTGACGCGGTGGCAGTCTCAGGTCGGGGTCGGGCCCCTGTTCCGGGTCGATCCACTCGACCTCGGTGGCGCCGCCGTGGCCGTGGATGGCGACGACGGACTCGATACCGTCCCAGACCGTCGTGGTCGGGTACTCGCCGTACCAGCGGAGCGCGACCGCTCCGTCGGTGAACTGGACGCCCTCGGCGACGGGCCCGGTGCCACTGATACCGGAGACGTCATGATGGCGGATCAGCCGGAAGCGACGGGCCGTCATTTCGGGGCTACCTCCCAGAGCCGTTCGCCCGGCAGCGCGCGGTCCGGGCCGGGGTCGGCGTCGGGAATCGGGTCACTGGTCACGCGCAGGCCGGCGAACCGGCGCGACATGGCCGCTGCGTAGCGTTCGGCAAGGTCGGCCTCCGCCCGGTAGTCCGCGACGACGTGGTCCCCGAACCACACCCGTACGCGGCGACGTTGAGGAACAGGATCGGACATCTCAATGCACCCGCCTACCCGGCCGGCGCGTTCCCATCAGCGACATCGAAGAACAACCGTCCACGCCAATCACTTCCACTTCCCTGTGGGGATGGGTTCACAGAAGTGACGGCCCCCAGAACAGTTCATGACGCGCTTCCCGAAGAACTTTCCGAACCACAACGAAGTGATTCAGCCGAGCCGCCGCAGAATCTCGTCTACAGACATCCCCTCCTGACTTTGGTCACCCTCTCCGGATTCGGCGTGGCGCACGGCGCTGACCTGCGACGATGCGTGTCTGAGCGGGCGATCTCAGGCACTAACGGTGCCGATGTTCGGCGCTGTGCCGCTGGCGCCGGGAGGCGTGAAAGGGCGTTGTGGCCCGTTTGGGCAGAGTTGGGGCCGCGAGTGCGCTGCCGGGTCTATCGTGGGCGTGGGCCTGGGGGGAGGGGTGGGTTCCGGTGGCGACCAGAGAGCGGTCTCGGTTGCATCGCATGTCGACCGTCAATGTGACAAGGTTGCTCACCTTCGGCGGACTCTGCGGATTTGCGTGGGCGGCCGGCCTGCGCGGATTCATGTCGCAGGTCGCCGGCGACAAAGCAGGGGTCGAATGGGTTGGCACGTTCCTGTGGATCTTGCTCCCCGGCGCCCTGATCGGTGTGCTCCTAGTACTCCAGCCGTAGTTCGTGATCTGGCGGTGTGGCGGTCCCGGACGTAGCGCAGCCACCGGTTGATGATCTCGGGTTGTGTGGACTCAAGAC
>NZ_JBITJU010000008.1:0-327870 GCF_044460355.1 Kribbella sp. NPDC050124
CGGCACCCCACGGCGGGGAACCCTCTCCTAGTCCTGACCCGACATCAGGACCGATTCGCCACGCCCACTTGACAAACAGGTCCTACATATCAGCCCTGCCTTTCGGGCGGCTCGTGCGGGTTCTGCCGACGGGGTAAGGTCGGTCGGGGCGGGCAAACGGTTACCTAGGAGGCTGGGATGCGGTTCGCGATCAAGACGAGGCCGGAGCACACCACCTGGCAGCAGCTGCGGGACGTGTGGATCGCCGCGGACGACTTCGAGATCTTCGAGTCCGCGTGGCACTGGGACCACTTCTACCCGTTGAGCGGCGACATGGCCGGCCCGAACCTGGAGGCCTGGACCACGCTGGCCGCGTTGGCACAGGCGACGCAGCGGATCCGGATCGGGTGCCAGGTGAACGGCATGATCTACCGCCATCCCGCGGTCACGGCGAACATGGCCGCGACCACCGACATCATCTCCGGTGGCCGGCTCGAGCTCGGCCTCGGCGCCGGCTGGAACGAGATGGAGACCTCGGCGTACGGCATCGACCTGTACGGGCTGAAGGAGCGCTTCGACCGGTTCGACGAGGGCGTGCAGGCGATCATCGCGCTGCTCACCGAGAAGGTCGCGAACTTCGACGGCCAGTACATCAAGCTCACCGACGCGTACTGCGAGCCGAAGGGAGTGCAGACCCCGCACCCGCCGATCGCGATCGGCGGCAAGGGACCGAAGCGGACGCTGCGCGCCGTCGCCCGCTGGGCCCAGCACTGGAACGTCATCGTGCCGAACCCGGAGGAATGGAAGCCGCTCAAGGACATCCTGGTCCAGCACTGCGCGGACGTCGGCCGCGACGTCAACGAGATCACCTGCTCGGTGAACGTCCGGATCGAGCCCGACCAGCCCCTCGACACCGCGGTCGCCCAGGCGGCGGCGTACGGCGAGGCAGGTGTCGATCTGGTCGTGATGAACCTCCCACTCGACGCCCCGCCGTCCGTCGTCGAACCGCTCGCGAAGGCGCTCGCGCCGCTGGCCTGAGCTGTCGGAGGTTGCCGCTAGGTTGGGGCCGTGGACAGGGAGGAGTACGTCGAGGCGGTGCTGCGTGCCGTGGAGTCGATCCCGCCGGGCAGCGTCGCGACGTACGGCGACATCGCCGAGTACGTCGGTCAGGGCGGACCGCGCCAGGTCGGCGCGATCATGCGCGAGTACGGCGGCGGCGTGCCGTGGTGGCGCGTGATCCGGGCCAGCGGTGTACCGGCCGACGAGGTTGGTGACGAGCAACTGCACCGGCTGCGCTCGGACGGCGTACGCGTCACGAACGGACGGGTGAACCTGCGCCAGGTGCGCTGGGATCCCGAGGAATGAAACGGCACCGGCGCTGCGGCGGTCCCGCCCCGGGCCTCCGCACCGCCGATGCCAACCGGCCGTTGAGGGTGCCGGTCTTCGAACCCCTTGATGCTGCGAACTGACGAGAAGTTGTCCGCAGTTCGGCGAGGTGTGTCGTGCGCGGTGTGTGCGGCGCGGATTGTCGGTGGGCTCTGATGGGATGTGGCGGTGGTCAGCAGACAGGGGTCCCGGAATCCAACGCGGTATCGGTTGGTCCGGGCGGAGGGGCGCAGCGCGGATGCTCCTGTCCTGGACGCCGATCAGCAGGCGGTGGTGCATCATCAGGGCGGACCGTTGCTGGTGCTGGCCGGGCCGGGCACTGGGAAGACGACGACGTTGGTCGAGGCAGTCGTCGATCGGGTGCGCAATCGCGGGCTGAGCCCCGACCAGGTGCTGGTGCTGACGTTCGGGCGTAAGGCAGCGACCGAGTTGCGCGACCGCATCACCGGCCGACTAGGGCGGACGACGCGAGTGATGCCGTCGATGACGTTCCATTCCTTTTGCTACGCATTGCTTCGCCGGTTCACGCCGGCCGATGCGTTCGACGTACCACTGCGGCTTCCGTCCGGTCCCGAGCAGTCGCTGCGATTGACTGAGGCGCTGTCGGGCAGTCGCGAGGTCGGTGCGGTGCACTGGCCGAGCAGTCTGCACCCAGCGTTGAAGACGCGCGGTTTCACCGACGAGGTGCAGGCGGTGATCGGCAAGGCCCGTCAGCTCGGGCTCGACCCGGAGGACCTGTCCGCGATCGGGCGCTCGGCCGAACGCGCCGAGTGGGTCGCGGTAGGCGACTTCTTCGAGGAGTACTTGCAGATCCTCGACCACGAGCAGGTGCTCGACTACTCCGAGCTGATCCACCGCGCGGTGATCCTGGCGCAGCAGCCGCAGGTGAAGGCCAAGCTGCGCAGCGAGTTCAAGGCCGTCTTCGTCGACGAGTACCAGGACACCGATCCCGGTCAGACCCAGTTGCTGCAGGCGATTGCGGGCGACGGCGGCGATCTGGTTGTGGTCGGCGACCCGGACCAGTCCATCTACACCTTCCGCGGCGCCGACGTCCGCGGTCTGCTCCGCTTCACCGACGAGTTCCGTACGGCGGCCGGCGCGGAAGCGGCCCAGATCGCGCTCGGCACGACCAGACGGTTCGGTACGACGCTGCAGCGAGTCTCCCGCAACGTCGTCAGCCGACTGGGTGTCCCGGGCACGCTGGACCGGGATACCTTCGAGCGGTTCCGGAACCCGGATGCGAGTGGTTGTGTCTACGGCTCCGGCAAGGTCGAGGCCAACCTGTACTCGACCAGCGGGGCCGAGCTCGAGCACATCGCGGACCTGCTCCGGCGTGCGCACGTGCAGGACGGCGTCGGCTGGCATGAGATGGCGGTGCTGGTGCGGTCCGGCAGTCGCTCGATCCCGCCGTTGCGTCGTGCGCTGGCGGCCGCGGGGATCCCGGTCGATGTCGCGGGTGACGAGTTGCCGCTGTCGCGGGAGCCCGCCGTACGGCCGATGTTGCTTGCGTTGCGGGCCGTTGCGGATCCGTCGACGTTGACGGTGGACGTCGTACGGGCTTTGGCGTTGTCGCCGTTGGGGGCGATGGACGCGGGGCAGTTGCGGCGGCTGGCTCGGGTGCTGCGGCGGCAGGATCGGGAGATCGCGGCCGGGCAGCGGTTGCCACGGTCGTCGGACGAGCTGTTGCGGGACGCGCTGCTGAATCCGCTGCTGCTCGACGAGCAGGCGTCGCCGGCTGAGGCTAGGTTCGCGGCGCTCGGCGAACGGTTGCTGAAGGCAAGGAACATCGTGACCGCGGGGGCCGCACCCGACGAGGTGATGTGGTCGCTCTGGTCGGAGTCGCCGTGGTTGCGGCGGCTGCGCGGGCAGGCGCATTCAGGTGGTGAGCAGGCCCGGGCGGCGAACCGGGACCTCGACTCGTTGTGCGCGTTGTTCGACGCGGCCGGCCGGGCGGAGGAGCAGGTCGGGTTCAAGGGGGTGTCCGCGTTCCTTGCCGAGCTCGAGTCGCTGGACATCGCCGCGGACAACAGGTTCGACGGGACGTATCGCGAGGCCGGCGTCCAGCTGATGACCGCGCACCGCTCGAAGGGGCTGCAGTGGCGGCTCGTCGTGGTCGCAAGCGTGCAGGAAGGGCAGTGGCCGGATCTGCGTCGACGTGGGTCGCTGCTGGAGCCGGATCGGCTTGGGCCGGACGGTCTGGTGGATCCGCTGTCCGCGGGTGCACTGCTCGCGGAGGAGCGGCGGCTGTTCTACGTCGCGATCACGCGGGCGCGGGAGCGGTTGATCGTGACGGCGGTGCAGGCGCCGGAGGCGGACGGGGATCAACCGTCGCGGTTGCTGGCCGAGCTGGACATTCCTTTGAAGCTTGTCGCCGGGCGGCCGCGGCGACCGTTGTCGTTGCACGGTCTGGTCGCGGATCTGCGGTGTGTGCTGGCAGATCCGGCCTCGTCGCCTGCTTTGCGTCGTGTCGCTGCGGATCGGTTGGCGCAGCTGGCGGACGCGACGGACGAGCGCGAGCAGCCGCTGGTGCCGACAGCTGATCCGGCGCGCTGGTGGGGTGTGCGGGAGCGGACTCGATCCGAGCAGCCGATCGCCGACCCTGATCAGCCGGTGCCTTTGTCGGGGAGTGCGCTGACGACGATCGTGGACTGTCCGCTGCGATGGTTCCTGCAGCGGCGGGCAGGCGGAGAGACGCCCAGTACGTCGGCCATCGGCTTCGGCATGGTGTTGCACACGCTGGCGGACGCCGTCGCGACGGGGACGCTGCCCCCGGACGCGGACGAGCTGAACGGCTGGCTCGACAAGGTGTGGACGCAGCTCGAGTTCGAGTCGACGTGGATCTCGGATCGGGAGCGGGTCGAGGCCGAGGACGCGTTGCGGCGGTTCGTCGCGTGGCACAAGGGCCGACCGGATCGGCGGCTGGTGGGGACCGAGGTCGACTTCGACGTACTGCTTCCCGACACCGACAAGCCGGCCGTTCGGGTGAAGGGCCGGATGGACCGGATCGAGGAAGACTCCGAGGGCACGATTCGGGTGGTCGACCTGAAGACCGGGCGCACCATCCCGACCAAGCCGGCGCTGGAGCGGCATGTGCAGCTGGCGATCTACCAGCGCGCAATCGCGTCCCGGCAGCTGCAGAAGCTCGGTGAGGATCCGGTGGCCGGCGGGGCCGAGTTGGTGCAGTTGCGCCACGACGACAGCGGCTTCCCGAAGGTCCAGCACCAGGGTCCGCTGGAGTCGGACGAGGACGGCCGCACCTGGCTCGACGAGGCAGTCGACGACGCCGAGGCGATGGTCCGCTCCGAGGAGTTCGTCGCCAGACGCAACGACGGCTGCAACCGCTGCGAAGCCCGCCCCCTCTGCCCCATCCAACCCGAAGGCCGAGAAATCCTCTGATGCGCGCACACCTGAACTCCACGGCTGAGTTGTGCGACCTGTTGGGCATCCCGTTCAGTGATCAGCAGTTGGCGGCTGTCACGGCTCCGCTGGCGCCGGGGGTGATTGTGGCGGGGGCCGGGTCGGGGAAGACGACGGCGATGGCGGCTCGGGTGGTGTGGTTGATCTGCACCGGGCAGGTGAAGCCGGAGGAAGTGCTCGGGCTGACGTTCACGAAGAAGGCCGCCAACGAGCTGGACGTGCGCATCCGCGACGACCTGACGAAGGCCGGCGTACTCGGGTCGACCCTGCCGAAGAACCAGCATCCGATCCTCGCCGCGCACCTGCGCAGCAACGTGCCGAACTGGGAGCCGGAGGAGCCGGGTGAGCCGGTCGTGTCGACGTACCACGCGTTCGCCGGCATGCTGATCGCCGAGCACGGTCTGCGGCTCGGCCTCGAGCCGGACGCCCGCGTGCTGGCCGACGCGACCAGGTTCCAGCTCGCGGGTCGCGTCGTACGGCGATCCGCCGGGCCGATCCGGCACGCGTCACATCACGTGCCGACGCTGGTCAACAGCCTGCTCGCGCTGGACGGTGAGCTCGCGGACCACCTGCTGCGGGCAGACGACGTACGCGAGCACGACGAGGCAGTACGGCGGGAAGTCGCTTCAGCGCGGAAGCAGACGGTCGAAGTGCGGAAGCTCGCGGACACCGCGTTGAAGCGTGGCGAGATCTTGCAGTTGGTCGAGGAGTACCAGGCGTACAAGGCCGAGCGTGGGGTCGTGGACTTCGCCGACCAGATGGCGCTGGGTGCGCGGCTCGCGGAGGAGTGTCCGGAGGTCGCGGTCGCCGAGCGGTCGCGGTACAAGGTCGTGCTGCTCGACGAGTATCAGGACACCTCGGTGTCGCAGCGCCGGATGCTGACTGCATTGTTCGCCGGTCCGGACGGGCGCGGCCATCCGGTGACGGCGGTCGGCGATCCGTGTCAGGCGATCTATGGCTGGCGTGGTGCGTCGGTCGCGAACCTGGACGAGTTCCCGGAGCACTTCCCGCAGGCGGATGGCACTCCGGCGCAGCGCTACGTGCTGAGTGTCAACCGCCGCTGCGGCAGCCGGATCCTCGCGGCCGCCAACCAGCACGCGGCCGAGCTCTACGAGCAGCATCCGGGCGTGATCCCGCTCGAGGCCCCAGAGAACGCGCCAGAGGGCGCGATCACGGTCGGCCTGTTCGAGACGCGTTCGCAGGAGATCGAATGGGTCGCGGACGCGATTGTCGCCGCGCACCGGACGCCGAACCGCCGGTGGAAGGACATCGGCATCCTGATGCGGACGAACGTCGACCTCAGCGCGGTCCACGAAGCCCTGATCGCCCGCAAGGTCCCGGTCGAGGTGGTCGGTCTCGGCGGACTCCTCGCCCTGCCCGAGGTCGTCGACGTCGTCGCCACCCTGCAAGCCGTCAACGACCTGACCGCGAACGCGGCGATGCTCCGGATCCTGACCGGTCCGCGGTACCGGATCGGCCACCGCGACCTCGCCTTGCTCGCGAACCGCTCCCGCGCGCTCGCCGACTCCGGCGACCGGCCGGACGCGGACGACCTGGTCGCCGCGCTGGATGCCGCGGTCGCCGGGATGGACTCGACCGAGGTGATCTCCCTCGCCGAGGCTGTCGACGATCCGGGTCCGCTGCCGTACGCACCGGAGGCGCTGGTCCGGTTCAAGGAGCTGTCGACCGAGCTGCGCGAGTTGCGTGCGCATGCCGGGGAGCCGCTGCTCGATCTGGTCCGCCGGGTGATCAGTACGATCGGCCTGGACGTCGAGCTCACCGCGACCCCCGACCACGTCGACTCCGGCCGCCGCGACCACCTGGCCGCGTTCTTGGATGCCGTCGGCAACTTTGTGTCCACCGAGTCGGACGGGTCCCTCGACGGACTGCTGGCGTACCTGGCGGCCGAGGAGGAGTACGCCGCCGGTCTCGACCTCGCCGTACCGAGTGAGGCCGACTCGGTGAAGTTGCTGACCACGCACCGGTCGAAGGGCCTGGAGTGGCCGATCGTGTTCGTGCCGACGCTGGTGCAGAAGGTGTTCCCGTCGGATCGCGGCCGGGACAAGTGGACGACGAACGCGAAGGTGTTGCCGTGGCCGCTGCGCGGTGACGCGGACACGCTGCCCGACTTCCACGACCTGTCCAACGCCGGGCTGAAGGCGTTCGCGGACGAGTGCAAGGACGTGAACGCGCTGGAGGAGCGCCGGCTCGGGTACGTCGCTTTCACGCGTGCCAAGGAGATCCTGGTCGCGACCGGCCACTGGTGGGGGCCGACGCAGAAGCGGCCGCGCGGGCCCTCGTCGTACCTCGAGCTGCTGAAGAAGCACGCGGGCGAGCGGGTCGTTGCGTGGGCCGAGCAGCCGGAGCTGACCGAGGAGAATCCGGAGCTCGCTGAGCAGACGCAGGCGCCGTGGCCTGCGCCGTACGATTCTGAGGGTTATCAGCGGAGGCTCGACGCGGTGGCGCTGGTGCAGCTGTCGCGTGCGAAGGGGCCGTCGCAGGAGGCCGAGGAGTCGCTGCTGCTGGACGAGCAGGCGACGGTCGCGCGCTGGGACTCCGAGATCGAGCGATTGTTGTCCGAGGCAAGGGAAAGCCGAAGCCGGCGAGCGTACGACGTGGAGCTGCCGGCCGCGCTGTCCGCGACGCAGGTGATGCGGCTGGCGAAGGACCCGGACGGGCTCGCCTCCGAGCTGGCCCGGCCGATGCCGCGCAAACCCAACCGGGCGGCGCGTTTCGGCACCCGGTTCCACGCCTGGGTGGAGAGCTACTTCGGCCAGCAACTACTGCTCGATCCCGACGACCTGCCGGGCGCCGCGGACGAGGACATCGTCGACGACACCGACCTCACCGAACTGATGGACGCCTTCCGCACCGGCCCGTTCGGCGAGACCACGCCGTACGAGATCGAGGCGCCGTTCGCTCTCGCCATCGCCGGCCGCGTCGTCCGCGGCCGCATCGACGCCGTCTACCAGGTCGTCCGCCCCGACGGCTCCCGCGGCTACGAGGTCATCGACTGGAAAACCACCCGCACCGAAACCGCCGACCCCCTCCAACTAGCCATCTACCGAGTCGCCTGGTCCGAACTCCACAACATCCCCCTCACCCAGGTAACCGCCGCCTTCTACTACGTCCGAACCGGCGACATAATCCGCCCCCCCAACCTCCCCGACAAACAAGCCTTAGCCACCCTCCTCAACGGCTGACCCCCGGTCAGCGGGAACGCAACAGTTCGGCGGGAGCGATCCGCACCGGGAACGGAAGCGTCGCGTCGTACACCTTCTCGCCGCTCACCACATCGCGCTCGACGTACACCCCGTCCACCAGCTCCAGCACAGTCAGCGTTTCCTTCTCCGGATCCAGAATCCAGTACGAGCGCACGCCGGCCTGCTCGTACACACCCCGCTTCAGGAGCAGGTCGAGCATCCTGGTGCTAGGCGAAAGGATCTCGACCGCAAGCAGCAGGGGTTTTACTGCATACCTCGGATCGTGATCGTCGGGGTGGCAGATGATCACATCGGCTTGAAGCAGGTGCTCCGGTGTGGGCCGATAGTCGACTGGTGCCACGAGGACCTCGATGCCCGAGGGACAGGCTGCCTCCAGCTTCGCGATGAGGCGGACGACTGCCCGCTGGTGATTCCGCGAGGGCGCCGGTGACACGTACAGAGCACCGTCGATGATCTCGCACCGTCTCCCGCCGTACGGTCCGACGTCAGGGAAGTCCAACGCGGCCGGCTTCGGCGCATCGGGTTCAACAAACAGCTCTGCTCTTCTCTCGGTCACGCCATCAGCATGGTGGGAGTTGGTGGGTGGTTGGTGCCAAATGGGCGATCTGCCCTGGGTTGCCCGGTGTCTGCCCCGGGATGCCCCGGTCAGCGGGTGAGGTCGGCGGGGGTGAGGGTTAGGGGGAAGGGGGTTGTGGTGTTGAAGGGTTCTTCGGCGTGGAGGACGGAATGGCAGGTGTAGCCGGTGGGGGTGAGGTGGAGGACTGTCAGTTCTTGGTGGGTGGGGTCCAGGAGCCAGTAGGTGGGGACTCCGTGCTGTTCGTAGAGGGTGCGTTTGAGGACTATGTCGGTGGTTCGGGTGGAGGGGGAGAGGACTTCTACGGTCAGGAGGGGTGGGGCTGTGAGGAGTTGAGGGCCGGCGTCGGTTCGGTGGCAGACGAGGAGGTCGGGGCGGAGGGAGATGCTGCGGGTGGGGCGGAAGTCGAGGGAGCCTACGGAGACGAGTAGGTGGGGTGGGCAGGCTTGTTTGAGGCGGATCATCAGGGCGATGACGGCTGCGTGGTGGGCTGGTGGTTGGACGCCGGTCACCAGGAGGCGGCCGTCCACGATCTCGTAGCGGCTGCCGTCTCTGGGTACGTCGATCGTCTGTTCGCTGCTCACCGCACCAGCTTGACCGAGATGGCCGGATCGCCGCGGAAGTTATCCACAGCCACGCGCGACCACAGCCACGCGCGACCACAGCCACGCGCGACCACAGCCACGCGCGACCACAGCCACGCGCGACCACAGCCACGCGCGACCACAGCCGCCGGCGACCACAGTCGCGGCGCGCACAACAAAGCCGGCGACCCGCAGGGAGTCGCCGGCTCTCAGTTGAAGGGAAGCGTCAGGGCTTGCGGGCTACGCCTACCCAGAGGCTGCACATGATGTCGGTGAACTCGCCCTTGGCGACCAGTTCGTTGGTCTCGGCGTCGGGGTGCCAGCGGAACGGGGCGGAGACGCCGGGCTCGATCAGCTCGAGGCCGTCGAAGAAGCGGGCGACCTCTTCCTTGCTGCGGACCTGGGCGTCGCCGCCGTCGGCCTTGTAGACCTGGATCGCCCGCTCCCACAGCTCCGGAGCGAAGTCCGGCGTGCAGTGCGAGAAGATCAGGTACGACCCCGACGCGAGCGGCTCGAGCAACTGCTTCACCAGGTCGTACGGCTCGAGCGCGTCGGGCAGGTAGTGGAAGACCCCGACCAGGCTCAGCGCGACCGGCTTGCTCAGGTCCAGGGTGTCCTTGACCTCCTGCGAGCCGATGATCGACGCCGGGTCGGTCACGTCCGCCTCGAGGTACGCCGTCCTGCCCTCGGGGCGGCTGGCCAGCAGCGCCCGCGAGTGCGCGAGCACGATCGGGTCGTTGTCGACGTACACGACACGCGCCTCGGGCACGACCTCCTGCACCACCTCGTGCAGGTTCGGGCTGGTCGGGATGCCGGTGCCGACGTCGAGGAACTGCGTGACGCCCTGCTCGGCGACGTACCGGGCGGAGCGGTGCATCCACATCCGGTTCGACAACGCGGCGGTGCGGAACCCGGGGAACGCCTGCAGCAGGTGCTCAGCCGCCTGGCGGTCGATCTCGAAGTTGTCCTTGCCGCCGAGGAAGTAGTCATAGACCCGCGCGCCGTGCGGCCGGTCCAGCTTGAGTCGCTCGTACGCGGCAGGTCCTTCGTTGTCGGCCATCGATGGCTGCTCCCTACTCCGGTGCTGTCGGACGAGGCAGGGAGATGGTAACTGATTTGCGACAGTACGTGATCAGCCCGGGGACAACCTTTGCCTGAATCGAAAGTAGGCCGATTACTGAGCGAAGCTAGGCATCGGCAGACCGGCAGTGGAGAAGCCCACGAACGACGGTTCCGAGGTCAGAATCTCCAACGCGTCCCAGACCACCAACCCGTCCGCCGGCGTCACCGGAGCGGACAGTACGGCGCCACCGAACAGCACCTGTCGACCGTCGACCAGCGTCGGCACCACCGGCGTCCCGAAAGTCAACGCAGCCAGCGCAGCGTTGGAGCTCTCGAGAGCGGCATCCCATCGTGGATCGTCGGCAGCCTCCGCCCAGAACGCATCCAGTCCGGCGGCGGCAAGAGCCTCGAGAAGTACGGCGGGCGCCGGCGCCTGAGGTGGACCGGGGACGAACACCCGCGAGCCCCACTCCAGATAAAGCCGCTCGATCGCATCCGCACGCCCGGCGTCACGCAAGGCTTCGAAGACGCGCAGCACCCGGACCGATTCCTTGCTCGCGGCAACGGCCGCCGCTCGGACGAACTCGGGCACGCCAGGAGCCTGGTCCGAGCCATCGCGCATCCAGAGACTGAACGAGCGGAACGTCAGTCGCAGGCCCCGCTGCGGCGCCACCGCCGTGAGCCAGCGGACGGCGAGCCAGCTCCACGGGCAGGCCGGGTCGGCGTAAAGCTCCAGTGTCTTCATCAGATCCCCCATCTGTTCATCAGAGTAAGACTATGATGAACAGAGTGATAGATTGACGACGTGGCTGTCAAGGAGGAATCGCACCGCGCGCGGCAGGCGCAGGCGACCAAGGAGCAGGTTGCCCGGGCGGCCCGCGAGCTGTTCGCGGAGCAGGGGTACGTCGCCACGACGATCGCTGCGATTTCCGAAGCGGCCCGGATCCCGGCGCAGACGATCTACTCCGCGTTCGGCAACAAGGCCGCGATCCTCAAGGAGATCTCCCGGATCTGGATCGTCGAGGCGGAGACCCGGCGACTGGCGCAGGAGTCACTCGCCATCAAGGACCCCGCAGAGCGACTCAGGTCCGCGGCACACTGGCAGACCCGGCAGTTCGAGACCGGCATCGACGTGATCCGGATCTACCAGGAGGCGGCCCGCGTCGACCAGCAGATCGCCGGTCAGCTGGCCCGCATGCTGAAGGCCCGCGAGCAGGAGCTAGAGATCTTCCTGAACTCCTTCAAAGGCCAGCTCAAGCCCAAGGCGCTGGACCTCTTCATCGCCTGCACGGCAGCGGAGATCTATCGCACACTCGTCCTCGACCGGCACTGGCCGATCGAGGACTACGAGCGCTGGCTGGCCGACACGCTGGTCACTCAGCTGATTCGGTGACCAACGGATTGTCGAGCGACCCCGCGAACTGCAGTGACCCGGCGATGTCCGTCAGGTCCACCATCTGCTGGTTGTTCTTCAGCTGCAGCCGGTTCAGGCACGACAACGCGAACGACGGCGCGAAGACGTCGTACTTCGCGAAGGACTCGGCCAGCTCCGGCGTCGCTGCCTGGTAGTCCCGCACCGCGGCCGCGACGACCGACCAGAACTCCGCCGGCGTCAGCAGCCCCTCCCGGTCCAGCATCGGCGACAGGAACCGGAAGATGCAGTCGAAGATGTCGGTGAAGACGCACAGCAGCTTCTCGTCCTCCGGTACGTCGGCCCGCACCCGCTCGGCGTCCGCCGGCAGCGGCGTGTCCGGGCTCATCACCGCGATCTCCTCGGCGATGTCCTTCATGATCACGCGGATCGGTACGGCGTCCCGCAGTACCAGGATCAGGTTCTCGCCGTGCGGCATGTACACCAGCTCGTACGCGTAGAAGCAGTGCAGCAAAGGGATCAGGTAGGCGTCGATGTACGACCGCAGCCAGTCCGCCGGCGCCAGCCCGGACGCGCGGATCAGCTCCGCGGCCAGTGACGTCCCGTCCCGGTCGACGTGCAGCAGGCTCGCCATCGTCGCGAGCCGCTCGCCCGGCTCGAGCGTCGGCACCGGGCTCTCCCGCCACAACGCCGACAGCATCTTCCGGTACGGCGACGTCTTCTCCGTAGCCGCCTCGTAGTACCGGTTGTGGTACCCGGCGGCCGCGATCTCGCGGAGGACCGAGAAGCCGTACCGCTTCAGCACCAGGTCGTTCGAGACCAGGCCGAACACCCAGTCGTTGATCGCCGGCGTCGCGGCCATGTACGTCGGCGACAGTCCGCGCATGAACCCCATGTTCAGCACCGACAGCGCCGTCTTCACGTAGTGCCGCGACGGCTCCGACCGGTTGAAGAACGTCCGGATCGACTGCTGTGGCTGGTAGTCGTCGTCGCTGGACCCGACGTGGATGATGTGCCGCTGCGCGATGTCGGCCGCGAACGTGATCGACGTCTTGTTCTCCCACTGCCACGGGTGCACCGGCAGGTACACGTAGTCCGCCGGATCGGCGCCCACGGCAACGATCTCCGAGGCGAAGCGCCGCAGTACGTCGGGTCCGAGCTCCGCCTGCAGCAGTTCGTCGTACGTGATCGTCGTACTGTGCGAGATCGTCGCCCGGTCCTTGCGGGCGGCGATCCAGGTCAGCCGGACCGGCTGTCCGGTCTCCGGTGCGAACGCGCGGTAGTCGGTGACGCCGAACCCGAGCCGCCCGTTGTTCGCGACGAAGCACGGGTGCCCCTCGGTCATCGCGGACTCGATCGCCTGGAAGTCCGCGCCGACCAGGTCGCCGGCGGTCAGCGCGGGCTTCGACAACTTGTACGCCGTACTCGCGAGCGTGCTGCTGATCTCCTCGAGGTACACCGGCAGCATGGCGGCGCCGATGCCGAGCTGCTCGTGGAACTCGGTGATGAAGTCGAGCGCGTCGACCGGCCGGCCGCCGTCCCGCTGGATGGACTCGGCGTCCACCTCCCAGTGGTTCAACGGGTACCTTCCAGCCGCGAACGTGTACCGGCTACTCGCGCTCGCCACCTCGTACAGGTTGCCGACGGCAACCGGCTCGAGGATCCGCTCGTGGCTGAACTCGGCCAGCGCCTTGCGGACCAGCGCGCGGTTCGCGACGGCCCAGGCCTCGGGGGTCAGATGTTCGGTGCTCATGGTCAGCCGGCCTCGTTCATCCTGGTCGCCTCGGCGTACTGGTCGCGGGTGCAGAAGCTCAGCCAGGCCTGCTTGTCCGGCAGGTCCACGATGCTGTGCTTGCGGAATCCCATCCGCTCGTTCAGCGCCTGGATCTTGGTGTTGCGGACGTCCGGCTCGACCACGACCCGGTCGACCAGTGGGTCGCTGAACAGGCTGTCCAGGATGGTCTCGAAGATCGCGCCGGTGAAGCCCGGGATCCGGACCTGTGGCGGGGCGACCAGGACGTGCATCCCGATGTCGTCGGGCGCGACGTCGTACACCTTGCCGACGGCGTCGTACGACGGTTCGTAGCGCTCCATCAGGAACGCCGGGCGGCCGTCGTGCTCACCGAGGAAGGCGCGGTGGTGTCCGGTGCTCTCGATCCGGCGGTACTCCGCGCGCACGTCGTCGACGGACGCGTGCAGCAGGCCCCAGTACTGCGCGTAGGGCTGCGTGACCCAGCCGTGCAGGGTAGGCACATCCGCGGTCAGGTCGAACGGCCGGAGGCTGAGAGCGCCGATGCCGGCGAAGAAACGCCGGTACATCGGCTCGGGCAGTGCTCTGGTCATGGCGGTCTGCTTTCGAGGTGGGCGAACCTGCTTAGCTAAGGCTTACCTTACTAGATAGCCATCGCGGCACCTTTTGAGGTCCGGATCACGACCGAAGTCGGAGATCGCAGGTAGTCCGCGCGGATGATGTGCGCCCAACGCCCGTTTGCCTACGTTGGACCCATGTTGATTGCCGAAGATCTCTTGCTGCTGCTGTACGACGACGAGAGCGGTAAGCCGATCACGGGGTCACCAGGGCTGGACTACGCGCTGGCCGGGGCCGTGCTGATCGAGCTGACCATGCTCGGAAAGCTGGACGTCGCTGGTGAGGGGGAGGAGGTCAAGCGCGGCCGCCTGAAGGTGCTGGACGCCACCCCGACGGGTGACGCCATCCTGGACGAGCGGCTGGCGTACGTGGCCGACAAGCCCGGCAAGCGACCCAAGGATCAAATCGGCCGGCTGTCGAAGAAGCTGCGTGACCAGGTGCTCGCCAGGCTCGCGGAGCGCGGCGTGCTGGAGGCTGACCAGGACAAGGTGCTCGGTCTGTTCCCGGTGACCCGCTGGCCGGCCAAGGACGCGCGGCACGAGGCCGAGGTGCGTACGGCGCTCGAGAACGTGCTGAAGGTGGGTACGACGCCCGACGAGCGCACCGGCGCACTCGTCGCCATGTTGAGCGCACTGAACGTGGTGCCGAAGATCGTCACCGATGCGATCGACAAGCGGGCGCTCAAGCAGCGCGCGAAGGAGATCGCCGAGTCCGACTGGGCTGCCGACGCGGTGAAGAAGGCCGTTGCGGAGATGCAGGCCGCGGTGACCACTGCGGTGGTCGTGAGTGCTGGGGCGGTAGCGGCCGGCAGCTAAGCCAGGCGCTCCTTGATCTCGGACTTCAGCACCTTGCCGACCTTGGACCGGGGGAGGTCCGGCCAGACCAGGACCTCCTTGGGCGCCTTCACGCTGCCGATGCGAGCCTTGACGAACGCGATCAGCTCGCCGGGATCGACATCGCCGCCGGCCTGCGGCTGGACGACCGCGACCACCCGCTCGCCCCACTTGTCGTCCGGGCGGCCGATCACCGCGCAGTCCTGGACGGCGGCGTGTGCCAGCACTGCCTGCTCGACCTCGGTGGAGTACACGTTGAAACCGCCGGTGATGATCATGTCCTTGGCGCGGTCGACGATGTAGAGGTAGTTGTCCGCGTCCAGGTAGCCGATGTCGCCGGTGTGGTGCCAGCCGTGCCGCGACGCCTCCGCGGTCGCCTCGGGGTTGCGGTAGTAGCCGTCCATCACCAGGGAGCCGCGGACGACGATCTCGCCGCGCTCGCCGGGCGGCAGGAGGGAACCGTCCGGCGCCATGATCGCGGTCGTGACGAGTGGTGACGGGCGGCCGGCCGACGACAGCCGCGACCGGGCGACGTTGCCGTCGGCATCGAAGTGGTCGGCCGGCGCCATCGTCGAGATCATCATCGGGGCCTCGGTCTGGCCGAACAGCTGGGCCATCACCGGGCCGATCCGGTGCAGCGCCTCCTCGAGTCGGGCGACCGACATGGGCGCGGCGCCGTACCAGAAGCACCGCAGGGACGAGAGGTCGGTGTCGTCGAGCTCCGCGGCGGCGAGCACCATGTAGATCAGCGTCGGCGGCAGGAACGTGTGCGTCACGCGGTGCCGCGGGATCAGCTCCAGGAACGCGTGCACGTCCGGGGTCCGCATGATGACGATCTCGCCGCCACAGGACAGCACGGGGAAGCACAGTACGCCGGCCGCGTGCGTCAGCGGCGCGAGCGCGAGGTAGACGGGCCGGTCGCCGATCGGGTAGCCGATCAGCGTCAGCGCGGTCATCGTCTCCAGATTGCGGTTGCTCAGCATCACGCCTTTCGGGCGCCCCGTGGTCCCACCGGTACCGACGATCAACGCCAGATCGTCGGGCCCGGTGAGATCGACAGCCGGCTGGGACACGCCCCCGCAGAACGCGTCCCAGCCGACCCTCCGGCCACGGAAGTGGGGCTTTCGGCCGGAGTCGGGATCGGCATCCAGGCAGACGAAGGTGTGCACCTTCGGCAAGGCCTCCTGGATCCGATCCACCAGCGGCGCGAAGGCCGCCTGGTAGATGAGTACTTCACAGTCGAACTGGTCGAGCAGCTCGCGGTTCTCGGCCGCCTCGTTGCGCGGGTTGATCGGGCACCAGACCGCACCGGCGCGGCTGATGCCGAACACGCAGCTGAACGCGATCGGGTCGTTCGCCGACAGGATGGCCACCTTGCCACCCGGTCGTACGCCGGCCGCCGCGAGACCGGCCGCGATCCGGTACGACAGCTGCTGCACCTCGGCGTACGTGAGCGTCTCACCGTCGGTGGTCAGGCACGGTGCGTCCGGACCGAGCGAGGCGCCCTTGTCGAGGTAGTCGACCAGTCTCACTGCAATCCTTTCAGTGCAGCACCGTCAGCTGCGGCTCGGACACCAGCCCGAAGCTGCGCAGTACGCCGAGCAACTCGCGATGACCGAACGCCTGGCAGCCACTGGCGAACCCGACCCGCTTCGGCGCGGTCTGGAGCAGCGAGTACGCCGCATAGGCCTGCAGCAGACCGGTCTGCTGGTAGTTGCTGTTGCCGTGGATGACACAGTGCGCCCGGCCGAGTGGACCGGAGGCGTGCACGGAGTCCAGCGTCTTGTTCACGCGCGGGTTCTCGCGGGGCGGCATCTGGTTCATTACCTGACGAGCAGTCTCCGTGAGCGCCGCGTTGCGCTCGTCGGGGGCCATGTCCTTGGTGGCTTCCAGTGCGGCGGCGACGATCTGCGGTACGCCGTTCATCAGCGCAGCGTTGAAGACACCACCCTGTGCCTTGCAGTTGGCCACGCGTGGGTCGCGCTTGAACCAGACCGGGTGCGACATGCCGCCCCAGGGCAGGGACAGTGCCAATTCATGGTGACCGGGAACCACCAGTGGCACCAATCCCTGCTCCGGGAACTCGGTGTACTCGTTGTGCTCGAGGTAGTGGGCCTTGGACGTAGCTGCGTTGATCAGGATGGTGCGGGTCGACGCGATGGTCGGGCTGCCGCCCCAGAAGACCGCGATGTCGAGTGTGTCCAGACCGGGCTGCTCCAGACAGAGTTGCGCGGCGATCTCGCTGGTCGTGTACATCTGCGCGATGCCGGGTGCGAGCAACAGGCCGGCTTCGGCGAAGTCTGCGCCGTACTTCTCGTCGCAGGTCATCAGCCAGTCCTGCTCACCGGTCGTGTCGGTGTAGTGCGCACCTGCGGCGAGCGCTGCCTCCACAGCCGCCGGACCGAGCTCACTGAACGGACCGACGGTGTTCAGTACGACGGACGCGCCCTTGAACAGGTCCGTCAGTGCGGCGACGTCGTGCTCGACCTCGGCGACCTCGTAGACCGCGGTCTCGATGCCCGCCACGTGGGAGCCCATCGACTCCTTGAGCCTCTCCTCGCTGCGCCCGGCAGCCACGAACGGGACGTGGTACTGGCGCAGGTACTCACAGACCAGGCGCCCGGTGTAGCCGGAGGCGCCGTACACGACGACAGGCTTGTTGGACATGGCGATCACATCCCCATGCCGCCGTCGACCGGCAGGCCGACGCCGGTGATGAAGCGCGCCTCGTCGGAGGCGAGGAAGACAACCGCGTCGGCCATGTCGGTGACCTCACCGAGCCGGCCGGCAGGCGTCAGACCGATCACTGCGGCGACCGCTGCCTCCGGGGACTCGAACAGCCCGAGCCGGGCGACGTCGTTGGCCAGTCCGGCGCCCATCGCGGTCGGCACCAGGCCGGGGTAGATGCAGTTGACGCGGACGCCGTACCCGAGTTTGCCGGACTCCATCGCGGCGACCCGGGTCAGCCGGTCGACCGCGGACTTGGTCGCGGAGTAGACCGCGATGCCGGGGAACGCGATGGTCGCGGCGACCGAGGCGACGTTGATGATCGCGCCGCCCTGGCCGGCCAGTCCGTCCGGTCGCATCGTGCGCAGGCCCCACTTGACGCCGAGCGTGGTGCCGAGGATGTTGACCTCGAGCATGCGGCGGATCTCGTCGGCGGTGACCTCGGTGAGCAGGCTGGTGATCTCGATCCCGGCGTTGTTCACCAGGATGTCCAGGCCGCCGAGGATGTCGTTGGCCGCGACCACCGCGTTCTCCCAGCTGCCTTCGTCGGTGATGTCGTGGGCGACGAAGCCGTTGCCGGCGCCGTACTCGCTGTCCAGCGCGTCGGCGACCGCCTCGCCGGTGTCCTTCTGGATGTCGCTGATCACCACCTTGGCGCCGGCCGCCGCGAGTGCCTTCGCCATCCCTTCGCCGAGCCCCTGGGCTCCGCCGGTGACGAGGGCCTTGCGGCCGGAGAGGTCGAGTCCGCCCATCTGAAGCTCCTTTGCTCGAAGGGTCCGCTGCGACTCACTCTGGAGATTTCTTTGACAGTCGTCAAGACTTTGTTTGACACTTGTCAAGAAATCTCCGACCGCGGATCGCGCCTGGGTCCGCGGCGGTAGATTGACGCCCACGAACCCGAGACAAGGGAGGTGCGCATGGCCTCGGCCTCGGCAGACCCCGTAGAGCCGGTCCGGCCCGCCCGGGTGACCGGGATCGACAAGATCGAGCGCCGCCGGGTCGCGCTGGCCGAGTCGGCGCTGAAGACGCTCGGCGAGCTTGGGTACGCGCGGACCAGCCTGCGGGAGATCGCGAACAACTCCGAGTTCACCCACGGCGTCGTGCACTACTACTTCCGCGACAAGATCGACCTGATCAGCTACTGCGTGCGGTACTACAAGACCAAGTGCGCGCAGCGGTACGACGAGGTCGTCGAGACCGCTGCCTCGGCCGACGAGCTCGCGGTCGGCTTCCTGGCCAAGCTGACGCAGACGCTGGTCGAGGAGACGCCGATGCACCGGCTCTGGTACGACCTGCGCGCGCAGAGCATGTTCGAGGAGCAACTGCGCGACGATGTCACCGCGATCGACCAACTGCTGGAGCAGATGATCTGGCGCATCCTGACCCGGTACGCCGACCTCGTCGACGGCACGCCGACGGTCGACGCTCCGACGGCGTACGCCCTGATCGACGGCCTCTTCGAGCAGGCTGTCGTCGGCTACGCCGCCGCTCCCGACCAGGTCCCGACCCAACTCACCGACCGCGTCAGCCAGATCCTCCCCAAACTCATCACGACCTGATCAGGCCCGCTGCTGGGGGAGCGGTTGGGTTACTCGGCCTGACAGTTGGTCTTGCAGAGCTTGTCGGTCAGGGTGAGGTGTACGCCCGGTTCCTCGGTGTCGACCTCGGCCGAGACGTCGGCCAGCCAGTCGCCGAAGGACTGCTGGGCGACCGGCTTGCCCTTCTGCTGGCCGAACCAGGTGGCGATCTCCGGTTGGTTGATGTGTGCGAGCTCCAGGACCCGCGGCAGCGAGTTGGAGATCTCGGCCCACGCGACGTCGACCGGACCGATTGCTTGCACCGACACCACCGGCGGCCGCGGGTGGTCCCCGGTGAGAACCCCGACCGAGGTCGCGCCCATCCTGCAGATGGCGTACGCGACGTCCGTGGAGCACTGGAAGCCGTCCGTGGTCAGCGCGCTGACCACCTGCGTGGCGGTGAGGTCGGGTAACACGGTCGGTGCCGGCGTAGAGCTCGTCGACTCGGCTGCGGCCGGCTTGTCGTTGCCGGAGCAGGCGGTCAGGAGGGCTACCAGGGCCAGGGCGGTGACTGTGCCCGGCCGCCGCTTCAGACCGGCACCTCGATCGCCGCGTCCAGAGCGATGGTGATCATCTCGGAGAATGTCGTCTGCCGCTCCTCGGCGGTCGTCTCCTCCTTGGTGATCAGGTGGTCCGACACTGTCATGATGCCGAGCGCCCGGCGGCCGAACTTCGCCGCCAGCGTGTACAGCGCGGCAGCCTCCATCTCGATCCCCAGCACGCCGTACTCCGCCGTCCGCGACACCAGGTCCGGGCGGTCGTTGTAGAACAGGTCGCCGGAGAACACCTGGCCGACGTGCACGTTCAGCCCTGCCGCCTCGGCGGCGTCCACCGCAGCGCGCAGCAACTGGTAGTCGGCGGTCGGCGCGTAGTCGATGCCGTGGAAGCGCAGCCGGTTCATCTGCGAGTCGGTGCTCGCGGACATCGCGACGATCACGTCGCGGACCCGGACCGCCTCGGTCAGCGCGCCGCAGGTGCCGACCCGGATCAGGGTCTGTACGTCGTACTCCGTGAACAGCTCGTGCGCGTAGATCGACGCGGACGCCTGGCCCATACCGGAGCCCTGGACGGACAGCCGCTCACCCTTGTAGGTGCCGGTGAACCCGAACATGTTCCGGATCTCCGTGTAGCAGGTCACGTCCGACAGGTAGGTCTCCGCGATCCACTTGGCTCGCAGTGGGTCCCCGGGGAACAGCACCCGCGGTGCGATCTGCCCCTTCTGGGCGGCGATGTGAATACTCATGCGGGGATGCTCTCACGGTGCCGGGATATGTTGAGGTATGTGGCCTACTCCATCGCACGTGGTTCGCTAGCCCTGTCCCGGTCCGTGCTGGACCGCGCCGCCGATCGCAGGCGCGACCTCGACTGGCTGGAGAAGGCCTGGGCTGCTCCTGACACCCAGGTGGCGCTCGTCGCCGGTGACAAGCTCCAGGTGACCGCCGACCGCTCCGCACTCAACCTGGTGCACCCGTCCGAAGCGCCGGAGGGTGTGCGGGTCTTCCTGGGCATCGACCGGGAGTCCGGTGCCGGACAGACCGCAGAGGGTCGCGCTGTGTTCGCCGTACTGGTCGATGGCGAGGCCGACGAGTCGTACGGCGGGCTGCGTGAGATCGGCGCCGTACTGAACGATCGCGAAGCCGGTATGGCGGTACACGTGGTCGGGCTGTCCAACTGGCATGGGGTGCACACGCACTGTGCTAACTGCGGCGAGCACACCGAGGTGGTCGAGGCAGGGCATGTGCGGCAGTGTCCGGCGTGCGGTCTGTCGCACTTCCCGCGCAGCGACCCGGCGATCATCGTGCTGGTCACCGACGACCAGGACCGTGCGCTGCTCGGCCGCAACGAGGCCTGGCCGGAGGGCCGCTACTCGACCCTGGCCGGCTTCGTCGAACCTGGTGAGTCGCTCGAGGCCGCCGTACGGCGGGAGGTCCTGGAGGAGACCGGTGTGCTCGTGGGGGAGGAGGTCGAGTACGCCGGCAGTCAGCCGTGGCCGCTGCCGTCCAGCCTGATGCTCGGCTTCTACGCCAAGGCGGCGACCACCGACATCGAGGTGGACGCGGACGAGATCGCCGAGGCCCGCTGGTTCACCAGGGAGGACCTTCGTGCGCTGGTCGAAGCCGGCACGATGGCCCTCCCCGGCAACATCTCCATCTCCCGCCGCCTGATCGAAGGCTGGTACGGCGAGGAGCTCACCGGTAGCTGGTGATCAGCGGCCCACGTCGGAGCGGGCGGCGGCGATCCGGATCAGCAGTCCCTCCCAACGCTCGATGGTGCCTGCCCTCTCCAGCTCCGTGGCCTTCTGGTCGACCGCACGGACATACGCGGAGTGGCTGGGCCAGTCGGCCTTCGCGTCCGGCAGTACGTCGGTCAGCGTGCAGCCGTACTGCACGTGCCGGTTCGTCACGTGGCTGTCGATGTTTCCGGTCCACACGGTCGCCCGGAGGTCCGACTGCGGACACGGATCGGCCGGTGGCGTGTAGGAGGCCAGGTTGGTCGGGTTGGTCCAGCCGTCCGGTCGCAGCAGCGTGTAGTACGTGCCGTCCGGGGTCTGGGTGAGCCGGTTGAGGCCGTGGTCGCGCAGCATGGTCGCCACACCGCCGAGGCTGTCCACGACGAACAGTCGCCCGGCGGTGACGCCGTACAGGTAGCCGTCACGCCACTGCAGGGCTCCGTCGTTCGCTCCGGCGCGACCGCTGAAGACCGGGATCTGGCGTAGTGCGGCGCCGGTCGTCGGGTCGGCGACGAACACGATGCCGTCCGCCAGACCCCACAGGTTGCCGTCCGGTCCGATGGTCAGCTCGTTGATGCTGGCCGCACCGGGCACGGGTACGACGTCTGTGAGTACGGCGCCGGTGGACGGGTCGACCTTGACGAGGTGGGCCTCGGATGCGATGGGCTCAGTTCCCTGGCCGCCCTCGATGCCGGATCCGGCCCACACTGCGGTGCCGACTGGCAGCAGTGACGAGATGGTCTGGTCGGCCACCAGGTTGCGGTAGACGGTGAACGCTCCGGTCGGGACGTCGTACACCGTGAGGGCTCCGCCGTACTCGCCGTACGCCGGAGTGGTGCCGACATACACCTTGTTGCCTGCAGGGACGACCGCGACCGGCCGGTTCTGGTGGTGGCTGTCGACGAGGCTGAAGAGTTCCTTCGGGTTCGTCGGCGTGGCCGGGGCGTTCGGGTCCCACAGCGACAACCTGCCGTAGGGGTAGATGCCGACGTACATCTTGCCGTTGCCGTCCCACGCCCAGTCCTCGACCTGGCCCTGTCGCGTCGTGACCGTGGACTTGCCGGTTGCTGGGTCGTAGACCGATGTAGACCCGTTGAGGTACGCGTTGACGAAGACCTTCCCGCTAGCGGGGTCAGCGAGCGCGTGCATGAGGGCCACCGGGACGTACTGGAACGGTGAGCTCCACTGCGCGAGCGTGCCGTCCTGTGGGTTGTACCGGAACGTTCCGCCGGAGTAGTTGCCCGCCAGGCCGTACAGCACCTGGCTGCCGTTCTCGGTGACCCAGCCGTAGCCGATCGAGGCGCCTCGGGTCACCATGCGGGGCGGTGACACCGGACCGACGGTGTTCGTGTCCAGGTCGTAGTGGGTGAGGGCGAGCGTGTTGTTGGTGAAGTACACGCCGCCTGGGCCGGCTGCGGACACACCGCGCGCGGCGATCGGGTAGTCCATGACCAGACTGCCCGTGGCAGCGTCGGTGAACTTGACCTGCTCACCAGTGACTGCGTCGACCACGACCAGTCGGCTGCTGGCGTTGGCGAAGACCCGTCCGTTCGCGTAGTCGAGGTCGATGAAGTCCTTGGCCGTCGTACCGGGCGGAGTGATGTCCTCGACCTGCCGGGTCTCCACGTCGATCCGGAGCAGTCGCGCGTTCGGGGTCGAGATGCCGACGAACAGCTTGTTGTGGTCCGGGTCGTAGACGGTCGACCGCGCGTACTGCTGCACCGGGTCGAGCGAGCCGTAGTCGGTCACCTGTCCGGTGGCGCCGTCGTACTTGAAGGCGTGCGCTGTCGGGTAGGTGCCGGCGTAGACGTTGCCGTTCTGGTCCGCGGTGAGGCCGTAGATGACCGACTCACCTGGGATCGGCTGACCCAGGTCGGTCACCGTGCCAGTGCCCGGGTCATAGCGATACAGGTGTGCGTTGGGGTAGGTGCCGACGTACAGGCGGCCGTCTGGCGCGACCACGATCGCCCAGGCGCCCGCGGCTCCGGCGAGTGGCAGGGCATGGATCAGCTGGCGGCTGTGCAGGTCGACGACGTTGAGCTGGGCGTTCTCACCGGCGGGTACGGCGTACAGGACGTCGCGGCCGTCCGGAGTCCGGCCGACGGCGCCCTCCATCACGGTGAGAGAGCTGATCGGGGCGCCGAGATCGCGGACCGGGTCCTCGGCGGCGATGCCGATCCGGCTGTCGTCCTTGCGGATCGGGCCGGTCTCGGACGGGAACGGGTCAGGCCGCTTCGGGTCCGGGTCCGCGGCGGCGGTCGGGCCGCCGGCGGCGAGCAGGCCCAGCGTCAGGGCGAAGACCAGGGCGGCGCGGATGAACACATGGCGGAAATGACGGCGCGGAATCATGGGCGGGCTCCCTGCGGCGTTGTTCCGAGGAAGGTATAACGGTCATGACCGTAATGTCCATAACTCGCGCCCTATGAGTGTGCGGGCAGCACGAAACAGCGCCGCCCCTGGGGACGGCGCTGCGACCGGGGGACTAGGCGGCCAGCTTCTCGGCGACCTGGGCGAGCGACGGGTTCGTCATCGCGGTGCCGTCGGCGAAGACCACGGTCGGCACGGTCTGGTTGCCGTTGTTGATCTTCTCGACGATCTTCGCGGCCTCCGGGACCTGCTCGATGTCGACCTCGGCGAACTCGATCCCGGCGCGCTTGAGCTGGCCCTTCAGGCGGTGGCAGTAGCCACACCACGGGGTCGAGTACATCGTGAAAGCCGCCATCGGCTGACTCCTTCTTGCAGTGGGAGGGGTATTTCTGTCCGGCCGCCCGTCTAGGGTTGCTCTCGACGTATCCGAACCCAGGTGTTGGTGGTGCTGTTCCCGAATGTCCCCGTCCGTGAGCGATCTCACACGTTCCGCGTCCGCGGATGACCTCCTGGAGGCGCTCGACCCTGAGCAGCGGGCGGTCGCGACCGCGTTGAACGGGCCGGTCGTGGTGATGGCGGGCGCGGGCACCGGCAAGACGCGGGCGATCACCCACCGGATCGCGTACGGCGTGCGCACCGGGACGTTCGACCCGCTCCGGGTGCTCGCGGTGACGTTCACCCAGCGGGCGGCGGGGGAGATGCGCGGCCGGCTCGCGCAGCTCGGCGTCGAGGGCGTGCAGGCGCGCACGTTCCACTCCGCCGCGCTGCGGCAGGCGAAGTGGTTCTGGCCCAAGGTGTACGGCGGGGAGCTGCCACCGATAGCTGACCGCAAGTTCCCGCTGCTGACCGAGGCTGCCTCGCGCTGCCGGGTCCGGGTGGACACACCGGCCCTGCGCGACCTGGCCGGTGAGGTCGAGTGGGCCAAGGTGAGCAACGTCCGGCCGGACGACTACGCGAAGCTGGCGCCGCGCTCGGGCCGGACGCTGGCCGCGTTCGACCCGGCCACGATCGCCCGGGTGTTCGCGGCGTACGAGGACGTGAAGCTGGAGCGCGGCCGGATCGACCTGGAGGACGTGCTGCTCTGCGCGGTCGCGCTGCTCGCCGAGGACGAGCGGGTGGCGGCGGAGATCCGGCGGCAGTACCGGACGTTCGTCGTCGACGAGTACCAGGACGTCAGCCCGCTGCAGCAGAGCCTGCTCGACCTGTGGCTCGGCGGGCGGGAGGACGTCTGCGTGGTCGGCGACCCGGCGCAGACCATCTACTCCTGGGCCGGCGCCGAGCCGGAGAACCTGGTCCGCTTCGCTGCGCGGCACCCGTCCGCGACGGTGATCAAGCTGGTCCGTGACTACCGGTCCACGCCGCAGATCGTCGACGTGGCGAACAAGATCCTGGACGCGACCGGTCCGGCTGGGTTGCCGGGGCGGGTCACGCTCCGATCGCAGCGCGAGGCGGGACCGGTGCCGGTGTACCGCGAGTACTCCGACGAGGTCGCCGAGGCTGACGCGGTGGCGCGGGCGGTGACGCGGCTACAGGACGAGGGCGTGGCGCTGCGGGACATCGCCGTACTGTTCCGGACGAACGCGCAGTCGGAGAACTTCGAGCAGGCGCTGGCCGAGCGGAAGATCCCGACCGTGCTGAAGGGGGCCGAGCGGTTCTTCGAGCGGGCCGAGATCCGGCAGGCCGCCGTGCTGCTACGGGGTCAGGCGAAGGCCGGGGATGTCTCCGACGATCTGGTCGAGGTGGTGACCGGTGTGCTGGGCGGAGCCGGCTGGACTCCGGAGCCGCCGACGGGCACCGGCGCGGTGCGGGATCGGTGGGAGTCGCTGAGCGCGCTGGTGACGATGACGTCGGACTTCGCCCGCGAGAACCCGTCGGCCCGGCTGCCGGAGCTGATGGCGGAGCTGGACCGGCGGGCGTCGATCCAGCACGCGCCGTTGGCCGAGGGCGTCACGCTGGCGACGCTGCACGCGGCCAAGGGGCTGGAGTGGGACTGCGTCTTCATCGTGGGCGCGCATGAGGGGACGCTGCCGATCAGCTACGCCCAGACGCCGGCGCAGGTCGAGGAGGAGCGGCGGCTGTTCTATGTCGGTGTGACCCGCGCGAAGCAGCAGCTGTTCATCAGCTGGTCCACGTCACGCTCCCCGGGTGGCCGCGGTCAGCGCGGTCCGACGCGCTTCCTCGACCCCATCGGCGTCCGTGCGCCGTCCCGTCCGACCACCTGGGAGCCGTCGGGCGAGCGGTCGTCCCGGGCCGGCAAGCCGATCCCGAAGTGCCGGGTCTGCGGACGCGGCCTGCTCGACCCGGGCGCGCGGAAGCTCGGCCGCTGCGAGGACTGTCCGTCGTCGATCGACCAGACGCTGTACGACGCCTTGGTCGCCTGGCGGACCGAGCAGGCGGCGACTGAGCGCATGCCCGCCTTCGTCATCCTCACCGACGCCACGCTGACCGCGATCGCCGAGACCCGGCCCACCGACGAGCAGGCGCTGCGCCGGATCCCGGGCATCGGCCACACGAAGCTCACCAAGTACGGCGAGCGGATCCTGCTGCTCTGCACCCGCTGACTCAGGCGAGCAGGCGGACGGCGTCCTCGCTGGGCGGGACGCCGTACTGGCGGCGGTACTCGCGGCTGAACTGGGACGGACTCTCGTAGCCGACCTCGTGGGCGACCGTCGTGATGTCCCGAGGGCGGGTCGCGAGCAGGAGCCGCGCCTGCTGCAGCCGGATCTGCTTCTGGAACTGGATGGGGCTCAGCGCGGTGACGGTCTGGAAGTGCCGGTAGAACCCGGACGGACTCATGCCGGTGAGCCGGGCCAAGTCCTCGACCCGGAACGGCTCGGCGTAGTGGTCCCGGATCCAGCGGGCGGCGCGGGTGATGTGACTGAGGTTGCTGTCAGCCAGACCGAGCTGCCGGACGGCGACCCCCTGCTCACCGGTGACCAGCCGCCACAGAATCTCCCGCTTCACCATCGGCGCCAGCACCGCCTGGTCCCGCGGGTGATCGAGCAGGCGAACCAGCCGGACCAAGCCGTCGACGAGGTCCTGGGTCAGGGTCCCGACCGCGATGGCGGGTACGGCGCTCGAGCGGGGACGCGGAAGGTCACCAGGAGCGGCGTGCAGCAGGAGGTCGGCGATCACCGTCGGCTCGAGGACGATCGCCATCCCCAGCGCCGGGTCCTGCGGGGTGGCGTCGACGAAGTACCCGGTGACGGGTAGGTCGACGGAGGCGATCAGGTAGTCGCCGGGGCGGTACAGATGCACCTGGTCGCCGACCGCGAGGTGCTTCGCTCCCTGGACGAGAACAGCCAGCACCACGCCGGACATCGACGGCTCCGGCGGGCCGGACCGATCGACCCTCGCGATGTACAGGCCGTCGATCGCGGTGCTCTCGTCCGCCCGCACCTGCCGCTCCAGCAGCCCGCGCAACTCGTCGAGTTCCATTCCCCGATTCCACCAGCCGACACCCCTCGATTCCACCGCCCTGGAGGATCGTGCAAGAACTCGCGGAGCATTCGGCTTTCGCTGGGCGGCTGTCGGCGATGGGATTGAGGAGCATCCTGCAGAACACACAAGGAGGAATCATGGTCGTGGGCTACGGCTTCAACGCCACCGTCACCGCCAAGCCCGGTCTGGGTGAGCGGCTGACCAACGTCCTGCTGACTGCTCTCGACGAGGGCAACCCGGCTGCGAGCGACAGCTGCGTCGTGTACCTCGTCTGCCGCTCGGCATCCGACCCGGACGTCGTCCACGTGACCGAAGGCTGGACGACCGAGGAGGACCACCACCGCGTTTTCGCCGGCCCGGCCGCGCAGGCGATCGTCGCCCGGGTCCAGGAGCTGGCCGCCGACGGGTCGCCGTACACGGATTTCGTCCCCGTCGGCGGCAAAGCCGCGTTCTGATCGAAAGGACCATCGATGCCATCCGCTGCCCGTCCCGCCCTGGATCCCGAGCTCGCCGAGCTCATCGCCGACCTGCCGCTCGTCGAGCGGATCACCCCCGAGATCCTCACCCAGCTCCGCCAACTGCCGTCGCCGCCGGTCGAGGAGGTGCTGTCCGGTCGCTCGGTACGACGGCGCGAGGTCACCGTCGCCGCGGCCGACGGCACCCCGGTCCCGCTGTCGGTCTTCATCCCGGCCGCCGCCGGCCCGGGGGCCGCCTGCATCTATTGGATGCACGGTGGCGGCATGATCCTCGGTGACCGGTTCGCGCAGCTCGACATACCGCTGGAGTGGATGGACCGGCTCGACGCGGTCGTGGTCACCGTCGACTACCGCCTCGCGCCCGAGGCCGGCGGCTGCACCCCGGTCGAGGATTGTTACCAGGGACTGCTGTGGATCGCCGGTCACGCCGGCGAGCTCGGCGTGGACCCCGACCGCATCGTCGTCGCGGGCACCAGCGCCGGCGGTGGGCTCGCTGCCGGGGTCACGCTGATGGCGCGTGACCGCGGTGGACCGTCGATCGCCGCCCAGGTGCTCATCTGCCCGATGCTCGATCACCGCAACCACTCCGTCTCCAGCCACCAGTACGGCGGCGAGCCGGGGATCTGGACGCGGGAGAGCAACGAGTTCGCCTGGGACGCGGTCCTGGGCGGGCTCACCGGCGACGAGGTTCCGTCGTACGTCTCGCCGGCTCGGGCCGCGGACCTGTCCGAACTACCCACCACTTACATCGACGCCGGCTCCGCCGAGGTGTTTCGGGACGAGGACGTCGAATACGCCTCCCGGATCTGGGCCGCTGGCGGCCAGGCCGAGCTGCACCTGTGGGCCGGCGGCTTCCACGGCTTCGACGCGCTCTTCCCGGCCGCGGCGCTGGCCGGCGCGGCCCGCCGTACCCGGACCCGGTGGCTGGTCCGGACGCTCGGGGGCTGACTGCCCGAACGGGCAGTGTGGCCCGCCGGCGGGAGAAATCTGTTGCCAGACTCGGGTGCGCGGGCGCATGGTGGAGGACGTGCCGGGTTCTGCTCACGGCAGACGTGGCATTTAGGTGACACAGGCAACGATCCCGGAGCGTGCGGATGACGTCCCGGAGCGTGCTGAAAGTCTGTCGTGGCAGCCAGTTCCGGCCACCTCGGCGGCAACTTCCGGCCAACTTCGCGAACTGGCGTTAAATAGTTTGCGGGCTCCGCTGGGGACGGCGTACTGTTCTTTCTGCGGTCGAAGCCTGGCCGAAAACTTCAAACCACCATAGCGATCGAGCTAACCGCCCGCTTCGCCACAACGAGAGGAGGTGCCCTGGAAATGATCACCAACACGGTCAAGAAGCCGTTCAGCGACGCTGCCGCGCTGCCGTGCGCCCACATCCCGGGTGCCTCCGCGCGCCTGCACGTCGCGACCGTTGTGCTCATGGCTTCCGGCGCTGCCCAGTTCAAGGGCGGAGCTGTCGGCGATGTGAAGTACGGCGGTTCGGGTTCTCGAGCATGGAGTCCACCGGTCTGACAGACGTCAGAGCCGGCACCTCCAAGGCCGCGGAACCCGAAAAGGGTCCCGCGGCCCTTTTGTTTGTCCCTGAATTTGGCGGCCGTCAACCGGCGGCTGTCACCGACGACAAGAGATCAGCACCAAGTCACTGGGAGGTGACCGGAATGAGCGTGAGCTTCCTCGATGTCTTCACCGAGGTGGCCTCGTCGCAGGACCTGCCCTGTCGGTCCTACGCGCCAGAACTCTTCTTCGCCGAATCGCCGGCGGACGTCGAGTACGCAAAGTCTCTTTGCACCACCTGCCCGCTGAAGGCCGAGTGCCTGGCCGGAGCGCTCGAGCGTTCCGAGCCGTGGGGAGTGTGGGGCGGCGAGCTGTTCGTCCAGGGAGTGGTGGTTCCGCGCAAGCGGCCCCGTGGGCGTCCCCGCAAGAGTGACACCGTAACCGCTGCCTGACGATCCCAGATCCGAATCGAGACTCCAGACCATGACGAACCAGACTTCACGCAGGAGAACTGAAATGCATTTGCTCAATGAAGATCTAGCCCGTGCTCATTGTCGTTCCAAATTGAACGACGCAGAGCAGAACCGGCGCTTCTACCTCGCTCTCTCGATGGAGCGCGCGCAGAAGCGGGCCGAGCGGGCCAGCCGGCGAGCGGAGAGGGCCAGCGCACGCGCGCGCCTCGCGCTTGCCCGCCTGGTCTGATCCACCAGCACAACTGAAAGCCCAGCGGGCGGTCCGAAAGGGAGGACCGCCCGCCAGGCACCCACAGCCTGACCAGCTGAACCACCGAGGGGCGGCATCCACCGGATGCCGTCCCTCGGCCAGTTCATACTGAAGGGGTAGGGCCGGAGGGGGTACCGGTTTGGGGGAGGTGCAGACTGATGCGCGTGAGTAGAGCTACTTGTTCGATGTGTGGGCAGCAGGCGGAGACCGAAGAGGTGCCGCTGACGTGGGGGACCTCGGTGGAGAACGGCCGCAAGCTGGTGTACTGCGACCGTTGCACCAGGGAGAACGTCCGGAACATCGAGGGGAAGCTGGACTCGGTTTACTGGTAGCACGAAATCCGGGCCGGATGTCGATCCGGCGGTGATCCGTCCGACGCAGGAGTGAGGGCAAGAACTCCTGCGAAAGGACCGGATCAATGACAGTCACCGAGAACGCGACCGGGACGGCGACCCGGCGGCAGTGGATCGGGCTGGCCGTGTTGTCGCTCGCCACGCTGCTGGTGTCACTGGATCTGTTCGTGATGCTACTGGCTGTGCCGGCGGTGACTGCTGCACTCGGCGCGACCGGAAGCGAGCAGCTGTGGATCCTGGACGTCTACGGGTTCATGGTGGCCGGGCTGATGATCACGATGGGCAACCTGGGTGACCGGATCGGTCGGCGCCGCCTGCTGCTGGCCGCGGCTGTGGTGTTCGGTGCTGCTTCGGTGGTGGCGGCGTACTCGACGAGTCCGGAGATGCTGATCGGCGCCCGCGCCGTACTCGGGATCGCAGGTGCGGCGATCGCGCCGTGCACGCTGTCCCTGATCTCCACGCTGTTCCCGGACGCGCGGCAGCGGGCGTCCGCGCTGGGTGTGTGGGCGGGCTGCTTCACCGTGGGCGCCGTTGTGGGGCCGGTGGTGGGTGGCGTGCTGCTGGACCACTTCTGGTGGGGCTCGGCGTTCCTGATCGGCGTCCCGGCGATGGCGGTGCTGCTGGCTGTCGGCCCGTTCCTGCTGCCGGAGTACCGCGACGAGAAGGCAGGCCGCCTGGATGTGGTGAGCGTCGTGCTATCGCTGGCCGCGATCCTGCCGGCGGTGCACGGGCTGAAGCAGTTGGCCTCGCATGGCGCGAGTACGACGGCCGTCGGCGGTCTGGTCGTGGGTGGAGTGTTCGGGTGGGCGTTCGTACGGCGGCAGCGGCGCCTGACGGACCCGCTGGTCGACGTACGGCTCTTCACGCGGCGCACGTTCACGGTGACGTTGGCCAGCATGATGACCTACTCGATGCTGTCGGGCGGGGTGATGGTGTTCGTCGCGCAGTACTTCCAGCTCGTGCAGGGGATGACGCCGCTGACGGCGGGGATCGCGCTGGTTCCCGGCATGGTGACGTCGACGGTCGCGTTCCAGTTGGCGCCGCGGTTGGCCCGCCGGATCCGTCCGGGGGTGCTGATTCCCGGTGGCATCGCGTTCACGATTGCCGGGATGGCCGTCATGAGTCAGGCGGAGTCGACCGCCGTACTGGTCGTCGCGTTCGCTGTGGAGTGCATCGGTGCTGCGCCGCTGGTGACGCTGGGCACGAACCTGGTGATCGGGTCGGTGCCGCCGGAGAAGGCTGGTGCGGCGGGTGCGCTGACCCAGACCTCCAACGAGTTCGGCTACTCGCTCGGCATCGCCGTACTGGGCAGTGTGGTGGCGGCGACGTACCGGAGCCAGATGGACGGCCAGGGCGGCAGCTCACTCGCCGAAGCCCCGACCGACGTACTCGACGCCGCGCGCGACGCCTTCACCGACGGTCTCCACGCGGCCGCTGCGATCACCGCGGTTGCCCTGACCGTCATCAGCATCCTGCTAGCCCGCACCCTCCGCTCAGTGCCGGCGCTAGTCGCGGGTGAAACCCGGTAGGAACTCGTCCAGGACCGCGCGGAACGGCGCTTCAGCCTCGAGTTGGGAGAGTACGGCGACGCCGCCGATCCACACGCGGTGGATCAGCAGGTACGACGGCGGCAGGTTGAGCCTGAGTGCCAGCGACGCGTTCGGGCCGCGGAAGTCGCTGGTCCGGTTCGCCTGCTCGCGCATCCAGGCGCGGCTGAACTGGAACGTCTCCGTCCGCGCCGGCTCGGCGAAGGGCCGCAGGTAGTCCATCAGCTGGTCCGGGTCGATCTCCATCCGCGGCTTGATGAACCCCTCGGCCCGGAGCCCGTCGCGGACCGCGGTCCCGTCACCGGCCAGCGAGATGCTCAGCAGCCGTCCGATCGCCGGCGGCAGCCCGTCCGGCAGCCGGGCGCACAGCCCGAAGTCGACCACGCCGAGCCGTCCGTCCGGCATCACGCGGAAGTTCCCGGGGTGCGGGTCGGAGTGCAGCAGACCGGCCAGCTTCGGGCCGCTGAACATGAACCGGACGTACTTCAGCCCGATCTCGTCCCGCTCCTGCTTGGTGCCGTCGGTGATGTACGACGACAGCGGCCGGCCCTCGATCCACTCCGACACGATGACGCTCGGGGAGTGCTTGATGACCCGGGGAACGACGAACTCCGGGTGGTCCTTGAAGGCGTCGGCGTACTGCTGCTGGGCCTGCGCCTCGCGGTCGTAGTCGAGCTCCTCGCCGATCCGCTCCTGGAGCTCGGCGACCAGCGGCTTCATGTCCAGCCCGGGGACCAGCGTGCCGAAGGTCCGGGCGAACCGGCCGAGCTGGCGCAGGTCCGCACGCAGCGCCTCGGCGGCGCCGGGGTACTGCAGCTTGACCGCGACCTCGCGGCCGTCCTTCAGCGTGCCGCGGTGCACCTGGCCGATCGACGCCGCCGCCGCGGGCAGGTCGTCGAACTCCTCGAACCGGTCCCGCCAGCGCCGGCCCAGCTCCCGCGACAGGATCGTGTGCACGGTCGAGGCCGGCATCGGCGGGGCGGAGTCCTGCAGCTTGGTCAGGGTCGCCCGGTACGGCGCCGCGAGCTCCTCCGGCATCGCCGACTCCATCAGGCTGAGCATCTGCCCGAACTTCATCGCGCCGCCCTTGAGCTCGCCCAGTACGGCGAACAGCCGGTCGGCGGTCTGGCGCTGGAACTCGGCGATCACGGTCTCGGCGGGGGCACCGCCGATCCGCTTGCCGAGCCCGACCGTGGCTCGCCCGGCGGCACCGAGCGGCAGGCTGGCAAGTTTCGCGGTCCGGCTCAGCGCCTTGCGAGGGAGGTCCGACACCCTCCCATTCTGTCGGGTCGCCCAAGTCCGGCCCCGCCGGGGGCCCGTCGCCGGGGTTCGACTCGCCGGGTACGACGAGGGGCGGCGTCCGGCACGTGTGTGCCGGGCACCGCCCCACGACTTGGTGCGTCAGGCCTTGCCGAGGATCCGGTTCAGGTTCGTACCGCACTCGGGGCACTTGGCCTTGGCCATGCGCGTGCCCTTGTCGTTGACCTTGACCTCGCCGTCGGCGGTGCGCTTGGCCTTGCACTTGACGCAGTAGAACTCGCCGCTCCAGGTCTCTGCCATGAGGGCCCTCTCCTTGCTCTGAATTCCAGCCCGGGGTTCTCACCCCAGGCAGTCGTGGATGCTAACGGCAGACCGTCCTGCCGTAGGCCGTTCGGCCCAGTCGGGATTCACCCTACGGCAGCCAGGCGCACGCTCAAGCGCACCTCCCGGTCCGCGCGCCGCTGGGAGCCCCCGAGGAAAGCCCTTTCCAAACTGTCCGGCGGCACAGAGCAGGCTCCCGGGGTTCCGCCTTCGGAACCGCTCGGCTTCCCCTCCGAACGGCCCCGGAGGCGGTCCGGGAGCCTGCTGACCCTGACGCTAGGAGGCGCCGGCGGCGCAGGCAAGGGCCGGTTGTCCACCCCTGTGGATAACCCTGTGCGCAACCTGTGGGACGCGCCGCTGGACACTGTGGACGGGCGGGGGAACAGGATGTGAACAACCGGGGTCGGAGGACCCAAGATCTGGCGTCTGACCTGCGGAAATGACGATGCACAGGATGTGGACGCAAGAAAGTTGTCGGATTCGGGGGGTACATTTCTGAGCCATGGCCGACTCTCCACCGCGCCCGATCCCGCCGTACGTGGACATCCGCCGCAGCAAGCGGCGCAAGCGGACCGTCAGCGCCTACCGGGACGGGGAGCGCGTGGTCGTGCTGATGCCGGACCGGCTGTCCGCCACCGAGGAGGCGCGCTGGGTCGAGACCATGCTGGCGCGGCTGGACAAGCAGCGCAGCCGATCCCGCGTGTCGGACGAAAAATTGTTGGCCAGAGCACACGAACTCGCGTGTCGTCATCTGCCCGAAGTGCCCGAACCTGCGTCTGTGAGGTGGGTTTCGAACCAAAACAGACGATGGGGCAGCTGCACTCCGGCGGACCGGTCGATCCGGCTGTCGACCCGGCTGCAGGCGATGCCGGGGTGGGTGGTCGACTACGTCCTGATCCACGAGCTCGCCCATCTGGTCGAGCCGGCCCACAACGCCGCCTTCTGGGCCCTGGTGCACCGCTACCCCAAGGCGGAACGCGCGGAGGGCTACCTGGAAGGCATCTCCGCCGCCTCCTCGCTGAATCTCGAGGACTTCTGACTCGCTGAAGCTCGGTGTCTTCCGACGCCACCCCGCACCCGCCCGATCACGCTGCGGCAGCGTGCCCTGAGGCCTCCCTCAGGGAGGTGGGGCTGTCCGCAGGGGAGGGGTGGGGTTTTCCTCAGGGTGAACTCGGTGGCTTCCTGCATGGTGGCGACCACCCTCCAGCGACCAGGCTTTTGACCTGTAGCCAGCGCCACGCCAGGTGCGCTGGGTGGGGCGCCGGAGGGGGCGCAGAGGGGCAGGGAACGTATGGCCAGGGGACAGATCACGGTCCGGGTGGCACGCTGGAGCGCCACCCATCCGTGGCGGGCGATCGCGATGTGGGTGGTCGTGGTGATCGCCTGTTTCGCACTCGGCTCGGTGACCGGCACCAAGGAGTCCGACGGTGACGGCGACATCGGCGAGGTGACCCGCGCGGACAACATCGTGAAGTCCGGCAACTTCGCCGACCCGGACGTGGAGAGCGTGCTGATCACCTCGCCGTCCGGGACGCTCGACCAGGCCGAAGCGGCCAAGGCGGCAGGTGTGGTGATCCAGCGGATGCGCGCCCTCGGTGGGGTCGCGGAGGTCGCTCAGCCGATGCCGTCGCCGAACAAGGACGCCCTGATCGTCAGGGTCACCCTGAAGGACGGAAGCGATGACAACCGCGTACAGCCGTTGCTCGACACCACGGCCCAGGTCCAGCAGCAGTACCCGAACCTCCGGATCGAGGAGGTCGGTGGCCTGTCCATCGGCAAGGCTCTGGACGAGACACTCGGCAAGGACTTCAAGCGTGCGGAGATGTTCAGCCTGCCGGTGACGCTGGCGATTCTCTTGGTGGCGTTCGGCGCGCTGATCGCGGCGAGTGTGCCGCTGGTGCTCGCGCTGTCCGCCGTCGCCGCCGCGATCGGCCTCTCCGCCGCCGCGTCTCAACTCGTTCCCGCGGTCGACGCGGTGAACAGCGTCATCCTGCTGATTGGTATGGCGGTCGGCGTCGACTACTCGCTCTTCTACCTTCGCCGCGAACGTGAGGAACGCGCCAAGGGTCGCGGTCACGTCGACGCGGTCGAGATCGCCGCGGCCACCTCGGGTCACGCTGTCGTCGTCTCCGGTATGGCCGTCATCATCTCGATGGCCGGGCTGTTCCTGGCCCGGGACACGGTGTTCTCGTCCTTCGCGGTCGGCTCGATCCTGGTCGTCGCGGTGGCCGTCGTCGGCTCGCTCACCGTGCTCCCCGCCGTGCTGGCGAAGCTGGGTCGCTGGGTGGATCGGCCGCGGATCCCGTTCGTGTGGCGGCTGACTGCGAGCAAGGGGAAGCCGCGGTTCTGGCCGGCGGTGCTGAAGCCGGCGCTGAAGCACCCGGTGGCCACGCTGCTGGTGTCGGTCACCGCGCTGCTCGCGGTTGCGTCGCCGGCGTTGGGGATGACGCTGAAGTTCCCGGGCACCGAGGACCTGCCGCGCGACACCGCGGTGATGAAGGCGTACGACCGGCTGACCGCGGCCTTCCCGAGCACGGGGACCAGCCACGAGGTCGCCGTACGTGCTCCGGCCGACCAGCAGCCGGCGGTCGCGGCTGCGCTGACCGAGCTGAACAAGCGCACGCAGAACGACAAGCTCTACGCGCAGGACGGGCTCGAGGAGCCGCGGGTCTCCAAGGACCGCACGGTCACCGTGATGGAGGTGGCGACGCCGTACGAGGGTGGTAGCCAGGAGGCGCGCGACTCGCTGACCAAGCTGCGCAACGAGCTGATGCCGGAGACGGTCGGCAAGGTGCCGGGCGCCGAGTACGCCGTCGGTGGCTTCGTGGCCGCGGACGTCGACTACGCGGCCCACACCAAGTCGAAGCTGCCGCTGGTGATCGGGTTCGTGCTGCTGCTGACGATGATCGTGATGATGGTGACGTTCCGGTCGGTGGTGGTCGCGCTGACCGCGATCTTCCTGAACGTGCTGAGTGCGGGCGCGGCCTACGGGGTCGTGACCGCGGTGTTCCAGAACACCTGGGCCGAGGGGATCCTCGACTTCCGCTCGAACGGCGCGGTGGTCTCCTGGTTGCCGCTGTTCCTCTTCGTGGTGCTGTTCGGTCTGTCGATGGACTACCACGTGTTCGTCGTCAGCCGGATCCGCGAGGCGGTGCTTCGCGGAGTGCCGACCAGGCAGGCAGTTGCCGAAGGCATCACCGGCTCCGCGGGTGTGGTCACCAGCGCGGCGGCGGTCATGATCGGTGTCTTCGCGGTGTTCGCCACGCTGAGCACGCTGGACATGAAGCAGCTGGGCGTCGGTCTGGCGGTCGCGATCCTGATCGACGCGACGATCATCCGCGCGGTCGTGCTGCCGAGCATGATGACCCTGCTGGGCAACGCCAACTGGTGGGCCCCGAAGTGGCTCCGCCCCCGCGCAAAGCACGCGGCTGCCGCCCCGGCCGAGGATGAGCGCGAGCTCACCCCAGTCGGCTGACAATTCCACTACGACGCGAGCGCCTCACCGCACTATGGTGGGGCGCTCGCCCGGTGGATGAGGAGGCGGCGTGGCGCAGCGGGCTGAGACGTTGGGGAAGCTGGCGGAGCTGGTGCTCGCGGTGGAACGGCCGCATCCGGTCCGGGTCGCGATCGACGGCTGTTCGGCGGCGGGCAAGACGACGCTGGCGGACGAGTTGGCCGAGGTACTGCGGGATCGCACCGAACGCGAGGTGATCCGGGTGGGGATCGACTACTTCAAGCGTGCGGTCGCGCTCCGGACGACGTACCCGGTGGACTCGCCGGACGGGTACTACCTGGAGACCTGGGATCACGAGGCGATCCGCAACCGGCTGCTGATTCCGCTCGGTCCGGGTGGCGATCGTCGTTACACCACCGGCCTGATGGATCCGTCTGCTCAGACCGAGCTCGAGCGGCCGGTCGCAGTCGCGGCCGAGGACGCCGTACTGCTGGTCGATGGAGCGTTTCTGCAGCGGCCGGAGCTCAACGCTTACTGGGATCTGCGCGTCTACGTGGACATCACGTTCGATGAAGTACTTCGTCGGGGGACTGCCCGCGACCAGGCCTGGATGCCGTCGGCAGAGGCGGCTGAGCACCGGTATCGCACCAAGTACATTCCCGGCGAGAAGCTCTACGTTGCCCAGGTCCAACCTCAGGCCCGGGCCCAGATCCTGCTCGACAACCAGGATCCGGCCGCCCTCAGCTTTGTTGGCGGGCTCGGTGGGTCGCGGCTTTGACGCGGCTCTGGCATTGAGGTGAGCAGAAGCGACGTTGCGCGTTGCGGGAGACGTCGACGAAGACGCGGTCGCACTGTGGGGCGGCGCAGACGCCCAGTCGACCGGCGAGGTCGCTGCCGATAGCGATCGCGAGACCGGCGGCGCAGCCGGCCGCCCAGCCGTTGGCGAGTTCGTCGTTCGGTCCGTGGAAGTGCAGGCTCCACGGCCGATCCCGGCCGCGGTCCAGCTGGGGGCGCGCGTTGGTGTCGAGCAGCAGCGCGTTGACCCCCGTCGCCGCCTGGTCGAGGTCATCCGCCTGCGCCGCCTCGAAGATGGTCCGCATCCGGCCGGCCAACTCGACGAGTCGTTCCGCGTCGGGCCGAGGTACGTCGGGCCGCGGATACCCGATCGCGGCCAGTGCATCCCCGACCGCCGTCGCCGCGTCAGCGGGCGCGGCGACGGGGGAGCCGCCGGAGTAGCCGGGCGTCAGCCGGTTCACGTACTCCACCGCCGCAGCCAGCACGCTGCGCGTGTGACTATCAAAAGACAGTTGACCGGTCACGGCCATCCTCCGTACAGTCGATCTCGCGTGACCAACCATATCGCTTTAGATAGTCACGCAGGAGGAGGTCGCGATGGGCGTCGCAGCTCAAGCGGTCCGGCCACGGCTGCCGGGAGCGGTCTGGGTGCTGGTGGTCGCCCGGGCCGTCAACCGGATCGGGGCGTTCACCCTGCCGTTCCTCGGGGTCGTGCTGACGGTCGAGTTCGGTGCGTCGCTCAGCCAGACCGGACTGATCCTGGCCCTGTTCGGCCTGGTGACGATCCCGTCCCGGCTGCTCGGCGGTCAGTTGGCCGACCGACTGGGCCGTCGCCGGACGATCGTCCTCGGCTTGACCGGCTGCGCCGTCGCGCAGACCTGGATCGCTGTCTCCACTGAGCTCTGGTCCGCGATCCTCGCCGCCCTGCTGCTCGGCCTGGTCTTCGAGATCTACGAACCGCCAAGCCAGGCAACGATCGCCGACGTCACCGAGCCTGCTGACCGACCAGCGGCGTACGGCTTGCTCAGCGCCGCGATGGCAGCCGCCGGCGTCCTCGCCGGTCTCCTCGCCGCGGCCCTGAGTCACTGGGACCTCCGGTGGCTCTTCGCCGCCGACGCCGCCACCTGCGCAGCCTGTGCGATCCTCGTCGCCCGCGCGCTGCCGGCCGACGTACGACGGGACCGCGAGCGAGCAACCGTGACAGCGGTATGGCGAGACCGCCGACTGCTGATGCTGCTCGCCGGTGGCACGGTCTTCGCCACCATCTACATGCAGTTGGTGATCGGAATACCGCTCACGCTGCTCGAGCAGGGTCTGCCGAAGTCCGGCACCGGCTTCATCCTCGCAGTCTCGGCAGTCACCCTGATCCTTGCCCAACGCCTGCTCCGTGTGCAGCAGCTGGACGACTACCGTGCGCTGACGATCGGCTACACCTTGGTCGCCGTCGGCCTCGTGGTGAGCGCATTCGCCCAGAGCCTGACCGTCTTCCTCGTCGCCGCAGTTCTGTGGAGCCTCGGCGAGCTGTTTCTACTCACCCGTTACCTGACGCTGGCCTCGGGGCTCGCGCCCGACCACGCCCGCGGCCGCTACCTCGCCGTCTTCGGACTCAGCTGGGGAATCGCCACCGCGATCGCGCCGCTCACCGTGACGCGCCTGCTCGAGTCCTTCGGACCTGAAGGACTCTGGCTCGCCAGTGCGGCGACAGCCGTCGTACTGGCCGCGCTGCAGCCGTGGTTCAGGACGAGACTGGCTCCAGCCTGACCGTCAGGCCCTTGGCGACCGGGGTGTTGCTGCCCTTCGCCAGGTCGTCGGCGGACATCAGGACGTTGGTCTCCGGGTAGTACGCCGCCACGCAGCCACGGGCGGTCGGGTACGAGACCAGCCGGAACCCGGCGGCCCGTCGCTCGACACCCTCGAACTCGCTCACGATGTCGACGTACGCGCCGTCCTTCAAGCCCAGCTCGGCCAGGTCGTCCGGGTTCACGAAGACCACCTCGCGGGTCCCGTGCACGCCGCGGTAGCGATCCTCCAGCCCGTAGATCGTGGTGTTGAACTGGTCGTGGCTGCGCATCGTCTGCAGCAACAGCCGGCCCGGCTCGGTCGGCAGCCAGCTCAGGTCGTTCGCGGTGAACTGCGCCTTCGCGTCGGAGGTCCGGAACTCGCGCCGGTCCCGGGCCGCGTGCGCCAGCAGGAAGCCGCCCTCGTTCGCCCGCAGCCGTTCCTCGAAGTCCTCGTACCCGTCGGCCACCCGCCCGATCCGCTGCCGGATCAGGCTGTAGTCGTCGGCGAAATCCGCCCACGGGATCTCGCCGACCGACGGGACGACGGCCTGCGCGAGCCCGCAGATGATCCCGATCTCGGACTTCATCTCCGGCGCCGGCGGGATCAGGTTGCCGGTGGACAGGTGGACCGCGCCCTGGGAGTCCTCGACCGTCACCGACTGCGGACCCGCGGGCGTGTGGTCGTGGTCGGTCCGCCCGAGCGTCGGCAGGATCAGCGCCTCGCGTCCGGTGACGGTGTGCGACCTGTTCAGCTTGGTCGCGACGTGCACGGTCAGGTCGCACTCCCGCAGACCGCGGTGCACGACCTCGGTGTCCGGTGTCGCCGAGGCGAAGTTCCCGCCCATCGCGACGAACACCCGGACCGTGCCGTCCCGCAGTCGCGTGACGGTCGCAGCCGCGTCCACGCCGTGTTCCCGCGGTGAGGCGAACGCGAACTCCCGGTCGAGCCGGTCCAGGAACGCGTCCGGCATCTTTTCCCAGATCCCCATGCTGCGGTCGCCCTGCACGTTCGAGTGCCCGCGCACCGGGCACGGGCCGGCGCCCGGCTTGCCGATGTTCCCCTGCAGAAGCAGTACGTTGACGATCTCGCTGATCGTCGCGACCGCCTCCCGGTGCTGGGTCAGGCCCATCGCCCAGCAGATCACTGTCGCCTTGGAGGCGATGAACCGCTGGACGAACTCCTCGATCTCGGTACGGCGAAGCCCGGTGGCCAGCTCGACCGCGGGCCAGTCGAGCTCGGTGTTGTGCTTGGCGTAGAGCTCGAAACCGCTGGTGTGCGAGTCGATGAACGACTTGTCCAGCACGGTGCCCGGGTCAGCCGCCTCGGCCTCGAGCAGAAGGTGGCCGACGGCAAGGAACAGCGCCTGGTCGCCGCCGATCCGGATCTGCAGGTGCTGGTCGGCCAGCTGCGTCCCCTTCCCGACCCAGCCGCTCGGGCGCTGCGGGTTCTTGAAGTTCATCAGGCCCGGTTCGGGCAGCGGGTTCACCGAGACGATGCCGGCGCCGTTGCGCTTGGCGATCTCCAGGTGGCTGAGCATCCGGGGCGCGTTCGTGCCCGGGTTCTGGCCGACGATCACGATCAGCTCGGCCTGCTCGAGCATCTCCAGCGTGACCGCGCCCTTGCCGCTGCCGATCACCCGGGACAGCGCCGTACCGGAGGACTCGTGGCACATGTTCGAGCAGTCCGGCAGGTTGTTCGTGCCGTAGGCGCGGACGAAGAGCTGGTAGAGGAACGCGGCCTCGTTGCTGGTCCGGCCCGAGGTGTAGAAGACGGCGTCGTTCCGGTCGTCGAGGCCCTTCAGGTGCCGCGCGACCACCTGGAACGCCTCGTCCCAGCCGACCGGTTCGTAGTGGGCGGCGCCCGCCCGGAGCAGCAGCGGCTCGGTGATCCGGCCGAGCTTGCCGAGCTCGAACTCGGAGATCTGGTTCAGCTGGTCGACCGAGTGGCTCGCGAAGAAGTCCCGCGGCACCCGTTTGCGGGTGGCCTCCCAGGCGACCGCCTTCGCGCCGTTCTCGCAGAACTCGGCGGCGTGCTTGCGCTTGTGGTCCGGGTCCGGCCAGGCGCAGGACGGGCAGTCGAAGCCGCCGTCCTGGTTCATCTTCAAGAAGACCTTGCCGGTCCGGACCGGGCCCATCTCGCGGAAGCCGAACTTGAACGACGAAAGCACCGCGGGGACGCCGGCGGCCTTCTTCTTCGGCTGTTCGATATCGACCATGTTTCAACCATAAGGTCCAGCTATCAGCCGCGCCGGTTTCGATAGCTGTCGTCAGTGAGTCCCGTCGCGCCGTCGTACCCGGGCTTCTACCTGGCCTCGGACACCGACTGGTCGGAGGTCCCGCTGCCCAGGTAGTCCGTCGGCACATATCTTACCGGTCACTTGTGTGCGGTGGTCCCATGGCTGGGGGTAGCACCGGATTCCTAAAGTCTCCGGCATGGCTACCCCACGTCGTGCTCTTGTCACCGGTGCTGCGTCCGGCATCGGGGCCGCGTGTGCCCGGCGCCTGGCGGCAGACGGCGTACAGGTCATCGCGGTGGACTACGACGCTGCCGGACTCGAGGCGCTCGAGGGCGTGCAGACGGTCGTAGCCGACCTGGCCGATCTGGAGCGGCTGCCGGAGCTGCCGGCCGACGTGGACATCCTGGTGAACAACGTGGGCGTCCAGCAGGTCGCACCGATCGAGCAGTTCCCACCGGAGCGGTTCAGCTACATCGTGCGACTCATGCTCGAGTCGCCGTTCCGCCTCATCCGTCAGTCGCTGCCGCACATGTACGGCGCCGGCTGGGGCCGGGTGGTCAACATCAGCTCGGTGCACGGGCTGAGAGCGAGTCCGTTCAAGGCGGCGTACGTCGCGGCCAAGCACGGACTGGAAGGGCTCAGCAAGGTGGTCGCCCTGGAGGGCGCCGCCCATGGAGTGACCAGCAACTGCGTGAACCCGGCCTACGTCCGTACGCCGCTGGTCACCGCGCAGATCGCGGACCAGGCCGCCACGCACGGCTTGACCGAGTCAGAGGTGCTGGAGAAGGTCATGCTCGAGCCGGTCGCGGTGAAGCGGCTGATCGAGCCGGACGAAGTGGCGGAGCTGGTCGCGATGCTCTGCGGCCCGGCGTCCGCCTCAATGACGGGGAGCTCGTTCGTACTCGACGGCGGCTGGACCGCCCACTAGCTCAGGAGACCGCAATGACAGCAACACAACCGGTCCAGACCCGGACGCCGATCGTGCGGGTGGTCGGCGCGAGTCTCGTCGGCACGACCGTCGAGTGGTACGACTTCTTCCTGTACGGCGTGGCCGCGTCGGTCGTGTTCGGCGACCTGTTCTTCCCGAAGGGCGAGGAGCTCACCGGGACGCTGCTGAGCTTCGCCACCTTCGCCGTCGGCTTCTTCGCCCGTCCGATCGGTGGCGTGGTGTTCGGCCACTTCGGTGACCGTTTGGGCCGCAAGAACCTGCTGGTGCTGTCCCTGCTGATGATGGGCGTCGCCACGTTCGCCATCGGCCTGCTGCCGACGTACGCGCAGGTCGGTGCGCTCGCTCCGATCCTGCTGACCGTGCTGCGGCTCATCCAGGGCTTCGCACTCGGTGGTGAGTGGGGTGGCGCCGTACTGATCGTGTCGGAGCATGGTGATCCGGCACGGCGAGGCTTCTGGGCGTCCTGGCCGCAGGCCGGTGCTCCGGCGGGCCAGCTGATCGCCAACGGTGTGCTGGCCGGGCTGGCCGCGTTCCAGTCGGATGCGGCGTTCGACTCGTGGGGCTGGCGGATCCCGTTCCTGCTGTCCGCTGTGCTGGTGCTGGTCGGGCTGTGGGTGCGGCTGCGGATCGAGGAGTCGCCGGTGTTCAAGGAGGCGCGGGCCAAGCAGCAGCCGAGTGACAAGCTGCCGCTGCTCGAGGTGATCACCCGCTACCCGCGGGAGATCCTGACCGCGATGGGCGCACGGATGGCGGAGAACGTCAGCTACTACATCTTCACCATCGTGATCGCGACGTACGCGAAGGAACACCTGGGCATGGGCAAATCGTTCGCGCTGAACGCCGTACTGATCGGTGCGGCCGTGCACTTCTGCGCCATCCCGATGTGGGGCGCGTTGTCCGACCGGATCGGACGGAAGCCGGTGTACCTGATCGGTGCGGTCGGTGTGGGCGTCTGGGCCTTCGTCTTCGTCGCACTGGTCGACACGAAGAGCTTTGTGCTCGCCACCCTGGCGGTGACGGTCGGACTGGTGCTGCATGGCGCCATGTACGGGCCGCAGGCGTCGTTCTTCACCGAGCTGTTCGGCACCCGGGTCCGGTACTCCGGTGTCTCGGTCGGCTACCAACTCGCGTCGATCATCGCCGGCGGTCTGGCGCCGTTCATCGCGGTCGCGCTGCTCAAGGCGTACGACTCCGGCTACGCGATCGCCGTGTACGTCGCCGCCTGCGCAGCCATCTCCGTCATCGCGGTGACGTCGTACTCCGAAACCCGCAAGCGGGACCTGACCACGGTCTAGGTGGCATCATCGCCACCGTGGAGGAGCTTCTGCGGCTACTGGCCGAGGATGCGCCAGGAAGCGAGCTTGCCCGGGCGGCGGGGGACGACCCCGTCGCCCGGGACCTCGCGCTGCGGATCCGGGCCGGCATCGACGCCAGCAAGAAGCGCGAAGCCGAGCTGTCCGCCCTGGTCGACGTCGCCCGCGAACTGGCCTCGGCCCGCGACCCTGGCGGCGTACTCGACACGATCGTGCACCGGGCTCGCACGCTGATTGGCACCGACGTCTCCTACCTGACCCTGTACGACCCGGCTCGCGGCGACACCTACATGCGGGCGACCGACGGCTCGGTGTCGGCCGCGTTCCAGCAGCTGCGGCTGCCGCTCGGCGCCGGACTCGGCGGCTTGGTGGCGGAGACGTACAAGCCGTACTGGACGGCCGACTACCCTTCCGACCGGCGCTTCCGGCACACCTCGCCGATCGACGATGCGGTTGGCGAGGAGGGCCTGGTCGCGATCCTCGGTACGCCGCTCATCGTCGACGGCGCGTTCGTCGGCGTGCTGTTCGCGTCCAACCGGACCCGTCGGCCGTTCAGCCGCGAGGAGGTGTCACTGCTCGGGTCGCTGGCGGCACTCGCCGCCGTGACGATCGTCCAGGTCCGTGCGGCGGCCGAGACCGCGGCTGCACTCGACCAGCTCTCCGAGGCGCACGCCGGGACCGAGCATGCGGCCGCTGCGCATGACCGTTTCGCCGACATCGTGCTGTCCGGCGGTGACGTCGACGCGATCGCCGCTGCGCTGGCCGAGCTCCTCGACGTGTGGGTTGTCGTGGTCGATGCGGTCGGCAACGAACTGGCGGTCGCCGGTTCGCCGGACCGGTCCGCCGTACCGTGGCAGGAGTCCGAGTCCGGCCGGTTGACTCGCGTCGGCGACTGCTGGGTCGTGGCGGCGACCGCCAAACGCGAGCGGCTCGGTGCACTTGTGATCGGCGGTGTCGACGACCTGTCGGGAGCGGATCGGCGGATCGTGGAGCGGGCGGCTGTGGTCACTGCCCTGGTGCTGCTGTTCCGTCGCCAGGCCGCCGAGCAGTCTCAACGCGCGCAGGCTGACCTGTTGGCCGACGTACTGAGTGGCAGTGCCGACCCCAGGACGCTGACCGACCGCCTCCGTCTGTTGGCACCGAACCGTCGCCACGACCGCCTTGTTGTAGCTGTCTGCCGTGGTGACCACTCCGCCGTACGGGCTCGGTTGTCGGCGCCACTCGAGGACAAGCTGGTCCTATCTGGTCCGTACGGCGGTGACCTGGTGCTCCTGGTCGCTCGGACCGACGCTCCGACCGCCGCACGCGAGCTGGCCGAGGTCGCGAAGCGCACTGGCGTCACGATCGGCGTCACCGGCCCGGCGGCGTGGGGCGATCCGGTCGTCGAGGCACACCGGCAGGCAGTCCACCTCGTCACCACCATGCAGCGACTCGGCCGCACTGGCGAATCCGCGACCCCGGACGACCTCGGTGTCGCCGGCCTGATCGGTGCCGCCGAGGTCGACGTACGGGCTCACGTGCATCACGTGCTGGGCGCAGTGATCGAGTACGACGACCAGCGCGGGACCGACCTGGTCGGGACCCTCCGTGCGTACTTCGCCGCCGGCCAAAGCCCCACCAGAGCCGCCACCGCACTCCACATCCACCCCAACACCGTCCAGCAGCGCCTCGACCGGATCACCGCCCTGCTGGGCGACGGCTGGCAACAACCGGACCGCGCCTTGGATCTCCAAGTAGCCCTCCGCCTGCGCACAGCCCTCGGCTGAGACCTACTTGCCGAACAGCACCTCGGCAATGGTGATGACGCCCGGGCCGATGATGACGATGAACATCGACGGGAACAGGCAAAACACGAGCGGGAAGAGGATCTTCACGGGCACCTTCTGCGCCTTCTCCTCCGCGCGCGCCTTGCGCCGCAACCGCATCTCCTTGGCCTGTTCGCGCAGTACGTCCGCGATCGTGATGCCCAGCTCGCCGGCCTGGATCAGCGCCGACACGAAGGCTCGCAACTCGGGCACAGTCGTGCGGTTGGTCATCGCGCGCAGAGCCTGCGGGCGCGTTGTGCCGATCTGGGTCTCCTGCAGGACTCTGGAGAACTCGGCCGCCAACGGGCCGCGCGTGTTGCGAGCGACCTGCGACATCGCGGCGTCGAATCCGAGACCTGCTTCGACGCAGACCGTGAGCAGGTCCAGACCATCCGGCAAAGCCTTCTGGATCTTCTGCTGACGCTTCTCGCCGGCGTTGTAGAGCAGGATGTCGGGCAGGAAGAACCCCGCGGTCGCGCCCACGGCGGTGGCGACGATGAGCATGCCCACGCTGCGCAGCCCGTAGACGGCGCCGAGGCCGCCGAGGATGAACAAACCAAGGCCTTTCGCGGCCAGGATCCGGTCGGGCGTCCACCCTGACGGGTTGCCCGCGAGGTCGAGCCGGCGCTGCAGCTTGGCGGCGACGCCCGACGGCGACAGGCGGACCGCCAAACCGCGCAGCCATCCCGGCAGCGCCGCGAACGGATCGCGCTCCGGCCCACTCTGCTCCGTCGCATGCCGCGTGTAGTGGCTGTCGATCGTGGCGAGTGCTGTGGCGACGCCGCCCTGCGCGGGCCGAGCGGTGATGCTGATCACGGCCAGCACGATGGCGATGCCGAGGGCGGCGAGCCCGCCGATCAAGAACACGGTTGTGGTCATCTCACGCCTCCACCTTGACCAGTGCGCGGATCCAGAAGGCGCCGACGACGATCAGCGCGGCACCGCCGGCCACCATCATCAGACCGACCGGTGTGTTGAACAGCGGACTCATGTACTCCGGTTTCGTCGTCGTCATCCAGATCCCGAGCAGGATCGGCAGGCAGACGATGATGTAGCCGGACAACCGGCCCTCGGCGCTGAGTGCGCGGACGTGGCGGCGGGTCTGGGCGCGCTCGCGCATGGTGTCGACCGTGTTCTTCAGGACCTCGGCCAGGTTGCCTCCGACCTCCCGCTGGATCCGGGTGGCCATCACCACCCAGCGCAGGTCCTCGCACTGCATCCGGCCGGCGACGCGGTTGAGCCCGTCCTCGAGCTCGACCCCGATCCTGGTCTCCGCCAGCGCCCGGGAGAACTCGGCCGCGGCGGGTTGCGTGCCGTCGCGAACGACAGCGTCGACGGCTTGCGCCAGCGAGAATCCGGAGCGGAGGGATCCGACGATCAGTTGCAGTACGTCGGGGAGCTGCTCGCTGAACGCGGCCCGGCGGCGTGAGATGCGGATGCTGAGGAACACGTGCTGAGCGAGCCAGCCCGCGACGAGTCCGATCGGCAGACTCAGCAGTGGGTGCAGCCCGACCAGCGTTACGGCGACCGCCAGCGCAGCACTGGCGCAGAGGGTCAGCACCGTCCACTCGGCCGGCGTACGTTTCACGTCGGCGAGGTCGAGCCGGTTGGCGAGTCCTTGCTCTGCTCCGCTGGACCGCAGGACCTGGCCGACGACTCCGATCGCCGTCTGGGCGGCAGCGCCCGCGGAAGGGTCCTGCTGACGAGCATCCTGGCGCGGCCCGTAGTGACTCACCTGCTGGACCAGGCGGCGACCGGTTTCGTCGCGTGCCCCCTGCCAGCGCAGGAGGATCACAGCGAGCAGCACCACCAGGAAGACGCCGCCGAGGAGGCCCAGGCGCTGCCAGGACCAGACAGGTCGGTGAGCTGGCTGGGTAGCGTTGGACGGCGCCGGTGTGGCCTTAGCGGGCGGCGGGGTGACGGCGGCAAAGGTCACCGAGCTCTTCGCGCTGACCGAGCCGATGGTGACCCGCAGCATCACCTGACGACCGGCGAGCTCCGGCGGTACGTCGAAGTCGACCTTCGCGCGGGCCGTGAAGTTGCGCGCCACGGCAGCGAACGCCGCCGTCAGTTCACCGGCGTTCTGGGCAGCGAAGGTCCGCCCACCCGCGGCCGACGCGATCTGCTGGGCAGCCGACGCATCACCGCTGCCGTACCGGAAGGCGACCACGTCAGCCGGGATGCGATCGGCTCTTAGCTGACCGGTGACTGATGCCAGCGCGGCCTTGCTGGACGTGTCCACGCCATCGGACAGCACGACCAGCCTGCGCTGGGCCGTCGGGCCGAGCCGGGCGGCGTCGAGTGCGGCGACGGCTGCGCGGACCGCGTCGTACAGGGCGGTGTCCCCGACGGCTTGGACTCGCGCCAGCGCGTTGCGAACCGTGTTGCGGCTCGTCGTGGGCGCGACGACCAGCCGCGGTTGGTCGGAGAACGTCAGCAAACCGGCCTGTACGTCGGTCGGCAGGCTGGCGAGGTAGCTCAGTGCGGCCTGACGCGCGGCGGCGATTCCGGTCCCGGCCATCGAGCCGCTGGTGTCCAGCACGATCATCACCGCCCGCGGCGGAGCTGCGGCGGCCTTTGTGCTGCTGAGCGGAGTCACGCGGACCGGCAGGGCGGTGCGGTCGGCGTGGACGCGGACGGTGCCCGAGTCCAGCCGTCCAGAGACGTTGGCGGTGGTGAGGACGAAGCCTGCCTTCCCAGGGCTGACCTGGACGGAGTCGATGCGAGCTGACGGGTCGCCGTCCGCGTGTGCGCTGGCTGGGAGGACGGCCGCCAGGCCGACGACCACGACCGCAAGCAATGAACGCAGGGTCTTTCTCATCGCGCGACCTCTTCCATGCCGAACATCCGCGGTGGCAGGTAGATGCCCTGGTCGGCCAGCCGGTCGAGGAAGCCCGGGCGCAAGCCGGTGCCGCGGAGCGAGCCCCGGAACCGGCCGTGCTCGTCGACGCCGGCGTGGAAGTCGAACACGAACAGGTCCTGCAGCGTGATGACGTCGCCCTCCATGCCGTTCACCTCGGTGATGTGGGTGATCCGGCGGGATCCGTCCTTCAGACGGGTCTGGTGCACGATGAGGTCGATCGCCGAGGCCATCTGCTCACGGATCGCCCGTTGCGGCAGGTCGACGCCGGCCATCAGCACCATCGTCTCCAGCCGGGACAGCGAGTCCCGGGGTGCGTTGGAGTGCACCGTCGTGATCGAGCCGTCGTGGCCGGTGTTCATGGCCTGCAACATGTCCAGAGCGGCGCCGTCACGGACCTCGCCGATGATGATGCGGTCGGGACGCATCCGCAGCGAGTTGCGCACCAGGTCGCGGATCGCGATCTCGCCCCGGGCCTCCACGTTGGACGGCCGGGACTCCAGCCGCAGGACGTGGTCCTGCCGCAGCTGCAGCTCGGCTGCGTCCTCGATCGTGACGATCCGCTCGTCGTCGGGCAGGAACGAGGACAGCACGTTCAGCGTCGTCGTCTTCCCGGAGCCGGTGCCGCCGCCGATCAGGATGTTCAGCCGGCCCCGCACACAGGCCTGGAGCAGGTCGGCGACCGGACCGGTCAGCGTGCCGAACGAGATCAGGTCGTTGACGGTGAACGGGTCGTTCGAGAACTTCCGGATCGTGAGCAGCGAACCGTCCAGCGCGATCGGCGGTACGACGGCGTTCACCCGGCTGCCGTCGGGCAGCCGAGCGTCCACCATCGGGCTGGCCTCGTCGACGCGGCGCCCGATCCGGGCCACGATCTTGTCGATGGTGCGGCGCAGGTGGCTCTCGTCGGTGAACGCGGCGTCGACCGGAACCAGTCGCCCGTCGCGCTCGACGTAGATCTGGTCGTGGCCGTTGACCATGATCTCGGAGACACCTGCGTCGCGCAGGTAGGGCTCGAGCGGGCCGTGGCCGAGGATCTCGTCGGCGACCTCCTGCGCCACCCGGGTGCGGTCGGCAGCGGTCATCGGGGTGTCGTCGCGCTGCAGCACTGCCTGCAGGGTCTGGGTGACCTTCTGCTCGAGCTCGTGCTGGTCGAGGTGGGCGTCGTACAGCTTGGGGCCCAATGCGTCCAGCAGGCCTTGATGCACACTGCGCTTCACGCCGGCGAACGGGTCTGCGTTCCGCGCGGCGCGGCGCGGGACTTCAGGAGCCGGAGCGGGGACCGGCCGGACTGCAGGGCCTTGCCGCTGAGCCAGCCGTTCGGACAGGTTCATCATCGCCTCCCCGCGCCCCGCCGTACGGCGAAGGCCTTGTGCCGGGCCGGTGCGGTCAGGCTCAGGAGACGCTCGCGGGCGAACCGGGTGATCGCCTGGCTGACCGGGTGAGCCGGCGTCGCGATCACGATCGGCGTGCCCTTGTTGATCGAGATCGGCACGTTGCGGCTGGACGGCACCTGCGCGCTGATCGTGCTGCGCACCACGCGCTCGACGTCGCTCGAGGAGAGCCCGACCTTCGCGTCGGAGCGGTTGAACACGATCGAGCGGATGTCGCGTGAGTAGGACAGCAGGTCGAGCATGTCCAGCGTGATCCGCATGTTCTTCAGCGCCGGGGTGTCCGGCGTCGTGAGCAGCACGTGGTGGTCGGAGGCGTCCATCGCGGTCAGCACGTGCTCGCTGAACTGGGCCGGGGTGTCGACCACGACGAAGTCGAACATGCCACGCAGTACGGCGAGCAGCTCGCCGACCAACGCCGCCGGGATCTTCTCCGCATCGCCCGGCGTCACCGGTGCCAGCAGCATGTCCAGACCGGGCCGGTACTGCGTCAGCAGCGAGGCGGCACCGGTTGTGTCGAGGTGACCGGCCATCGGCAGCGCGTCGCTGATCGTGCGGACCGGCTCGAGCTGGACGTTGATCGCCACATCGCCGAAGGCCAGGTCGAGGTCGAGAACACACACCCGCTGGTCGCCGGCGGCCAACGCCGCGGCGAGGTTGATCGCAAAGGTGGTCTTGCCGCAACCGCCCTTGGCCGCGAACACGGTGACGACCTTGCCCTGCGGTGTGTTCGCCGGCTCGTCGATCGCACGCACGTGTCCCGACAGCGCCCGCGATCGGTCGCAGGCGGCGAGCAGCGCCGCGTCATCTCCGGCGGTGACAACTTCACGGACGCCGGCTCGCAGCGCCTCCGTGAGCAGGTCGACGTCGACGTGCCGCCGTACCAGGATCACGCCTACTGCCGGCCGGTCGATCCGCAGGTGCGCGGTGAACCTGAGCGCGTCGTCCTTCTCGGTGTCCGGGCCCACGACGACCAGGTCCTCGAAGGGGGCGTCGGTCAGGGCGCGCTGTGCAGCGTCGAGGTCGTCGACGGTGCTTGCTGTCGTCTCGCCGGGCCAGGCGGCCAGTCGGCAAAGGATGGTCATCGCGATCGCCTCACTTCTTCTTCGCCGCGGGCGGGAACATCGGTACGACGTGGTCGTCGGGTGTGACCTTGGCCGACGGACCGAGCAGTGCCAGGTACGGCAGTGCTGTCTGGGTCAGCAGGATCAGGCGCTCGGCGTCGTCCTGGTTGACCGCGAAGGTCACCAGTGTCTGCTCGTTCTGGGCGGCGGCGGATCGCTGCGACACGGTGCTGTTCTTGGATTCGTCGTCCGGCAGCGTCGACGTCGCCGGACCCATCGCGATCACTCGCACCTTGGGCACCACGACGCGGGTGTTGCCGACGCCCTTGCCGGTCTGCTGCTTGTGTGGACCGGTGCAGTTCGGCTGCGCACTGACTTCGGCGGTGGAACCGGTGACCACGGTGCCGAAGACCGCGACGTCGGATCCGACGCGGACGTTGCCGGCGACGAGCTCCGGCGCACAAAGGGTGATCGTGACCGCCACCTTGCCCTCCGGAATCACCAGCCCACCCGGAGCCTGTGCGGTGGACACCAGCATCGACTTCAGGATCACCTCGCCGGGGTTGAGGTCGGTCGAGGTGACCAGCTCCTCCTGGGCGGTGGTGATCTCGGAGACGGCCTCGGTCGACACCGAGGAGGCCGGCAGCGTCTCCGTGCGCAATGACGCCTTCGCGTCAGCCACCTTGGTTCCGGACGGAATCGCCTTGTCCGCAACGAGAACGGTGACCGCCTGCTGCCCCGCCACCGCGCGGGCGTCCGCGTTGTTGACGTAGACGAGGACGGCAAGCGTTCCGAGCACGGCCAGCGCCACCGCCATCACGATGGTCAAAACCCTACGTTTCATGACTTTCTCTCTTCTGCTGGCGGTACTAGCCGGCGAGCTTGATGGCGGTGGCGCCGAAGTACGTGCCGCCGCCGACGGTCGTGGACATCGGCACGAGTGCCTGGGTGAAGTGCCCGAAGATGCAGGACGGTGTGGTCTTGCCGTTTGGGCAGTCGGCCTTGCTGAACCCGGACGGGATCTCGTCCTTGAGCGGGTTCATGTTCGCGTAGCCGGTCAGCACGAAGGCGGCCAGACCGACCAGGTGGTACGTCGCCCCGCTGCCGGTCCCCGTCGTCGTGTCGAAGATCGGGATGAAGATCGGCGCCCCGCTCGCGATGTACGACGTCAAGATGTCCTGGCACGCCTTGGAGATGTTCTTGCCCGGGTCGCTTCCGGTGACGTAACCGGACTGCGTGAGGTCGACGTCCGCCGTACAGTCGCCGCTGTCGCTGAGCCAGCCGAACTCACCGGGACGGCTCAGACCGTCGCACGTCGGCGCGTTGGGTGCGTCGCGGACGAAGATCCTGACGTCGGTGCCGAAGGTCGGCGGGGTGCCGCCGGTGGCCTGGGTCCAGGCACACAGCGACAGCGTCATCGCCAGCGACTTCGAGGCCGCCATCGCGGGTCCCCAGCTCGCGCGGGCACAGGCCAGAACCGTGTCGCCCTGGTAGCCGGCGTTGCCGGTGAGAGCTCTCGCGAAGACCGGCGGCAGCAGTGAGGAGCCCCCGGCGGTTCTGGTGGCGGTGTGGACGTCGACGTAGTTGGTGTCCGCACCCGGCGCGGCCGGGCAGTCGACGATCGTGCCTGAGGACGCCGGGCAGCCGGGCAGTCCACCCTTGACGACGTCGCGGCCGCAGACCAGGGTCACGGCCGACGCACCGTCCTTGGCGTTCAGGTTCGCGTAGGTGCTCGCGGTGCCGGGCGCGCACGCGGGTCCGACGACGCAGCTCTTCGCGACGGCGAGCGAGCCGGCGTCGGCGCCGTTCTGCAGTCCGGCGCGCTCGTGGTAGATCATGCCGACGTCGATGACCAGCGCGGCCATGCCGAGCAGTACGCCGCCCCCGAGCAGCACGCTGACCAGGATGCCGACGGCCCCTCGGTCGTCGGCCCCGAGCAGCCGCTTCATCGGCCGGACGAGCCGGTCCACTAGGTCTCGCATGGCATGACTCCGTTCGCGGACAACGTGACCTGACCGCTCAAGCCGCTGCCGCCGACAAGACTGACGATGTTCCCGAAACCGGGTGTGAACGAGAAGCTGTAGGTGGTCTGCACACTGCCGTTGCTTGCCGGACCGGCACCGACCGGACAGGACGACTGGATCGCCACGCCGACAGGGCTCAGCCCGGTTGCGGCGGCCTGCGTGCGACTCGCCACGTCGGGTTGCCCGAGTGCCACCAGCCGAGCGCCTTCGCGTGCGGCCTGGGTGAGCGTGATCTGCGCGTTGAGCAGCCGGCCGAAGTCGACGATGCCCAGCACCAGCAGCAACAGCAGGGGAAGCAGAAGCGCGAACTCGACGGCGGTGGCGCCGCGGTCCGCGCTGCTGCCCCCATGCACCGACGAGGGCAGCATGCGGCGTACCCGTGCCGCGGTGCGAGATGTCCGGCCGTGGTGAGTCTCCCCGCCGCGGTCCCCTCGTCTCGGATACATGAGATCTCCTGGTTGGTGAAAGTCTTCAGAAGCTGCCGACGACGTCGGTGTACAACTGGGCGATGGCCGGGCCGAACAGGATCAGCGCCGGCACGACCACGATGGCGATCAGCATCAGCAGCAGGCCGTACTCGACCATGGCCGCGCCGCGGTCGCCGTGGGCAGCCTGGCTGCCGAAGCGCAAGAGCTGGCGCATCGGAACTCCTCGCTGGGCGGGGTGGTTGCGGCCCGATGGAATCTGACCGGGCCGCACCACCCAGGTGGACGGCAGACCGCTCTCAGAGGCTGGCGGTGACCGTGGCGAACAGGGCGGCGATGGCCGTGCCCAGCGGGCCCGCCGCGGCGGCCACGATGACGGCGATCAGGGCGACCAGCAGGCCGTACTCGACCATGGACGCACCGCGGTCGCTGCGACGGAGCTGCTTGGTGTAGGTCTGCACGAAGGTGACCAGGTTCTTACGCATGTGGAACTCCTCCTTCAATGGCGGGCGTTGAGTCCCACCGTTCTGGTCGAGCGGCTCGGTGCCGCCCGGTACCGGAACTGTGGTGGATGGTTGCCTCGTCGCGGCATCGGGCGATCGGCCAGAACGCGATGGACGATGGGACCACAGCAGGCGACGCGCCTGTCGGCCGATCGGCCGACACCGTCAGCCAGTTGGTCGGACGGACGGCCGGGCTTCGGCACCGGGCGGCCAGTTCTGCCGGCAGGTGGTTCTGCGGTTGGCGCGCGCGAAGTTAGCTTCGCCGGTATGAACCTCACCTGGACAGTCGCCGGCGGTGTGCTCGGCTTCGCCGCAGGCATGGGGCTGCGCGCCACGGTGTACCGGCTGTCCGTGGCAGTCGGCGAACGCACTGCCTGCCCGCACTGCGGCGTACCCATCACCGGACGTGCTCGCTGCGCAGGCTGTCGCAGCTGGTACGGCGCACCGCTCGTGCTCGAGCTGGTCACTGCCGTCGTGCTCGCCTTGCTGTTCTCGCGGTTCGCCGGTCTGCCCGATGCGGCCGCATTCGCCTTCATCGGGGCAGTCGGCGTGGCGCTGGCGGCTGTCGACCTCGCCGTACAACGGCTGCCCGACCGACTGACGCTGCCGCTGTATCCAGGCCTGATCGCGCTCCTCGGACTGGCGGCGCTGATCGACGGACACCCGGCTCAACTGTTCCGTGCACTGCTCGGCGGAGTGGTGCTCGGAGGCGGCTACCTGGTGCTTGGGCTGTTGGGCCGCGGTCAGCTCGGCGGCGGCGACATCAAGCTCGCCGGCGGACTCGGCATCGCGCTCGGCTGGCTGGGATGGTCGACCCTGTTCGCCGGAGCGGTCCTGGGATTCGTGCTGATGGGCGTGGTCAGTTTGGTGCTGCTGATCGCCCGCCGGGTCACTCTGCGGCACGCGGTCAGCTTCGGCCCGTTCATGCTCGGCGGCGCGTTGGTCGCCGTACTGACGAGTGCTTGAGAGTCCTCGACACCGCGCTGCCGGACGGCAAGTGGCACCCGTCAGGACTTCGCTCAGTCCCCGGGAGGCCGAGGTGCTGGCGTTGCTCGGCCAAGGCCTGTCCATGGCCGCCCATCGGCGCGACGACCTGCCTGAACCTCCGTCGGGAACTTGATTACCAAACGTTCAACCAACTCGGGTGGAAAGCACCTCGGAAGATTCCGTAACGGGCTGTAGGACTCTCGCGATCTCAGTTACAGCAGGTGACACTACGGAGCTTCTCCAGCTGGGGGATCGAGGAGAGATTCATGGGGGACCGACTATGCAGAGCTCGATCAGAGTTGTCGTTGTCGACGGCCACACGCTGACGAGGTACGGGCTGATCCGGCTCGTCGGCGCCGACGACGACATCACGATCGTCGGCGAGTGCGCGCTCGCCGCCGAGGCGCCGGCTCTGGTCGGGTCCACTCGCCCGGACGTCGTCGTACTCGACGTCGCGCTCCCGGACGCCGACGGGCTCCAGCTCGCTCGTGAGCTCCGCGACCGGCATGCCGACCTCGGCATCGTCGTACTCACGGCCCAGGCCGAGGACGACGTGCTGTTCCGGGCCCTGGAGACCGGCGTCTCCGCCTTCGTCGGCAAGACCGCCCCGAACACCGAGGTTCTCGGGGCGATCCGGCACGCCGCCGTGGCCGCCGCCTCCTTCACCGCAACCGGCCTGGCCCTGGCCCTCGCCCGCCGCGGCAGCTTCGCCGGTACTCCGGGAGTCGTGCTGAGTCCACGCGAGTGCGAAGTCCTCGCGCTCCTGGCCACAGGCCTTTCCGTGCCGGCGATCGCCGGCACGATGTTCGTCAGCCTCTCGACGGCGAAGACCTATGTCTCCCGCGTCTACGACAAGCTCGGCGCGACGAACCGCGCCAACGCGATCATGACCGCACTCCGCCTCGGCCTGATCAAACCGGAACTCACCGTCTCGGCCTGACGATTGCCTAAGGCACCAGGACGAGTCGGCCGCGGACGCCGCCTTTGGCGAGCCTGTTGTAGGCCGTCGGTGCTTCGTGCAGGGGATAGGTCTCGGCGACTCGCGTCGCGATCACTCCCGCCTCGGCGAGCTCGACGAGCTCCGCGAGTTCCGCGCGGTTGGCGTGGACGAAGATCTGGTGGACGGTGATGCCGCGCAGGTGCGGTGGAGTCGGGCCTGCCTGTACGTGCGCGTGTGGTGGCTGCTGGTGACACTCTCGGAGAGTTACTCTCTGCGGGGAAGTGCGCACTTCGAAGTGCGCACCGCACGGTGAGGAGAGCCATGCCCACGCATACCGCCGCCCAGCGCCGCGAGGAAGCCGTCCGCGAGTACGACGCCTTCCTGGCCACCTGCCCGGCCCGGCAACTGCTCGACCGGATCAGCGACAAGTGGGTCACCCTGATCATCACCGCCCTGGCCGACGGACCGCAGCGGTACTCGGACCTGTCCCGCCGGATCGCCGGCGTCAGCCAGAAGATGCTCACCCAGACCCTGCGCTCCCTCGAACGCGACGGCCTGCTGACCCGCTCGGTCACCCCGTCGGTACCAGTACGCGTCGACTACGAGCTGACACCGCTCGGCCGGACCCTGCTGCCCCTGATCGCCGCGATCAAGGGGTGGGCCGAGTCCCACGTGCCCGAGGTCGCGGCCGCCCGCACCCAGTACGACGTGGACCTCCCAGCGTGACCGACCGCCGCGTCGTCGTACTGGTCGTGCCTGCCTCTGGGAGTTGGGCGCCACCGGGCCGGGACCCGGAAGCCTGGCGTCTCGCGCTCGCCGAGGACACCTACGAAGTCCTGGCCGCCCTCGATCGCGTCGACGTTGCCGTAGCTGTCTCAGGTGGCGACGACGCCGCGGTGGCCGAGGTAGCTGCCCTCACCTGGCCTGGCACTCCCGTCTTCGCCGTGGACTCCGTGCTCGACGCGGTAGCCCTCGCCGGCCCCGCGGCTGCGGTAGTGGCTGTGAGTCACGACGTACCCGACCTGCCTGGCCTCCTCATCGGCAAGCTCTTCCGCGCCCTCAGCACCGCCGACATCGCCATCACCCCGTCCGAGGACGGCACCCTCGCCGCCATCGGCGTCAACATCCCGATCGCCGACTGGGTCGCCACCGCCGCCCCCACCTTCGACACCCGCCTCTCGGACCTGGAGTCCCACAAACCCCGCCGCCACGCCGTAGCCATCGGCCCCGGCTGGCACCGTCTGCAATCGCCCGCTGACATAGCGCGACTGGATCCCGGCCTCGAAGGCTGGGACGCAACAAGATCCATACTTCGTCACCCCTGACCCGTCACCTTCCCCCTCCCCACTCGTTCACCAGGCAGCGGGATTTCTGGAGGAACCGCCGCCAAGGTGTCGATGCCGTTCAGGGGCGGCACCCGACACCCCGGCGGCGGCCCCCACCAGCAAGCCCAGCAACACCGTGCAGCCGGACCGTGGACCGGCAGCACGACACGACCACGGGGGAACGCCACACAACCAGCACCAACGCAGGGCACGGGGACTGCAGTACGACGGGGGAGCCACGGGGGAACGCCGTACGACCAGCGCTCACGGGGGAGCGCCGTACGACGAAGGCTCAACTGGAACGCAGCACGGGGGATGTGGAGCACAGTACGACGGGGGACAGCGGGCCAACGGGAAAGCAGCAAGGTGCACGTCGACGGGGGCGACAAGCACTCACGGGGGAATTCGGGGCTGCAGTTGGAGGGTTCACGGGGGCTGTCGTAGGCGAATCCCGGGGATGCAGTACGACGGGGCTCCCCGGGCGAAGCGCACTACGACAGGCCCACCTGGCAGAGCGCAGTACGACGGGGCAGCAGGTCAACGGGGGAGCAGGAACGTGCGTGTCGACACGGGGTCGACGCGCACGGGAATGCAGTGCACGGGGGCGAAGGGGTCGTAATGCACGAGGGACGACGGGCGCGGGGATCACGGGGGACGAGGGGCGGGGATTACGGGGAGGGAAGTGCCACGGGGGCGGGGGAAGCAAGCGGCAGGTGTTGAGGGCCGCTTGTCTGAGGGGGTGCGGGCCGGCTTGAATCAGCCGGCCCGCAGCCTCGACGTGGGTCAGCGGGCGGGCTGCTAGCTACCAAGTGGGTTTGTTGTGAGCGCGAGGCGGTGGCGGGTTCTGGTGACCAGGTCCTGGACGCTGTGGTCGACGTCTGGCAGGGCTTCTATCGGGAACCAGGCGAGGTCGTGCGCCTCCTCGCTCACGACGTAGTTCGTTGCGCCGGTCGCCGTCACCAGGAACTGAACGTCAAGGTGGTACGCGCCTGCGCATCCGCCGGCCAGTAGTTGGTGGCGCGAAAGCTGTATGGGGCTCGGGTCGATGGATAGGCCAGTCAAGCCCGACTCCTCGGTTGCTTCTCGCAGTGCGGCGCCGGCGAGGGTTGTGTCACCAGCCTCGCAGTGGCCGCCGAGTTGGAGCCATTGGCCGACTGTCTTGTGCAAGGTCAGCAGCACCCTGCTCCCGGACGCATCGATTACCAGGGCGCTGGATGTCACATGCTCCGGCCGGCAGCTCCGCCACATCCCGTCCGCGTGCTCGCTCAGATGCCTCAGATAATGCGCCCGCAACGCCTCCTGCTCCTCGTCCGGCGCACTCCACCCCTCTAACGTCTCCACAGCATCCCCAAGCAGCACCCCGCCAGTCTCCCCCATTCCACTGACGACAGCACCCGGCGCCCGGTCCGGGTGGGACTGGGCGCCGGTGGGGTGGGATGGGGTTACTTGGGGGTGTCGGGGTTGTTGTCTTGGTCGTCTTCGGTGGGGAGGAAGTCGGTGATGTCGATGTCGGCCAGTTCGCCGGCGTGTTGGGCGAAGCCGATGGGGTCGTCGAGGTCGGAAGCGCTGGGGAGGAGGTCGGGGTGGGACCAGAGCTCGTCGCGGCCCTCGACTCCGCGGGCGTCGCGTACGGCGGCCCACAGGTTGGCGGCGTCGCGGAGACGACGCGGGCGGAGTTGGAGGCCGACCAGGGTGGCGAACGTCTGCTCGGCCGGACCACCAGCGGCGCGGCGACGCCGTACTGTCTCGGCGAGTTGGACTGCGGCCGGCATCCGGTCCTTGGTGGACTGCCGTACGACGTCGTCCACCCAGCCCTCGACCAGTGCGAGCGCGGTCTCCAGGCGGACCAGGGCTGCCTTCTGCTGCTCGGAGTCCTCCGGCTCGAACAGGCCGCCCGCGAGCGCCTCTTGCATGGCTTCCGGGTTCTGCGGGTCGATGTCGGCCATCGCGCGCTCGATCTTGCCGGTGTCGACCTCGATGCCCGCTGCGTAGTCGGCTACGGCGGCGAGTACGTGCTGGCGCAGCCAGGGCACCCCGGCGTACAGCCGCTGGTGAGCGACCTCGCGCAGCGCGAGGTACAGGCGGACGTCCTCGTCGGCCAGCCCCAGGCCTTCTGCGAACTTCGCGACGTTGTCCGGGAGTAGTACAGCCTGTCCGGTCGGCCCGAGCGGCAGCCCGATGTCGGACGAGCTCACCACCTCGCCGGCCAGCTCACCAAGCGCTTGACCAACCTGCGCGCCGAAGATCGAGCCGCCCAGCTGCCGCAGCATGCCCGCCATCGGCCCGGCCAGCTGCTGGGCCTCGGCAGGCAGCGCGTTGCCCATGGCACCGGCGACGTGTTCGGCGACCGGGTCGACGATCGTCTGCCAGACCGGCAGCGTGTTCTCCACCCACTCGGCTCGGCTCCAGGCCGCGGAGGTCGTGGACGCCTCCGGCAGCGTGGTCGCCTCGTCCAGCCAGTGCTCGGCGAGCCGGACCGCGTCGGCCACCCGGTCCGAGTCGGTCGGCGTGATCGATCGGTCCCCGCCGGCGGACACGGTCTTGCGGGCGATGTCCTTGGCCAGGTCCCAGTTCACCGGCTTCCCGTCGCCGGAACCGCTGAGCAGCTGCTGGACCTGCGCGAAGATCGCGTTCAGGTCGGGAGCGCCGCCCGCGCCGGCCGCACCGGAGAACTGCTGGAACATGGCCTCGAACGGAGTTCCCTTGAACGGGTTGTCCGGTTCGTCGCTCATCGGAGTGGGCCTTCCTGTGCGGGTGGGGCGTACAACTCCAACGTACTGGTTCCACCCGCCGGTTCCTCCCCCGGCGAACGCATTACCCCTCTACTTCGCCCCTGGCAGACCCCTGACTTTCCCCGACCTTCCCGGGCTCGGGAGGCCGTGGAGTGGCCGGGCGTACGGCGTGCGGCCCGGGTGGGGGAGAATTGTGGGCGTTGGGGGTGGATTGTGGTTGGGTGGGGGACTCTGGTGGGAGGAGGGACGGATGAGCGGCGCGATCAGGTTGCTGGACGTGCGGGACGGGGTGCTGTCCTGCGATGAGGTGCTGGCCGCTATCGCGGATCCGACCGCCGGCGGTACTGCTCTCTTCATCGGCACTGTGCGCAACCATGACCACGAGAAGCCGGTGGATCGACTGAGCTACGAGGCTCACCCGGATGCGCTGAAGCACCTGCAGGCGGTTGCGGAGCGTGTTTGCGAGGATCCGGCTGTGACCGCGCTGGCCGCCGTACACCGGACCGGGGACCTGAAGATCGGGGACGCCGCAGTGATCGTCGCGGTGGCCGCGTCGCACCGGGACGTTGCGTTCGCCGCCTGCCGGCGGCTGATCGACGATCTCAAGGCCGAGGTTCCGATTTGGAAACACCAGCACTTCAGCGACGGTGCCAGCGAGTGGGTCGGCGCTCACTGACCCGTACGCTGGGCGCATGAGGGTGTCCGGATGAAGGTTTTGGCGTGGCTGGCGTTCCCGCTGGTCGCCACGCTCCTGGCCATGGGCTGGGCCGCGTGGCGCGGGCGGAGCCGTGGTCCGCGCCGGTCCGGCGGCGCCTTCGCATCGGTCGAGGACTTCCGCCGCTTCAACGAGACCCTCGCCGCGCCCGGCCCGCGAGCCACTCCGGAGCGGCGTCGTGGCCCGTTCCGCCGCGCCACCAGGAAGCTCGGTTCGGCCGAGACGTTCGGTTCCACCAAGATCGCAGGGCAGGGTTCGTGACACGTCGTACCGCCACGCTGGTCGCTTCGATCGTCGTGCTCGTCATCTCGCTCGGGCTGGTCACCGCCTTCCCGGTGCCGTTCGTCTCGTTCAGCCCGGGGCCTGTGAAGAACACCCTCGGCGAGTCCAAGGGCAAGCCCGTGATCGAGATCAGCGGGCACGAGACGTTCCCGACCACCGGCCAGCTCGACCTGACCACCGTGTCGGTCACCTCGCCCGAGCGTGAGCTCACCCTGCCGCAGGCGATGCGCAACTGGCTCGACCCGCACCACGACCTGTTCCCGCGCGACATCATCTACCCGCCGGACCAGAGCGCCGACGAGGTCGAGGAGCAGAACACCGCGGAGATGACCGGCTCGCAGGACAGCGCGATCGCCGCCGCTCTGCAGGCAGCCAAGGTGCCGTTCCACCCGAAGGTCTCGACCGTGGCCAAGGACTCTCCGGCGGACGGCAAGCTCAAGCCGGGCGACGTCGTACTCGCGGTCGATGGGCAGGCGGTGTCGCAGGTCGCGCAGGTGGGCGAACTCGTCCGCAAGCACAAGGTCGGCGAGGACGTGATCTTCCTGATCCGCCGCGGCACCGCCGAGCAGACCGTGCTGCTGAAGACCGCGGCCACGCCGGGCGAGGCCACCCGCCCGATGGTCGGCATCACCATCGGCATCGACTCGCAGGTGAAGGTCACGGTCAACCTCGGCCAGGACATCGGCGGCCCGAGCGCCGGCACGATGTTCGCGCTGGCCATCTACGACAAGCTGACACCGGGAGCGTTGCTGGACGGCAAGCACGTGGCCGGCACCGGGACCATCGATGCCCTCGGCCAGGTCGGGGCGATCGGCGGGATCCAGCAGAAGATCGCCGGCGCCAAGGAGGACGGGGCAACCGTCTTCCTGGTCCCGGGACCGAACTGTGAGGCCGCGCTGCACGCGGACGTGAAGGACATCCAGTTGGTGAAGATCACCACGCTGAACGAGGCGATCGGCGCCCTGCAGGCGTTGTCCAGCGGAAACGGATCGGTCCCGACATGTACGCCGTGAGGCACCCGAACGTACTGGCCAGCCGAAGGGGAGATCAGGCGGCATGGATTCCGTAGGCACTCTGCCTCCCGACGCGCTGAGCCGCGCGGTGATCGAGATCGAGAAGCACGTGAGCAGCGCGGGCTGGGACCAGCCCGCGCAACTGTTCGCGCTGGTCCCGACCGATGAACTGCTGCGCGCCGAGCCGCAACTGGCCGCCGAGCTCGGCGCTGAGGACGCTTCCCAGCCGCTGACCCCGGTCGCGCAGGGCGAGCTGCCCGGCGGTCTCGAGGACGAGCATCTGGCCGACGCCCTGGGCCGCATCGAGTGGCCGGACGGCGTCAGCGGCTGTGCACTCGCGATCGAGCGGGTCGTGCTGCCGGCGTCGGCCGAAGCCGGTCTCTCAGGGGCCGAGTCCGACGCGGAGCTCGTCCGGATGGCGGGCAGCGATCCGCGCCGCCACGAGGTCCGGATGGTCGCCGCGGTCCTGCGCGAAGGCACCCGGTTCGGGGCCGTCCGGCTACGTTCACATGACGAGGACAGCGCCGTGCTGACCGGCACCGACTTGGTCCCCACGCTGTGCGAAGTACTGTCTTTGACATTCGAACCTTCGGTCGGCATCCGGCCGGGCGAAGGTCCTGGGGTCGACGGCATCAGTGACGACGAGGAGAACCGACCATGAGCGACGGCGTCTACGACATGCCGGAGGAGCCGCGGCGACCGCGGCGAACATCTGGCGGACGGCCCCGGGCACTGCTGCCGACGATCGCGACGCTGATCGTCCTGCTCATCCTGTTCAGCGTCTTCACCGACGTCTGGACGCAGCGGCTGTGGTACCGCTCGGTGGACCTGGGCTCGGTCTTCAGCACAGTGCTCGGGACCCGGGTGCTGCTGTTCTTCGTGATCGGCCTGCTGATGGCCGCGGCTGTGGTCGCGAACATCATCATCGCGTTCCGCACCCGGCCGCGGGTCGCCCTCGCGCCGTCGCCGAGCCCCGGCTTCGAGCGGTACGGCGACCTGCTGCAGCAGCGCGGCAAGATCGCCATCGGCGTGATCGCGACCCTGATGCTCGTGTTCGGCGGCTCGGCCGCGTCGGGGGAGTGGAAGGTCTTCCTGGCCTGGCGGAACCGGACCCCGTTCGGGGTCACCGACAAGCACTTCAACAAGGACATCGCTTTCTTCGTCTTCGACTACCCGTGGCTGCGCGTCCTCCTCGGCTTCGGCTACTCGATCGTGCTGCTGTCGCTGGTCGCGGCAGTCATCACGCATTACCTGTACGGCGGCTTCCGTCCGTCCGCCAAGGGTCAGAAGGCGTCCGGTGCGGCGCAGGTGCAGTTCTCCGTGCTGCTCGGGCTGCTGGTCCTGCTCAAGGCGTTCAGCTACTGGCTGGACCGCTACGGGCTGACGACGTCGGAGAGCAGGCTGTTCACCGGTATCTCCTACACAGGTGACAACGCGGTCTTGCCCAGCAAGGAGATCCTCGCGGTCATCGCTGTGCTGTGCGCTGGCCTGTTCTTCGCCAACGTGGTCCGCCGGACCTGGCTGCTGCCGGGGGTGGGGACCGTCGTACTGATCCTGTCGGCGATCCTGCTCGGTGCGTTGTGGCCGGCGGCCCTGCAGCAACTGCGGGTGCGGCCGAGCGAGCCGGTGCGTGAGGCGCCGTACATCACCAAGAACATCCAGGCGACGCGTGAGGCGTACGGCCTGGAGGACAGCGAGGTCATCAACTACCAGGCCAAGACGACGGCGACCCCGGCCGAGCTCGCGCGTGACGCCGAGGTCCTGCCCGGTATCCGGCTGATCGACCCGAGCGTGGTCGGGCCGACATTCGAGCAGCTGCAACAGGTCCGGGGCTTCTACTCGTTCCCGACCGACCTCGACGTCGACCGGTACAAGATCCGCAACGAGGTCAAGGACACCGTGATCGCGGTCCGCGAGGTGCAGGTCGACCGCCTGCCGGCAGGTCAGCGCAACTGGAACAACGACCACACCGTCTACACCCACGGCTACGGCGTCGTCGCGGCGAACGGTAACCAGCGCGCGGTGGACGGTGCGCCGGTCTGGTCGGAGAAGGACCTGCCGCCGACCGGTGACCTCGGTGACTACGAGCCGCGGATCTACTTCGGCGAGCAGTCCCCGGACTACTCGATCGTCGGCGGCCCGAAGGGCGGGCAGGCGGTCGAGCTGGACACGCCGGAAGGCAAGAACGGCGGCGACCCGACGCTGAACACCTACGCCGGCAAGGGCGGCGTGCCGGTCGGCACGTTCTTCAACCGGCTGCTCTACGCCACCAAGTTCCGGGACGCGAACATCCTGCTGTCCAGCCGGGTGAACACCGAGTCGAAGATCCTCTACGACCGCAACCCGCGGGAACGCGTCGAGAAGGCCGCGCCCTGGCTGACTCCGGACGGCGACCCGTACCCGGCCATCGTGGACGGCCAGGTCGTCTGGATCGTCGACGGCTACACCACCTCGGCGAACTACCCGTACTCCGAGAAGGTCGCCCTGGACGACAGCACCCGGGACACCACCACCGGCCGCGGCACCATCGCGCAGCAGCCGAGTGAGGAGATCAACTACATCCGCAACTCGGTCAAGGCTGTCGTCAACGCGTACGACGGCTCGGTCGAGCTGTACGCCTGGGACGAGGACGACCCGGTCCTGAAGACCTGGATGAAGGCCTTCCCGGGCACGGTCAAGCCGCGCGCGGACATCTCGCCCCAGCTGATGTCGCACCTGCGCTACCCGGAGGACATGTTCAAGGTTCAGCGCGACCTGCTGGCCAAGTACCACGTGCAGGACTCGACCACCTGGTACCAGAACAGCGATCTGTGGCGCGTCCCGGCGGACCCGACCGCGGTCTCGTCCGGTGCGGACTCGTCGGCTCAAGTGAAACAACCTCCGTTCTATCTCTCGCTGCGGATGCCCGACCAGGACGCTCCGAAGTTCTCTCTCACCTCGGTGTACGTGCCGAACGCGGAACGGGAGAACCTGACCGCGTTCATGGCCGTCGATGCCGAGGCGACCTCGCCGGACTACGGCAAGTTCCGGATCCTTCGACTACCCGGGAACGTGCAGATCCCCGGTCCTGGACAGGTGTTCAACAAGTTCCAGACCGATGACGGGATCAGAACCGCGCTGCTCCCGATCAACCAGCCGACCAGCGGCGCCAGAGCGCAGTTCGGCAACCTGCTGACGCTGCCGCTCGGTGGTGGTCTGCTCTACGTCCAGCCCGTCTACTCGGTCCGGACCAGTGGTCCTGGTAGCTATCCGGTGCTCCGGTACGTGCTGGTCTCCTTCGGCGACCGCGTCGCCTACGGCAGCACGCTGCAGGAGGCGCTGACCAAGGTGTTCGACACCAACGTCAGCACCGGTGAGCAACCACCGAACCAGAACCCCAACCAGAACCCGCCGACCACCAACCAGACGGTCAGACAGGCGCTGGCTCAGGCACAGGCGGCGTACGCGGCGGCCACGGCAGCCTTGCAGGCCGGGAACCTCGCCGAGTACCAGAAGCAGGTCAACCTGATGAAGTTGGCGATCGACCGCGCCGTGGCGGCAGGAGCCACACCGACGCCGAGCACACCGGCGCCGAGCGGTGCCCCGACCACGGCACCGTCCGCGACACCGGCACCGTCCGCGACACCGGCACCGTCCACTCCACCGTCGTCGCCGTCAGGCTGATTCGACGGCTGCTCATCGGGGGCGGCGACACCGACTTCGAGTCGGGGTCGCCGCCCCGTGTCATTGCCTGCGGCATCAGTTGCCTGAGGCACTGACTGGGCTCAGCCCTCCGGATGGAAGCCCGTCGCCGTGTCGAGGAGATCCTGCTCGGAGAAACGCCCGCGATCGAGGGACACCTCGGCTGCCACCCCCGGCGCGACGAGGTAGAACACCTCGTCGCCGTCGGCGATCAGACCGTCGTACTCGCCGACTTTGACCGGGCGCAGCTCCCAGGTCTCCGGATCCTTCTCCTCGTACTCGGCCAGGAAGGCCTTCAGCGCCTCGAGATCCGTCAGTTTCTCGCCGCGCAGCGTCTTCACCGTGAGATCGACCTTGTAGGCGCCCTCGGGATCAGGCCCGGTCTCCCAGACCCGGCTGTGGAAGCTGATGTCCTCCCACTCGTACTCGAAGTCGGTCGGCGTGCCGATGCCGGCCGGAAGGTGCTCGATGACGAAGCCGTCCAAGATGTCCGCCCTCTGCTCGGTCGATGGGGGAGCCACGACGTACTCGGGACGCGGCTCGGCGGCGGCCGGGGTGGCCGTCCAGGCGCCGAGTGTGGCGAGGACCGCCGCGGTCCCGATCACGATACGACGGGCCGGTGGGATGACTCGGGAACCAAGGGAAGAACGCGACATGGCTGCCTCCTGAGCAACGTCGACGCCCCGCTGCAGAGCGTCTTCTTGCCTTGGAAGATGCACCGATCGCCGCCCTTCCCGGTCGGCGAATTCGAAGCTGTGGAAAAGCTTCGTTCAGAACCCGATCAGGCGATGGAGCCGGTAGAAGGTCTGCTGAAATCCGAGCCGCGGCCACGTCCGCGACGACAACAGGTTCGTCACCCGCCAGTCGGTGACCACGGACGTGTAGCCGGTGTCAGCTGCCCACTGCAACACCGCCTCACCCAGCGCGCGCCCAGCGCCGTGACCCCGTGCCTCCGGCAGTACGGCGGCGAAGCCCAAGAAGCCCGCGTTGTCCGGTCGAGCCAGCCCACTGTGCGCACTCGACTTCTCCAGTGAGCACCCGACCGACGAGCCGATCACGCGACCGTCGTACTCGGCGACGAAGGTCGCGTAGTCCTGGTCGTCGATCGACTCCTCCCAGTCGGCCAGCGCTTCCTCGAGCGTGGGCAACTCGCCGGCGTTGAACACCGGCGAGCGTCCCTGGTGCAGCGGCAGCACCAGGTCGAGCTCGGCCAGTACGGCGATGTCGTCGCGCGTGGCACGCCGTACTGTCAGATCAGCTGGTGCGACCAGCGGTGTGCTCGGCGCCGGCTGGATGGCGTGTGCGTGCTGCGAGCCGAAGCCCAGCCGGAACCACGCGTCCACCAGGTCCGCATCGTCCGGCACCAGCGCGTAGTGCGCCGTGCGGCCCTCGTCCACCCACTTGGCGGCGGCAACGGCGTACAGGTCGCGGATGTGTTCAGGCTCACGTACAGCGTGGCCGGCGGCTTCGACCCAGACGTTGGGACCCCAGGACTTGGCCTTAGGCACACCCAGCACGTAGCCGGTCACCTCGTTCGCCTCCGTCAGCACGGCGCCGGACGCGCTCTCGCTCTCCCAGAGCGCTGTGACCTCGACCACTGCGAGCTGCTCGTCCTCATAGTCCGCCGGCAGCAGAGGGTGCCGCTTCCGGTGCTCTTTGTGCCGCTCCGCGAGCAGCCGGGCCGCCGCGGGCAGATCCGCCTCCTCGAACGGGCGGATGACGTGTCGGGCCATACCCGGAAGGTACGCCGTACCACCCGCAGCTGGCACGGGGTTTGAGTCACCCAGCACCGCCCGGGGAGCCGATTTGGTTGCTCGGCCCCGATCCACTAAACTAAAACCACAACGACGCGGGGTGGAGCAGCTCGGTAGCTCGCTGGGCTCATAACCCAGAGGTCGCAGGTTCAAATCCTGCCCCCGCTACGGAAGAAGGCCCGGACCATCAGGTCCGGGCCTTCGCTTTGTGTGGGGCTGACCCTCCGGCTGGTGGACCATCGGCAGAGGGGATCGGATGAGCACCCACGATGTGCCTCGCGACGGCGGCGGGCAGGTTGTGTGGGATGCCGCGGTGGTTGGGTGGTGGTTGGGGCGGGTCCGGGGTGACGGTGGGTTCGGCAGTCAGTCGAACCAGGGAGAGCATCATGACGTCATCGTTGAGGGGACAGGACGTCGGGAGGAGCCCGTCTTCACCGGAAGGACCCGGTGGGCGGCGGCGCTGCTGGTGACGGTGGGCACTGCGTTGCAGGTTGTGGAGTCGTTGATCGGTGCACTAGCGCTCCTGCTGGTCGTCAGGCGGAGATGCTCAGCCTGACGGATAGCCCGAGGTGGTCGGAGAGGTCGGGGCGGTCGGTGAAGAGCAGGTCGGCTGACTCGACGTTGATCGCTCCCGTGACCAGGACGAAGTCGATGCACTGAGAGGTGCGGCCCGGCGGGAGGTACTCGGCGCGGAACGTCGGGGGACAGGCGCCGGCGAAGGCATCCACCAGGAACGCTTTCGCGATGAAGGTTCGGAACAGGTCGCTGTCCCGCGGCACGTTGAAGTCGCCGCACACGATCGCCGGTCCGGGTAGTGCGTCGACAATATCCGCGAGTACGGCGAGCTGCTCGCGATGCGTGCCGTAGAAGCGATTGGACTCCGACCAGTCCCCGTCCACGTTGGCAGTCGGATGCGTGTTGACGACGTATCCGACCGGCAAGCGCGTGACCAGGGTGCCCTTGAACATCGACGGGAAGCGGACGTAGTCCGTGGCCTCGACCGGTCGGCGCGAGAAGGTCACCAACCCGCCGGCAGGCCCGACCAGCGACCGCCGGTAGCTGATCCACCGGTACGACGGCATCCATCGCACCAACTGCCTCAGGTGGTAGTACGTCAACACTTCCTGCACGTTGACGACATCCACGTCCGACGCCTCGAATTCACGCCCGATCACGCCGTAGCGCGCACGCAACTGTGATCCGACGACCGGGATCCCGCGGGTGTTGAAAGTTGCAACGGACAACCTGTGCATACGCCTCCAGTCGTAGGTCGGATCAGGGTACGGCTCGGCCTAAACCCCGATGTGGTCACCGTGGGGCAATCAGTAGCTTGCGGGGTGTGATGACTTATGAGGTGGTGATCCGGGGCGGGGAGCTCGACCTGCAGGAGATGGTGGCTCGGGTTTTGTGTCCGGTGGAGGGGCACGCGGGGCCGTGTGAGGTGCCGTGGGGGTTCTCGGTGAGTGGGGACGACGACCTGGTGCTGGGGATCTACGCGTCGCCGGCGAAGGCAACTGAGGTGGTGGAGCGGGTGCAGGAGGTCGTCGGCGGGCGGGAGGTCGTGCTGACGCCGGCGCCGGCGGATCACTTCGAAGAGCTGGAAGAGCAGTACCGGATCGAGCACGGCGGCTGATACTGGGCTCGTGGACGCTATTGCCGAGGCCAGGAGTGCGTACGACGTACGCCGGTGGGCACGGGCGTACGAGCTGTTCGCCGCGGCGGACGGCCTCGACGCCGACGACCTGGATCGGTACGCCGTCGCGGCGATGCTGGTGGGCCGAATGGACGACTACCACGCCATCCGCGAGCGCGCCTACGAGCAACTGCTAGCCCAAGGCGACCTGCTGGGCGCGGGCGGCGCAGCGCTCTGGACCGGCATGCAGCGGATGGTCGAGGGCGATGTCGTCGTCGGTGGCGGCTGGCTGGCGCGTGCGGCCCGGCTGATCGAGGAGGACGGCACCGACTCGGTGCCGGCGGCAGTACTGCGGATGAGCCAGGCCTTCCAGGCCTCAGAGCTCGAGCAAGCGATCGCGATCGTCGGAGAGGCGGTCGCAGCCGGTCGCCGACTCGGCAGCAAAGACCTGGTCGGGCTGGCGCTGCACCAGCAAGGGCTGCTCCTGCTGGAGGCCGGCCGCTCGACTGAAGGCCTGGCCAGACTGGACGAGGCCATGGTCGAGCTGGCGTCCGGTGAGCTGTCGCCGATGGTGACCGGCATCGTCTACTGCGGTGCGATCACCGGCTGCTGGACGGTGTACGAGCTGGGCCGCGCGGAGGCGTGGACTGCCGCGATGACGCGCTGGTGCGACAGCCAGCCCGAGCTGGGCAACTTCACCGGTGAGTGCAAGGTACGGCGGGCCGAGCTCAAGCAACTGCGTGGCGACTGGACCGATGCCCGCGAGGACCTGGCCCGCGTGAACCAGGTCGACCTGTGGGCCGTCGGGTTCGCGGCCTATGTCCGGGGGAATCTCGACCGGCTCCAGGGTCACTTCGCGGATGCCGAGGAGTGCTTCACCGAGGCGAGCCGGCTCGGCACCGACCCGCAGCCTGGGCTGGCCCTGCTGCGGCTCCAGCAGGGCAGTGTGCAGGCGGCCGCGGCGATGATCCGGCGCTGCCTGTCCGAGGCGCAGGAGGACGCGAAGCGCATCGAGGTGCTGTTCGCCGCGACCGAGATCCTGCTGGCGGCGGGGGACACCAAGGCAGCCGCATCAGCGGTCGAGAACCTGAGCGTCCTCGCGGACAAGTGCCGCACCGCGGTGGTCGGCGCACTGTGCGAACAGGCCCAAGCGATGGTCCAGCTCGCCGGAGATCACCCGGAGGCCGCGCTCACCCCGGCGCGTGCCGCGCTGAGACAGTGGGTCGAGCTGCGAGCGCCGTACCAGGAGGCTCGCACGCGGTTGCTGATCTCGGACGCTTGCCGCGCGCTCGGCGACGCCGAGTCGGCAGACCGGGAGACTGTGACTGCGCTCGCGACGCTCGAGAAGCTCGGCGCGAAGACCGACCTGCACCGGCAGGACGGCCGGCTGACACAGCGCGAGATCGAGGTACTGCGTCTCGTCGCCACCGGAGCCACCAACCGGGCGATCGCGGCGAAGCTCGTGCTCAGCGAGCGGACCGTCGACCGGCACGTGAGCAACATCTTCACCAAGCTCGGCGTCTCGTCGCGCTCAGCGGCCACGGCGTACGGCTTCGAGCACAAGCTCGTCTGACCGGTACCCATTCCAGCGGTTGGGTGATTTCGCGGACGCGCCGCCCGAGCCTGGATTCCTACCTTCGAAGCACCACCGAAGGAGGGGACCATGAGGTACGAGACAGTAGTGATCGGAGCCGGGCAAGCCGGTCTGTCGGCGGGTTACCACCTGGCGCAGCGCGGCAAACCGTTCGTCATCCTGGACGGTGCCGACCGGGTCGGCGGGTCGTGGCTGAACCGCTGGGACTCGCTAGCCCTGTTCACGCCGTCCAGTCGCAACAACCTGCCCGGCGAGAAGTTCGGCGGTGGCCACACCTTCGCGTCCAAGGACGAGTTGGTCGCCTACCTGGAGGGGTACGCCGAACGGCACGCGCTGCCGATCCGCCTCGGCGTCAGGGTGGACGGCCTGTTCCGTGAGGGCGACGGCTACCGGGTCACCGCCGGCATCGAGTCGTTCGAGGCGAACAACGTGATCGTGGCGACCGGCTTCCACCGGGTGCCGAAGGTCCCCGACTTCGCCGGTGAACTGTCGCCGGACATCGTCCAGCTGCACTCGGCCGACTACCGCAACCCCGGCCAGTTGCAGCCGGGGACCGTGCTGATCGTCGGCGCGGCGAACTCCGGCGCCGAGATCGGGGTCGAGGTCGGCAAGACGCACAAGGTGCTGCTGGCCGGCCGGAACGTCGGCTACATCCCGATCGAGATCCGCGGCTGGCAGGGCCGGCTGGCCTTTCCGCTGATCTGGTGGGTCTGGGAGCACGTCCTGACCGAGGACAAGAAGCCGGGCCGCAAGGTGCAGGCCGAGGCGCTCGAGGGACACGGCGAGTTCCTGATCCGGCAGAAGGAGAAGGACCTCCTTGCCGTCGGCATCGAACGCGTCGCGCGCATCGGCGCGGTCGCCGACGGCCGGCCGCAGACCGAGGACGGCGACCTGCTCGACGTCGCGAACGTCATCTGGGCTACCGGGTTCCGGCCGGACTTCGGCTGGATCGACCTGCCCGGCCTGGACTCGTCCGGGCGGCTCGCGAACGAGCGCGGCGCGGTCCCCGGGCAGCCGGGGCTCTACGTGCTGGGGCAGGAGTTCCAGTACATGTTCAACTCGCACACCATCGGCGGAGTCGGCAAGGACGCGGCGTACGTCGTCCGGCAGATCGCCGGCCGGAGCGTCTTGACCTCAAGCGTGGTTTAGCTACCACGATCGGGGTCATGAAGATCGAAGGACAGATCCCGAGCCAGGCCGACGTCGACGCGATCCGGGCGCTGGTCGACGCCGTACAGGATGCCCAGAGCAGGGAGGACGTGGACGCGTTCATCGCGTTGTTCCGCAAGGACGCGCTGTGGGTGACCGGGCACGGAAAGCGGCTGTACGGGCGGGACACCATCGCGGAGTTCACCAGCCGGGTGCTGCCCGGGGCGATGCGGGACTCGTACGCGACCTACGTCCCGGACCACCTGCTGTTCGTCCGGCCGGACATCGCGGTCGTCAACGTCAACCAGACCTACCAACGCCGCGAGGGCTCCACCACCGAACTGGCGGTGGAGCACGGCAGCCCTGTCTACTTCCTCGCCAAGGACGACGGGACCTGGCAGATCGCCGCCGCGCAGAACACTGTGGTCGTGACTACTTGACCGCGAGCTCGCCGAGCTCGGACCACTCGTTCTGGGGGAGCTTGAAGTTGACGATCCGCGGCGTCTCGACCAGGTACTGCGGCAGGTGCTGCTGAGCCGCCTTGAAGTGGTCCGAGGTGACGTGCGCGGTGGCCGCGTCGTCGTCGGCGAAGGCCTCGACCAGCACGTACTCGTCGGTGTCGTCGATCGAGCGGGACCAGTCGAACCACAGGCACCCGGGCTCGGACCGGGTCGCCTGGGTGAACTCGGCGGTGATCGAGGGCCAGTTCGAGGCGTGCTCGGGCTGAACGCGGAACTTCGCGGTGATGAAGATCATGAGCCGATGCTAGGCCGTGTCCGTCCTCACCGCAGCGTGAAGCCGGTGCCGAGGGGGTCGCGGGGGTCGAGGGTGAAGGTGGCGGTGCCGGTCCGGTACGCCGCTCCCTCGACCTCCGTGATCACTCCACCGTCTTCCTCCGCCACGACCCGGCCGAGGAAGGTGCTGCCGACGATCGACTCGTGCCGCAGCACCTGGCCGTCCGCCAGTCGGCCCTCGTCGTACAGGAGGGCGAGGCGAGCCGACGTACCGGAGCCGCACGGTGACCTGTCCACCTCACCGTCGGCGAAGATCGCCACGTTCCGCTGGCGCGGTCCGCCCTCCCACGAGCCCAGGTCGTCGTAGAAGATCGTGCCGTACATCCCACTCAGCCGCGGATCGACCGGGTGCACCGCCTGTGAGTCCAACGCCCACTTGATCTCCCGCCCGACCGCGATCAGGTCGGCGTAGCACGCAGGCGTCACCGACAGCCCGACCGACGACGCCGCGACAGAGGCGTAGAACGCGCCGCCGAAGCTGATGTCCGCCACTGTGTCCCTACGCGAGGTCGACACCGGCACACCGCGAGCGAAGACGTACGACGGAACGTTGCGAAAGGCAACGCTGGACACGACGCCACCGGAGCACGTGACCCGCGCGACCACTCGCCCGGACGGTACGTCGATGACCACGTCCGTCATCCCGTCAGGCGAAGCGGCCACCAGACCGGTCTCGACCGCCCATGCGCCGAGCGCGATCGTGCCGTGTCCGCAAGCCGTCGAGTATCCGTCCTTGTGCCAGAACAGCACCCCGAAGTGCGCCCCGGAATCATCGCCCGGCACAACGAACCCGCCGTACATGTCCGCATGCCCGCGCGGCTCGTTCACCAACAGTTGCCGGACCCTGTCGACGTCCGCGGAAGTCTGTGCAAACTCTCGCCGTGCGGGCACCGAGGCGCCGGGGACCTCCACCGACGTCACGATCCGGAACGGCTCGCCGCCCGTGTGGTAGTCGACCACGTTCACCGAAAGCATCAGAACCCCAACTGCTGCCGAAGCGACTCGAGTGTGTGCGCGGACTCCAGCGTCAGCTCGGTGTCCGCAGCGGCGACTGCCTGGGCGAGCGCATCGGTGGTGACGATCGTGGTCAGCACCTCCGCGGTGATCCCGGTGACCGTGTTCGGGACGTGGATCGCGACGGTGACGTCGGAGGCCAGCCGCTCGGCGATGAGTTGCTCGCTGAGCAGGATGATGCCGGCGCCGACCGCCCGAGCCCGGTCGATCACGACCTCGGCGTCGATTACCAGGCGACCGGGGGCGATCACGATCACCACGTCGTCCGGCCCGATCGCGAGCAGGTCGTCGGCGAGCCGGAAGCCGGCGGTCTGGATGCACCGGCTGCGGCGGCCGAACCGGCGCAGCTTCAGGGTCAGGTGTTCCGCCGCCACATAGTTGGCGCCGAATCCGTACGTCGCGATCTCACGCGCGTCGAGCATCAGCCGGACCGCCTCCTGGAAGGCATCGAGCGACATGTGCTGGTTGAGGAACTCGATCCGCTCCAGCGCCTCGGTGATCACCCGGTCCCACACGTGCTTGGGATTGCCGCCGGTCGCCTCCATCCGGCTCCGCAGCCGCTCCTCCCGCCGGCTCGGGTGCTGGAACGGTGACGCCACCATGTCCTTCAGCTCGGCGAGTCCGGCGTACCCGAGGGACTGCAGGGTGCGCACGACGGTGGCGTTGCTGGTCTTGCTCAGCTGTCCCAGCTCGGCGGCGGACAGGTAGAGCAGCCGCTCAGGCGAGATCTCCGAGAGCGATCGGCAGACCGCCCGGGACGCCGGGGTGAACTCGTCCCAGTGGTCCCGGATGCGGCTCCGAAGCTCGGCGATCGCCGGATTCCTCGTAACCCCTGTTACATCATCGGCCATCTGTGTATCATCCGTTCCCATCGCCGTTGTAACAACTCATCCAAGAACATCAGTTCTGTAACACCTCGTCAAAGGAAGCCGATGCGGATCATCGAAGTGTCCAGTCCCTCCGCTCATGATCGCGGACGGCAGTACGGTCGCGCCGCAGCGGACCTGATCGGTGCGGCGATCGAGTACTACGGTCAGGCGTTCGAGCTGCAGACCGGGCGCACCTGGACCCAGATCCTCGATCAGTCCGCTCCTTGGGAGCGCCTGATCAGCAGCGACTTCCCTGAGCTGTACGACGAGCTCCGCGGCATCGCGGACGGCGCCGGCGTCTCCGCCCGGGAGATCGTGGTGCTGAACTGCCGCGGCGAGATCGTGTACGACGCCCCGCTGCCCGCCGAGGCGGACGAGATCCCCGACGGCTGTACGTCGTACTCGCTGACGGCAGCCGACGGGCACGTGTACGTCGGCCAGAACTGGGACTGGCGGCACGCCGTCCGCGACACCGTCGTCATCCTGCGGATCGTCCAGCCCCCGAAGCCGACAGTGATCATGCAGGTCGAGGCCGGCCAGATCGGCCGGCACGGCGCCAACGACCGCGGGTTCGCGCTGAACGCCAACGGGCTCGGCGGCCGGTTCGACGACACCGTCGGTGTGCCGCAGACCGTGATCCGCCGGCTCGTCCTCGACTCGGCCTCGATCTCCGACGCCCTCAAGGTGCTGGTCAAGACTCGCGCGCACATCGCGAGCAACGCGCTGCTGACCGACCGATCCGGTTACAGCATCGACCTGGAGACCACCCCCGGCGCCCACGGCTGGGAGTACCCCACCGACGGGCTGCTGGTGCACGGAAATCACTACCAGGCGTTCGTGCCGCCGCAGCTGGCGGCGAACCATCGCCCGATGTCGCCGGACTCGCTGCTCCGCGTCCCGCGCGCCCAACAGGGTCTGCGCGAGGCCCAGACGTCGACCGACGTCCGCAAGGCGATCCGCACCGCCATGTCCGACCACCTGGGCCACCCCGACTCGCTCTGCGCCCACCCGGACGATCGGCTGCACCCACTGCGCCAGTGGTCGACGTTGCTGTCCAGCTGTGTCGATCTGACCACCGGCGAGTACTACGTGACCCCCGGAACCCCCTGCGAGCACGACTACGAGCTCGTCCCCTTCAACCTATACAGCTAGGAGTCCCATGTCCGCCAAGCCAGCGAGTGCGGTGCTCTGTGCCTCCGCCGGCACCGGTCGGACGCACCCGCCGACGAGGTCAACCGGCTGCTCGACGAGGTGGGCCTGGACCAACGCCTCCTGGCCTCGCGACCGCATGAGCTCAGTGGTGGCCAGCGGCAACGAGCAGGACGACACCGGCGCACTGCTGCGCCGACCCCGGCACCCTTACACCCAGATGCTGCTCTCCTCCGCGCCCGGACCCGGCTGGCAGCCGGAGCGGGTCGGCGAGCTGAGAGCCGCGTTCGCACTCACCGAAGGACGTCCATGACCCACACCTCGACCTTCTACCAGCGCGGGGCGACGCCGATCTTCGCGTCCCAGGCCGACCCGCGGCTGCACTACTGCCTGTACGTGCCGCAGCAGCTGGCCGACGACGACCGCGCGCCGCTGGTCGTGGTCCAGCACGGCACGGCGCGATCGGCGACGAACTACCGCACTCGGCTGAAGGACTTCGCCGAGGAGCAGGGCGCGGTCATCCTGACTCCGATCTTCCCGGCTGGGCTGGTCGACCCGACCGACCTGCACAACTTCAAGTTCATCGAGTACCAGGGGATCCGGTTCGACCGGATGCTGCTGTCGATCGTCGACGAGGTCGCGGACCGGTTCCCGGTGGCGGTGGAGAAGTTCTACCTGCACGGGTTCTCCGGCGGCGGTCAGTTCACGCACCGGTTCCTCTACCTGCACCCGGACCGTCTCGCCGCCGCCTCGATCGGCGCACCCGGCCGGATCACCCAGCTCGACGACACCCTGCCCTGGTGGCTGGGGACGAAGGGCTTCGAGGAGAAGTTCGGCCAGCCGATCGACGTCGACGCGCTGCGCCGGGTGCCGATCCAGCTCGTGGTCGGCTCCGAGGACGTCGAGACCTGGGAGATCATGAACCGCGGCGAGTCCAACTGGATGGACGGCGCCGAGCTCACCGGCAGCACCCGGATCGAGCGGCTCCGCACCTTGGAGAAGAACTACCGCTCACACGGCCTCGACGTCACCTTCGACGTCGTACCCGGTGCCGCCCACTCGGGGCGCAAGATCCTCCCGACGGTCGAACGCTTCCTCACCGAACAGCTCAAGAACCGGTGAGTCCCAGGTAGGTGAGCACGGCGAGGACGCGGCGGTTGCTGCTGTCGTCGTCGTGGATGCCGAGCTTGCCGAACAGCGAGGTCGTGTACTTGCTGATGGCGCTCTCGCTCAGGAACAGCCGCCGGCCGATGGCCTGGTTGGACAGGCCCTCGGCCATCAGCGAGAGGACTGCGTTCTCGCGTTCGGTCAGCTTGTCGATCGGCTGCTTCGAGCTCGACATCATCTTGGTGATCACCGCCGGGTCCATCGCGGTCCCGCCGGCGGCGACCCGCTGCAGCGCGTCGACGAACTGATCGGCCTCGAACACGCTCTCCTTGAGCAGGTACCCGACGCCGGCAGCGCCGTCGGCGAGGAGCTCGCGGGCATAGAGCTGCTCGACGTGCTGCGAGAGGATCAGCACCGGCAGCCCCGGCACTTCGCGGCGCGCGGCCAGGGCAGCCTTCAGGCCTTCGTCCGACTGGGTCGGCGGCATCCGGACGTCGATCACCGACACGTCCGGCCGCCATTTCAGCAGCGCGGCGAGCGTCTCCGGACCGGTGGCCGCTGTCGCCACGACCTCATGCCCGTACGCCTCGATGAGACGGACCATCCCATCGCGCAGCAGGTAGAGGTCTTCGGCTACAACGATTCGCATGGCACCGTCATCCTCGCACGGGTCGGCCCGCCGGCCGGGCTGGTCAGGTCCAGGGTGCCGTCGAACGCGGCGAGCCGCCGACGCAACCCGTCCAGTCCGCCCGCGGCGTTCACGCTCGCGCCGCCCTGGCCGTCGTCCTCGACCCGGACCCCGATCGCGGTCTCGTCGCGCGTGATGGAGATCTGTGCCCGCGACGCGTGCGCGTGCTTGACCGCGTTGGTGAGGAGTTCGGCGATACCGAAGTACAGCGCGGACTCGATCGGCGGATCCAGGGTCAGTGGCCCTTCGGCATTGACCGTGGTCTCGAGTGGGCAGTCCATCGCGAGTGCGCGGACGGCGTCGACCAGACCGCGCTCGTTCAGTACTGGCGGGTTGATGCCGCGGACGAGTTCGCGCAACTCGGACAAGGAGGTGGCGGCGCCGACTCGCGCTTCCCGCAGCAGTGCCTTGGCCTGGTCGGGGTTCGTCTCCATCAGCTTCTCCGCGGTCGCCAGCGAGAGCCCGAGCGCAACCAGGCGGGCCTGCGCTCCGTCATGCAGGTCCCGCTCGATCCGCCGGATCTCAGCCGCCTGCGCGACCGTCGTGTCCGCCCGCTGCGATGTCAACTCGTCAACCCGGTGCGCCAACGCCATCGCCGCAGACGGACGCAGGAACCGTACGGCGAGCGGCGCAAACGGACGCCACCCGTACGGCGCAGTCGCGATCGCCACGACCAGTCCGGCAATCCCGAGCACCGGCATCGAGCCCACGAAGCCGAGTACGGCGACCACCACGCCACCCGGCGGGACGGCAGCGACCAGTCCGGCGGCGATCGGTGCGATCGCCACGAACTGCAGGTCCCGCCAGTTGGCCGGGTCCTTGAATCGCAGCCGCAGCTCCTGGTCCTCACGAGCCTCCTTACTGGTTCGCGAGTACGACGTCCCGTTCCACCAGAACCCGGTCGACAGCTGCGCGATCGGTCCGACCTCCAGATAGCCGCCGGGGAGCTCGGTGTCCGTCCATCGAGCGACGAGGGCACGTGTCATCCGGCAGACCGGGCGGGCGAGGGCCAGCGTGGCGACGCCGGCCACGACGACCAACGGGATCCAGGACCACGGGTTGCCCGCCCACCAGACGGCGAGGGTCACGGCGATCACCCAAACGACCGGGACCAGCATGGTCACGACCGTGACGGCGCACGCCCGGACGAATCCCACGCTGACTTTCCTTGCCCACGACATCGGAAACCTCTTCTCGCCACGACTGGTGCTTTCACTGTGCACCACCCGTCCGGCGAATCCGGCCGAATCGGCCCAGGAGTGGGTCCAGCCCCACCCATCCATATGCCCAGCCACACACCAGACAGACGTCAGCCGCTGTGCCCGGGTGGGCACAGCGGCTGATGGTGTCTTCGAGCGCCTGAAGAAGAGGGTGCAGGTCAGGCGGCCTGCAGCTCGCGAGTGCGGTTCTTCTGCGCCCAGACGGCCCGGCGCAGTTTCGCCTTGTCCGGATAGCCGGCGGCTCGGCCGATCACGTAGACGTCGTGGCTGCGCAGGTTGACCATGCCGGCGACGAACCAGACCGGGCTGCCCTCGGCCAGCATCGTGATGATCAGGTTGGTGGTGGCGGTGTCGACGGTGGCGGTGGTGGTGGTGTTCATTGTGACCCTCTCCTTTGGTCGCTCTCACTGATACGTCGGACCAGATCGGCCGGATTCGACACACCTCGCCAAACTTTTCTCGGCTACTTTTGGGCCGGTGACGATCACGCCCAGCGATCCGTACGCCGCCTACTCCGCCCTCCGCTCCACCGGGCCCGTCCACCCCATCGCCGGACCGGACGGCAGCCCCTCCTGGCTGGTCACCCGGTACGACGACGTCCGCCAGGCGCTCGCGGACCCGAGACTGTCCGTCGACCGGCGGCACGCGCTGCCCGGCAACTACCGCGGCCTCAACCTCCCGCCCGCCCTCGACGCCAACCTCCTGAACCTGGATCCGCCGGACCACACCCGGATCCGCGCGCTGGTCACCAAGGCCTTCACCCCGGGCCGCGTCGAAGCGCTCGCCGGACCGATCCGTCGTACGGCGGACGCCCTGCTGGAGCCCGTGGTCCGCCGAGGCCAGGCCGACCTGGTCGCCGAGTACGCCGCTCCGCTGCCGATCACCGTGATCTGCGAGCTGCTCGGCGTACCGGAGGGCGTCCGGACCGACTTCCGCGCCTGGACCGACGCCATGCTCGCGCCACCGCGCCCGGAGGACGCGCGGGCCGCGATCGGGGCGATGCTGACCTTCTTCGCGGGTCTGATCGCGGGCAAGCGGGCGGTGCCGGGAGACGACCTGATCAGTGACCTGATCGCGGCCCGGGACCACGACGACCGGATCACCGACGACGAACTGACCTCCCTGGTGTTCCTCATCCTGTTCGCCGGCTACGAGAACGTCGTCCACCTGATCGGCAACGCGACCCTCGCGTTGCTCACCGATCGGGCCCTGTGGGATCGATTGCGGACGGATCGCTCGCTGCTGCCCGCCGCGGTCGAGGAGCTGATGCGGTACGACGGTCCGGCGCCACTCGCGATCCGGCGCTTCCCGACCGAGGACGTGGAAATCGGCGGCGTGGTGATCCCGGCGGGAGAGACCGTGCTCCTCGGTCTCTCCTCGGCCAACCGCGACCCGGACCGTTTCCCGGATCCGGACCACATCGACCTCGACCGCAGTACGCGCGGCCACCTCGCCCTGGGCCACGGCATCCACCACTGCCTGGGTGCTCCGCTGGCCCGCCTCGAGACCACGATCGCCCTCGAAGCGCTGCTCGATCACACCCCTGAGCTGAGCCTGGCCGCACCACCCGAGGACCTCGAGTGGCGCGACTCGATCCGCACCCGCGGGCTCCGGGCGCTGCCCGTCACGTGCAATTGAGGTCCAGTCCGGAATCCCTTGTCCTGCAGGGGAAAACAGAGCGCCCCGATCAGAGATCGGGGCGCTTGTCCGTGCGGGTCCCGGGGGGAGTGGGACCACCACACGTTGGGGGGACTTGAACCGTAACCCGGTCGAGGGGTCATGTTCGAACCAAACCGGCACGTCGCGCCGACCGATTTCGCCGAGCGGCCCGAAACCTGCGCTCAACGGCGGATCCGGCGCTTGTAGAACGACGTCGCGAGTGTTACCGAGAACAGGAGCAGACCGGTACACCAGGCCAGCGCGGTCCAGCCGTTGTCGCCCATCGGGGTCCCGATCAGGAAGCTGCGCACGGTCTCGATCACCGGCGTGATCGGCTGGTGCTCACTGATCGGCCGCAGCCACGACGGCATCGTCTCGGGCTGCACGAACGCACTGCTCAAGTACGGCAGGAACAGCATGAAGAAGCTCAGAGTGCTGGCCGACTCCACCGACTTCGCGACCACGCCGAGACCGGCCGCGAGCCAGGAGAGCGCGAGGACGTACAGCAGGAGCAGTCCGATCGCAGCCAGCCAGTCGCCCAGCCCGGCGACCGGCCGGAAACCCATCGCGAGCGAGGCGAGGACGACGATCGCCGTCGACACCGAGTTGCGCGCGATACTCGCAGTCACGTGGCCGGTCAGGACGGCGAAGCTGCGGATCGGCAACGACCGCAGCCGGTCGATCATCCCGCTGGTCATGTCGTCGGCGACCGCCATCGCCGTGTTGGAGGCGCCGTACCCGGTGGTGAGCAGCAGGATCCCCGGGACCACGTAGTTGATGTACTCCGTGCCGGTGTTGATCGCGCCACCGAACACGTAGACGAACAGGGCCATCATCAGCAGCGGCAGCAGGATCGACACGAACAGCGTGTCGACGTTGCGCCGCATCAGCCGCACCGAGCGGTCGATCATCGTGACCACGTCGGACACCGCGGCCGCGGCTCCTTGATGTGACATCTCCTCAACCCCTCCTCAGGCCGTCAGGGCCAGGAACACGTCGTCCAGCGTTGGCCGGTGCGACGAGACGCGCTCCGGCTGCACGCCGTTGTCGCGCAACACGTCCAGCACGTGGTGCAGGTGGGCCGCCGAACCGTCCGACGGCAGACTCACCACCAGCTGATCCACCACGACCCCATCGGTCCCGCTCCAGTCCCCGGTGCCGTCCGGCGCCTCGCCCCGGAGCACCCCGGTTGCCTTCAGCAACTGCAGGTCGTCCGCGAAACTGAGCTCGATCCGCTCGCCGCCGAGCTGCGCCTTGAGCGCGTCCGCGGTGCCGGTGGCGACGACCCGGCCCCGGTCGAGCACCACGATCCGGTCGGCGAGCCGGTCCGCCTCCTCCAGGTACTGCGTGGTCAGCAGGATCGTGGTGCCCTCGCGGACCAACTCGCCGATGGCGTCCCACATCGTCGACCGGCTGGCCGGGTCGAGCCCGGTGGTCGGCTCGTCCAGGAAGATCACCCGCGGCTGCGCGATCAGGCTCATCGCCAGGTCGAGCCGACGGCGCATGCCGCCGGAGTACGTCTTCACCCGCCGGTCCATCGCATCGGTCAGCCCGAATCGTTCGAGCAGTTCCCCGGTACGGCGGCGCGCTGCCGGGCGACCGAGATGCATCAGCCGGCCGACCATCACCAGGTTCTCCCGGCCGGTCTGGTTCTCGTCGACCGCGGCGTACTGCCCGGTCAGGCTGATGACCCCGCGGACCTGAGCCGGCTCGCGCAGGACGTCGTACCCGGCGATGGTGGCCTGGCCGGCGTCCGGTCGGGTCAGCGTGGTCAGGATCCGCACGGTCGTGGTCTTGCCGGCGCCGTTCGGCCCGAGCAGGGCGAGCACCGATCCCTCCCGGACCCGCAGGTCGACCCCGGTCAGCACCTCGGTCGCGCCGTACGACTTCCGGAGCCCGGTTGCCTCGACGATCATCGTCCCCTCCTTACTGCGTATCGAGTACGCTAAATAGCGTAGCAGGTACGCAGTGCCGGTGCGCAAGCCCTAGACTGAGGCGGTGGAGATGAGTGAGTTGCCGGCCGACGTGGCGTTGATGTGGCGGTTGCGAGAAGGCAACCGGCGCGGGCCGAAGCCGTCGCTGACCATCGAGGACATCACCCGGGCGGCGATCGAGCTCGCCGATGCCGAGGGACTGGCCGCGGTCTCGATGGCGCGGGTCGCCGAGCGGCTCGGCAACTCGACGATGGCGCTCTACCGGCACGTGAAGAGCAAGGACGAGCTCCTGGTGCTGATGTCGGACGCCGCGCTCGAACGCCCCGAACCGCTCCCCGACGGGATCGACTGGCGGACCGGCCTGACGTTCTGGGCCGAGGGCGTGATGGTCGCGATCCGCAAACACCGCTGGTACTCGAAGCTTCCGATCTCCGGTCCGCCCGCCGGGCCGAACAACCTGGCCTGGTTCGACTCCGCGCTCGGCGCCCTCGAGGACACCGGCCTGCCGGAGGAGGCCAAGGTCGGCGTCGTGATGGGCCTGATGACGTACGTGCACGGCGAGATCCGGCTGTCCCTCGACCTGGCCGCTGGGTTCGCCGACAACCCCTCGGCCTTCAGCGCGTACGGCGCTGTCCTGGCCCGGGTCGTCGATTCGCGCCAGCTGCCGGCCCTGGCCCGGGTCCTGGATGCCGGCGTGTTCGACACCGTCGGCGCCTTCGAGGAAGAGTCCGACGAGGACTTCGACTTCGGCCTGCAGCTCTACCTGGACGGCGTGGAGCGCTTCATCGAGCGGATCCGTCAGGACAGCTGAACGATCGCGTCCGCTGCGGAGGCTGTGGCGGCGATCAGGCGGGCGTTGTGCTCGTCGGTGCCGTAGGTGCGGGCGTGCGCTTCCTCGGGTGAGCGGCCGAACTGACGGTGGCGGGCTTCGAGCCGGTCGTGCCGCAGTTGCTCGGGCACCTCGACGTACCAGCACTGGTCGAGCAGCGTCCGGATGGTTGTCCACGGCATCTGGTCGAGCAGCAGGTAGTTGCCCTCGGTCACGACCAGCGTGACGTCCGGCGCGATGCCGATACTCGCGGCGATCGAGTCCTCGATCCCGCGGTCGAACCGCGGCGCCCAGATCTGCTCGTCCGCCGACTGCTTCAACCTGCTGAGCATGGCGACGAACCCGTACCCGTCGAAGGTGTGCGGCGCCCCCTTCACGTCGGCGATCCCGAGTTCCTCCAGCACGGACTGGGCCAGGTGGTACCCGTCCATCGGCACCAACGCGACCTTGTGCCCGTCGGCGACCAGCTTCGCCGTCAACTGCTCGGCGTACGTCGACTTCCCCGCTGCCGGCGCCCCGGTGATCCCCAGAATCGCCCGCCGCCCCCGGGCAGCAAGCCCAACCGCACGCTCATACGCCACGGCCGGGTCCAGTCTCTGCACCCGACGATTCTAGGTGTGCAGCTCGACAGGACGTATACGTCTACTACCCGCGTCCCACCGCCTGATTCCTCGGGACGTCCGGCCCGGTCGCCCGACACCTCCTGTCGGCCTGCACACCTAGGTCGCTCTCGTGCTGCTCGTTCACCAGTCGCCGAGCGATCGACCCGCTGCCCTCGAGTTGCATCGTGTGCGCGTCGTCCGGCAGTCGGAAGCCGAGCGTGGTGACGGTGTCCAGACAACGGGCGCTTCCAAGCACCGCCCAGCCCATCCTCGCGTCCGGGGACAGATCCAGGTCCTCGGCCAACGTCAGCTCGTCGCCGATCCACGCTCGCGTTGTCGTGTGCAACGAGCCGCCGATCTCGCCGTGCCGTCCGAGGACCAAGGATTCCCGCAGCTCAGCCGTGCAGCCGGGCTCCAGGCGTACGGCGGTCGAGCGGGTGACTGCCGCATCCGCGGAGACGACGAACGGTTCGCCGTACCAGTGCAGGCTCGCCCCATCGGTGAGCCGGATGTCGACGTCCCACCGCGCCGACCCTCCCCGCATCCCATACGCGACCGTCCCCGCCGTCTCGATGATCTCGACCCTGCGCGGCCCTTTCGCGGCGATCTCGATGCGTACCTCATCGCCGGCCAGCAGCAACGCACCGGCCGCCACGAGCGCGACCCGCACCACACCAGTTGGGGCGGGGAGCCGACGCGGTGACAAGTGCTCGGTGCTCATGACGCACCGATCACGGACCGGATCCGCAATGACCTCAATGCGCGTGGACATGGGTGATGACTTCGCCGTTCTCGCCGACGTGGGAGTGCGGCGCCATCGGGCCGGGATCGACGGGCGTGTGACCGCCGCCGCGGACGATCGAGGTCATCGACAGCACCCACTCCCTCAACCGCGCGACCGACGCGGGATCGTGGCGGGAGAGCGCGAGTACCGGCTTCCCGTCGCGGGCGGCCTCGGCATCCTTCACCATCTGCTCGACGTCGACCCCGACGTACGGGGAGAGATCCGTCTTGTTGACCACGAGCAGGTCCGCCCGGGCGATCCCCGGGCCACCCTTGCGCGCGACGTCCCCACCACCCGCGACGTCGAGCACGAAGATCTGCGCGTCGACGAGCGCGGGGGAGAAGGTGGCGGTCAGGTTGTCGCCGCCGGACTCGACCAGTACGACGTCGAGCGGCGCGAAGTCCCGCTCCAGATCCTCGACCGCGATCAGGTTCGGCGTCACGTCGTCCCGGATCGCGGTGTGCGGGCAGGCGCCGGTCTCGACCGCCCGAATCCGCTCCGGATCCAGTACGCCGGCCGACCGCAACAGCCGCGCATCCTCGTCGGTGTAGATGTCGTTGGTGATCACGCCGAGCCGGAGCTCGTCGGCGAGCTCGCGGCAGACCGTCGCGATCAGCGAGCTCTTCCCGGTCCCGACCGGTCCTGCCACTCCCAACCGGAACGAACGCGTGCTGTCTTCATGCATGGAACAACCTCATTCTCTCGGCGGCATGGTTGTGGGCGAGTACGTCGATCAGCGGCGCACCGTCGGCCGGGAGCTTCTCGATCTCGGTCAGCGGCGCCACGTCGGTGACGAGCCGCTCGATGTCGTCGTGCAATCCAGCCAGCCAGCCCGCCGCGTCGGCCGGATCCACCGGGAGCAGCTTGAGCGAGGCGGACACGACTGTCTGCGCATCGTCGTACGCGACCAACCGCGCAACCTGCTCCGCCGACAACCCGGTAACCGCTCCGATCACCCCAACGACGACGGGCCGCGGGGTCTCGCTATCCGCTGCCAGGTGCTGCAGCACGTCCGGCCAAACCCTTGTCGCCAGCCGCAAATACGCCCGCCCCTGCCGCCGCGACACCCTCCGCAGCACCTCACTAGGCGTCCTAGCCGCCCACGCCCCCTCCACCGCCCCGAGGCGCGCGGCTGAGTCGTCGCTCACTGGTGGATCTTGGTCGCCCGAGGCCGGATTCTTCAGCCCAAATCGACGACTCGGCGATCCCGAACCCGGCGGGAGGGCGACGTGGCGGGCGAGAACGGCGACGGCGGCTTCGACGCGGGTGATGGTGCGGAGGCGGTCCCGGGCGTAGGCCGCGACATCGGCGAGTTGTTCGCCGTCAGCACCTAATCCGGCGCGGACGGCCGGCTCGAGACCGGCGGACTGCGTGTGCCCGCCGGTCGGCAACCGCCCGTCCGCGAGCATCAACGCGACCACTTCCGGCGAGGTCATCAGAACATCGCATAGAGCTGGGCGAGTGGCAGGACCTCGGCCGGCGCCGGTTCGACCAAGTCGCCGTCGACCTTGATCGCGAACGTCTCCGGATCGATGTCGATCCTCGGCAGCGCACTGTTGTTCCTCATGTCCGTCTTGCCGATCTCGCGCGTGGACCGTACGGCGAGCAACCGCCGGCGCAACCGCAATCGCTCGGCCAGCCCGTCGTCGAGCGCGGCAGGGGAGACGAACGTGAACGAGAGGTCCGCCCCGATCGCATCCCCGAACGCCGGCCGCATCAGCACCGGCTGCGGAGTCGGGATCGACGCGTTCGGATCACCCAGCGCGGCCCACGCGATCGCGCCGCCCTTGATCACCAGGTTCGGGCGGACACCGAAGTACCGCGGATCCCACAGGGTGAGGTCCGCCAGCTTCCCGGCCTCCACCGAGCCGACCACGTGATCGATGCCGTGGGCAACCGCGGGGTTGATCGTGTACTTGGCGACGTACCGCTTGGCCCGCTCGTTGTCGGCCTTGTCTCCGAGCGATCCGCGACGTGCTTTCATCACGTGCGCGACCTGCCAGGTCCGGGTGATCACCTCGCCGATCCGGCCCATCGCCTGCGCGTCCGACGAGGTGATCGACAACGCGCCCAGGTCGTGCAGGATGTCCTCGGCCGCGATCGTGGTCGCCCGGATCCGCGACTCCGCGAACGCGAGGTCCTCCGGCACGTCCGGGCTGAGGTGATGGCAGACCATCAGCATGTCCAGGTGCTCCGCGACGGTGTTGACCGTGTGCGGCAACGTCGGGTTGGTCGATCCGGGGATGACATGCGGGTACGACGCGATCGACAGGATGTCCGGGGCATGCCCACCGCCCGCGCCTTCGACGTGGAAGGCGTGAATCCCACGGCCCGCGATCGCGTTCAGCGTCGACTCGACGAAACCGGCCTCGTTGAGACTGTCCGCGTGCAGGGCGACCTGCAGCCCCCACTCGTCCGCGGCCCGCAAGGCGGCGTCGATCGCGGCCGGCGTCGAACCCCAGTCCTCGTGCACCTTGTAGCCGGCCGCACCGGCGAGCGCCTGCTCGGCGAGTGCCTCCGCGCTCACCGTGTTCCCCTTGCCCAGCAGCAACACGTTGAGCGGGAACGCGTCGAGGCTCCGATGCATCTGCTCGAGATGCCACGCACCGGGCGTCACCGTGGTCGCCTTCGAGCCCTCGCTCGGCCCGGTCCCGCCACCGACGATCGTGGTGATCCCGGTCGCGAGCGCCTCGTGCAACTGCGAGGGCGACAGGAGGTGGACGTGGGAGTCGATCGCTCCCGCGGTGAGGATCCGGCCCTCGCCCGCGATCACGTCAGTCGACGGTCCGATCCGGAGGTCGGGGTGCACGCCGTCGGCGATATCCGGGTTCCCGGCTCGGCCGAGGGCGACGATGTGGCCGTCGCGGATCCCCACGTCCGCGCGCACCACGCCCCACCAATCGAGCACGAGCACGTTGGTGATGACGGTGTCCGGGGCCCCTTCCGCGCGGGTCGTCGTACCTTGAGCCATCGACTCGCGGATCGACTTGCCCCCGCCGAACACCACCTCCTCCCCGCCGATGGTGAGATCCTGCTCCACCTCGATCCACAGATCGGTGTCGGCCAGCCGGACCTGATCCCCGACCGTCGGTCCGTACAACGCGGCATACGCCTCGCGGGAGATCTCAACCATCACGCTTCACCTGAATCCCCGGGACCTTCCGGTTCCCACGCAGCGCCACCAGCTTGACTTCGCGGGACGCGCCGGGCTCAAAGCGCTGCGACGTACCGGACGGGATGTCGAGGCGGAAACCTTGTGCGGCTTCCCGGTCGAAGGCCAGTGCGCCGTTGGCGTCGGGCAGGTGCAGGTGCGACCCGATCTGCACCGGCCGGTCTCCGGTGTTCACAAGCACCAGACTCAGACGCTCATCGTCGGTGCGGTCGGCGTTCAGCACGTGCGTGCCGGGTAGGACACGGATGGCACCCGGACCCGGAGCGGCGGTTGCGCCGGCCCCCATCCCCGGTGTGGCGGTTGCGCCCGCCCCCTGTTCTTCCTTGCTAAGTCTAATCTTGTTCGGCATGGATTCCGCCCTCAAATGATTGGGCTGTGGATAGTCACGAGTTTGCGGCCGTCTGGGAAGGATGCTTCGACCTGGACGTCGGTGAGGAGGTCGGCGACTCCGGGTAGCACGTCGTCGCGGGTGAGGACGGTGCGGCCGCGTTCCATCAGGTCGGCGACGCGGGCGCCTTCGCGGGCGCGCTCGAGCACCCAGGTGCTGAGCAGCGCGACCGCTTCGGGGTGGTTGAGCCGGACTCCCCGGGCCAGCCGGTCGCGGGCGACCATGCCGGCCACGGAGAGCAGCAGCTTCTCGACTTCGGCGGGACTGAAGTTCACGGCGCGGCCGGGAGGACGTGGTCGGCCACCTTGTCGGTGCTCAGGCACAGCGAGCACACCGCCGCGTCATGGGTCTGGCACGCGGTCATGTCCGGCCGCTCGTACTCCTGCCGGCACACATGACACGTCAGTACGGCGCCCGACGGGTTGCCGTGCTCGTCGTACATCGGCAAGTCGAGACCGTCATCCGTACGACGCAGGTAGTACTTGCCACGCGTGACGACGGCCAGGATCGGCGGCAGCACCACCGCGAGACCGATCGCGACCAGTGGCGAGTACGGCTTGATCGTGTCGCCGAGACCGCCGAAGAAGACCAGGATCGAGACACCCGCGGCCGCGGCCATCGAGACGAAGCCGACCGGGTTGACGGCGTACAGCATGCCGCGCCGGAACTCGGGCTCCTTCGGCGACAGCTTCAGCAGGTACTTGTTGAAGACGATGTCGGAGGCAACGACCACGATCCAGGCCATCCCGCAGTTCGCGTAGAAGCCGAGGATGGTGTTGAGGAAGTCGAACATGTTCGCCTCCATCAGCACCAGCGCGATCACCAGGTTGAAGGCCAGGAACACCAGCCGGCCCGGGTAGTGCCGGGTGATCCGGGTGTAGGAGTTGGTCCACGCGAGCGAACCCGAGTAGGCGTTCGTCACGTTGATCTTCACCTGGCTGATCACGACCAGTACGACGGCCAGCGTCATCGCCAGCCACCCCGGCAGGAAGCCCTGGTAGATCTCCAGGAACTGGTGCACCGGCTGGTTGGCGATCGCGGACGAGTCCGCGACGTTCGCGATGATGTAGACGGCCAGGAACAGGCCGATCGCCTGCTTGAGCGCGCCGAAGATCACCCAGCCCGGACCAGCCAGCAGCATCGCGGTCCACCAGCGACGGGAGTTCTCCGGCGTCTTCGGCGGCATGAACCGCAGGTAGTCGATCTGCTCGGCGATCTGCGCGATCAGCGACAGGCACACGCCCGCCGCGAGCAGCATCGAGCCGACGTTCGCGTCGACGCCGTAGTTGAAGAACGTCGACACCGAGTCCGGGTGCGAGACGACCAAGTAGACGAACGGCAGCACCATCAGGATCAGCCACAGCGGCGTCGTCCACACCTGCAACGTGGACAGCACCTTCATGCCGTAGATCACCAGCGGGAAGATCACCAACGTGGACACGGCATAGCCGAGCCACAACGGGATGTGCAGCCCGAGTTCGAGGCCCTGCGCCATGATCGAGCCTTCGAGGGCGAAGAAGATGAACGTGAACGACGCGAAGATCACGTTGGTCACCACCGACCCGTAGTACCCGAATCCGCTGCCGCGGGTGATCAGGTCGAGGTCGATGTTGTAGCGGGCGGCGTAGTACGCGAGCGGCAGGCCGGTCACGAAGATCACCACGGCGAAGATCGCGATTCCCCAGAGCGCGTTCGTCGTTCCGTACGCGATGCCGATGTTCGCGCCGATCGCGAAGTCGGCCAGGTAGGCGATCCCGCCGAGGGCCGAGATGGCGACGACGCCGGTCGACCACTTCCGGTAGCTGCGCGGCGCGAACCGGAGGGTGTAGTCCTCCAGCGTCTCGCGGGTCGCGGTGGATTGTGTCGGTGGTTCAGGTGTCGTGCGTTGATCGATCGAGGGTTCGACAGTCATGGCGGAACTCCTGCGGCACCTTCGGGCGGTGGATGCTCCAGCCCACCCGGCGACGCTGCCGGCGGTGGATGCACCCGAATGGAAGGAACCTAGGAACGGGGTGTTACCGCTGTGTTGCCGAACCGCTACGTTCGTGTATTTCCATCTGGAAGTAATCCGCGAGCTCCGCCTCGAGCTCGCGCTGCGCGGTCGCGATCCGATCCGCGACGGTCGCGCCGACGGGGGAGAGGGCGGTGACGATCCGGCGCTTGTCGTCCGGGTGGATCCGCCGCAGCACCAGGCCGCGCTCGACCAGCTTGTCCACGTGCCGGGTCAGGCTGGCAGCCGGCAGTACGGCGGCCTCGGCGAGCACCGACATCGGCTGGCCGGGCTCCTCGTGCAGCGCCGACATCACCCGCCACTGCTCGATGGACAGCCCGAACTCGTCGAGCAACGGCTGCAGGCCGGTCTCGATCCGGCGTTCGGTCTGCTTGAGCAGCAGGAGCAGGCTGGACGGCATCCACTCCTCCTCGGTTCGGGTGCTGGGAAATATAGCCGTTCGCTCGAAGTTGCGCCTCCGATTCGGCCACACTGTTCGGATCCGCGGGCTCTTGGAGGTGACTGTGCGGCGTACTGACGTGGTGTCGATCGCGTTCGTGGTGCCATTGCAGGGGCCCACCGGAATCTACGGGCCGTCCTGTCTGGCCTGTGGTCAGCTCGCTGTCGAGCAGCTCAACGTCCGCGACGGCATCGCCGGTCGCCAGGTCGAGCTCGTTCAGGTCGACGCCGGTCGCCCACCCGAGGTCGTCGCCGAGGAGGTCGGGCGGTTGGTCGACACCGGTCGCGTCGACGCGGTGGCCGGCTGGCACATCTCCGCCGTACGGGTCGCTCTCACCCGGCGGATCGGCGGGCGGGTCATCTACGCCTTCGCCGCGATGCACGAGGGCAGCGACGACACCCCGGGTGTCTTCATGCTCGGCGAGCGCCCGGTCAACCAGTTGCTCCCGGCAACGCATTGGCTGCGGGAGCACCGCGGCGCCCGGCGCTGGGTGGTCGTCGGCAACGACTACGTCTACCCGCGGGTGACTGGTTCCGTAGCCCAGGAGGCCTTGCAGGGAACGGGATCCGAGATCGTCCAGTCGGAGTACGTGCCGCTCGGTACCTCGGACTTCCGCTCGGTCCTCGACAACCTGTCGGCTGCCAAGGCGGACGGGGTGATCATGCTCCTGATGGGGCAGGACGCCGTCCACTTCAACCGCCAGTTTGCCCGGCAGGGTTTGAGTGAGAAGTTACTGCGGCTCAGCACGGCGATCGAGGAGAACACTCTGCTCGGCGCCGGGCCGGGCGCCAACGAGGGTGTCTACGCGGCGGCGGCGTACTTCGACGGGTTGGAGACCGTGGAGAGCGGCAAGTTCGCCCAGCAGTACTACGCGCGCTTCGGACGGTTCGCCCCGGCGCTGAACGCGGTCGGGGAGTCCTGCTACGAGGCGATCCGCTTCCTCGCTCGGCTGGGCGAGGTGAGCGGATCGATCGCCAGGTCGGCCGCGCTGCCCACCGGCCACTTCTACGACAGCCCGCGCGGTCTGATGCGCCTCGACGGCAACCTCGTCGACCAGGACGTGTACCTGGCCGCCGCCGACGGCCTCGAGTTCCGCATCCAGGAGCAGATCGCCTAGGCGAGGGTTTACCTGCCGCACTCATCAAACCGGCCGTCCGTCGCTGCCTGCCGCTCGGTCGAGCGTGAGCCGCGCGGATTGCGCGTGGTTGGTGAGTGGGGCAGGTCCGCTCCATTCAGGCGAGGTAGCCGTCTGGGCGGATCAGGAACTCGTCGCCGGCGGCCGCGTGGTAGTGGGCGAAGGCTTCGGGGGAGGTGTAGGTCTCCGATCCGACCTCGACCGTGGTGGCCGTGAAGCGGAGGCGGGTCTCGTGGGGTCCGCGGAAGAGGTCGAAGAGGCGCAGCTTGTTGCCGTGGGCATCCACGAGCGGCGCGTCGGGAGCGCGGTCGCCGGGGGCGATCGCGCGGGCGTCGGCCGGGTCGCGGTAGGAGACGTCGAGTTGGCGGGTGTTCTCGCCGCGTTCCATCGCGCTCTCGTCGCCGTCGACATGCTTCTGCATCAGCTCCTCACTGATCCCGAGCACCCGCAGCGCGTTCCGCCGCCGCTCGTCCTCGTACGACGCCAGCACTTCTTCACGCCCGTCGGCCAGCTTCCAGCCGAGGTTGTACGCGTCCTGGACACCCGTGTTCAGGCCCTGACCACCAGTCGGCGGGTGCACGTGCGCCGCGTCGCCGGCGATGAACACGCGTCCGGCCCGGAACTTCGCGGCCAGTCGGACGTTCGGCCGCCACACCGTCGACCACGTCAGATCGCGGAGCTTCGCCACCCCCGGACCGGCGTACTGGTCGACTCGTTGTTGCAGCGTCTCGAGTGATGGATCGACCTGATCGTGGTCCAGCGGCGCACCGAACTGGAACTGGTCCCCGCCGGCCAACGGCGTCAGCGCGATCCCCGCCATCGGGTTGTCCTGCTTCGCGAACCAGTAGCCGAACTCGTGGTCGAGCCCGTCCGCCGCGACGTCGCCGAGCAGCATCCGGATCGACTCGTCCGTCGCCCCCTCGAACGCGATCCCGAGGTGCTTGCGGACGAAGCTCCGGCCGCCGTCCGCCCCGACCAGGTACTGCGCCTCGACGGTCTCCCCGGTCGACAGTTCGGCTCGCACGACGTCGTCGTACTGGGTGAAGCCGACGATCGCGGTGTCGAGCTCGACGCGGACGCCGTACTCGGCCAGCTTGTCGCGGAGGATCTGCTCGGTGCGGGACTGGCCGAGCATCCACGCGTTCGGGTAGGGGATATCCGGGGTCGGCTCGAGGATCGGGGCCATCCGGCGCTCGTCGGCCAGGCTCCCGCCGAGGTAGACGCGCATCAGCGGGAGCGACCGGCCTTGCCGCAGTACCTCCTCGATGACGCCGAGATCGTCGAACACCTCCAGGGTCCGCGGCTGGAGCCCGTCGCCCCGGGATCCGTTGAAGTACTCGGTCGCCTTGTCGATCAGGCGTACGGCGATCCCGCGCCGGGCCAGGTCGATCGCCAGCGTCAGCCCGGTCGGGCCGGCGCCCGCCACCAGAACAGTCATCTCTTGCTCCTTTGAATGAATCCTGATTCACTGAATCTGGATTCACTATGAACTTGGCTAGGGTTCGGTGTCAAGGAGGTTCTGGTGACGGACACGGTGAGCCGCCGGCAACGGGCGGCCGGGACCGAGGCGGCGCTGAAGCAGGCGGCCCGGGAGGTGTTCGCCGAGCGCGGGTACCTGAACACGAAGATCACCGACATCACCGCGGCCGCGGGCCGGGCGACGGGGTCCTTCTACAACCACTTCGCCGGCAAGGAGGAGCTCCTCGAGGCGCTCCTGAAGGACATGCTGAGCGAGGCTGACGAGGCCGTGGTGGAGGTCGCCGGCCACGACCCGGACTTCAGCAAGATCTCAGCGATCCGCTGGCACGTGGCGGCGTTCTGGTCGTTCTACCGGGCGCATCTGCCGGAGATGATCGCGGTGAAACAGGCCGCGATGGTCGATCCGGAGCTCGGCCGGCGGTTGCAGCAGATCATGGCCGACGACGACCAGCACATGATCGACCACTTCGCCCACCTGCCGAACCCGCCGACCGACCCGCTGGTCACCATCTCGGCAATGAACGCCTTGATGGAGGGCTTCGCCTACACCTGGCTCGTCGCCAACCCCGACGACGGCCGCACCATCCCCGACGAACTCGCCATCGACACCCTCACCAACCTCCTGCACCACGGATTGACTGGTTAGTCCTCGGGTGGCGGTGGTTCTTCGGCGCCTTCCTGCTCGTCGCGCTCGGCCCACTCGAGCAGGGTGTCGAGGGAATGGACGTTGTCGTCGATGGTCTCGTGCAGGTCGCCGAGCTCCGCGAAGCGGGCAGGCACGGTCTCGATCGTGAACGCCTTCGGGTCCACGTCGTCGATCTCGTCCCAGCGGATCGGCGTCGACACGGTGCCTTCCGGGTTCCCGCGGACCGAGTACGCGCTGGCGATCGTGTGGTCCCGCGCGTTCTGGTTGTAGTCGACGAACAGCTTCTTCGGGTCGCGATCCTTGCGCCACCACGTCGTCGTCACGTCATCCGGTGCGCGCCGCTCGACCTCCCGCGCGAACGCCAACGCGGCCCGCCGTACGTCGGAGAACCCGTACTCCGGCTTCACCCGCACATAGATATGAATGCCAGACCCGCCGGACGTCTTCGGATAGCCCACCGCCCCGAGCTCGTCCAGGACCTCGTGTACGACGTGCGCCACCTGGCGGACCCGGTCGAACGGGCACTCCGGCATCGGGTCGAGGTCGATCCGCCACTCGTCCGGCTTCTCGGTGTCGGCGCGGCGCGAGTTCCACGGGTGGAACTCGACTGTCGACATCTGCACCGCCCACGCAACGTGCGCGACCTCGGTGACGCACAGCTCGTCCGCCGTACGGTTGTAGCGCGGGAACTTCACCCGCACGGTCTCCATCCACGGCGGCGCCCCGTGCGGCAACCGCTTCTGGTGCACCTTCTCGCCGGACACGCCTTCGGGGAACCGGTGCAGCATGCACGGCCGCTCCCGCAGCGCCCGGACGATCCCGTCGCCGACGGACAGGTAGTACTTGACCAGATCCAGCTTCGTCTCCCCGCGCGCCGGGAAGTACACCCGGTCCGGATTCGAGATCCGCACCGTGCGCTCACCCACCTCCAGCTCGATCGCCGGAGTCTTCGACTTCCCCGCCTTGGACTCAGCCATGTGGCCAACTTAACCGCCGCCGGGGACAACCGGCAGCAACTACGCCAGCCGGGTCAGCCAACCACGCTCGTCGGGGACCCGACCGTACTGGAGGTCCAGCAGCGCCGAGCGGATCGACTTGGTGACTGGGCCGACGCCGTAGTCGACTGAGTGGTCGCCGATCGTCAGGTCGCCGGCGGGCCAGGCGAGTCGGCCGATCGGGGTGATCACGGCGGCGGTGCCGGAGGCGAAGACCTCGGTGATCTCGCCGCTGCGGACGCCGTCCTTCCACTCGTCCGCGGAGACCCGGCGCTCCTCCACCTTGTGACCGAGGTCGGCGGCGAGCTCGAGCACCGAAGCCCGGGTGACGCCTTCGAGGATCGAGCCGTTCAGCTCCGGGGTGACGATGCGGCCGTCGGCGTAGACGAAGAACATGTTCATGCTGCCGATCTCCTCGAGCCACTTGTGCTCGGCGGCGTCGACGAACGCGACCTGCTCGCAGTTGTTGGCGACAGCTTCGGCCAGCCCGGCCAGGCTGGCGGCGTAGTTCCCGCCGCACTTGGCCGCCCCGGTGCCGCCCGGCGTCGCGCGGACGGTGGCGGTCGTCAGCCAGATCGACACCGGCTTGGGACCGGTGTCGAAGTACGGACCCGCAGGCGAGGCGATGACGCCGAACAGCACCTCACGGGCCGGCCGCACGCTCAGTGCAGCCTCGGTGGCGATCATGTAGGGCCGCAGGTACAGGCTGGTCTCGCCACTGTCGGCTGTCGGCACCCACGGCTCGTCGACCGTCACCAGCGCGCGCAGTGCCGACACGAATGCGTCCTCCGGCACCTCCGGCAGCGCAAGCCGCGCGGCGCTCGCCGTGAACCGGGCAGCGTTGCGATCTGGACGGAACGCCCACACTGACCCGTCCGCGTGCCGGTAGGCCTTGAGCCCTTCGAAGATCTCCTGTGAGTAATGCAGTACGGCGGCAGCCGGGCTGACTGTTAGCGGCGCGTACCCGGTCACCTTCTGGTCGTGCCAGCCACGCTCGACCGTCCAGTTGGCCACCACCATGTGGTCCGTGAACGCCTGCCCGAACGCCGGCTTGGCCAGCACCGCCGTCCGCGTCTCCGCGCTGGCCGGATCGCTACGCACCTCAACTGCAAAGTCCCAGGTATCACTCACCTCCGGCACGTTACCCCTGCCACTGGAGTGCGCTCGACCCAGTGCCCACTCTGCGACCACCGAGATAGACCTGCCGCCTCAGCACCTCCTGCAGATCCCACGCCGCCGTCAGCCCTGGCTCCTGTGCGCGTACGACGTTCAGCACGCGCTCGGCGGCGTCGTACAAGTAATAGGTGTGCCACTCGTCCGGCAGCTCCACCAACACCCGCAGAGCCAGCGCCACGCTCGCGGCGACCTCCCCGTCCACGGCCAGACACTCGGCCAGCCCGAGCTCCACTCCGGCACGCTCACCCAGCCACGTCTCGGGGCACTCCTCCAACGCGCGTCCTAGCAGCACACAACCGGCGCCGCCGTACCCGAGTCGGGCACAGATGCGCCCCTCGGCCCACCGCACCTGGTACGACGCCCAGTCAGTCAGCCAGTCGTTCGTCGTGCTTGCCACCGGCAACACGTCCGCCACACTCAGGAGCTCCTGAAGCGCGCGGTGCGCCTCGGCACCACGACCCAGCTCGGCCAGCACCTGCGCCCGCGCCGCGTGCGCCTGAAGAAGACAGCCTGGTGACTGTCGCCCGAGGGCCAAGGCCTCTTCGGTGAGCTCGAGAAGCTGGGGCAGAGGTCGCCGCTCCGCGAGCCCACTGGCCGCCTCCAACGCACGCACCGAGCTGCGGACGGGTGGTTCCGCCGAGCGGTCCGCTGTGGTCCGGGCCGTATGCCACCAGCGCCTGGCGGCGTGCACCTGACCGAGGCCGGTCAACGTCAGCGCAATGAGCGCGGTCAGTCGAGCGACCTGGGTCGGCATGCTCGCCGGAAGCGCGCGGAGATCCATGATCAGCTCCGGCAGCAAACGCCCAGGGGGAACGCTGCGGAAGTCCTCGAGCTCGGCAGCCGGATCAACGATGCCGAAGGACTGGACGAGCTCGTGCCAAGCCGCCTGCAGCGGATCCGCCGCCACCGGTGACTCGGCCGGCTGCAGCCGGCCCGCGGTGGAGCGACCCTGCTCGAAGGCAGCGGTCAGCCGGCTCTCAGTGCCGAGCTCGCGATCACAGAGCCGGGCCAAGTCGGCAGAGCCGGGCCGCTGGCCGCGCTCCACCTGCGACAAGTAGCTGTGGTCGTAGCCGACCCGGCCGGCCAGTTGGCGCAGGCTCAAGCCGACTGCCTGCCTGCACTGCCTCAATTGCGCGCCGAACGCTGCCTCAGCCACAGGACCACCCCCGTTTGCGCTTCGAGCTCATGTGGTGCGTGCCCAAGACAGTACAAGCCCACGCCGACAAAACGCTGCCAGAACCCTTGTAGGCAAGGGCATGTGGGCTGTGGGCTGTTCACACAGCCCACAGCCCACACCTGTTGTGAACAGCAGCCGCTGGGCAAAGGTGGAGAGGTGAACTCGACGCAGCGGCACCCTCGCCTCTTCCGACTGGTCCGCCACGTCCACGCCTCCGGCATCCGCGGCACAGGCACCCTCGCCGAAGGCGTCCAGTGGTCCGACGGAGCCGTGGCCCTGAGATGGCGCGGCCGCTGGCCCAGCACGTCCACCTGGGACGACGGCATCGACGCCCTCCTGGCCGCCCACGGCAACGGCGGCCGCACCCAGATCCACTGGATTCCGGGCAGCCCACACCCGGCGCCCAGCCGGGCTGGGCCGGTCGCCAGTCGTTCGACGCAGAGCGCCGTACTGGTCAGCCCACTCTGGCTGCCGGCCCCGGCCCTCGACGGCTGCTGCGCCCGCTGCGGACGGCCGTGGCCGTGCCCCGGGCTGTGCCCTTGACAGCTGAGTGAGACATCGCTGCCGGGCGTCCGCTAATTCGGTTTAGTGTGAGGTCGGTGGTTGCCGGTGTGGGGAGGAGTTGCGGTGGCGGACGGGGCGGTGGTGGATCCCCTGGACGAGCTGGACGCGCAGCTGTCGAGGCTGCGGATGGTGGCGGACGAGCTGCGTGGTGCCCGGGGCCGGCCGGTGCTGGAGGGGAATCAGATCGAGCTGATCGAGGACGGGCCGACACTGCTCAGAGCTTATGAGGAGTTGCAGAAGAGCTCTGAGCGGGAGGTGCGGGTGCTGGATCGGCCGCCGTACGTGACGCCGCCGTCGACGCAGCAGCGGTTGGAGCTGGAGCGGCTGGCGGACGGGGTCGAGTACCGGGCGATCTACGGCACCGAGGTGTTCGAGTCCGAGGACATCATGGGGGTGCTGCCGGAGCTGCAGTCGGCGGGCGAGGTGAGTCGGGTGCTGGCCCAGGTGCCGATGAAGATGGCGGTGGGGGACGACCACACCGCGCTGATCGGGTTGACCAAGCGGGCGCCGGCCGAGTCCAACCTGCTGATCCGGTCGTCCGGGCTGCTGGACGGGCTGATCGCGACGTTCGAGATGTTGTGGGCGCTGGCGATTCCGATGCCGGCGTTGCTCGCCAATGGTGAGGTGCCGGCCCTGCGGTCGCCGGATCGGGACATCCTGCTGCTGCTCGCGGGCGGCGCAACCGACGACATGATCAGCCGCCGGCTGCGGATAAGCCCTAGGACGACCCAGCGCCGGGTCCGCGCGCTGATGGAGTCACTCGGCGCGCAGACCCGGTTCCAAGCGGGCGTTCAGGCCGCCCGCCGTCGCTGGATCTAGTTGATCGTCACTACCGTGCCCGCCCGGTTCGGGAACTCGACGAAGCCGGTGGAGCGCTGACCGGTCGGCAGCCCGGACCAGGACGCGGTGACCTGGAAGGGGTTGAAGGCGGTCGGTGCGGCCGTCGGGGTGACCTTGAGGGCGCTGCCCGCGGTGGAGGTCACGACGTTGGTCTGCATCGTGTACTTCGTGGTGTCAGCGCCAGGCGGGTTGGTCAGGGTGATCGCAAGAACTCCCCACACGCCCGGAGCCGGTGCAGCCAGAGTTGCGGAGGCCTGGTTGGACCCGTTGCCGACGAACGACAGCAACTGCTTCTGGCCGTTCACGACCTTGTAGAGCACCAGCCAGATGCTCCCGGCGGGGTCAACGGTCTTGATGTTCCACTGCACCGCCTTGGTCTGAGCCGTGACGGTCACCGGGTAGTCCGGCAGGTCCGCGTCCGCGGCACCGGCGGGCACTGCACCAGGTACGAGTGGAGCGGACACGACGCCGTACGCCCTGATCGGTGAGCCGGCCTTGCCCACAGTGGCCTGGAAGGTCGCCGTACCGGATGCTCCGGTCCCGCTGACCTCGGTTGGCGCGAGGACAGAGGTCGGTACGACGGCGATCGGGCTACGGACCGCCTTGCCGGCGCCCTGCCACGTCAGCCAGCCGCTGGTGGTCTCGCCGGAGGCAGCGGTGTCGAGGGTGAGCTTGACCGTGAACGTCTTGGTCTGACCGGCGGCCGTGAAGTTCAGGATGGACGGGGTCACCGTCGCCTTCATGCCTGGCACAGAGACTGTGGCTCGGTAGAGCCCTGGGGTCACTGCGGTCACCCGGCGAGTGATCGTCTGCGTGCCGAGCAGTTGCCCGACCGCGATCGACGGAGCGTTGTAGTCGCTCGGGTCGACAGCCGGTACGCCGGTGCCAGTCGCGACACCAGTGCCCTCGAGGTAGCTCTGCCAGTCCACGTCACCGGAGTCGTAGACCAGACCCGGGTCGAGCATCTTCGACGGCTGCACCTCGCCAGCACCCCGTGCGAACGGGTCGCTCTCGACGTCGCCAGTAGAAGACAGTACGTCGGAAGTCGTCGTCATCAGCGCGGACTTGACTGCCATCGGCGACCAGTCTGGGTGCTTCGCTAGGTACAGCGCGGCCAGACCGGCCACGTGCGGCGCGGCCATCGACGTACCGGAGTAGAAGGCGTAGCTGTGTCCGTCGTTGCTTGGCGGTGCGACAGCGGCAAGCACGTTGACACCGGGCGCAGCGATGTCTGGCTTCAGCAGGTCGCCATTGCTTGACGTTGACGGGCCGCGCGACGAGAAGTCGGCCATCTGCGGGTACGGCTCGCTCTGCCCGCTGGTGTTGCCCGGCACGAGCTCTGCCGTGGCGTTCGGACTGGCGGCGTACGCCTTGACTGTCAGAGCCGACGGGACGTTGAGGTGCACGGTCGGTACGACGTGCGAGTCGCCAAGCGCATCCTGGTCGAACAGATTGAGCAGGACCATCCCGGCACCACCAGCCCGCAGTACCTCGGCGGACTTGTCCACCCGGGCACCCACACCGCGCTCGCAGACCACGATCTTGCCGCCGGTCTTGGCCGGGTCCAGCGTGCCGGGCAGACAGCCCAGTGCGTCAGTGTCAGTGGCAGACGCGGTCTTGACGGCCGGGCCGGTCACCAGCGGACGGGTTCCGGTCGCCGCCGCGATGCTCGTGCTCACTCCGGCGTACTTCTGCCCGTTGCCCAGGACCACAGTGCCCGCGTACGGCGCCACGGTGCTTGCGCCGACCGTGGTCACCCACGGGGAGGTGTTGTCGAGGGTGGACGCGTACGGACCGGAGTTGCCGCCCGCTGCGGAGACGAAGATGCCGGCCGACGCCGCGGACAGGAACGCGAGCTGGATCGGGTCGGTGTGCGCGGACTCGAAGATGGAGCCGACCGAGTAGTTGATCACGTCGACACCGTCGGCCACGGCCTGGTCGATCGCGGCCAGGATGTCGGAGGTCAGTCCGCCGGAGTTCTTGCCGTCCTTGGCTTCCCACAGTGCCTTGTAGACGGCGACCTTGGCCGCCGGCGCGACACCGGAGATGGTGCCGAAGTTGATGCTGCTCTCTGCGACGTCGACGCCGGCCTTACCCGCTGCGGTGGAAGCAGTGTGGGTGCCGTGGCCGTTGCCGTCCCGGGGCGAGGCGTAGTCGGCGCGCTGATCCGGTGGGACCAGGTTGAGCCAGCCGTCGCCGAAGTACCTGGCGCTGATCAGCTTGGTGTTGCACAGGTCGGCGGTGAAGCTCTCACCGGTCTCGCAGCTACCAGTGAAGGTGTTGCCGTCGGCCTTCTGCATCACGGTGCCGGCGCCGGCGCGGTACGGCTGGTAGGGGTCTGCTGCGGTCGGGGGAGTGGTGCCGAGAGCAGGGCCCGAGAACGACGCGCTCTCCGGCCAGACGCCGGTGTCCACTACGCCGACCACGACACCCTTGCCGGCTTCCGCCGTACCGCCGACTGTCTTCCAGACGCCGTCGTTGCCGGACAGCTTGAGGAAGTCGGCGGGGTTGCGGTCGTCCAGAGCCTTGTGCAGCTGGTTCGGAACCACGGAGACCACGCCGCGCGTCTTGCTGAGCTCGTTGACCTGCTTGGAGGTCAGCGACGCAGTGAAGGCGTTCAGAGCGGTCGAGTAGTCGTGGCTGACCTTCGCACCGACCTTGGCGGCGACCTGTGCGTGCTTGGTGCCGAGGAAGGACCGTTAGCGCTGGGAGTCCGTGCTGTTGACGTCCACCTTGCGACCCTTGGCCGGCTTGGTGGCCTTCAGCCCGCTGACGCCGCCTTGGTACGTCGCGAGCGGCTTGTCGGCCAGTGTCACGACGTACCGGCCCGGTGCGAAGGTCGGCAGGGCCATCGAGGTGGCCTCTGCCGCAGGCGGCGGTGCGGTCGGTGCCGCCGAGCCTGGTGGAGCCACCAGGGCGGTGGTGATCAGCGCGGCGCCCGCGAGCAAAGCGGTGCGCCGACGCAGGTTGGGATGGTTCACGTGATGCCTCCACGGAGGGACGCGCGCCTGGCGTCCCGTAGTCCTGACCGCCGGCTGTAGCCGCGGTCGCCCGCCCCCGAGCTCCGGACGACGAAGAGCCTGCCAAGGCGTAGCGACGGCTACACGGTTTTGGCTTCAACTGGCCGCTGGCGAAAACCTGCCAAACAACCGGCGACGGGGTCCCGACAGCGTCGGGAAGCCGACAGCCGTCGCACATTGACCAGGAAGTTACGGAGCGTCTCTACTTAATGAACTCCATCCGCCCCGGGAGGTTCGCCCATGCGTTCACGGTGCCTTGCTGTCGTCCTCGGTCTGCTTCTGCTGCTCGTCGGTGGGACGCAGTCCGCGCAGGCGGCGAACGTCCTGACCAATCCGGGCTTCGAGACCGGGTCGCTGAGCGGGTGGACCTGTTCTGGCGGGTCTGTCGTCAGCAGCCCGGTGCGGACTGGCGGCTATGCGCTCAACGGGGCAGTGACGAGCTCGGACCATGCACAGTGCAGCCAGACCGTGTCAGTGCAGCCCAATACGGCGTGAACGCTGTCGGGTTGGGTGCGTGGGTCGTACGTCTACCTGGGCGTCACTGGCGGTGCGTCGACCTGGACGCCGTCTGCGTCGAGCTACACGCAGCTGAGCGTCTCGTTCACGACGGGTGCGAGTCAGACGTCGGTGCAGGTGTACGTGCATGGCTGGTACGGGCAACCGGCGTACCAGGCGGACGACATCAGCCTCGACGGTCCCGGTGGCAACCCGTCCGGTCCTGGCGTTCCCGGAACGCCTTCAGTCACCGGTACGACGAACAGCAGCATCTCGCTCGGTTGGGGCGCCTCCACTGGCACAGTCACTGGCTACCGCGTGTACGAAGGCGCCAACGTCGTACAGACCGTCACTGGTACGACGGCCACCCTCGGCGGACTCGGGACGTGCACGAGTCACACCTACTCGGTCGCGGCGTACAACGGGACAGGTGAGTCGGCCAAGTCCCCAGCGGTGACAGGTACGACGGGAGGCTGCACGAGCACGGGGTTGCCCAAGCATGCGCTGATCGGATACCTCCACGCGAGCTTCGCCAACGGGTCCGGGTACGTGCGGATGGCCGACGTACCGGCGGAGTGGAACATCATCAACCTGGCCTTCGGTGAGCCGACGTCGGTGACGTCGGGGGACATCCGGTTCAACCGCTGCCCGGTCGCGGAGTGCCCGAACGTGGAGAGCGAGGCGGAGTTCGTCAGCGCGATCCGGGCCAAGCAGGCGGCTGGGAAGAAGGTGCTGATCTCCATCGGCGGCGCCAACGGGCAGGTGCAGCTCACCTCCACTGCTGCCCGGGACGCGTTCGTCAGCTCGGTCAGCGCGATCATCGACCGCTACGGTCTCGACGGACTGGACATCGACTTCGAAGGACACTCGCTGTACCTGAACGCCGGTGACACCGACTTCCGCAACCCGACCACACCGGTGATCGTCAACCTGATCTCGGCGCTGAAGTCACTGAAGGCGAAGTACGGCGCGAACTTCGTGCTGACGATGGCGCCAGAGACGTTCTTTGTGCAGGTCGGGTACCAGTTCTACGGCGGTGCGGGCGGCGGCGACAACCGGACCGGGTCGTACCTGCCGGTCATCCACGCGCTGCGCGACGCACTGACCGTGCTGCACGTCCAGGATTACAACTCCGGTCCGGTGATGGGGCTGGACAACCAGTACCACAACATGGGCGGCGCGGACTTCCACATCGCGATGACCGACATGATCAAGGCCGGCTTCCCGGTCGCCAACACCGGTCAGACCTTCCCAGGGCTCCGGCAGGACCAGATCGCTTTCGGACTCCCGGCAGCGGTCAGCGCAGGCAACGGCTACACCGCCCCGGCAGCCGTGCACCAAGCGCTCGACTGCCTGGTCAAGGGCCAGAACTGCGGCGGTTACAGCCTCCGTGGCGGCGCCTCGCCGGCCTTCCGCGGGCTGATGACGTGGTCGATCAACTGGGATCGGTACTACGGCTGGGAGTTCAAGAACAGTCACGCGCCGTACCTCGCCGCGCTGCCCTGAGGTTTCCCGCAGGTCCCGACTGCGGGAAACCGCAGCGAAAGTGTGCGGCAAATACCCTTCCCGATTCCTGGCCCGGCGCTGGTATGAAGGAGGCATGACAGCGTCAACGACCCGCCCGGTGATCCTCACCGTGGACGACGACCCCGGCGTTTCCCGGTCGATCGCCCGTGACCTCCGCCGTCGGTACGGCGAGGAGCACCGCATCGTCCGGGCGGAGAATCCGGTCCAGGCGCTGGACGCCCTGCGCGAGCTCAAGCTGCGGGGCGAGCCGGTGGCGCTGCTGCTGGCCGACTACCGGATGCCCCAGCTGTCCGGGATCGAGTTCCTCGAGGCCGCGATGGATCTGTTCCCGCTCGCGCGCCGCGTGCTGCTCACCGCGTACGCCGACACCGACGCGGCGATCCAGGCGATCAACGTGGTCGACCTCGACCACTACCTGCTGAAGCCGTGGAACCCGCCGGAGGAGAAGCTCTACCCGGTGGTCGACGCGATGCTCGACCTGTGGAAGTCGACCCCGGAGCCGTCCACCGACGAGACCCGGGTGATCGGCCACCGCTGGTCGGCGCCGTCGTTCGCGGCCCGCGACTTCCTGGCCCGCAACGCCGTGCCGTATCGGTGGTACGGCGTGGACGAGGACGAGAGCAAGCGCCTGCTGGAGGCAGCCGGGGTGGACGGCTCGACGCTCCCGGTGATCATCACTCCGGACGGCTCGGTCATGGTGGCGCCGAGCGAGTCCGAGCTGGCGAGCAAGGTGGGGCTGTCGACCGCGCCCGCCTCGGAGTTCTACGACCTGGTCGTCGTCGGTGGTGGTCCGGCGGGTCTGGGTGCGGCCGTGTACGGCGCCAGCGAAGGACTGCGGACCGTGCTGGTCGAGCAGTTGGCGACCGGCGGCCAGGCCGGCCAGTCGAGCCGGATCGAGAACTACCTGGGCTTTCCCGACGGGGTGTCGGGCGCTCAGTTGACCGACCGGGCCCGGCGGCAGGCGGTGCGGTTCGGCGCTGAGTTGCTGACCGCGCGTCAGGTGGTCGGTCTGGAGACGCTCGGGTCCGCGCGCAAGCTGCGGTTCTCGGACGGCAGCGAGATCTCGTCGCACTCGGTGATCCTGGCGACCGGCGTCTCGTACCGGACGCTCGACGCCCCCGGTGTGGACGACCTGTGCGGCCGGGGCATCTACTACGGCTCGGCCACGACCGAGGGGCCCAGCTGCGCCGGACAGGAGGTCTACATCATCGGCGGGGCGAACTCCGCCGGCCAGGCTGCGGTGTACTTCTCGAGACATGCCAAACGCGTGCATATGCTGGTAAGAGGACCATCGCTGACGGCGACCATGTCGTCGTACCTGATCAATCAGATCGACGAGATCGACAATATCGAGGTCCACACCTGTACGCAGGTGGTCGACTGCAAGGGCTCCGACCACCTCGAACGGGCAACCCTGCGGAACAGTGTGACCGGTGAGTCGCGCGAGGTGGACACGGAGTGGATGTTCGTGTTCATCGGCGCGGCCCCGCGGACGGACTGGCTGCCGGGTGACCTGCTCCGCGACCAGCGCGGGTTCGTCCTCACCGGGCCGGACCTGCACGGGAAGCCACCGGGCTGGGCGTTGGAGCGGGAGCCGTACCACCTGGAGACGAGCATGCCGGGCGTGTTCGCCGCCGGGGACGTACGGGCCGAGTCGGTGAAGCGGGTCGCCTCCGCGGTTGGCGACGGAGCGATGGCCGTGACACTGGTGCACCGATACCTGGAGATGCTCTGATGACTGTCGAGACCGAGCAGCCGCGCCGGCTGACCCCGGACGAGTTGCGCACGCTCTTCCTGTTCGAGTCGCTGACCGACGAGCAGTTGCAGTGGCTGTCCGATGCCGGGTACGTCGAGTCGGTGCACGACGGGATCGTGTTCGCCGAGGGAGATCCGGCGACCTGCTGCTACGTGCTGCTGTCCGGTGAGCTCCGGCTCTGCAAGCTGTCGCACGGTGAAGAGATCGAGATCAACCGGACCCGCCAGCGCGGGGTCTACGCCGGTGCGTTCAACGCCTTCTTCGGCGCCACCGACCACAAGACCTACACGGCGACGATGCGGGTGACCGAGCCGTCGGAGTTCTACGTGATCGGCGCCGAGACCATGGCGACGATGATGAACACCTGGTTCCCGATGGCGGTGCACCTGATCGAGGGCTTCATCATGGGGATGCGCCGGACCAACGAGACGCTGGGGGAGCGCGAGCGGCTGCTCGCCCTCGGGTCGTTGTCGGCCGGTCTGACACACGAGCTCAACAACCCCGCCGCCGCGGCGGTCCGGGCCGCGGCGACGCTGCGGCAGCGGGTCGCGGGGATGCGGTCCAAGCTGGCGATGCTTGCCGACGGCACCTTGGACGCGACCAAACTGCACCAGATCGTCGAGTTGCAGGAGGCGGCGGTCGAGCGGCTGGACAAGACCAAGGACAAGGACATCTCGCCGATGGAGCTGTCCGATGCCGAGGACTCGCTGACCGACTGGCTGGACGACCACGACGTTCAGGCCAGCTGGGACGTCGCGCCGGTGCTGGCCGCGGCCGGGCTCGACGTGCCGTGGATGGAGGAGGTGCTGGCCGCGGTCGGGCCGAAGTACCTCGAGGGCGCCGTGCGCTGGTTGATGTACACGATCGACACCGAGTCGCTGATGAACGAGATCGACGACTCCGTCACCCGGATCTCGACGCTGGTCGGCGCCGCGAAGCAGTACTCGCAGATCGACAGGGCGCCGTACCAGATCGTCGATCTGCGCGAGTTGCTGAAGTCGACGCTGGTGATGATGTCGGGGAAGCTGCAGGGGTACGAGGTGGTGAAGGACTTCGATCCGGAGTTGCCACCGATCCCGGCGTACGCCGCCGAGCTCAACCAGGTGTGGACCAACATCATCGACAACGCGGTCAGCGCGATGGGCGGATCGGGCACGCTGACCATCCGGACCAAGAAGGACGGCGCCTACGCGGTCGTCGAGATCGGCGACACCGGTCCGGGGATCCCGCGGGAGATCCGGAACCGGATCTTCGAGCCGTTCTTCACCACCAAACCGATCGGCGAGGGCACCGGCCTGGGCCTCGACATCTCCTGGCGCATCGTGGTCAAGAAACACCACGGCGACCTGCGCGTCGAATCCCAACCCGGCGACACCCGCTTCAAGATCGTCCTCCCCCTCGAACCAGACAAAGAACTCGAAACCGACCCCGACCTCCTCACCTGACGGAGTCGGTACGCCGGAACGCCGACGTGGAGCCGCAGTTCTACTGGGAGGCGGCCGAGTCCGACCAGCGCGCGGACCTGGAGGAAGCCGAGAACGAGATCCACGATGCGTGCAACCGCATTGTGGATCTCGTGCCGGACGACCCGACCAGTCCGAGGGAACGCTCCCGCGATCTGCTCAGCCCGATCCTGTTCCCGGTCGAGGATTCAGAGGATTGCTGAGCGCGCCAGCTGATCGGGCGGGCTTGCAGGCGCTCGTCAGGTTTGGCTTTCCTTGGTCGGGGGTTGTGGAGTGTCGTTGCGGTCGGAGTCCGGTCGCGCGCCTTCGTCGTGGCGGATCTCCTGGCCGCGTACGTCGACGTCGCCACGCTCGAGAGCCTCGTTGACCTCGGTGTCGGTGACCTCGGCCGGGTCTTCATGCGCCGCGGGAGTCAAACCCTCGTAAGGGCCACTGGGACTGGTGATAACCGCCCCTCCGTTCCTGAGTGCTGTTTCTGCTCCCCGGTGCCCAGCAACCCCCGGATCCACTCAACCTGCACACCCGCGAGCGGCCCCGTCACATCTCCTCGCCGACATCCGTCAACAGCACGTACCCAAGATCAAGAGGAGAACATCATGCAGGCGACACAGCAGACCCAGGCAGAGCACACAACGGATGCGACCGCAGGAGTTGTGCGGATCCACACGTACTCGGTCGAGCCGGAGAAGCTGGCCGAGTTTCTCGAGCGGCGGGCGACCGTGATCGGGGTGATCCGGTCCGCCCACCCCGGACTGACCTCCACGCAGCTCGTGCGGCTCGAGGACGGGACGTACACCGACACCTGGCGGTGGGAGTCGTTCCAGGCGATGGCTGCTGCCTTCCCGTTGGCGCAATCGCCGGAGGCAGTCGCCGCGTGGTCGCTGGTGTCCGCACCCCCGACGGCCACCAACGCCGAAATCATCGACGAACGCTGACCCCGCGGGTTAGGTCAGTTCGAGTTGGAGTTCCACGATCCAGTGGGTTTCGTCGTCGCCGTCTGCTTCGAGGAAGTGCTGGCGCCAGCGAGGTGACTCCAGGAGCTTGTGATGGCCGTTCGCCTCGGCCCACCGAGCAAGCTCCTGGTAGGCGGTGGCGATCCCCGACATCGGGCCCTGGTGAATGGTTGAAGCCACCTCGACCACCGGCAGCGACCGGGCCTGCAGGCCCGGGACCGAGTCGCCGGGCAAGGCATAGCCGGCGATAACCTCGACCGACGCACGGCCGTCCGCCGAGATGAACCAAGCGACGGGGGTGGTGCGGTCGGCGTGGACGGCTTCCATTCGCTCGATGACCTGGTCGAAGAGGTCGCGCAGCACGTGGCCGGTGCTCTGCGGGCTAGCGTCGATCGCGGTTGCCGAGAGGGATGCGATGGTGACTGCGTCGGCTTGTTTGGTTTCGATGGTCGTGTTCATGCGGGTCTCCTGCTCGATCAGTCGGAGTCGCGCTGTCACCCGGTCGAGGATGTGCCGGTCGTGCCGCACCCGGCGTTCGAACTCGGCCTGCCGCAACCGCAGCATCCCCTTCATTTCCGCGGGATCCACGCCTTCACCGAGCAGCCGGCCGATTTCGTCCAGGCTGAACCCGAGCCCTTTGAGGGCGACCAAACGGTTCAGGGTCGCCAGTTGCGTGACGTCGTACGAGCGTCGGCCGCTGGACGGATCGACGTGCGCAGGCTTGAGTACGCCGATGGCGTCGTAGTGCCGCAGCATGCGGGTCGACACCCCGCCGAGACGAGCGAATTCTCCGATGTTCACCATGACGACCCGACTCTCTGCCTTGACACAGTGTCAAGTGCAAGCGTCAGCGGAGCGCGGTGCCTTGGGTGTGCGACAGCAGCGAGAGGTCGTCGCGGGTGGGGAGGGACTCCCAGTCGCCGGTCGCGGTGACGCAGAAGGCGCCGGACGTGGTGGCGCGGTCGAGGCGGTGTTCCGGGGAGAGGTCGTCGAGAGTGCCGGACAGGTAGCCGGACACGAACGCGTCGCCGGCGCCGATGCTGTCGACGACGGTCACCGGGAGGGCGGGCCGGTGGATCGTGCCGTCGGCGGTGTGCGTCCAGGCGCCCTTGCCGCCGGCGGTCACGACGACCTCGGTGCTGCCGCCGTCCAGCAAGGCGCGGACTGGTTCGGCGGCGTCGGTGAGGATGTCGAGTTCGTCGTCGGACGCGAAAACCGTGTGTACGAAGGGAAGCAGGTCACGCAGCGCAGTCGCCGCGTCGGCGCGTGACCAGAGGCGAGCGCGGTAGTTGACGTCCAGCGACACGCGTACGGCGGACTCCGCAGCCGCACGTACGACGGCCAGCGTCGCAGCACGCGTGGAGTCGGAGAGGGCCGGCGTGATGCCAGTGACATGAAGCAGCCGAGGCGCGGACGCTTCCAACGCGGCGATGCTCTCCGCACTAGTCAGCGTGGAACCGGCCGAGCCGCGGCGGTGGTAGCTGACCCGGGTGATGTCGTGCGACGGCTGGTCGAAGGCGATGAACCCGGTGAACGACTCGTCCGAGAACCGGAGCCACTCCGTGTCCACACCCTCGGCCCGCAGCGTGCGCTGGATCAGCCGACCGGGCTCGTCGTTGCCGACAGCACCCAGCCAGGCGGCCTGGTGCCCCAGACGAGAGAGGCCGATGGCGACGTTGCTCTCCGAGCCGGCGATCGACAGGTGCGCATCACCGCCGAGCCGCATCGGACGCGCAGTCCGCAACGAAACCATCGTCTCGCCGATGGTCAGGAGATCAGTCATCGGTCTACTCCGTGGGGGCCACTGCGGCGAGGAAGGTTTTGGCTCGGGCGGCTAGGTCGGACAACGAGCCGCCGGTGGCGGCGTTGCCCAGGAGCGGGGAGGCTACGCCGACGGCCAGGGCGCCGGCGGCGAGGTATTCGGGGGCGGTGGTCGCGTCGACGCCGCCTACTGCGATCAGGGGCGCGTCGGGGAGTGGGGCGCGGAGTTCGCGGAAGTAGCCGGGACCGTAGACCTTGGCGGGGAAAATCTTGACCGCGGTGGCGCCGAGGTCGAGCGCGGCGACGACCTCGGTGGGGGTGAGCGCGCCACAGAGCAGCGGAAGGCCGAGCTCCACGCTGCGGTGGGCGCCGCGGGTGATCGCCGGTGTGACCGCGAACCCCGCGCCCGCCGCGGCGACCTCGTCGGCTTGGGCTGGGGTGACGACGGTGCCTGCGCCGATCAGGATCGACGGGTCGTACGTCGAGCGCGCCTTGGCGATCGCCTCGACCCCGCCCGGCGTGGTGAGCGACACCTCGAGGGCGGTGATCCCCGCCTCGATGAGGGTGTGGATGCACTCCAGGGCGCGGTCGGGGTCGTCGGTCCGGATGATGGCGAGCACCTTGCGGCGCCGGAGTTCGGCAAGCAGATCCATGGGTTCCTCCTCGGGGTCCACGCTATTGGATCGATCCAGACATAGGACGTCCCATGTCATCGGTTTTGGACGCGTGGAAGTGGATAAATTACGAGGTGAACAACCGCCCCGTTGTTCACTTTCAGTTTTGGAGGCATCCGCCCATGCCCACCCGACTTCCACTCCTCGTAGCGCTCACGCTGCTGGTGCCCGCCCCGCCGGCTGCCGCGCAACCGCCCACAGAAGCCTTTGGCCCGACAGCAATCACCCAGACCGTGCTCTTCAACAAGGGAGACGCGGGATACGGCTGCTACCGCATCCCCGCGATCGTGAAGACCAAAGCCGGCACCCTGCTCGCCTTCGCCGAGGCGCGGCGAACCTGGTGCGCGGACTCGCAGGAGATCGACCTGGTGATGCGCCGCTCCGACGACGACGGCCGGACCTGGTCGGCGACGCAGACCGTGCTGTCCGGCAGCGACTCCGACCCGAACGCGGTGGCGACCCGCGGCAACCCGGCGCCCATCGTCGACTACGAGACCGGCCGGATCGTGCTGCTGAGCACGATGGACCCCGGTACGACGAGCCGGCCGCGGACGCCGTACGTGCAGACCAGTGACGACGACGGCCGGACGTGGAGCAAGGCAAAGGACATCGGTGATCAGATCGACGATCCGGCTTGGGGCTGGTACGCCACCGGGCCGGTGCACGGCATCCAGCTGACGCGTGGCGCGCATGCCGGGCGGTTGGTCGCCGGGACCAACTACGACAACGGCAGCGGTCGCGCGGCCGGGCAGTTGGTGTACAGCGACGACAGTGGTGAGACCTGGCACAAGGGTGCGACCGATCTGCGGTCCGATGGCGCCGTACCGCAGGAGATCAGTGTCGTCGAGAAGGTGGACGGTGGCGTCTACGCGATTGCCCGCAACAACACCGGTGCTGCCGGAGCCAGTCGGATGTCTGCGGTCAGCAACGACGGCGGGCAGACGTACGTCGCGCCGTACGCGACCATCTCCGGCCTGACCACGCCGGTGGTGCAGACGTCGCTGCAGCGGCTGCGGGCTGTGGATCGCGGGGACAAGTACAACCGGATCCTCTTCGCCGGGCCGGCTGATCCGGAGCGGCGGCGGTACATGACGATCCGGTCCAGCTTCGACGAAGGCAAGACCTGGCAGTCCGTGGCCGACGGCACCAGGATCACCAGCGACTGGTCCGGGTACTCCGACATGGCGATCCTCGACACCGGTGAGATCGGGCTGCTGTACGAAGGCGGCACCGTGGACGCACGCGACCAGATCCGGTTCGCCCGGTTCACCGAGACCGACATCGGCCACCCCGACGCACCGCTCGGCACGACGACGCCCGACGTCTCCGGGCTCGGCAACCACAGTTACCTGCGTGGCGGGACGACCGCGGTCACCGGCAAGTTCGGGCAGGCACGCGACCTCGATGGCGTCGACGACGCGATCCAGCTGCCGTTCGCGGAGTCGCTCGCGGTCGGCGCCGGCGACTTCACCGCGATGGCATGGATCAAGTACGGCGCGAGTACGGCGAACCAGGCGATCTTCTGGGGGTACGGCATCAACGAGTTCTCGCAGTTCTGGCTGCGGGCCGAACCCGCGGACAGCCGCATCCGCGGGCTGATCACCACCAACGGCAACACCGCATCCGTCTCCACAACCAGCGCGTACAACAACAACGCCTGGCATCACGTCGCCCTGCAGCGCAAGGCAGGCACGTTGTCGATCTGGGTCGACGGAGTCCAGGCAGCCAGCGTCACGGCGCCGGCCGGATCGGTCAGTCCGGCGCGACCGTTCAAGATGTACGTCGGCCAGCGGCTCGACGGAGCGCATCACTTCGACGGCTCCATGGACGAGGTCCGCATCTACAAGCGGGCGCTGACCGCGACCGAGATCAACAGCATCCGCACGACGAACAGCACCACGGTGGCGAACGTCGTACTCGATCTGCCGCTCGGATAGCACCATCACACTGGCCTGGCGGAGACCGTCAACCGCCAGGCCAGCTCGCCACTCGGCGGTACGACGGCCGCGTCCCCCGGACCGGCCTCCGCAAGATCGAACACCCGCCCGAGCATCGGCTCCACCCCCAGGCTCCGGTACGGCGTCTCGTCGGGGAAGCCGGCCTGGTTACGCCACAACGCCGTCGACACTGGTTGCCCGGGGCAACTCAATTCCAGCTGCAGGAGGGCACCGCGGTCGAGAACGGACACGGTGGGACAGTCGACGAGGATCGCGCCGACCGCGGTCCCGTCGGATGGACCGTAGGTGTTCAGGTCGAGCGGCGTCGGCCAGGTCGTGTCGAGCCAAGAGGCGTCCGCAGGCCACGGGGTCGAGAGATAGGGGGCGGCTTCGGGGTAGAGCCTGCAAGGAGTCCCACCGGATGCCAGCACCGATGCGCCGACCGCGCAGTCCAGCAGGGCATGCGCCGCCCACGTGAAGCGGTAGCCCGGAGGCGCCTGCAGGTGGTAGTCGGCGGTGACGGAATCGGCGCCGGATGTGAAGGTCCGAGTGAGAGCCGCGTCGCCAAACGTCACCGAGGTGGACCAGGGCTGGTTCCAGAGACCGCCGTGATCCGGCATGCCACGGATGGTGGGGAAGCATTCGTCGAGACCGCCCGCGTCGGTGAACGCGGTGTGGTTCGTGCGGGGTCCGCTCAGGAGCCCGGGTCCCTGCCAGAGCCACTCCCGACCGGCCAACTGTAGTGACTTCCAGCGGCCGCCGTCCTCCGCGTCGATGACTACCATTCGGCGAACGAGCCGTCCGGGTGGGTCCAGACCGGATTGCGCCAGCTGTGGCCGGTCTTGTCCGCTGCTCGGACCGCGGCCTCGTCAACCGTGATTCCCAAGCCAGGCAACGGATTCCAGTCGGCGTGACCGTCGACCCAGGTGTACGGCGCCGGGTCCGTCACGTACGACGTGAGGTCGCTCGCCTGGTTGTAGTGGATGCCTCGGCTCTGCTCCTGGATCAGGAAGTTCGGCGTCGCGAACGCGACCTGCAGACTCGCCGCCAGCGAGATCGGCCCGAGCGGACAGTGCGGCGCCAGCATCGCACCATGTGTGTCGGCCAGCACCGCGATCCGCCGCAACTCCGAGATCCCGCCGGCATGTGACACGTCCGGCTGGACCACCGCAACGCCGGCGTTCAGCGGCGCGACGAAGTCCGCGCGGTGGTAGAGCCGCTCGCCCAAAGCCAGCGGCACAGTCGATGCGCTGACCACCTCGGACAGATGCACCATGTGCTCAGGCAGCACCGGCTCCTCGACGAAGAACGGCTGCAGGTCCTCGACCGCGTGCAGGATCCGCCGCGCGCCGGCCACACCGACCCGGCCATGCAGGTCGATGGCCACGTCGCGCGTGTCCCCGAGAGCTTCACGAGCAGCGCTCAATCGAGCCACGATGTCCTTGATCTCGGCAACCGAAGGCGACGGCTGGATGAGTCCGCTGCCGTTCATCTTCACCGCGGTCATGCCCGCCTCGACCTGCTCGGCGACCTGGTCGGCCACAGCAGCCGGCTCGTCTCCGCCGACCCACGCGTAGACGCGGACCCGATCGCGGACCCGTCCACCGAGCAGTGACGCGACAGGAGCGCCGTACACCTTGCCGGCGATGTCCCACAGCGCGTGGTCGAGGCCGGCGACCGCGCTGCTCAGGACCGGCCCGCCGCGGTAGAACCCGCCCTTCGACAGCACCTGCCAGTGCCGCTCGATCTGCAACGGGTCCTGGCCGATCAGGTACTCCGACAGGGTCTCGATCGCGGTCCGGACGACCTCGGCGCGGCCTTCGACCACGGGTTCGCCCCAGCCGACGACGCCGTCGCTGGTCTCGATCCGGCAGAACAACCAGCGCGGCGGGACCAGGAAGGTCTCGATTCCCTCGATCTTCACGAGCGACGTCCCCGGCCCCGGGTCCGAGCCGACGAGGACCCACGGACCTCGGTCAGGTCCTCCGCCGCCTTGGCCAGCAACTCACGCATGGCCGCCTCCGCAGCGGCGGGGTCGCCGGAACGGACAGCGTCCACCACCCGCTTGTGGCTCGGCAGCGGATCGTCCGACGGCTTCACCTTGTGCACCAGCCGGTCGCGATCGGCGAGCCCGGTTTCCATGATCACTTCCATCTTGGTCAGCAGTTCGTTGCCAGTTGCCGCCAGCAGCGCCCGGTGGAACTTGAGGTCGGCATCGACGGCCGCGAGGTCATCCTTCGCTGACGCCATCTCCTCGAGCGCCGCGTCCAACGCCTCCAGGTGCGTCGACTCGGCACGCAGCGCGGCCAGTCGAGCGGCGGCCGGCTCGACGATGCCGCGCACCTCGTGCAGTTCCTCGAGGAGCTCCGGCCGTACGTCGTCGTCGAAGTGCCAGCGGATCATGTCCGCGTCGAGCAGGTTCCAGTCCGACCGCGGCCGGACGAACGTGCCACGCTTCTGCCGCGCATCGACCAGCCCCTTGGCGGTCAGCACCTTCAACGCCTCGCGGACCGCGGTCAGGCTGACGCCGAGGTCGGCCTGCAGTTCGGGCACGTTGATGGTCGCGCCCTCCGGGATCTGTCCGGACAGGATGCGCTGCGCCATCACCTCCACGATCTGCCCGTGCAGTCCCCGCGACACGCCGCGCTGAATCCCCGTCACACCGCTCTCCCTCATGCAGAGTCCTTCACCGCGGACCAACCACCGTCGACCACCAGGCTGGCAGCCGTCACGTACGACGCTTCCTCCGACAGCAGGAACGCGATCACCTGTGCCACCTCGTCCGGCTGCCCGAGTCGCCCGACCGCAGTGGCCTTCGCACTCTGCTCGCGGCCCTCGGCATCGACGCGGTCCCACATCGCGGTCTCGATCGGGCCGGGCAGCACAGTGTTCACCCGGATGGAGCCGCCGTACTCGACCGCGAGCTGGCGTCCGAGCGCAACCAGCGCACCCTTGGTCGCCGCGTACGCCGGGTGTCCCGGCAGGCCGACCAGAGCGTGCACCGACGACACCAGTACGACTGAAGTCAGGTCGCCGTACAAGGTGTGGAAGCCGAGGAACGCGGCGGTGAGGTTCACGTCCAGCTGCCGTTGCCAGGACTCGGCAGTGAGCTCGTGCGCCGGGCGAACCTCGACGAAGACCGCATTGCTGACGAGTCCGTCGATCGGCCCGAGCTCGTCGCGACCGCGCGACCGCACCTCGGCCCAGGTGTCCGGCGACGACACATCACCTTGTACGGCGATCGCCCGGCCCGGCACCTCCTTGCACGGCTGCACGTCGACCTGCACGACCGACGCGCCCTCGGCCAGCAGCCGCTCGACGCAGGCAGCGCCGATCCCGGACGCGGCTCCGGTCACCGCGATCACCCGCCCCGTCAACCGCACCCGCGCCTCCTCAACGAACCCGGCCGGCCGCCGAGCCCTCCAACGATGAACCAGTTGACCGTGACGCCGCTGTCCCGTCAAGCGATTTGCTCGTAATTTACGAATTAATATTGACACCCGGGAGCCCTCGCCGCAAGATCGTCCGCAACACACCCCTCACTCGACCGGCTCATCGCGCAGATGACCGTCGGGGCGATTTCAGGAGTTGGCATGACGGGTCTGGCAGCAGATCGGCGGACTTTCCTCAAGGGACTCGGACTGCTCGGGGCGGCCGCCCTGGTGCCCGGGTGCGCGACCTCGACAAGCAGTCCGGGCAGCGGCAGCGCGGCCACTGGTGAGCTTTCGCTGCAGTCGAACCTCTCCAGTGAGCAGGCGAAGGCCGCGATGGAGAAGCTCGTTGCCGCGTACAACAAAACGGGCGCGTCCCAGGTCAAGCTGAACACGGTCGCGTCGGAGATCTTCCGGACCCAGCTGCCGACCTACCTCACCTCGGCGAACCCGCCGGACGTCTACACCTGGTACGCCGGCTCGGTCGCGGACTCGTACGCGAAGAAGGACCTGCTGCTCGACGTCACCAGCGTCTGGGACGGCCTGGGCAACTACCCGAAGTCGATGCAGACGCTGTCCACCAGCAGCAACGGGCAGAAGATCTTCGTGCCGACCAGCTACTACTGGTGGGGCATGTTCTACCGGAAGTCGAACTTCGCCAAGTGGGGCGTGACGCCGCCGAAGACGTGGGACGAGTTCCTGCAGGTGTGCAAGACGATCCAGGGCAAGGGCGTCCCGCCGATCGGCATCGGGCTCGGCGACACCCCGTGGGTCGCGTCGGCCTGGTTCGACTACCTGAACATCCGGATCAACGGCGCGCCGTTCCACCGCGAGTTGCTGGCCGGCCAGGGTCGGTTCGACGACCCGAAGGTGAAGGCGGTCTTCACCAAGTGGCGCGAGGCGCTGCCGTACTTCGACCCGAAGGGCAAGTCGTTCCCGTTCCAGGAGGCGACCTCGGCGCTGCTGGCCGGCAAGACCGGGATGTTCCTGATCGGCACGTTCTTCGCGGACTCCGCGCCCAAGGACGCGCTGGACGACATCGACTTCTTCCAGTTCCCGATCATCGATCCCGCCGTACCGGTCGCCGAGGAGGCGCCGACGGACGGGTACTTCGCGTCGAAGAAGGCGAAGGACCCGGACGGCGTGAAGAAGTTCATGACCTGGCTGGCGACCGCCGAGGCGCAGGAGATCTACGTGCAGAACTCCTCCGGTACGGCGATCCCGGCGAACCCGGACGGCAAGGCCGCCGACACGCCGCTGGTGAAGAAGGGCAAGGCGATGATCGAGAGCGCCGCCGAGCTGACCCAGTTCTTCAACCGCGACTCCAGTGACGCGCTCCAGCCGACCGCCGACGCCGCACTCACCAAGTTCCTCGACAAGCCCGACCAGATCGACAAGATCCTGAAGGACTGGCAAGCCGCCGCCCAGAAGGTCTTCACAGCGTGACTTCGACCGTGACGTCGCCTCCCCACCAGTCCGTACGGACCGGTGGCGGGGCGGCTCCCTCCCGACGCCGTACCAGGCCTCGACGGGTGTCGCCGTTGATCCTGGTCTTCGTGTTCGTGCCGTTCGCGGTGGAAGCGGTGTGGGTGTTCTGGCCCGCGCTGCAAGGATTCTGGCTGGCGTTGACGAACTGGGACGGGCTGTCGGCGCCGACGTTCGTGGGGTTCGGGAACTTCGCCGACATGGTGTCGGACCCGATCTTCCGGACGGCGTTGAAGAACACCGCGATCTGGCTCGTGCTGTTCGGTGGGCTGAGTGTGATCGGCGGGTTCGGGATGGCGTTGCTGCTGCAGCGGGAGCGTCGCGGCGTCGGCATCTATCGCGCCGCGCTCTTCACCCCGGTCGTCTTCTCGCTCGTCGTCACCGCGCTGATCTGGCGCGTCTTCTACCAGCCCGATGGCCTGGTCGACACGATCCTGCGCACGATCGGCCTCGGTGACTTCATCCGCCCGTGGCTCGCCGACCCCGACACCGCGCTGTACGCCGTCATCGTGCCGGCGCTGTGGCGTCAGATCGGCTACGTGATGGTGCTGTACCTGGCCGGCCTCAAGGCGGTCGACCCCGCGCTCTACGAAGCCGCGAAGGTTGACGGTGCCTCGGCCTGGCAGCGGACCCGGTACGTGACGATCCCGCAGCTCAAGGGCGTGAACTCCGTCGTCCTCTCGGTGATCGTGATCGACTCGCTGAGATCCTTCGACATCGTCTGGTCGATGACGAAGGGCGGTCCGTACCACTCGTCGGAGCTGCTCAGCACCTACATGTACTCGACCGCGTTCCAGTCCACCCAGCTCGGCTACGCGTCCGCGCTGGCCGTGGTCATCTTCCTGCTCGCCCTCGCCGTCATCCTCGGCTACCTGATCCGCGCCTTCCGGGAGGAGACATGAACCGCCTCAAGACGTCCGGCTACCACCTGGCGATGGGGTTGATCTCGTTCCTGTGGGTCGCGCCGATCCTGTGGGTGATCGTGATCTCGTTCCGCAGCTTCGACGACGTCGCGGCGAACGGGCTCGGCTCACTGCCGCACTCGTTCACGTTCTCGACGTACAAGTCGGCGTGGGAGGACGCGGACGAGTTCCGGGCGCTGATCAACAGCTTGCTGGTGACGATCCCGGCGGTGATCCTGAGTCTCGGGCTGGCGTCGATCGCGGCGTACGGACTGGCGCGGTACAGCATCCCGTTCCGGCGGACGGTGTTGTTGCTGATGCTGATGGGCAACCTGCTGCCGCCGCAGATCCTGCTGATCCCGATTTCCCGGTTCGTGGAGCTGATCGGGTACTACGACACGCTCGTCGCACTCATCGCCGTCCACGTCGGGTTCGGGCTCGGGTTCTACACGTTCGTGCTGCACGGGTTCATGCGGGACCTGCCGCGGGAGATCCAGGAGGCGGCGACGATCGACGGCGCCGGACCGGGGAAGATCTACTCGAGTGTGATCCTGCCGCTGACCCGGCCGGCGCTGGCGGCGCTCGGTGCGCTGTCGTTCACCTGGATCTTCAACGACCTGCTGTGGTCGATCACCGTGATCCGGTCCGGCGAGAAGATGCCGGTCACGCCGGCGCTGCTCGGTCTGCAGGGACTGTTCGTCTCGTCCTGGAACGTGATCGCGGCCGGAACCGTCATCGCCGCGATCCCGACGGTCGCGGTCTTCCTCCGCTTCCAGAAGCACTTCGTCGGCGGCCTGGCGATCGGAGCCGTCAAGTGAGGACCTGGACGCTGCGCGGCCCGGGTACGTCGTACGTCGTCGGCGTACCCGACCACGGCGGGTGGGCCGAACTGGTTGCCTGGGGCCCGCACGCCGTCACCGAAGGACCCTCCACCCTCGCCCCCGAAGGCACCGAACACTTCCTCCCCCGCTCCGACATCCAACCCCTCGAATACGCCGCGCGCGGTGTCCGGTACGGCGCCCCCGTCGACCTGATCCTCTCCGGCCCCGACGGCTCCGACGAACTCCGCCCGACCTTCGCCGGTGTGCGTGAAGGCGGGGAGTTGCAGCTGGAGTTCAAGGACGAACTGCGATCGGTGTGGTTGGTGTTGCACTACCGGATGGTGGGGGATGTGGTGGAGCGGTGGGTTTCGATGCACAACGACGGTGCGGACGGGCTCACGTTGCATCGGCATGATTCGGCGGGGTTTGTGATTCCGGCGCAGGGGCCGATTCGGTACCTGTGGGGGGAGTGGAACAGCGAGTTCCAGCAGGCGGAGGTGAGCCTCGAGCGTGGGCGGTTCACGATCGGGAGTCAGCAGGGGATCACCGGGCACTCCTACTCGCCGTTCCTGGCGGTCGACGGGTACGGCGTGCAACTCGCGTGGACCGGGTCGTGGGAGATGTCGGCCGAGGTGGACACCACCGGGCAGACGCGGATCCAGGCTGGTCGTGCACCCTCCACGCTCGGGCTGAGGCTCGGCCCGGGGGAGTCGTGGGAGTCACCGAAGGCCGTCGGGGCGTACAGCTCCGAAGGACCAGAGGGCCTGGCGCGCGTGTTCCACGACTACCAGCGCTCTTTCTCGCGTCGCCGTACGCCGAAGGTCCTCTACAACTCGTGGTTCGCCACCGAGTTCGACGTACGCGCGGAACACCAACTGGAGCTGGCGCAACGGGCAGCCGCGATCGGCGTGGAGACGTTCGTCGTCGACGACGGCTGGTTCACCGGGCGGACCGACGACCGGCACGGACTCGGCGACTGGGACGTAGACCCGGCGAAGTTCCCCAACGGGCTCGACACGTTCATCACGCAGTTGAAGGGCCTCGGCCTCGACTTCGGGCTGTGGATCGAGCCCGAGTCGGTCAGCCCAGGTTCGAAGCTGGCCGCCGAGCATCCGGAGTGGATCCTGCGCACCGAGGGCCGCGAGCCGCTTCAGGTCCGCAACCAGCTCCTGCTCGACCTGAGCCGGGACGATGTCCGCGAGTTCATCTCGGACACGCTCGACAAACTGTTGTCGGCGTACGACATCACCTACCTGAAGTGGGACGCGAACCGCCCGCGCCTCGACGCCGGCGACCAGCGCCGCGACGTCGACGGTCGCGTGGTCGCCAACCTGTACGCGATCCTCGACCGGCTCCGGGCCGAGCATCCGCAGGTGTACGTCGAGGGTTGCGCCGGCGGCGGCGCTCGGGTCGACCTCGGGATGGCCGCGCGGGTCGATACGCTCTGGCCAAGTGACAACACGGCCCCGCTGGATCGGCTCAGGATCCAGCGGGGGTTCCGCACCGGGTACGCGCCGCACCTGATGAGCTCGTGGGTGACCGATGCCGTGGGCACCCATGACGGCCGGGAGCGGTCGCTCGACTTCCGGTTCCACGTGGCGATGTCCGGCGTACTCGGGATCGGCGCCGACCTGTCCCGGTGGACCGACGACCAGCTCAAGACGGCCGAGCACCACATCGCACAGTACAAGTCGATCCGCGATGTAGTTGTCAACGGCACCGTTCACCAGCTGACCGCCGGCCTGCAGTACGTCGGCGCCGACCGGTCGGTGGTGTTTCTGTGGGAGACGGGTGACGGCAACGTGCGCGGGACGTTGCCGACCAGGCCGCGCCGCGTGCCGCTCGTCCAGCTGGATCCCGCGACGAACTACCGGGTGGGAGACGAGGTCCACCCGGGCAGCTATCTGCTGCAGGCCGGCGTCCGTTGGGACGGCTCGGCCGACTCGAACTGCCTGGTCGTCGAAGCACTCGACTGACCGTTCCGCTCAACGGCAGCAAAGGACAACAGATGAAGCGACTATCCGCATTGCTTGCGGCGGCCCTGGTGAGCGCCTCGCTCGTCACCACCACGACGTCAGCCGGTGCGACCGGCGTGACGACGGCGCAGCCACAGGCCGACGTACTCAGCCCCACGCCGTACATGGGCTGGAACACGTACTACGGACTCGCCGGCGACTTCACCGAGGAGTCGGTCAAGTCGGTGGCCGACTCGATGGTGAGCCGAGGGCTCGCGAAGGCCGGCTATGACATCGTGTGGCTGGACGGGGGCTGGCAGGCCGACGTACCGCGGAGCGAGGCCGGTGACCTGCAGCCGAACCCGGCCAAGTTCCCCAACGGGCTCAAGCCGCTCGTCGACTACATCCACAGCAAGGGCCTGAAGGCCGGCATCTACACCGACGCCGGTCCGTACATCCCGGGCAAGTGTGGTCTCGGCAGCGGTGGTTACTACCAGCGGGACGCGGACCAGTTCGCGGCCTGGGGGTTCGACGCGGTGAAGGTCGACTACCTCTGCGGCATCGCCGCCGACCTCGACCCGAAGACGGTGTTCACCGAGTTCGCCCAGGCGCTGCGCAACAACGCCAGCAAGCGGCCGATGATCTTCAACCTGTGCAACCCGGTCACCTCGCCGGACTGGGGCAACTACCCCGAGTCCCAGCAGTCGATCAACTCGTGGTCGTACGCGCCCGGGATCGCGCAGTCGTGGCGGACGTACACCGACGTCGGCTTCCTCGGTGACATCAAGTTCAAGGACGTACTGCGCAACTACGACGCGAACGCGCGTCACCCCGAGGTGGTCAAGCCGGGTGCGTTCAGCGACCCCGACTACCTCGGACCCGAGCTCGGCATGACGGACGAGGAGTTCCGCAGCCAGTTCACCCTCTGGGCCGTGGCCGCGGCACCGCTCGTCATCGGCAGCGACGTCCGCAAGCTGAGCGCGACCACGATCGCCACCCTGACCGACCCCGACGTGATCGCGATCAACCAGGACAAGGCCGCGGTTCAGGCGGTCCGTGTCGGTGCCGCGGGTACGACGGAGACGTGGGTCAAGCGGCTCGCGGACGGCAGCCGGGCCGTGGTGCTGCTGAACCGCGGCGACAGCGCGAAGACGATCACGACGACGGCGGCCGCGGTCGGCCTGAGCGGAGATCGCTTCACCCTGAAGAACGCGTGGACCAACGCGGTGACCGAGAGCGCCGGCACGATCAGCGCAGCGGTCCCGGCGCACGGTACGGCGCTCTTCCGCGTGCAGCCCGCCACTGGTCTGCCGGGGATCCCGCACGTGACCGCCGGCATTCCGCAGGTGATGAAGGTCGGGACTGACGGACAGCCCGAGGGCGTTGCGCCGGTGGTTGCCGGTGGCGACGAGCTGACCGTTCAGGTTGCCGTTCGCAACGATGGCGTGCTGCCGGTGTTCAAGCCTGCAGTGAAGGTTGCCGGTGGCACCGGGTGGATCGTGAAGTCGTTGACCAAAGCCCCGGCCCTGCTCGCCAGCGGGCAGCAGGCGGCGTTCGCCTTCACCGTGAAGCTCCCCGCCGGCGCCCCGGCCGGATCCGCGAGCCTCACTGCGACGACGTCGTACGAGACCCTCGGGTACGGCGTTCAGCGGCAGACGACCGTGTCGCCGGTGATCGTGGCGCCGGAGCCGCCGGACGGTACGGTCCCGCTGTCGCACCACGACTGGATCAGCGCGACCAGTGGCTGGATGTCGCCGACGATCGACGAGAGTGTCGGTGGTGGCAACCCGATCAAGCTGCTGGGCACGACGTACCAGACCGGGATCGGCGTGGCCTCGCCGTCGACCGTGCGCTACTACCTGGGCAAGGCGTGCGCGCGGCTGACTGGGACCGTCGGGATCGACGACGTCGTCAGCAACGTCGGCCCGGACGGCGGGACGGCGACGTTCCAGGTGATTGGTGACGGAAAGGTGCTGTTCGACAGCGGTGTCGTCGACCGCTTCACCCCGAAGCAGTTCGACGTGGACTTGACCGGCGTACGCGTCCTCGACCTCTTCGTCGGCGACGCCGGCGACGGCGGCTACAACGACCGAGCCGACTGGGCCGCCCCGACGGCAACCTGCTAGCCGGCAACCGCGCTCAGAGGGGCAGGCCGCTCGCCGGTCTGCCCCTCTGGTCCGGCGGACAGGAGGTACCGGGCGCCGACCAGTGCACCTGAGCGTCAAACTCCGGGGCGTGTACGGCGTATCGGAGGTGCACTACCTGTCGAGCGGTACCCCCAACTCCCAAGTCGTCAGATTCTTACGGGGTTTGGCGACTCGCCGTGTGGTGGTGACATGTTGTTCATTCTGGGTCAGTCTCATGTTGTCGGAAAGTGCTTGTGCAGTTGGTTTCTATTACTGATTTTCATGGGTACTTGCGGCCGCCTTCGCCGGCGGACGGGGGGACGATCGCCGGGCCGGACGGGAAGGCTCAGGTTGTCGGGGGAGCGGCGTACCTGGCGACTCATCTGAAGACGATCCGGGCCGGGCACAGCAACTCGGTGTTCTTCGCCACCGGGGACAGCTTCGCTGGCTGGCCGTTCGAGGTGGATTCGCATGCGGACGAGCCGACGGTCGAGGTGCTGAACGCGCTCGGCCTCGAGTTCGACGCCGTTGGGAACCACGAGCTCGACGTGTCGAAGAGCTTCCTGGTCGACCACATGGCCAAGGGCAAGTGCTTCGGCGAGGTCGGCGTGGACAGCTGTTTCACGGACTCCACCGGCCGCCGCTTCCACGGTGCCGACTTCAGCTTCCAGTCGGCCAACATCGTCGACGCGAAGGGCCGGACCATCGTCGCGCCGTATACGATCCGCTGGGTCCGCAACCACGGTCGCGCGTACCCGGTCGGCTTCATCGGCCTGACCGTCCCGGACACCCCGGTCGGCTCCACGTCGTACCAGCCGGAGCTCAAGGCGCTCGACCCGCTCGCGTCCGCCAACCGGGCGGCGGCCGAGCTGACCCGGCGGGGTGTGAAGGCGATCGTGCTCAACATGCACGACGGCGGCACCGACGGCTCGGCGACGTACGACAACTGCGTCAACCCGAGCGGTCCCGCGATCGACCTGGCCCGCAAGGTGACGCCGGAGATCGACGCGATCGTGACCGGCCACTGGCACGCGGCGTTCAACTGCAGCATCCCGGACCCGGCCGGCAACCCGCGCCCGGTCGTCGAGGCGGCGAACCACGGCCGGCTGATCAACGAGATCAACGTCCAGCTCGACCCCAAGACCGGCGAGGTACTGCGGGACCGCACGACGTCGACCAACCACGCCGTCACTCGCGACGTCACGCCCGACCCGCAGATCCAGCGCATCGTCGACTACTGGACCGCGGCCGGCGACCGCAAGTACGCCGAGCCGGTCGCGACCATCACGGGCGACTTCACCCGTACGGCGAACGCAGTCGGCGAAAGCACCTTCGCCGATCTCGCGGCTGACGTGCACCTCTGGACCGCCCGCCAGAACGGCCACGCCGACCTCGGTGTCATCGCCGCCAAACCCGCCACCGGATCGACCGCACTCCGCGGCGATCTCCTGGTTGCCAACAGCAACAAGCCCGGAGATGCGGACGGCCGGGTGCTGCTGGGGGAGTCGTGGGAGGCATACGGGTACGGCAACCCGGTCCTGACCGTCAGCCTGACCGGTGCGCAACTGGACGCCGTACTCGAGCAGCAGTGGCAGACGCAGCCCGACGGCACGGTGAAGTTCGCACCGCTCGCGGTCTCAGGCAACGTCAGCTACGCCTTCGACGCCCGCCGCCCGGTCGGTGATCGAGTCGACCCGGCCGACGTCAAGATCGACGGCGCCGTACTCGATCCGGCCAAGACCTATCGGGTCGCCGCGCTGGCCTACACCGTGATCGGCGCGGACGGCTACGCCGCCTTCAAGGTCGCCACGGACCCCGTCCGCAACAACACCGACCACGAGACGTTCGCGTCGTACCTCAGGACTCACAAGACACTGACCCCGGCGCCGCTCACGCGAGTGGTTCAGAAGGGGTAGCCGCGGTGGCATAGTCGAGGTGTGGTGCTTGGGTTCGGGGGAGATCTGGAGTTCGACCCGGTGTTGTTCGAGGTGCGCCGGGGTGGAGTTCCGGTGCCGCTGGAGCCGCAGGCGTTCGACGTCCTCGCCTACCTGGTCTCGCACCGTGACCGGGTGGTCGCGAAAGAGGAACTGATGGACGGTGTCTGGGGCGGCCGTTTCGTGAGCGAGACGGCCGTCACCAGCCGGATCAAGCAGGTACGGCGGGCGCTCGGCGACGACGGCCACAGTCAGCGGATGATCCGGACCCTGCACGGCCGCGGCTACCGTTTCGTCGCGCCGGTCGACGCATCCGAGCCGCGTGCGGCCGAGCCGGTCCGCTACACCGTCAGCGACGGCTTGCACATCGCGTACCAGGTATCCGGCGGCGGCGACCTCGACCTGGTGCTGATCTCCGGGTTCGTGTCGCACCTCGAACTGGACTGGGCCGATCCGCGGCACGCCCACTTCCTGCACCGGCTGGGAACGATGGGCCGGTTGATCCGGTTCGACAAGCGCGGCACCGGGATGTCGGACCGGCCGTCCGGCCTGCCGGACCTCGAGACGCGGATGCACGACGTACTCGCGGTGATGGACGCGGTCGGGTCGCAGCGGGCGGTGCTGGTCGGGTACTCCGAGGGTGGTCCGATGGCGATCCTCTGCGCGGCGACACATCCCGAGCGGGTCGCGGGGCTCGTCCTGTACGGCGCCTACGCCAAGCGGATCTCGTCGGAGGGCTATCCCTGGGCGCAGACCCAGGAAGTGTGGCGGGCCTACACCGATGAGCTCGTGAACGGGTGGGACTGGGAGGCGGACATGCGGCGGCGCTGTCCGTCGGCCGACGCACCCATGCAGCGGTGGTGGGCACAGCGCATGCGAGCGGCCGCGACACCGTCCACCGTGCGGGCGCTGCTGGACATGAATGCGCTCGTGGACGTACGGGATGTGCTCCCGGCGATCCGCGTTCCGACGCTCGTGCTGCACCGGGTCGGTGACGCGCTGATCGAGGTCGGTGGAGCTCAGTTCATCGCCGACCGCATTCCCGGCGCGCGGCTGGAACTGCTCAAGGGCGACGACCACTTCGTTTCCGGGTATCCGGATCAGATCCTCGACCCGATCGAGCGGTTCCTCGCCGATCTGCCGGAGACGACCGCCCGGCCGCCGGCGCTGGCTGCTGTGGCCGCGCCCGCCGGGCCGGGAGCCGGTGACCTGGTCTCGAGCCTGGTCGCGGCCGGCGGGCGCCGGTGTTCAGGACCGGGCGCGCGAGCGATCGTGCTGTTCGACGGTCCTGCCACCGCCGTGCGTGCGGGACTCGCCCTTCTGCATCCTGCTGACGCGCTAGGGGTCGCGATCGCGGAGGTTCCCCGCGACGCGGTCGAGCTGGACGCGTACGGCGTACAGGTCGCGATCGGCCTCGCCGACCAGGCTGCCCCGGGGTCCCTGTTGGTCACCCCGGGGGTTCGTGACCTGTTGTCTGGCTCGGGGGTTGCGACAGAGCCCTCCGACTCGGTGTTCCGGGCCTTAACGACCGGGGTGTGATCAGGCGGTCGCGACGTCGATAGACACCGGGACGCCGTGCGTGATCACGTCGTACACCGCGGAGCGCCGGCGCGACTGGTCGACCAGGGCGGCCAGCTTCTCCGCCGCCGCGTCGCCCTTGACGTGGAAGACGACCCGGATCGCCTCGTACCCGTTGCGTACCTCGGGGTCGAGACCGAGGATGCCGAGCAGGTTGATGTCGCCCTCGACCGTCGAGGTGACTTCCCCGAGGTCGATGCCGCGGGCGGCGGCGATGTTCGCCAGCCCACTGGTGAGGCAGGCGGCCAACGCGAGCAGCAGGTGCTCGGCCGGGGTCGGGCCGTTGTCCCCACCGACCAGCACCGGCGGGTGGTCGGCGTCGAACGTGAAGGCGGCCGCGTGGGTGTGCTCCTGCCCGGCGCCGTAGAACCCGGTGATCGTGCCGCGGTTGTGGGTGCCGCTGATCCACCGGTTGGTGGCGCGGAACTGGAAGCGGGCGAGCGCGGGCTGCGCCTTGACCGCGTCGAGGGTGGCGAACAAGGTCGCGGTGTCGACGCCGTTGCGATGGTTCTCGGTCGTGGTGGTCATGATGCTTGTCCCTTCAAGCTGCTGAGCTGACGGCCTGGTGGCCGGGAAACGAGGCCAGCTGGTCGGCCTCTCGTTCGAGCACTTCGCTGAGCTGGACCTGCAGCTCGACGAAGCGTTCCGGTGCTGGGAAGGCGGTCAGTGCGCGCGTCAGGTCGAGGACCTCGCGCGCCATCGCGTTCCGGGTCTCCTGGTACGACGACATCGCCGCGCGCTCGGTGGACGGGTCGCGGAGTCCGGCGTCGACAGCCGTCGCGAGCAGCTCGGCATCCCGGAACGCATCGGTGATGCCGTGCCCGGTGATCGGGTCGCGGTGGTAGCCGGCGTCGCCGACGAGCGCCCAGCCGGGACCGTGGGCCTGGCGGAGGTAGTTCGGCAGGTCGGCCGCTCCGCGCAGTCGTTCGGTGATGCGACCGGCGCGAACCCGGGTCCCCAGGCTGGGCACCAGTTGCTCGAGTTGCTCGACGAAAGCCTCGGTACGGCGGGAGCCCGCCGTACGGATCGGGTCGAGCAGCGGAGTCGGCCGGATCAGCCAGACACAGGCCTCGTCGTGGTGCGTCGGGAAGACACCGGCGAACGCATCCGGCGCAAGGTGGAACTCGTAGGTGTCCGGCGCCAGACCGGTCACGTAGGTGAAGAAGACCGCACAGGGCGAGGTGTCGTGCTCGAGTGTCGTGGCTTTGACGAACTCCGCCATTCGTGAGCGGCGACCGTCTGCGCCGACGACGATGCGTGCGGGCAGCTCGATCCGATCGCCGTCCCGGTCGTGGCCGACGATGCCGGTGACTCGTCCGTCGCGTCCTCGCAATAGACCGGTGGCCGTCACACCCGTGCGGAGCTCGGCGCCAGACTCCACCGCCGCGTCGGCGAGCAGGCTGTCGAGGATTTGGCGACGTGGCGCGACCAGAACATCCACACCGTCGCGCGGCTTGATCCGTCGTAGCTTGGTCTCACCTGGCAGCTCGAACCGCACCTTTGTGACCGCCGGCGTCCCACTAGCCAGGACGGAGTCCAGCAGTCCCCAGCGGGACAACTGCACCACCCCACCCCGAAGCAGCCCATGCGTCGACAAGGTGTCGCTAGGCAGCCCCGCCTTGTCCACCATCACAACCCGGTGGCCCATCCTCCCCAGCAACATCCCCGTCGCCGCCCCCGCACACCGCGCCCCCACAACCACCACGTCGTACATCTCCCGCCCCCATCGTCGATACCCCGACTCTGCGGCAGAACGACCCCCAAAACTTGGAGACCGATTGGAGGTCCCGTCTCCACAATTCCTCCACAATTCGCGGACGTCCGACGATTCACGCCCCCGACGCTCTGTGGTTCCAGTTGCTCTCAGACCGGCGGGGTCGCGACCAGGGTGGCCGGGACCCCGCCGGGGGTGGTCGAGTGAGCGTGGGGGACTACTGCGTGCGGTGGTGTTGGGCGAGGGCTTTCAGGTAGAGGGCGCTGGCTTTGGGGGTTCGGGTCTGGGTTTCGTAGTCGACTCGGACGATGCCGAAGCGTTTCGCGTACCCGTAGGCCCATTCGAAGTTGTCCAGCAGGGACCACGCGAGGTACCCGCGGATGTCCGCGCCCTGCTGGATCGCGGAGGCGACAGCGGCCAGGTGTGACGTGAAGTAGGCGACCCGTTCAGCGTCGTCCACGAAGCCGGACGAGTCAGCATGGTCTTCGAAGGCGGACCCGTTCTCGGTGATGACCATCGGCAACCCCGGGTAGTCCCGGGCGATCCCGACGAGCAGGTCGGTGAAACCTTCGGGAACGATCTCCCAATCCATCGCCGTGCGCGGCTTGTCGAGCGGGATGGTCCGACTGACCGGCCGACCCTCGTCGTCGACCGTGCGCCCGTCCTCGCCGAACCCCGTGAACTTCTGGCTGAAGTAGTAGTTCACCCCGAGTACGTCGATCGGCGCAGCGATCACCGCAAGGTCGCCATCGAGAATCGGCAGTTCGACACCCTCCGCAGCAAGATCCGCAACCACATCGGCGGGATAACGCCCGAACACCAGCGGATCGAGGTAGATCCGCCGCCCCATCCCGTCCGCCCGCCGGGCGGCGTCGACGTCGGGCTGGGCATCCGAAGCCGGGTACGCCGTCGCCACGTTCAGCGTGATCCCGATGTCCAGCTTCCGCGGCGCCGCCTCCCGCATCCGGGTCGTCGCGAGACCGTGCCCGAGCAGCAAATGATGTACGGCGGCCAGCGCCGCCGGGTACTCACGTCGCCCCGGCGCATGAGCGCCGTACGCGTAACCGAGCATCGCCGAGCACCACGGTTCGTTCAGCGTGGTCCACGTGTCGACGCGATCGCTCAACGCGTCGAAGACGAGCATCGCGTAGTCCGCGAACCGGTACGCCGTGTCGCGCGCCGGCCAGCCGCCCGCGTCCTCCAGGTCCTGCGGCAGGTCCCAGTGGTACAGCGTCACCCACGGGTCGATGCCTTGGGCAAGCAGTTCGTCGACGAGCCGATCGTAGAAGTCGATGCCGGCCAGGTTGACCGGACCCTTCCCGTGCGGCTGGACCCGCGGCCACGCCACCGAGAACCGGTACGTGTCCAGGCCGAGGTCCTTGATCAGGGCGACGTCGGCCGGCATCCGGTGGTAGTGGTCGCAGGCGATGTCACCGGTGTCGCCGTTGTCGATCGCACCCGGCACCCGGCAGAAGGTGTCCCAGATCGAAGGCGTCCGCCCGTCGACGGCGACAGCGCCCTCGATCTGGTACGCCGACGTCGCGACACCCCACCGGAATCCGGCCGGCAGCCCCGCGATCAGTTCGGCGTCCCCCGAGACAGAAGTCGTACTCATGCAGAGCCTTTCAGGAGGTTGGTACGCGGCCAGGGAGCCAGCAGGCGACGGACCGGCTGGGATCGTTGCGTGCGGACGGAATTCCCAACACCGGGATCTCCGCCGAGCACCGGTCGAACGCGTGCGGGCACCGGGGATGGAACGAACAGCCGGACGGCATCCCGCGCAGGTCCGGCGGTGATCCCGGGATCCCGGCCAGCTCCCGCCGCGGACCACGCAGCGCCGGGAACGACTTCAGCAGGCCCTCGCTGTACGGATGCAGCGAGTCCTTGTAGAGATCCGCCGACCGCGCTTCCTCCACGATCCGGCCGCCGTACATGATCGCGATCCGGTCGGAGAACTCGACCAGCAGCGACAGGTCGTGGGTGATGAACAGCACCGAGAACCCGAGCCGCTCGCGAAGCTCGACCAGTTGGGCGAGGATCTGCCGCTGCATCACCACGTCGAGGGCGGTGGTCGGCTCGTCCATGATCACGACCTGCGGTTCGAGGACGAGCGCCATCCCGATCATCACCCGCTGCCGCATACCGCCGGACAACTGGTGTGGGTAGGCGTCCATCCGGTCCGCCGAGATCCCGACCAGTTTCAGCATCTGCGCAGCCCGCGCGGTCCGTGCCTGCGGCGTCAGCCCGGGCTCGTGCGCCTTGATGACGTCGAGCATCTGGGTCGAGACCTTGTGCACCGGGTTGAGCGAGTTCATCGCGCCCTGGAACACGATCGACGTCTCGGCCCACCGGAACGCCCGCAACTCCGGGTCCGTCAGCGCCATCACGTCGTACGCATCACCGCTCGGCGGGTGGTAGACGACCGAGCCGCCGCTGATCACACCCGGCGGCGGCAGCAACCGCGTCACGCCGTACGCGAGCGTCGACTTCCCGCTGCCGCTCTCGCCCGCGAGCCCGAGCACTTCACCGCGATGCAGCGTCAGCGTGACGTCGCGGACCGCCTGCACCGCCTGGTCGCCGAGTCCATAGTCGACGCAGAAGTCCTTGATTTCCAGCACCGGCTCCTTCATGCGGCTTCCTCCTTGCGCCGTACGACGGGGGTCGCAGGACCGGCCTTGGATCCGAGGACCGGCGTGAAGCCGACCCGCATCCGGACCGAGTGACCGTCCTTCGTCTTCACCCGGGTGTGCCCGCTGCTGCGCAACCGCGGGCTGACGAACTCGTCGATCCCGAAGTTGATCAGCGACAGCGCCGTACCGAGCACCGCGATCGCGAGACCGGCCGGGACGAACCACCACCAGGCGCCCTGGGCCAGTGCCTGCTGGCTCTGCGCCCAGAACAGGATCGTGCCCCAGTTCCACTCCGAGATGGTCGAGATGCCGATGAACGCCAGCGTGATCTCGGACATCACCGCGAAGATCACCGTGCCGACGAAACCGGAGGCGATGATCGCGGTCAGGTTCGGCATGATCTCGGCGGTGATGATCCGCCAGGTGCTCTCACCGGTTGCCCGCGCGGCCTCGACGTAGTCGCGACGCCGCAACGACAACGTCTGTGCCCGGAGCACTCGCGCGCCCCACGCCCACGAGGTGAAACCGATGACCAAGGCAACCATGAGATCGCCGGCCGAAGGGATCGTCGAGGCGACGATGATGATCAGCGGCAGCGCCGGGATGACCAGGAAGACGTTCGACAACGCCGACAGGCTCTCGTCCGCGGCGCCGCCGAGGAAGCCGGCGCTGACCCCGATCAGCACCGACAGCGCGGTCGCGACGATGCCGGCCAGCAGGCCGACGAACATCACGCCGCGGGTGCCGACGAGCACCTGGCTGAAGATGTCCTGGCCGAGGTGCGTCGTACCGAACCAGTGCTTGCCCGACGGCGGCTGGATCAGGTCGCTGCTGCGCGCGGACGGGTCGTACGGCGCGATCCACGGCCCGATGATCGCGATCACGCAGAAGAAGGCGAGCACGATCAGGCCGGTCGCGGCCTTCGGGTTGGCAACGAACCGCAGCCGGCGGCGTTTGGCCGGCGCGGCCGCGACCTCGGGACCTTCCGGAGTGACCGCGGTGATGGTGCTGGCTGGTGCGGACACGTCAGCCCTCCTTCCGGGTACGCGGGTCGAGCAGCAGGTAGGCGATGTCGGCCATCAGGTTGGCGACCAGGACGGACAGCGTGATGACGAGGAAGATGCCCTGCATCAGCGGGTAGTCCTTGGCGCCGACCGCCTGGAAGAGGTTGTAGCCGATGCCCGGGTAGGAGAAGACGATCTCGACCAGCAGCGTGCCGCCGACGATGAAGCCGAGCGACAGCGCGAAGCCGGAGACGTTCGGCAGCAGCGCATTGCGGGCGGCGTAGCTGACCATCACCCGGCGCTCGGGCAGGCCCTTGGCGTGCGCGACGGTGATGTAGTCCTCGGAGGCTACCGTGACCATCATGTTCCGCATGCTCAGGATCCAGCCGCTCACCGACGAGATCAGGATCGTGACCGCCGGGAGCAGGCTGTGCTGGATCGCGCTGCCGATGAACTCGCCGTTCCAGGACGGCACCAGACCGGGCTCGTAGCCGCCGGACGACGGGAAGATGCTGCCCGGGCCCGCCAGCAGGGTGATCGCCAGCAGGCCGAGCCAGAAGTACGGGATCGACGACAGAAAGGTTGTCACCGGCAACAGCCCGTCCAGCCAGGAGCCGCGGCGCCAGCCGGCCAGCACGCCGAGCGACGTACCGATCATGAAGCTGGCGAACGTGGTGATGCCGACCAGCGCGATCGTCCACGGCAGGCTCTGGTTCAGGATGTCGGCGACCGGCGTCGGGAAGAAGGTGAACGACAACCCGAGGTCGCCGCGGAACACCTGGCCCCAGTAGTCGACGTACTGGCTCCAGAGGCTGGCGTCGTTGTCCAGGCCGAACAGCACGTAGAGCGAGTTGATCGCCTCGGTGCTCATCTGCCCCTGGAACTTGTTGATCAGCGAGGTGACCGGGTCGCCAGGGATCATCCGCGGGATGAAGAAGTTGATGGTCAGCGCGGCCCACGCGGTGAACAGGTAGAAGGCGACGCGTTGCAGCAGGAACTTCACTTCGCCGCTCCTTCCTCGTACAGCCAGCACGCCGCCCAATGGCCGTGATTCGTGGGCAGGTCGAAGCGAGGCGGAAGGTCCGTCGAGCACTTCGGCATCGCGTGCACGCAGCGCGGGTGGAAGCGGCAGCCTGTCGGCGGGGCGATCAGGCTGGGCGGCTCGCCGCTGCCCCGATCTTCCTCGGACTGGAGATCGCCGACGCGGTCGAGCCGGTCCGGATCCGGCGCGCTCTCGATCAGCAGCCGCGTATACGGGTGCGCCGGGCTCTGCGTGACGGTCTCGGAGTCACCGCCCTCTACCATCCGGCCGGCGTACATCACCAGCGTCTCGTCGGCGAAGTACCGGGCCGACGCGATGTCGTGGGTGATGTAGAGGATCGCCAGGTTGAGCCGTTCCTTCAGGTCCCGCAGGAGGTTCAGTACGCCGAGCCGGATGGAGACGTCGAGCATCGACACCGGCTCGTCGGCGAGCAGCGCTTCCGGGTCGGCGCCGAGGGCACGGGCGATCGACACCCGCTGGCGCTGACCGCCGGAGAGCTCGTGCGGGAACTTGTCCAGGTAGCGCTCCGGGGGAGTGAGCTGCACGCGGAGCAGCAGGTCGCGCAGGTTCTGCTCGAGTTCGGCGGCCGACTCACCAGCCCGGCCGTGGATCTTCAGCGAGCGCGTCAGGTGGTACCGCACGGTGTGCGTCGGGTTCAGCGACGCGAACGGGTCCTGGAAGATCATCTGCACCCGGCGGCAGTACGCGCGGAACTTACGGCCGCCCTTCACCGTGACGGTCTCGCCGTGCAGCCGGATGTCTCCCGCCGACCGTGCGTACAACTGAGCCAGCAGACGGGCGACGGTCGACTTGCCCGAACCGGACTCACCGACGAGCGCGGTGACCCGGCCCCGGCGCAACGTGAGCCGGATGTCGTCGACCGCGTGCACGACCTTGCGCTCCTTGGTGAGCAGGTCGCGGACTCCCCGCCGTACCGGGAAATGCTTGGTGAGGCCTTCGGCCTCGAGGACCACCTCAGAGTCGGTGACCGTCATGAAACTCCAATCACGGCTCGCTCCGCTCGCCGGGTGTGGTAGCAGGGCACCGCGACGCCGGGGACGGCCCCGGCGTCGCGGTTCGGCGTCACTGGGCGCCGGCAGGCTTCAGGTTCAGGACGATCTGCAGCGCGTTCTGCTGGGTCGGCTGGGCAGGCGCGTACTGGTTCTGCTCGTCCGGCCAGCCCTCCCAGTTCTTGGTGCTGTAGAGACCGCCGACGTTCGAGGCCGAAGTCGGCACGACCGGCATCTGCTCGACCATGATCTTCTGCAGCGTGTTCAGCGCCGCGGTCCTGGTCGCGTCGTCGGTGGCGTTGGCGTACTGGTCCAGCGCTTTGGTCGCGTCCGGGCTGTTGAACCGGCCGTAGTTGCCGCTCACACCGCCCTTGCCGACCGGCTTGAGGATCTTGCCGTCCATGATGTTCTGGTAGATGTCGTACGGCGTCGCGCCGCCGTTGGTCCAGTGCATCCCGGCGTCGAAGTTGCCCTCGTCGAAGGCCTTGAACCAGGCGTCCTGGTTGGCCTTGTCGACGGTCGCCTTGATCCCGATCGTGGACAGGTTGTCCTTGATGATCTCCAGGTCGGTGATGTAGTCCGACCAGCCGGCCGGGTCGGTCAGCGTGATCGTCACCGGCTTGCCGGTCGGGTCCTTGAGTACGTCGCCCTCGAGCTTGAAGCCGGCGTCGGCCAGCTCCTTCTTCGCAGCCTCGACGTCGACGGAGTGCAACTTGTCCTTGAACTCCGGCGCGATGAACGACTCACCGGCCGGCGTCGGGATACCGGTGATCGACTCGACCTTCGGGTAGAAGTAGCCCGCCTCACCCTGCATGAAGATGTCGTCGCGGTTGATCACCTTGTCCATCGCCCGCCGCAGCGCCGGGTTGTCGAACGGCTTCCGGGTGGTGTTGATCCACAGACCGTGGATGCCGAGGTTCGCCGGGAACCACAGCTTGTGGTGCTCGGGGTCCTTGTCCTGGTAGACGGCCTTCACGTTCGGGACGAAGACGAAGCTCCACTCCGACGCGCCGTTGGCCAGCGCGGTGGTCTGAGCGTTGTTGTCGTTGTACGACGTGTACCGCAGTTCCTTCACCTTCGGCAGGTCCTGCCAATACGAGTCGCGCACCGTCAGCGTGGTCGTCTGCGGGGTGAAGGACTTCACCGTGTACGGGCCGGTGCCGACCGGGCTCTTCAGCGTGTCCTGGCTCGGGTCCTTGAGCGTCGACCACTGGTGCTTCGGTACGACGAAGACGGTCAGGATCTTGTTCTGGTTGACGAACTGGGACCGGGTGAAGGTCAGGTCGACCTTGTTGCCGGACGCCGTGATCGTGCCGTACGGGATGGCGTCGGAGTTCAGCCCCTCGTTGTCCTTACGGAGCTGGAAGGAGTACGCGACGTCGTCGGCGGTCATCGGCTTGCCGTCGGAGAACTTCACGCCGTCGCGGATGGTCAGCGACAGCTTGGTGAAGTTGTCGGCCCACTTCCATTCGGTCGCCAGCCAGGGCTTGCCCGGCTCGGTCGGCTTGATGCCGTTGATCATCACCAGCGGCTCGAAGATCATCCACCGGTACCCCAGCGAGGCACCCGAGGAGGAGCCGAGGAACGGGTTGTGGTTCTCGGTCTGCGGGCCGTTCGGCATCCCGACGTTCAGCACCGTCGCGGCGCTGCCGGATCCGCTGGTCGTGGTGCTCCCGTCCCCGCTACTGCAGGCAGCCAGCGTGGCTGCCGCGAGCAGGCCCGTCAGGGCCAGCGCGACTGTCCGTCGTGCTCGCATCGGTTCCTCCTGTGCATCTGTTGGCGGCTGTGTTGCTTCTTTGACTGGCTCACGCCTGAGCCGCGTGAGCGAGTGCATCGTGGCGTGAGAACGCTCTCATGGGAAGAGCGAACGCCTTAACGGATCGATCTCGGGGGTGCGCCGGCGGCGGGACAGGGGCAGCTGCCCCGCCGCCGGAGTCTCAGGAACGCCGGTGTCTCGGGGCGGGTTTCGGCGATCTCGACGGTGACTTCTTCGGGGCGGTTGAGCTGCGGACCACCAGCGTGGTCGGCAGCACTTGCGGGTCCTCGGGCAGCGGAGTGCCGCCGAAGTACCCCATCAGCATCCGGGCCGCCGCCTGGCCCATCTGGCGCATCGGCTGATGCACCGTGGTCAGCGGGGGCTCGGTGTGCTCGGCGTACGGGATGTCGTCGAACCCGACCACCGAGACGTCGTCCGGCACGTTCCGCCCGGCCTCCCGGACGGCCTGGATGGCGCCGCCGGCGGACAGGTCGTTGTGGGCGAAGATCGCGTCGAACTCGAGTTTCTGGTCCAGGGCCTGCTGGACGCCGCGGCGGCCGCTCTCGTGGGTGAAGTCGCCTTCGAACACGAGCCGCTGGTCGAGCTCGATCCCGGCTTCGGCGTAGGTGTCGCGGAAGCCGTCCAGGCGTTCGTGCGTGCAGCCGAACCGCTCGACACCGGTGATCACCAGCGGCTTGTGCCGGCCGAGCTCGATCAGGTGCCGGGCCGCCGACTCGCCGCCGGCCCGGTTGGTGGTGGCGACGGACGGGAACTGCGGCCGCTTGGCCCGGTCGTCGATCAGTACGACGGGCAGGCCGCGCGCATGCAGTTGCTCGATGTAGGTGAGTGTGCCCTCGGGCTCGATCACCAGCAGGCCGTCGAACGACTGGGCCGAGACCTGGGAGGCGAACTGGTGCATCGACTCCTCACCCCGGTTGAAGGTGAAGAGCAGCAGCCCGTACCCCTCGCTCTCGACCACGTCGACGGCGCCCTGCAGGACCTCGCCCATCCACGGCCAGGTCAGCGACGGGACCAGCATGCCGACGATCCGGGTCCGGCCGCGGGCCAGGCCGACGGCGCGGGCGCTCGGCACGTAACCGAGCTCGGCGATCACCTGGCGGACCCGCTCGGCGGTGCGCAGATCGAGCTCACCCTTGCCGTTGAGGACGCGCGAGACGGTCGTCTTGCTGACGCCGGCACGCGCTGCGACATCGGCGATCGTGATCGACAAGGCACTGCTCCCCTCGGGCGGGATGGGCCCCGGCCTGATCGGCCGGAACCGGTTTCGGAAGCGGTTCCGTAGAGTGAATCCGAGGGGGTCGGTCACCGTCAATCACGGGACGGTAACGAAACAGGTCTTAGTTCACGACCTGGATGAAGCCCGTCTTCCGGGCTGCCGGTGCGCCGTGATGAACTTCGCGTGAGCGGCCTGGCTGAGGCCGGACCAGGTAGGGGTAGACGGCATGGATGTACGGCGGACCACTGTGCGCGACATGCGGCGGTCCAACCGGGCGGCGCTGCTGACGACCATCTACCGGGAGGGCCCGCTCAGCCGGCACGAGCTGGGGCACCGCACCTCGCTGAGCGCCGCGAGCGTGAGCAACCTGGTCAGCGAGCTGATCGCCGAGGGCGTGGTCGAGGAAGCCGGGTCGGTCGACTCCGAAGGTGGCCGGCCGCGTGTCCTGCTGCGGGTCGCTCCGACGTTCCGGTACGTCGTGGGCGCCGAGGTCGGCGAGACCCGGGTCAAGGTCGAGTTGTTCGACCTCGCGATGAACGTGCTCGCGAGTGCCGACTATCCGATCGACGCACCGCAGCCGTCAGTGGTCGTGAAGCACGTGCTGGAAGGGATTTCGACGGTCATCGCCGCGTCCGGCGTACGGTCCGACCTGATCCTGGGAGTCGGGATCGGGGTCGCCGGCGTGGTCGAGGGGAACGCCGTCGTCGATGCGCAGACGTTGGGCTGGGACGCCGTACCGCTGCGGGAGCTGATTGCCGAGGGCACCGAGATCCCGATCCAGGTGGACAACGGGGCGAACATGCTGGGCAAGGCAGAGATGTGGTTCGGCGCCGGCCGGGGAGCGACGGACGCGGTGGTGGCGTTGGTCGGCTCCGGTGTCGGCGCGGCGTTGGTTGCCGACGGCTCCAGTTATCGCGGAACCCGTTCCAGTGCAGGCGAATGGGGCCACATGACGATCGCGTACGGCGGTCGCCAGTGCCGGTGTGGAGCGCTCGGCTGCCTGGAAGCGTACGCCGGCGCCGAGGCCGTGCTCGAGCGGTACCGGGAGGCCGGTGGAACCGTCTCGGCCACCGATGAGGAGGCAGCCTTCGTCGAGCTGCTCGACGCCGTCGGTACGTCGGAGGTCGCGGCAAGGATCGTGGACGAGACGGTCGGGTACCTCGCCGCGGGCGTCGCGAATCTGGTGAACCTGGTCAACCCGGAGCGGATCGTGCTCGGCGGATGGGCCGGACTGTTGCTGGGGGAGCGGTACTTGGACGACCTGCGCGCAGCCGTTGGTGAGCACGCGTTGCGGCAGCCGTACTCGCAGGTGTCGATCGAGCTCTGCGAACTCGGCAGGGACGCGGTCGCCCTGGGCGCCGCGACCCTGCCGGTCCTCCGCCTGCTACGCGACGGCGGCGTCGTACCCCCGCGAAGCTAGCTCCCCGCTGGTGGGCTGACCCACCCGGGTGCGGGTTTCCGACCCGGATTTCGGTAGGCCAACCCATCTTCCGGTGGGTCAACCCATCGGAGGGGCTAGACGGTCCACTTCTGGTTGGCTGCGCCGGTGCAGGTCCAGGTCTGCAGCGGTGTTGCGTTGGCCGAGTTGTTGCCGGTGACATCGAGACACTTGTTCGCCTGTGGGTTCACCAGGTCCCGGCCGGAGGTGTAGACCCATTGCTGGGCGCCGGTGCCGTTGCAGGTCCAGAGCTGCACTTTGGCGCCGTCGGCAACGGATCCGGCGCTCACGTCGAGGCACTTGCCCAGGGCCCGGATGGTGCCGTCACCGGGACGGCTCCACTGCTGGGCGTTGGTGCCGTTGCAGTCGTAGAGCTGGACCGGCGTACCGTCCGCGGTGTTGGCGGCGGCGACATCGACGCACTTGCCGGCCAGGCCGGTGATCGGCGTGCCACCTGAGCTGCTGCCGAGCGTGGAGACGCGGACGTAGTCGATGGTCATCGTCTGCGGCAGAACCGTCGTACCGTCGGGGTAACCGGGCCAGTTCCCGCCGACCGCGACGTTCATGATCATGAAGAACGGGTGGTTGAAGACCCACTGGTTTCCGTTCAGGTCGGCCGGCGTCCGGCGCTGGTACTGCACGCCGTCGACGAACCAGGTGATCGAGTCCGGCGCCCAGTCGACCCGGAAGGTGTGGAAGTCGTCGGCGAACGCCCACCCGTTCGGATGGTTGTACGCGGCCCCGATCCCGCCGGCGCCGGCGTAGCCCGGGCCGTGGATCGTGCCGTGCACGGTCGCGGGCTCGCGGCCGATGTTCTCCATGATGTCGATCTCGCCGTCGTTCGGCCAGTTGCCGCCGCCGAGCATCCAGAACGCGGGCCAGATCCCTTGCGTCCTGGGGATCTTGATCCGGGCCTCGAACCGGCCGTACGTCTGGGTGAAGGTCTGCGCGGTGAGCAACCGGGCCGACGTGTACTCGCAGGTGCCGTAGTGGCACTGGTGGCCGCCGCTCTCGCGGCGCGCGGTGATCACCAGGTTGCCGTTGCCGTCGAGCGCGGAGTTGCGGGTGCTGTTGGTGTAGTACTGGCGTTCGTTGTTGCCCCAGCCGGAGCCGCCGATGTCGTACCGCCACTTCGACTGGTCGGGCGCCTGGCCGGCGGGACCGTCGAAATTGTCCTCCCAGATCGTCGCCGTCGGTGCGGCGGCCGCCTGGGGATCGGCGTTGGCGGGGGACTGGAGCAGTGCGGCGCCGACCAGCGCGGCACCGAGGGCGACGAGCGCCGTGATGCGGGAACGCTTCATGATGCCTCATTTCTCGCGGGGGCGGTCGGGAGTCAGGGCTCGGCCGGATCTTGCTGTGAGAACGCTTTCACGTCAAGGTCGGGACTAAATAAAAGACGTGAAAAAAGTTCGGTTTCGGCGTTGACACACCCATATACGGATGGTTACCTCGTGCTGACCACCTGTTGCGGCGCGGGCAGACGCCGGAACCCTGAAACCCTTCTAGCCAAGGGAGAACCGCCCCATGCCCGCGAACGGGACACTCAGGCTGTCGCGCCTGATCTCGCGCCTACTGCGCGGCGCTCGGCACGGCACCTCGCCGCACTGGCCCGAAGGCCACGATGCTCCGCATCGAGACCTCCGTTCCAGCACGCCGATGCACCGCACCGAGCACCTGCTCGCTACGGCACGAGATCAGGCGCGACAGCCTCGTCGTGCCCGCCCCTGGCGACGACGCCTCCTGCCGGCCGCGGTCGCCGCTGCGTGCGTCGCCGCCGTACTGAGTGTCGGAAACCCGCCACCCGCCCAGGCCGCCGGTGAGCAGGTGAACATCTGGCTGACCACCACGAACGACTCGGCCGGCCGCAACGTCACGCGCGGACTGCAGCAGCAGACGCCGGTCAACTTCGGCCCGGCCGGCGGCACCGCGAACCAGACCATCACGGTCAACGAGAACACGACGTACCAATCCTTCGAAGGGGGTGGCGCGTCATTCACCGACAGCGCCGCCTGGCTGCTCAACAGCAGCAACACGATCACCGCCGCCACCCGCGACCAGGTGATGCGCGACCTGTTCGACCCGGTGAACGGGATCGGGCTCGCCTTCACCCGCAACCCGATGGGCGCCTCCGACCTGGCCCGCTTCAACTACTCCTACGACGACACCTGCTGCGACCTGAACGACTTCAGCATCAACCACGACCTCGCGGACGTGGTGCCGTTGACCAAGAAGGCCCGGCAGCTCAACCCTGCGCTGAAGGTGAAGGGCGCGCCGTGGAGCTCGCCGGCCTGGATGAAGGACAACAACAAGTTCACCAACCGCGGCTGGCTGAAGTGGGAGTACTACCCGCTGTACGCCCAGTACTTCGTCAAGTACGTCCAGCAGAACGAGGCCCAGGGCAACCACATCGACTACGTCTCGGTGCAGAACGAGCCGACCTGCTGCGGCACCGACGACACCGGCTACGCGTCGATGAACTGGAACGGCTCCGGGCTGCTCGAGTTCACCAAGAACCACCTGATCCCCGCGTTCCGGGCGGCCGGTCTCACCACCAAGGTGATGATCCTGGACTACAACTGGGGCAACTACAACGACCTCGGCTCGGTGCCGCTGGCCGACGCGGCGTTGCGCAACGACCCGCTGTTCGGCGGCATCGCCTGGCACGGGTACGGCGGTGACGTGAACCTGCAGACCCAGGTGCACAACCAGTACCCGGCCGTGAACCACTACATGACCGAGCACTCCGGCGGGACCTGGATCGCGAACCAGCAGGTCGAGGACATGAACAACCTGATCGACTACACCCGGAACTGGAGCAAGTCCTGGGTGAAGTGGAGCCTCGCCCTCGACCAGAACCACCTTCCGTACGTCGGCGCCGGCTGCAACGTGTGCACGGGCCTCGTGACGGTTCAGCGCGGTGGCAGCCGCGCGGGCCAGGTGGACAAGACGGTCGAGTACTACACGATGGGCCACCTGACGAAGTTCGTGAAGCCGGGCGCGGTCCGGATCGAGTCGAACGCCAACAACTCGGTGAAGAACGTGGCCTGGAAGAACCCGGACGGGTCGAAGGCGCTGATCGCGTTCAACACCACCGGGGGCTCGCAGTCGGTGCGGGTGAACTGGGGCTCGCAGTCGTTCGTCTACACGCTGCCGACGAAGACGTCCGCGACGTTCACGTGGTCGGGTTCGCAGAGCGGTGGCGGCACGGGTACGGCGATCACCGGGCTGGCCGGGAAGTGCATCGACGTTGCCGGAGCCAACAGTGCGGACGGGACCGCCGTACAGCTCTATGACTGCAACGGTACGACGGCCCAGCAGTGGACTCGGCCTGGTGACGGGACGATCCGGGCCCTTGGCAAGTGTCTGGACGTGAGTGGTGGGTCCGTCGCCGATGGCGCTCGCGTTCAGCTGTGGACGTGCAACGGCAGTGGTGCGCAGCAATGGACCTATACGAGCGGAAGAGATCTGGTGAATCCACAGGCGAACAAGTGTCTTGATGTGACCGGCAACAACTCCGCGAACGCGACACCGCTGCAGATCTGGAGCTGCACGGGCGCCGCCAACCAGAAGTGGACCGTCTGATGCGCCGGGTAGCGGCGGCGGCCGCAGCCGTTGTGCTTGGCGCCGGACTACTGGTTGTTTCATCTCCGGCTCAGGCGGCGACTGGCACGATCACCGGGCTGGCCGGCAAGTGCGCTGACGTTGCCGGGGCCAACAGTGCGGACGGGACCGTCGTACAGCTGTACGACTGCAACGGGACCGCTGCGCAGTCGTGGACGCGGTCGAGTGACGGGACGATTCGGGCCCTGGGCAAGTGTCTGGACGTGAGCGGTGGTTCGACCGCGAACGGTGCCCGGGTTCAGCTGTGGACGTGCAACGGGAGCGGTGCCCAGCAGTGGACGTACACGTCCGGGCGCGACCTGGTGAATCCGCAGGCGAACAAGTGCCTCGATGTCACCGGCAACAACTCGGCGAACGCAACACCGTTGCAGTTGTGGTCGTGCACCGGTGCGGCGAACCAGAAGTGGAACGTCCCAGCGGCCGACGACGGTCCGCCGCCGACGGGTGGCGCTCCGATGGCGGCGGCGCCGTACCTCTATCAGGGCTGGGGGAGCCCGCCGAACCCGGCGACCGTGATGAACGCGACCGGGGTCAAGTGGTTCACGATGGCCTTCATCTTGTCCAACGGGTACTGCAACCCGATGTGGGACGGGCAGCGGCCGCTGACCGGTGGCGTCGACCAGCAGGCGATCAACACGATCCGCGCGAACGGCGGTGACGTCGTCGTGTCGGTGGGTGGCTGGTCCGGCAACAAGCTCGGACAGAGCTGCAGCAGTGCCGGTGAGCTGGCGGCGGCGTACCAGAAGGTGATCAACGCGCTGTCGCTGAAGGCGTTCGACGTGGACATCGAGGCGGGTGAGTTCACCAACGCGACGGTCCGGCAGCGGGTGATCGACGCGCTGAAGATCGTCGAGCAGAACAACCCGGGGATCGCGACGTACCTGACCTTCGGTACGTCGACCACCGGGCCGGACGGCGACGGTCAGGACCTGATCCGGCGCGGTGCGGCGTCCGGGCTGAACCTGGACGGCTGGGTCATCATGCCGTTCAACTTCGGCGGCGGGTCGACGAACATGGCCACGCTGACCCGGCAGGCGGCCGACGGGCTGAAGAACCGGGTCCGGGACGCGTACGGGCTGAGTGACGACGCGGCGTACCGGAAGATCGGCATCTCCTCGATGAACGGCATCACTGATGTCGCCGGCGAGCGGGTCAACCTCTCCGACTTCGAGTCGATGCTGTCCTACGCCTCCCAGCACCACCTGGCCCGCTTCACCTTCTGGTCCGTCAACCGGGACCGCCCCTGCACTGGCGGGCCGGCCGACAGCTGCTCCGGCGTACCCCAGCAACCCTGGGACTACACCAAGGTGATCGGCCGCTACCGCGGCTGACCTTCGACTCGGCAGTCACCCGTCTCCGGGCGGGTGGCTGCCGTGTTGTTTGACTCTCCGGCTACCGGAGGGTGGAAGGTTAGGGGCATGACGGCGACCGTGACAGTGGGCGAGTTCTCCCGCCTGACGCACCTCAGCGTGAAGACGCTGCACCACTACCACGAGATCGGGCTGCTCGCGCCCGCTTCCGTCGATTCGTCCTCCGGCTACCGACGCTACGACACCGCCCAGGTCGACACCGCCCTGCTGATCCGCCGGCTCCGCGAGCTTCGCATGCCGCTCCCCGAGGTCCGGCAACTCGTGGAGACAAGTGAAGGCAGCCAGCGCGAGGAGACGCTCCGAGCTCACCTCGAGCGCATGGAACAAGAACTCGCCCACACCCGCGAGGTCGTCACCTCCCTGCGCGAAATGCTCACCCCTGGTCGCCCCACCCTCGACGTCGAGTACCGCTTCATCCCGGCGTTCCGCGCATACGGCGTCCGCGACCAGGTCGAGCGTGAGCTGATCGGCCCTTGGTGCGAGCGGACCTTCCGCCGACTGGGTGAGGTCGGCACCGCGCGAGGCATCTTCGCCACGTCCGGGGCGACGTACAGCGACGAGTTCTTCACCGACGACACCGGCGAGGTGGTCGCGTTCCTCCCGGTCGCCCCGGACCAGGAGCCGGCCGACGGCGTCGAGCTCGTCGACCTGCCCGGTGGCTTCTTCGCGATCGCCGTCCACGCCGGACCTCTCACCGACTTCGACCGCAGCTACGGCGCGCTCGGCAGTCACGTCGCCGAACACTGCGAGGTCGCCCCCGGGCCGATCCGGGAGCTGTACGTCGTCAGTCCGGGCGACGTGGACGACCCGGCCGCCTGGCGAACCGAAATCTGCTGGCCGATCCAGCGCATCCCCGCACCGAAAGGCTGAACATGTCCATCTCCATCGCCCAGGTCACCATCGACAGCGACAACCCGCGCGCCCTCGCCGGCTTCTGGTCCGCCGTACTCGAGCAGGAGATCGACGACTACGGGAACGAGTTCGTCGCCACGGTCGGCCGGGCCGGCGGCAGCACCACACCGCTGATGTTCATCAAGGTCCCCGACGAGCGCATCGGCAAGAACCGCCTGCACCTCGACCTCGCCACCGCCGAGTGGTCCGCCGAGATCGACCGCCTGGTCGGCCTGGGCGCCAAGCGCCTCGACGAGTACGACGAGTTCGGCACCCACTGGATCACCTTCGCCGACCCCGAAGGCAACCTCTTCGACCTCGCCGAGATCCGCTAAACCGTGAAGTAGCGGCTGCCGTCGTACGTCGCTGTGCCCTCGTCGACCAAGTTGTTGAGGTGGGCTCGGGCCTGTGGCACCGGCCAGCGGAAGGCGCGGCCCAGCTCGCCGGGGGTTGTTTGGAGCATGGTGCTCAAGAAACGCTCGGTGGCTCGGGGGTGGTCGGGTCCGCCGCCTACCTCGAACTGGTCGCAGGTGAGGGTGATCAGGGCGGCGGGCCAGCCGGAGGTGGTCTCGTGGACACCGGCTGTGGTGATGATGAGGTTGCGCTGGAGCTCGGTGATCGCTCGCTTGTAGCGGCCGGGGTCGCCGATCAGTGCGCGGAGGGTTGCGCTCGGCAACGGCTCGACGGCGATCGCCTTGGCGATCTCGTGGGCTGCGGGCGACAACTCGAGCGCTTCGTGGTCGCTGGGGTGGCCGGCGGCTGGGTACAGCGCTCGGAGGAGATCCGGTGCGAGGAACGATCCCCGGCCGCCAAGGTAGGCGCCGTACCAGGCAAGTCCTTGGCGTGGCAGCTCGTCCTTCCAGGTCCAGACGCGCTGCTCGTTCGTACCCATGCCTTCGCCGAACGGCGGCGCGTCCTCGCCGGCCACCGCCTCCCACAGTGACGGTACGGCGGCGCGCGGTGCCGGGAACAGCGCCGCGAAACCGACGTCCTCGACGAACGCGGCAGCGCGTTTGATCGACGCCACTTTTCGTCCTCGGACCCACCAGCGTGAGGCGCGTGCGCGACCGAGCTCGACGTCCGTTGTCATCGGCCCAGTCAACCACCGGCCTCGGACAGATTTCCCTCCGACGGGGGAGGAGTCTCCCTCGCTGTCGGGACGTGCTGGCGATGCGCTCCGTTCTACCGTCGGGGGGTGGCTGATCCGGATCGCTTGCGGCGCTGGCCGGCGTACTCGATGGCGGTGCTGATGCTCGGGTATGCGGTCGGCAAGGCCGCCTTCGCGTTGAAGTCGCAGCTCGGCTTCCCGGGTGGCCCGCCGGTGTCGGCTGCGGAGACCGCCGCCTACTTCCTCGACCCAGCTCTGGCTCAGTGGCTGGCCAGTGCGTCCGGAGTACTGGGTGCGTGCATCGCCGTCGCAACCGTCACCACACCAGGTCGCGGCGTGCCGAGACGCCTGATGCTGGTCGTGCTGGCGATCATGACGCTGGCCGTCCTCGGTGGTGGCGGAGTGATGCTGGTGGACGGCTTCGTCGGCATCGGTGTCGGCTGGCAGTGGTACCACGGAGTCGTCGGCCTGGCCGCGATCGTCTTGTCTGTGGAAATGTTCCGGTCCTACCTGACGACAACCCGTGCCACGCGCTGACCGCACGCGGGCAGCCGGCTACGGCGCGGCCCTACTTGCAGCCGCCTACGGATCGATGAAGCTCGCCCAAGCGCTCGGCGCCAACGCATTGGCCGACAAGGACCCGCTCCCTCCCGAACTGCGCGAACGGCTGCTCGCCCGCGACCCACTCTTCATCGCCAGTCACTGGGCACTCGCCTCCGCGGCGGCCATCGGCGTGATCGTCGCGTTGGCCACCGTCCGGCCCTGGGGTACGACGCTTCCACGCCGACTCCTCATGGTGGGGACCACGACCCTCGGGATCCTCATGATCGCCCGATCGGCCGGAGTCGTGGGGTTCGGTTTCGTCGGTGATGTCCTCCTGCTCACCGGACTACGACCGGCACGGCACGAGTACGCCGTACTGGCTCGGGACCTGGCGTGGTGGGACCTGTTGTTGTGGTCGCCGTTCTTCCTGCTGTGGGGTGCGTGCTGGGTGACCGCCGGTTGGCGGCTCCGCCGTACCGACCGTGAGCGGTTGTGATCGTCGAGACATAGGTGCGCAGGTGTGGGCGCCGGGCATTGCCAGGGCTGCGCTCGCGGAGCAATGTGGGTTCCGACCGGTGGCGCCACCGGGGCGCTGCCCTGAGGGGTAAGGGGGTGGATCGTGTACGCGCGTTCCACCACGATCAACGCCAAGCCGGGGTCGATCGACGCCGGCATCGCGCAGGTGCGCGACGAGGTGATGCCCATGATCCTGGAGATGGACGGCTGTATCGGCCTGTCCATGCTGGCCGACCGGGAGTCGGGACGGTGCATCGCCACCAGCGCCTGGCAGTCGGAGGAGGCGATGCGGGCCACCGACGAAGGGCTCCGGCCGATCCGCGAACGGATCGCCGAGACGATGGGCGCCGGCAACCTCAAGGTCGAGGAGTGGGAGATCGCAGTACTGCACCGCGATCACCGCTCAGGTGAGGGCGCCTGCGTTCGCGCGACCTGGGTGAAGGTCGACCCGGCGAGCCTGGACCGGTCGATCGACGTCTACAAGATGGCCTCACTGCCCCGGATGGAAGACCTGGCCGGCTTCTGCAGCGCGAGCCTGCTGGTCGACCGCGCTTCCGGTCGCGGGGTCTCGTCCGTCACGTACGACAGCCAGGAGGCGATGGACAGCAACCGCGAAGCCGCCGCCTCGATGCGTTCGGCCACCACCAAGGAAGCCGGCGCCGAGGTCCTGGACGTCTGCGAGTTCGAGCTCGCCATTGCCCACCTCCGGGTGCCCGAGCTCACCTGACCCCGCCTCACCCACCCGCACGGCCCGGAACCCCCTCCGGGCCGTCCGTCAGTCCATCGTGTCGAGGTGTGCTTCGAGGGCGTCCAGGCGGGACCGCCAGAGGTCGCGGTACGGCTCGAGCCAGGCGTCGATCTCAGTGAGCGGAGCGGGCCGCAGCCGGTACCAGCGGCGCTGGGCGTCGTGGCGAACCTCGACCAGCCCGGCATCACGCAGTACCTTCAAATGCTTCGACACGGCCGGCTGGCTCATCGACAGTTCCTCGACCAGATCGCCGACCGGGCGTTCCCCACTCCGCAGCAGGTCCAGGATCTCCCGCCGCCGCCCTTCCGCGAGCACTTCGAACGTACTTGCCATACAAGGAATATACGTCGATCCGCTGTCAGAGCGGGTGGCCGAATGTCGCCGTGAAGGCTTCCTCGAACAGCGTGCGCAGGTCGGGCTCGCCATCCTCGGCGGCCCAGCGGAGCAGGGCGATGTGGGCGACCCCCAGGCATGCGCTCGCCGCTGCACGTGCCTGGAACTCGGTCGCGGGGTCCTCGGATCCGCCGGTGAGTGCGGCGACGAGTGCCTCTTGGGTCGCGTACTGACTGTCGAGGTGGCGGGCGCGCAGGGCCTCGGTCGCGATCATCAGCCGCAGCCGGGCGAGGTGGAACTCCTTGTCCGCGATCGCGTCTTCGTAGGTCTTCGTGAGGGTACGCGCGATGCGTACGACGAGGGGCTCGTCGGCCGGTAGTTCGGTGACGGTCGCTGCGGCCTGTTGGTCGAACTCGTCGTACAGGACCAGGTCTTCCTTCGTGGCGAAGTGCCGGTAGACGGTCATCGCCGAGACGCCGGCCGCTTCGGCGACGTCGTTGACCGTGGTCGCGTCGTACCCGCGGTCCATGAACAGCCGGATGGCCTGTCGCTGGATCGTGTGCCGGGTCTCGCTCCGGCGACGTGCCCTCAGGTTCATGTGATAGATACTAACATCATGAGAGTATCTAACACTTCTGGCGGGGTGGCACTGGTGACTGGTGCCTCGCGTGGGATCGGGCGGGCGATCGCGGAGCGGCTGGCCGCGGACGGCGTCGAGGTGGGTGTGCACTTCAACAGCGACAAGGCGGGAGCCGAGGAGACGCTGGCTCGGCTCGGTCGTGGGTTCCTGGTCGGTGCGGAGCTCGGGGTGCCTGGTGATGTCGACGGGTTGGTGTCGCAACTCGAGGCCGGTCTGGCGGGTCGGCCGCTGGACATCCTCGTGAACAACGCGGCCGCACCTCCGGCGGGTCCGATCGAGACGGACACTGTTGACGCGTTCGATCGGTTGTTCGCGGTCAACGTCAGGGCGCCGTACTTCCTGATCCAGCGGGTGCTGCCGCTGCTGCGGGACGGCGGCCGGATCATCTCGGTGTCGTCGGTCGCGACGCGGATGGCGAATCCGACCCAAACCTCGTTTGCCATGACCAAGGCCGCCCTTGAAACCATGACGCTCACGCTCGCGCAGTCCCTGGGTCCGCGTCGCATCACCGTCAACGCCGTCGCGCCCGGCGCCACCAGGACCGACGCGAACGCAGCCTTCTTCGAGGCTTCCGGCCTGACCGACGCCATCACTGCCCTGACTGCCCTCAACCGGCTCGGTCGCGCCGAGGACGTCGCTGACGTCGTCGCCTTCCTGGCCTCGGATCAGGCTCGCTGGATCACTGCCCAAACCCTGGATGCGTCCGGCGGTCTCTTCCTCGGCCCTCGGGTCGCCTGACCTTTGGACCGCGGAGGCTGGGCCGTGGTCAGCCGGTCAGGTAGGTGACCACGGCCCGGATCCGGCGGTTGTAGCCGGGGGTGTGGGTGAGGCCGAGTTTGTCGAAGATGGCGTTGGCGTGTTTCTCGACGGCGCTGGAGGAGATGAACAGGCGCTCGCCGATCGCGTTGTTGTTGTGCCCCTCGGCCATCGCGGCGAGGACCTCGCGCTCGCGCGGGCTCAGGCGTTCCAACGGGTCGGTGTGGGTGGTGCGGGACAGGAGTTGCCGCACCACCTCCGGATCGAGGGCCACGCCGCCGGAACCGACTCGCTCGAGCGCATCGAGGAACTCTTCGACCCGCATCACCCGATCCTTCAGCAGGTACCCGATTCGTGTCTGTCCGGAGGTGATCAGCTCACTCGCATACGACCTCTCGACGTACTGCGACAACACGAGCACGCCCACCGACGGCCAGGCCTCCCGGATCGCCAGCGCGGCCCGCAATCCTTCGTCGGTGTGGGTCGGTGGCATGCGTACGTCGACGCACACAACGTCAGGCAGAACCCCGTCGTCGGCGCTCGCGCGCACCGCCGCAACCAACGCATCCCCGTCTCCAACGGCCGCCGGCACCTCATGGCCTTCCTCGACGAGCAGTCGAACCAGCCCTTCCCGCAACAATGTCGAGTCCTCCGCCAAGATCACGCGCACGAGATCTCCTCCGCATCGGCTGAGGTGGGTGCGGGCTGCTGGTTTCGACGGCGGGATCCGGGGGTGTAGGGGAACACGGCGTGAATCGTCGTGGGTCCGCCGGGTGGGCTGGTGATGGTGAGCTGACCGTCGATGGCGGCTACACGTCCGGCCAGGCCGGTGAGGCCACGGCCGTGCGGGTCGGCGCCGCCGTGGCCGTCGTCGGTGACGGCGATCAAGACGGTCGCTGGGTCCGGGATGGCCGGCGCCGATGCGTTCACTTCGTCCGGGGTGGCCGACGCGGATGCGTTCGCTTCGCCCGGGCTGTGCTCGTCGGCGGCGGGCGCCGTACTGGTGAGGGTCACGTCGATCTGCCTGGCGTCGGAGTGTTTGGTGGCGTTGGTGAGCGCTTCGGAGATGACGAAGTACGCCGCAGTCTCGAGGTCGGGGGATGGGCGGTCTGGCAGGTCGTAGCGCAGCCGCACCGGAATGCTCGAGCGTTCAGCGAGGACGGCGATGACGTCGCGGAGCCCGAGTTGGTCGAGGACGGTCGGGTAGACGCGCCACGCGACGTCGCGGAGATCCGCGAGCGCCAGCTCGGACTCCTCGTGTGCCTGGCGGACCAGCTCGGCGGCCTGGACCGGGTCACGGGTCCGGCGGGCGCGGCTGAGGAGGAGTCCGAGGGCGACCAGACGTTGCTGGACGCCGTCGTGCAGATCGCGCTCGATCCGGCGGCGTTCGTCGTTGACGACCTCGACCACCTCGGCGCGGCTCACGGTCAGCTCGGAGATCCGGCGGGCGAGCGTCTCCTCGACGGACGGCACCAGGTGGCGCCGGGCGAGCCGCGTGTCCAGATCGACGACGCCGATCAGCCCCATCACGTTCAGATAGAGCAGTAAGGCACCCGGAACTGCGGCGACCGCCATCGTGGCAGTGCTCACCCGGCCGGCGCTCTCGATGAAACCCCAGGTCCCGTCCAGTGCCCAGGCGCTGATCATCGTCCCCGCGACCACCAGACCGTACAGAAGGAGCAGCACGACGAGGCCGCCGAGCCCGCCGATCGCCCAGCGTCTGAGGACATAGCCGTACGCCGAACGGTCGGTGAACGGACCGAGATCCCGGATGCCGTGGAACGTGCCGAGCCGGCGCAGCTCCATCACCGAAAGTTGCCGTGCGCAACGATAATTGAACGCCTCGACCGTACGCCGGGCCCGCGGTGTCGCGACGACCGGCACCAATACGAGCGCAGACAGCAGCACAAAGCACAGCTCGACGACGGCCGTGAGCGTGCCGGACATCAGGCCCGCCAGGGTCGCGATGCCCCGTCGCAGGAGGCCGTGTCGTTGCTGCATGCACGCAAGAGTAGTGGGCACAGGACCAGAAGAAACTGCGGTTTTCCTCAGTTATGTACTGTGGAAAATCCCAGCAAAAGACGGCGGTTGGCCTCAATGTGCGGACCTCGTCCGCGCGCCTACCGTCGTCGCCATGTTCACGACGAATCAGGTGATGATGACCGCGCTGCAAGCGACGCACGAGCCGACTGGAGGAGTGGCCGGATGGGCGATCGGCTTGATGGAGAAACTCGGCGCACCCGGCGCCGGGCTCGCGGTGGCGCTGGAGAACCTGTTTCCGCCTCTGCCCAGCGAGGTGATCCTGCCGCTGGCCGGGTTCGCCGCCAGCCGGGGTGATCTGGGTCTCGTCAACGCGATCATCTGGACCACGATCGGCTCGGTCGTCGGCGCGCTCTCGCTGTACGGCGTGGGCGCGGGACTTGGCCGGGACCGGACCAGGGCGCTGGCGGGGAAGCTGCCGCTGGTCAAGATCGAGGACGTCGACAAGGCAGAGGGCTGGTTCAACCGGCACGGGCCGAGGGCCGTGTTCATCGGGCGGTTGGTGCCGGTGGTGCGAAGTCTGATCTCGGTGCCGGCCGGCGTGGAGCGGATGTCGGTGCCACTGTTCCTGATGCTGACCGCGGTCGGCAGCCTGATCTGGAACTCATTGCTGATCGTCGCTGGGTACCAACTCGGTGAGCGGTGGCACGTCGTCGAGTCCTCGGTGGGTGTCTTCCAATGGCTCGTGATCGCGGGCGCGGTGGCCGCAGTGACGTGGTTCGTGGTTGTCAAGGTTCGGGCCAGGCGTTCGGAATCTGAGAAAGTCAAGTAGCACGCTCGACTTTAGCTAGTCTCGATCCATCACTGCCGAGCTCAGGAGATGGGTCAGATGCCCTCAGTCGCGTTCGAACCGCAGGTCGTGCCGGATCCGCCGGTGTGGCCGCAGTCTGTCGTCACCGTGGTGGGCAACCCCCGGGCCGGTTCGCGGACCGCAGTAGCTGCCGCGTCCGTCGCCGAACTGCTGGCGTCTGAGCTCGGTACGCCGTACCGGATCGATGAGCTCGTGGATCTGGTGACGTTCGCGCCGGCGATCTTCCAGGGGGACGGTGCGGGGGAGGAGCAGCGGGCGGCGCTGGAGAACGCGATCGATCTGGTGTCGTCGGCGTCGGTGCTGGTCGTGGGGACGCCGGTGTACAAGGGCAGTTACACGGGATTGCTGAAGAGCTTCCTGGATGTGCTGAAGCCGCAGGCGTTGGCCGGGGCGGTTGTAGTGCCGGTCACGGTGTCCGCGGCGCCTAGCCACAAGCTGCTGGCGGATCAGCACTTGCGTCCGGTGCTCGCGGAGTTGGGGGCGAGCGTGCCGGTGCCTGGGGTGATCCTGGAGGAGCGCGACCTCGAGGACCTGCAGGTCGTCCTCTCCGGCTGGATCCGCGAAAACGCCGGCATAGTTCAAGCCACCACCATCGCCCTCCAACCGGTCGCAGAACCAACCCCCGCCCGCTAGTCCCCGCTGGGGCCGCAGAGTCGGGTGGTTGTGGGCTGCGGAGTCGGCTCTTGGTGGTGTTGCGGATGGCCGGGCGGGGGGTTCTGCGCGGTGGTGCTGCGGGCGGTCGACCTGCTCACGCGGGTCGGGCGGGGCTCCGGGGTGAGGGGTGTGGGGAGCTGCCGGTGGAGCTTCGCGAGTGGCATCCGAGGGTGGTCATCGAGCCGACGTGGGCAGGGCGAGGCTCCGGGGTGAGTGGTGTTGTTGTCGGTGTGCGAGTACCGGCGCGTCGAGCCCGGCTGGTGATCCGCTGCCACGGGGGTGCGCTCCGGACCGGCGCGGCGGTCCCCCCCGTGGTATCCAGCGGATCAGGCGTCGGGGATGGGACACCTGGTCGGGGCCGTGAACAGGCTATGTCATGTCCGAGCCCCCCGCTTCCTGGTCAAGCCACCGCTTGTTGACGTACTCCGGCTGGCTGTGCCGACTGGATGACGGTCTCTGGCGGTTGTCAGGTGAGCCGCTTTGCTGGTTGCGGGTTTGGCGGGTGGGGTTAGTCGGTGTGGGTGGGTTGGGTGGGGGAGTGGCGGAGGGTTGTGGTGGCGGGGATGAGGGTTGAGAGGAAGGTCAGGGCGGCTGCGGCTGCGGCGATGAGTAGGTAGATCCAGAGTGGGCCGGTGGGGAGAGCGGAGCCGGAGACCTTGGCGGAGAAGGGGATCAGGCAGGCTAGAGCTACCAAGGTGCCTAGGGTGATGCCGGTGAGCCACACCAGGGTGCTTTCGGTGGTGAGCATGCGTAGGACTTGGGCGCGGGTGGAGCCGGTGAGGCGTTGGAGGGCGAACTCGCGGCGTCGGCGCAGCGTGGTCGAGACGAGGGTGTTGACGACCGAGACTGCGGTGTACGCGATCAGCATGCCGACGAGCATGTAGTTGACCCAGGCCTGTGTCTGCAGGTCTTCCGCGTTGGCGGCGACCAGTGAGTCGCGGTCCGCGACCTGCACGCCGGGGTTCTTCGCGGCAAGGGCGGTCAGTGCCGGGCGTACGTCGGTGTCGGGCGCAGAGCGGACCAGCAGTTGCGTGATCAGCCCGTCGGTGGTGTGGGCCGCGACGAGCGATGCCGGCAGAATGATGGATTCGTAGCCGCGTTCGGCCGCGAAGGTCGCGACGACCCGCAACTTCACCGCCGTTCCGTCGCCCAACGTCATGTCGATCTCCGAGCCGAGGCCCCGGTCGATCTTCTTGGCCACATAGTCCGGCAGCGCCACGGTCGAGCCGGTCAGGCCGGACAGCGATCCGCTCGTCAACCGGACCGGCGCCGTACCGTCCGCTCCCTGCGCGTCCACTCCGATCAGCGGCGCGCCTTCCTCGTCGAACGGCGCGTTGCGCGGCTCGTCGATGACACCGGTACTGCGGACGAACGCCGAAGCACTCGCCACCCCAGGCGTCTCCCGGACCTCGGTCAGCAGGCGAGGCGACAGGCCTGCCGAGGAGACCAGTACGGCGTCCGCGCGGAGGTCCCGCGTGAAGGCCTCGGAGGCGGCGTGGACCTGCGTGGTCTGCATGTAGAGGTTCGCGGTGGAGATGCCGACGGCAAGCATCACCGGCATCGCGGCAGCCGACATCGCGACCGATCGCGCCGTGACGTTGCGGATCGCGAGGCGGCCGTTGACCCGGGTGAGTGCCTGCACCGGCCAGCGCCACACCAGCAGCACGACCTTCGTCCAGAACGGGCCTAGCAACGCGACGCCGATCGCCCAGCACAGGATCGACGGCCCAGCGGTCGCGCCGGCCAGCGGACCGGTCATCACGGTCGCGGTCACGATCAGCAGAGCCATACCGCCGCCGAGGAACAGCACGCCGAAGAGCAAACGCATCCAGCTGAACCACTTCCGCTGGAGCGACGCCTCCATCAGCGCCTCGACCGGGCGGATCTTGGCCGAGCGACGCGCCGCGATCAAGGCGGCGCCGATGGCCGCGAGTACGGCGGCTCCCGCGCCGGCGGCGAACGGAATCCAGCCCTGGGAGAACTCGATGACCGACGAGGCAATCCCGTGCGACCCGAGCTCCTCGAACAGGAAGCGACCAAGGAAGACGCCGGGTACGACGCCCAGCAGCACAGCCGGGAGTGACACCAACAGCGCTTCACCGAGGATCATCCGCCGTACCTGGCCCGGGGTCGTGCCGATGCCACGCAGCAGGGCGAACTCACGCTCGCGATGCTGGGCGGACAAGGCCAGCGTGGAGGCGACGACGAACATCATTGTCATCGCCGCGATCCCGCCGAATGAGCCGGCGATCGCGATCAGTGCGACCGCCTGTGACTCGCTTCCAGGGTGCTCGGCCAGGCCACGATCGATCCCGGTCCGGACCGAGATGCCGGCGTCGAGGGCCTCGATCCGGTCCTTGACCGCGTCGATATCGACGCCGGGAGCGAGCAGTACGCCGATGTCGGCGAAGCGCGTCGGATTGTCGACAATACGACGAGCGTCGCGGTCGGAGAAGAAGGCGTGACCGGCGGGACCCTGGGCGATGCCGCTGACTTCAAAAGCAGTAGGTGTGCCATCGAGAAGGAAGGTGACGCGGTCGCCGACCTTCGCGCCAGGTGCGGTGGTGACGACCTCGCCGGCGGATGGAGCCCGGCCCGAGGTCAGCTGGTACGGCGCCAGCGCGGCGGAGCTCCAGTTGTGGCCTTCAGCAACCGTCGGAGCGCCGGCCGAGGCGCCGGCGCCAAGCATCGTGGCCGGGAAGGTGTAGTCGCCCAGAGCGGCCGAAACACCTTCCACAGAACGGATCTGATCCAGCAATGAGGTCGGGACGCCGACGCGTTCGGGCAGCGGCGTGGCGTCCTCAGCGCCCGGTCGAAGATGCGACTGCTTGCCAGTGACAACGATCGGTGCGGCGGCGAGGCGTTCCGGTGCGACGTTGGAGCGGATACCGGTCTCCATCAAGCCACCGCAGGCCATCACGATCGCGGTGCCGAAGACGACCGCGACGAACGTTGCGATGAACCCGCCCTTGCGGAAGCGCAAGGTGCGGACAGCCAGGCGCATCATCCCGCCACCGCCGACAACGCACGCGCGCCCAGGTGGGTCATCCGGTCCGCGACCTGTTCCGCGGTGGGTGCGACCAGGCTGCCGGCCAGTACGCCGTCGGCGAGGAAGACCACCTGGTCGGCGTACGAGGCGGCGACCGGATCGTGCGTGACCATGACGACCGTCTGACCTTGGGTGCGGACCGGCTCCCGGAGCAGTGCGAGGACATCGGCGGCGGTCTGGGTGTCGAGGGCGCCGGTGGGCTCGTCGGCGAAGATCACCGCGGGCCGGGCGACCAGCGCACGGGCGATGGCGACGCGCTGCTGCTGACCTCCGGAGAGTTCCCCGGGACGGTGCTTGTGGCGATCCCCGAGGCCGACCCGGTCGAGCACCGCGCGGACGGCGGCGCGGTTGGCGCGGCGGCCGTCGAGCTCCTGAGGCAGGCAGACGTTCTGCCAGACGGTCAACGCAGGCAGGAGATTGAAGGATTGGAAGACGAAGCCGATGCGCTCACGGCGGAGCTCGGTCAGCTTGCGCTCGTTCAGCTCGGCAAGCGACTGGCGGGCGATGAGAACGCTGCCCGACGTGGGACGGTCCAGACCGGCCGCGCAGTGCAGGAACGTGCTCTTGCCCGAGCCGGACGGACCCATCACCGCGGTGAAGGTACCGGGGGCGAAGTTGATCGAGATGCCGTTGAGGGCGGTGACAGCGTTCGCGCCACGGCCGTAGACCCGTCGTACGTCGTTCAGGACGACCGAGTACTCGGGCCCGCCGACTGATTCCTGCAACCGTCGCGTCTTCTTCTTCATGCCCAAGACGCTACGGAGAACGAGCGGTGCTCCCCAGGGTGCTGGACCGCCGCGGATGGTGGGTGAAACTCCACCAATGCGCTACGGCTGGAGCAGTGCGCGCAGCCCGGCGCTGTAGGTGTCGGGAGAGACGTCGCCGATCAGCAGGCGCTGGAGCAGGAAGCCGGGGAGGAACCCGAACAGCGCCTGGGCGATGTAGCGCGGGTCGACCGAGGCATCCACCGTGCCGTCGGCCTGCGCTCGTCGCGCGACCGCCTCGAAGTGGCCGCGGAGCTTGCCGTACTTGCTCTGCGCGGTCTCCATGATCGCGGGGTTGCGCAGCGCCTCCGCCCAGGCCTGGATCGCGACCCTGGTGACGTCGCCGCCGGGGCGCTCGGCGATCGCGACGATGTGCTTGAGCGCGGCCTCCAGCGCGTCGAACGGAGTGAGCGGCTTCTCGGTCGCCAGGATCTTCTCGAAGAGCTCGTCGACCGTGCTCAGCGCTTCCTCGGCGATGGCCGCGACGATCTCCTCCTTGCTCTTGAAGTACCCGTACACCGCGCCGGCGGACAGGCCGGACTCGCGGATCACGTCGGCCATCGTCGTCTTGTGGAAACCCTGCTCGATCACGCACGTGCGGGCCGCGTCGACGATCTGCCGGCGCCGGGCCAGCCGGTGCTCCTCGGTGACTTTCGGCATGCCGGGAACATAAAACGAATGTCCGTTCTTGACAAGCTGCCCGCCCTGGGTCCACGCTCGAAGTAATAAAGAACGGTCATTCGGTTTACAAGGAGTCCCCTTCATGTCCGCTCAGCTGACCGGGCACCACCCGGAGCAAGCGCCCGAACACACGCCTGAACACGCCGCCGGCAACCGTCAACGGCCGCCGGTCATCGCCGTCATCACGCTGCTGACCGCCCTGCTCACCGTGCTGCTGATCGCGTTCGCCTGGCCGGCCGCGCGGTCCGAACCGCGCGACGTCCCACTCGCGGTCGCCGGACCTCAATCAGCCGTCGCGCAGGTGGAGCAGGGGCTCGAGCAGGCGATGCCGGGTGGCTTCGAGGTCACCGCCGTACCGGACCGGGCTGCGGCCGTGCAGTCGATCGAGGATCGGGACGTGTACGGCGCCATCGTGCTCGACCCGCAGCAGCCCGAGGTGCTGACCGCGTCCGCAGGGAGCCCCGCGATTGCGCAGATCCTCACGCAGCTCTCGGCCAAGTTGTCGCCGGAGGCGCCGGCCAAGGTGACGGACGTCGTACCGCTGCCGGCCGATGATCCGCGTGGTGCGGGGCTGGCCGCGGGTGCGCTGCCGCTCGTGCTCGGCGGGATCGTCGCCGCCGCGTTGCTGACCCAGTTGGTGAGGTCCGGCTCTCGGCGGATGGTCGGGGCGATCGGGTTCGCGATCACGGGTGGGTTGGCGCTGGCCGTCGTACTGCAGTTCTGGCTGGGGTCGTTCGAGGGCAGCTACTGGGGGAATGCGGGTGTGATCGCGCTGTCGATCGGTGCGGTGAGTCTCACATTGCTCGGGCTGGAGTGGCTGCTCGGCCGGGCGGGGCTCGCGCTCGGTGCGGCCGTAATGATGCTGCTGGGCAACCCGCTGTCGGGCCTGGCGAGTGCGCCGGAGATGCTGCCGAGCGGCTGGGGTGCGCTGGGGCAGTTGCTGCCGCCGGGAGCCGCGGGTACGGCGCTCCGCTCGGTGAGCTTCTTCGACGGCGCCGGCGCCGGGCGACCCCTCGTCGTACTGGGCTGCTGGCTGCTTGCCGGACTGCTCCTGTGCGTACTCGGAGCACTCAAGTCGCGACGCGTCGTACACCCCCAACACGAGCTGAAACCGGCTACTGTCTGAATGTCATGACAACGCGGTGACCGGATCGTTACGTGCCGGTCACCGCGTAGTCGCGCTCAGACCCGGACAACGTTGTCTGTCAAGCATTGACTTCGGCCGCCTCGGCCTCCTACGGTCGCAAAGCCCAGCGGGTTTGGGTCGTGGTACCGGGATGACAACGATTGCCCGAAGGTGGACGTGATGGTGACAAGGAAACGTTTCAAAGCAGCCGCCGCGGTGAGTGCGCTGCTGCTGGCGGTCTCGGCCTGCAGCCAGGGGTCGACGACCAAGGAGCCGGAGGCGGGGGGCTCGCAGAGCGCCGGTCCGGCGAACATCAAGATCGCGTACCAGCAGTGGGGCCCGGGCACGGTGATGAAGAACTTCCTCGCCGGCGTCAAGGCCGAGTACGAGTCGGCCAACCCCGGCTCGACCGTCGAGGTCCTGCCGATCGTGGCCAGTGAGAACGACTACTACACCAAGCTGCAGCTGATGATGCGGTCGCCGAACACCGCGCCGGACGTGGTCTACGAAGACACCTTCCTGATCAACTCCGACATCACCGCCGGCTACCTGAAGCCGCTCGATGACTACATCAAGAACTGGGACCAGTGGGGTCAGTTCGAGGACACCGCCAAGGGCGCGGCCAAGGCGCTGGACGGCAAGACGTACGGCGTCCCGGACGGCACCGACACGCGGGCGCTCTGGTACAACAAGCAGCTGTTCGCGAAGGCCGGACTGCCCGCCGACTGGCAGCCGAAGACCTGGGACGACGTGCTCAGCGCCGCCCGGACCATCAAGGAGAAGGTCCCCGGCGTCATCCCGCTGAACGTGTACTCGGGCAAGCCGATGGGTGAGGCCTCGGCCATGCAGGGCTTCGAGATGCTGCTCTACGGGACCAAGGACTCGCTGTACAACAACGACCAGCAGAAGTGGGTCGTCGGCAGCCAGGGCTTCAAGGACTCGCTGAACTTCATCAAGACCATCTACTCCGAGGGCCTGGCCCCGACGCCGAAGCAGGCGCTCGACCCGAACATGGGCAGCAAGGTCGGCACCGAGCTGCTGCCGGGTGGCAAGCTGGCGATCGCGCTGGACGGCTCCTGGATCTACGGCAACTGGCAGAAGACCGGCGCCAAGCCGTGGCCGCAGTGGAGCGAGGTGCTCGGCCAGACCGCGATGCCGTCGCAGGACGGCGGCGGCAAGGGCAAGGTCAGCCTCTCCGGCGGCTGGACCTGGGCGATCCCGGCCAAGTCGAAGAACCCGGACGCGGCCTGGAACCTGATCAAGACGCTGCAGACCCAGAAGAACGCGGCCAAGTACGCGACCGAGGGCGCGCAGATCGCCGTACGCAAGGACGTCGCCTCCGACGAGACCTACAAGTCGTCCGCGAAGAGCACCCAGTTCTTCACCGACCTGGTCTCGGTCACCGTGTACCGCCCGGCGTACGCCGAGTACCCGAAGGTCTCCAACGAGATCATCACCGCGATGGAGGCGGTGATGACCGGGCAGTCCACACCGGACGAGGCCGCCAAGAACTATGACGAAGCCGTCGAAGGCATCGTCAGCAAGGACAAGACGACCACGGACAGCGGCGGGCAGTAGCCCCCGTCTGTATCCCGTCAACTAGCCCCCGGCTGACGAAGGATCCCTCCCTGTGACGACGACAGTCGCTCCCGCGGCGGCCAAGCCCGCTCCGTCCGGCAAGAAGTCCGGACCGAGCGGGCGGCCGCGCGCCGCCAAGCTGTTCAGGATGTTGCCGCTGACACCGGCGATCGGGTTGATGCTGGTCTTCCTGGCCGGCCCGATCATCTACTGCCTGTACGCCGCGTTCACCAACATGGCGCTCACCGGCACCGGTGCGGCCGACGTCAGGTTCGTCGGCCTCGACAACTTCCGCAAGGCGTTCGGCAGCGGCGCGTTCACCAACGCGATCTGGCTGACCCTGGTGTTCACGCTGATCTCCGCGATCATCGGCCAGAACACGCTCGGTCTCGGCCTGGCCCTGCTGATGCGCCGGTCCACCAAGCTGGTCCGCAACTTCGTCGGTACGGCGGTCATCGGAGCCTGGGTGCTGCCCGAAGTGGTGGCGGCGTACCTGCTCAGCGCGTTCTTCAACGACGAGGGCACGCTGAACGTGATGCTGCACGCGGTCGGCCTGCCCGGCCAGGACTGGTTGTACGCGGCACCGATCATCGCGGTGTCGCTGGCCAACATCTGGCGCGGTACGGCGTTCTCGATGCTGGTCTACTCGGCCGCGCTCAGCGAGATCCCCAAGGAGATCGAGGAGTCCGCCGAGATGGACGGCGCCCGCGGCGGCCGGCGGCTGCTGTGGGTCACGCTGCCGATGATCAGCCGGGCGATCATGACCAACCTGATGCTGATCACGCTGCAGACGCTGAGCGTGTTCGGCCTCATCTACGCAATGACCCGCGGCGGGCCCGGCACCAAGAGCCAGACGCTGCCGCTGTACATGTACGAGCAGGCGTTCAGCTTCTCCCAGATCGGCTACGGTACGGCGATCGCCCTGGTGATGCTGGCGATCGGCGCGGTGTTCTCGCTGATCTACCTGCGTGGACTGAGCTCGGAGGCCGCATGACTGTACATATGCCACGCCTCCGGCGCGGCGGATCATCGGGCTGTAACTCCCGGCCTTCCCTCGTCACTCCGGTCGCTTCGCTCCCTTCACTCCTCAGTCCAGGCCGGGAGGCCCGATGATCGCGCGCGATCGAATCAGCAAGCTGTCCGCCAACCTCATCCTGTTGGCGATCGGCGTGCTGTTCGTCCTGCCGCTGCTGTGGGTGCTGTTCGCGTCGATCAACCGGACCGCCGGACTGCGGGTCGAGTTCCCGACGAATCCGACCCTCGGCAACTTCAAGGCGGTCCTCAACACCGATACGACGTACCGGCCCGTTCTGAACGGCGTGGTGCTGTGTGGTGGTGCTGCACTGCTCACGATGGTTTGTGCGGTGCTGGCGGCGTACCCGCTGTCGAGGTTCAAGTCGAAGTTCAACCGGCCGTTCCTGCTCACCGTGCTGTTCTGCACCGGGTTGCCGATCACCGCGGTCATGGTGCCGGTGTACGGCCTGTTCGTGCAGCTCAACCTGGTCGACACGATCGGCGGCACGATCATGTTCATGGCGACCTCGTCCTTGCCCTTTGCGATCTGGCTGACGAAGACGTTCATGGACGGCGTACCGCTGTCTCTCGAGGAAGCCGCGTGGGTGGACGGCGCCAGCAACATGCAGGCGCTGCGCCGCATCGTGCTGCCGCTGATGTGGCCGGGGATCGCGGTCGTGATGATCTTCACCTTCATCGGCATGTGGGGCAACTTCTTCGTCCCGTTCATGCTGCTGCTGTCGCCTGAGCGGCTGCCGGCCTCGGTCAGCATCTTCACCTTCTTCGGCCAGTACGGCGAACCCAACTACGGTCAGCTGGCCGCTTACTCCCTCATCTACACGACTCCTGTGTTGCTGCTGTACCTGCTCTTGAGCCGGAAGCTGGGCGGCGCGTTCGCCCTCGGCGGCGCAATCAAGGGCTAGTACGACGGGGAAGTCCAAGAGGACACCGCTTCGCGGCGGCAGTCCTGTTGGCCGCCTCCGGCGGCGTGCGCGGACTGTGGTGACGGGTCGATCTGGTCGGCGCCGCGGACTGCAGGCGGGGCAGGAAATGACGCCGCTCCGCGGCGGCTGATTCGTCGGGCGCGCACGCTGCGGTGACAGGCCTGCGTGGTTGGCGCGGCGGCTGTGGTCGGCGATCAACGGACGCCGCTGCGCGGGCGGCTGACCAGCTGGCCGCCTCCGGCGGCGTGCGCAGGCCGAGGTGGATGGCAGCGCTGGTTGGCTCCGTGGACTCGGGACGGTGGGAGAGAACGTCGCTGACTTGTCGGGGCGTTCACACCGGGTCGATGTGATTTGCGCGAGTTGCGGACGTGGGTCGTCGAGTTGTGGATTTCTGTTGCAGATCCGCTGGCCAGTGAACCGAAATCGACGACTCGCTACATCGCCGACACTGCTGGCCGGTCGATCGGCAATCTTCGCCGTGGCGGCCGGGGCTGCAGTGAACATCAAACCTGGAGCTCGCGGCATCTGGCTCTACAAAGGGGACGCCACGACGGCAGGTCGGCCGATGGAACTACCTGACCAGACCGCAGCTGGAATCGCGGCCCAGCGAGTAGCGAGTCTGGGGCTCCCGCGATGCGGAGGGAGGTATTGAGATGTTGCGTGCAGGGCCTGTCATTGCCGGGATGCTTGGCATCTTGGTTGTTGGATGCACGAATCAGACGCCAACGGGTGGTTCGGAATCGACGTCTAGAGTGACGGCGCCAGGTCAGTTGCCGACACACAGCTCCGACGAGTCTGGTCCGACCGAGGGTGAGATTTACGCTGCGGTCTACGAGGCGTTCACCGCTCCAGACGTTCTTGCTGTCTGGCCCGGGTCGACCGCGGAGTGCTGTCAGTGGGGACAGTTGGAGCGACTCCCTGAACGTGACCACACCACCGACAGCGGCGAGACGGTCCACGCATTCCCTATAGCACTTGACTACGTGGGCGAGTACTACGACAGCGACGGCGAGCTCATCCTGACTGTGCAACGTCGTGGCGCTGATCAGGCGCTCTGCTTCTTCCGGGCGGACGATGAATGGCAGAGCGAGATCTGCACTCCATAGAAGTTCTGCGTGGGCGTCCGGCGTAGGAGAGCGGTCAGAAGAGGGTCGGTGCGTCAGAAGCCGCTGTGGCTTGCAAGTCAGTGAGGATCGACGTCGGCACGGTTCTGTGTCATTAGCAGCTTCAAGAGGCGGGCGCAGGCGAGCGCGTCGTACGTTGCGCGGTGAGGGACGAGACCTGGAGGGAAGTCGAGATCCAGACCTAGGGCGTCGACGAGGAAGCCGAGGCTGTACGACGTTTGGCCCGGTAGCAGGCGTCGGGCCAGTCGCAAGGTGTCCAGGACGCGATCGGGTTGATAGCCAGGGACCGATCGAGTGACGACGCCGAGGTCGACGCTCGCGTTGTGGGCGACGAAGACCCGGTCGCCGAGCGACTCTCTCAGTTCGCCGACGATGTTGGCGACCGTTGGAGCATCAGCCACCTGGGCGTCGGTGATCCGATGGAATCGTCGTGCCATCGCGGTGATCGGGCGAGGTGGGCGGACAAGCCAGGTCTTGGGCTGACCGATCGTTCCCTGCTGGATCGGCACGATCGAGATCTCCACCAGATCGGGTGGGTTCTGACCGTTGCCCTCGACATCGACTGCTGCATACTCGAATGCTGTCCAAGTGGGCTGCGCCTCGACCATAGACCGTGTCCTTGTTGGTGCGGCTAGCGGTTGGTGAGGGTGTGGTGGGTTTGTTGCCAGAACTCGAGTCTTTGGGCGAAGGGCCAGTCCCATTGGTAGTCGGGGGCGGCTTCGGCGAAGCGGGACAGGGCGGGCGGCGCGAGCGCTGCGGTCGCGTCTGGGACGGCGTCGAGGACCAGGGCCAGTCGGACCGTGAAGGTGACGAGTCTGGTGAGGCGGGAGTGGTCTTCGAGGTCTTTTAGTTGGGTGCGGAGTTGTTTGATGGTGCGTAGGGCGGTGCGGTGTTCGGAGCGGCCTGGTGGGGTGAGTTCGTCGGTGGGGATGCCGAGGAGTTCGGCTAGGTCGGAGAGTGGGACCTCGGGGGCGGGGGAGGTGGGCTTGCGCAGCAGGCCTGGTTTGTCTGCCTGGAGGCGGTCGGCGATCTGGTTGAGCAGTTCGTCCAGGCCGCGGACGACTGCAGGGAGTGCGAGGTCGGCGGTTTTGCGGCGGTTGCCGGCGAGGGCGGTGACGCGTGCGTGGTCGGCCTCGACCGTCGTACGCAACGATTGTGGCCAGTCGTCGAGCCCGACCAGTTCCTCCTTGGGGGCAGCCGACGTGTTGAGATCACCCGTGCTGAGAGGCTTGCCGCCGGCGAGTGCTGCGGCGATCTCCTCTTCGATCTTCTTCTGCGGACCCGGAACGATTGAGCTCACCCATCCACCCTACGCAGGTCTGGGTGCTGCCGACGGGCTGGTGGGCGCTGCGGGTGTCCTTCGTTGTCGGTGGCGCTGGGTTGGGGTGGACTGGGGTGCGGGCCGCGAAGGTGGCGGTTTTGGATACTGAGAGTGATCATGTGAAGGGGTTCACGCAGGGCAGCTCATCACAACCCGTGATCGGTGAGGGCTGCCGTTGGGGCGGGGTTTTCGCTACCTTGGGGTATTGGTCCCTCGATTTTGCAGGAGGCTCCGTGAAGATCAACGACGTACTGCGCGGCAAGGGCAACCAGGTCGTCACCATCTCCCCAGAAGCCACTGTCACCGAACTGCTCGCCTTGCTGGCCGACCACAACATCGGCGCGGTGGTGGTGAGCCCGGACGGGTCCTCCGTGGCCGGCATCGTCTCCGAGCGCGACGTCGTGCGCCTCTGGAACGGCACCCCTGACGCGGGCGACGTCCGGGTCAGCTCGATCATGACGTCCCAGGTCCACACGTGTACGCCGGACGATCACATCGACAACCTGATGCGGCTGATGACCGAGCAGCGGATCCGGCACGTGCCGGTCGTGGTCGACGGTTCACTGACCGGTCTGGTCAGCATCGGCGACGTGGTCAAGTCCCGGATCGGCGAGCTCGAATTCGAGCGCGAACAACTGTCCAACTACATCAGCCGCTAGGCCGCGGAGAAGGCGAACAGCACCACCATCGCCAGGACTAACAGCAGGCCGATGGCGAGCAAAGCCGTGCCGATCAGGCCGCAGATCTGGCCGGCCTGGGCCATCCCGCGGTTGTTGTAGACGCCCGGCGACGCGTCGATCTCGGCGAGTGCCTGGCTGCCCAGCCACCAGGCGACCGGCGAGACGATCAGCAGGCCGGTGCACAAGGCGATCGCGCCGAGCACGAGGGCGACGGTGGCCTGCGAGTGGTCGCGCAGGACGCCGTACGCCGGCTGGTCCGGGAGGCCCGGCTGGAGCGGGTACGACGGGGACCAGAAGGTGTGGGTGCGGTCGGTCGCGTCGGTCGGCCGCTCGGTGAACGACATGGTCTTGCTCCTCTGCTCAGAACCCAGGCGCTGAGCAGAGGAGCCAGACGCTCTCAGCTCAGTTCGATCAGGTCGCCCAGCGCGAGCTCGGTGAGCTGCGGCCGGACGTCCTTCGCTTCCCCTACGACGACGACCAGCAGGCCGTTGGTTCCGACGTACCGCCGGTAGGCCTCGGTGGCCTCGTCGGCGGTGGTGGCGGCGATCTGGGCCAGGTAGGTGTCGGCGAAGCCGATCGGGACCCCGTTCGCGATGTTGCTGCCGACCTGCTGGGCGACCGAGTCGGCCTGCTCGTACCGCAGCGGGGCGGTCCGGATCAGGCTGTCCTTCGCCTCCTGGACCTCCTGCTCGGTCAGCCCGTTGCGCGCCTCCCGGAGGATTCGGAGCGCGTCGCTGATCGCGGCGCCGGTCACCTCGGTGCGTACGGCGCCACCCAGGCTGAACGTGCCGCCCTTGCGGGGCGCCGCGAAGCTCGTCCGGGTGCCGTAGGTGTAGCCCTTCTCCTCGCGCAGCACGGTGTCGACGCGCGACGTGATCGTGCCGCCGACCACGTGGTTCGCGACCGCGGCCGCACCCCAGGCGGGGTCGCGGCGGTCCGGACCGGCGCAGCCGATCAGCAACTGGCTCTGCACGGAGCCAGGCCGGTCGACCAGTACGACGCGGTCGCCCGGGATGTAGATCGGCTCGGGCGTATCGAGGGCCGGGCCGGACGCGGAGGTCCAACCGCCGAACGCGTCGTCGATGATCCCGGCCACGTCCACGCCAGTCGCGTCACCCGCGAACAGGATCTGCGCGCGGCCCGGGCCGATGTTGTCGCGGTAGAACTCGGCCACCTGGACGTTCGTCAGCGGCCGGATCGTGTCCGGTGTCCCGGCCGTCGGGCGCGAGCGTCGCGTCGCCTTGTCGAACAGGTTCGCCGCGAACGCCTCCCGCGCCCGGTACCCGGCGTTCGCCCGCTCCTGGTTGATCTCGCCGAGCCGGATCGTCACGTGCCGGCCGACATCCTCCTGGTTGAAAGCGGGCCGGGTGACCGCCTCGGCCAGCAGTGTCACCGCCGGCGCCAGGTGGGACACCGGCACCGAGATCTCCACGTGCAAGGCGTCCGAGCTGACGTCCACGCCGTACGCCGCTCCGTGTCGCTCCAGCGCGGCCGCGAAGTCGTTGGCCGACCGCAACTCGGTGCCCTCGTCGAGGGTCCGGGACATGATCGTCGCGACGCCCTCGAGCTCGCGCGGCTCGGCGATCAGCGGCATCGCGATGGTGACCCGGACGGTGGCGACGTACTGGCCCGGGCGGTCGAAGACGTGCACCGGGGTCCCGGCGGCGGTCGTCGTGGTGGTCGCGTCCGGGAACTTCCAGGGACGCTGCGCGCCGACGGCCGGCGGGGTGGTCACAACCTGGTTCATGCCTGCTCTCCTGCCGACTCGGTACGGCGGTAGGTCACCTGAGCGCGCCCGGACGCGCGGATCCACTTCGCGGCCGCGGCCTGCACCTCGTCGGCGGTGACCGCCTTGACCTGGTCGATGCGGGTGTTGATGCGGTTCGGGTCGCCGAACAGCAGGGCGTGGTGGGAGATCTCGTCGGCCCGCCCGGCGCAGGTGGCCAGCTGCTCCAGCCAGTCGCGCTCGGCCTGCGCCTGCACGGTGGCGAGCTCGTCCTCGGTGATGCCGTTCTCCGCGAGCTTCTCGATCTCCTCGAGCAGCGCGTCCTCGACCTTCTGCAGGTCCACGCCGTCCGAGGCGATCCCGGTCAGCGTGCCGAACGAGACGCCGCCGATCAGCGGCAGCGCGCCGCCGGACACCGACTGCGCGATCTGCTCGTCCCGGACCAGCCGGCGGTTCAAACGACCGCTCTGGCCGGCCGCGAGGATGTCGAGCGCGAGACCGGCCGCGTCCAGCTCCGGCGTGCCGTCGACCGGCAGCCGGAACATCATCGTGACCAGGTCGGACGGTACGTCGGACACCACGTCGTCCCGCAGCACCTCGGTCAGCGGGCCGATCGTGCCGTCCGGGGCGGCGGGCGGCTTCGGGATCGCCGGCAGGTGGCCGAAGTACCGCTTGGCGGCGTCGAAGGCGTCCTCCTCCGAGACGTCGCCGACGATCGTCAGGACGGCGTTGTTCGGGCCGTAGTACCGGCGGAAGAACGCGTGCACGTCATCGACCGAGGCGGCGTCGAGGTCGGCCATCGAACCGATCGTCATGTGCGCGTACGGGTGGCTGCCGGGGAAGGTGAGCCTGACCAGCCGCTCGTAGGAGTCGCCGTACGGGCGGTTGTCGTAGCTCTGCCGCTTCTCCTCCTTGACCACGTCGCGCTGGTTGTCCAGGTTCTCCTGGTTGACCGCGTCGAGCAGGTAGCCCATCCGGTCGGCCTCGAGCCACAGCGCCAGGTCGAGACCGCCGCTGGGCAGCGACTCGAAGTAGTTCGTGCGGTCGAAGAAGGTGCTCGCGTTCAGGCTGGCGCCGGCGGTCTCCAGCAGGCTGAAGTGCTGACCGGACGCCACGTTGCGTGACCCCTGGAACATCAGGTGCTCGAACAGGTGCGCGAACCCGGTCAGCCCCTCCGGCTCGTGCCGCGAGCCCACGTCGTACCAGAGGTTCACGGCGACGATCGGGACGGCACGGTCGGAGCTGACGACGACACGCAAGCCGTTGTCGAGCGTCTGCTCCGCGATGGGGTAGGTCAAGGGCATGCCAGCTACCCTACGTGGTCCCGAAAACCTCCGCGTGGGTTGTCGATCTCGCCCGTGTTCGCGCATCGGGTTGGTAGATGCTGGATTCCGACCTGCACAGGAGAGGTGAGATCGGTGGGCAAGTACCTGGTGATGATCTACGACAACGAGTCGATGTGGGCGGCCGCCGGACCGGAGGTCGCGGAGGCGAACCACCAGCGGCACCAGGCGTTCGCGGCGGCCAACGGGTCTGCGCTGCGCGGTGGTGCGCAGCTGGGTGAGAGCGGCACCGCGACCTCCATCCGCTCGGACGGCAACGGCGGGTACGTCGTCACCGACGGGACGTTCGTGGAGACGAAGGAAGTGATGGGCGGCTACTACCTGATCGAGGCGGCCGACCTGGACGAGGCGCTGGAGATCGCCAAGCAGGTGCCGGCACCGATGGGCGGCGTCGAGGTCCGGCCGATCGTGAACGGTGGCTGACTCAGTCGCGGAGGCCGTGGCGGAGGCCCACTCGTCGGAGTGGGCTTTCGTCCTGGCCGCGACGGCTCGGGTCGCGGCCGACCTCGACCTGGCCGAAGACTGTGTCCAGGACGCGTACGCGCAGGCGCTGGTGCACTGGAAGGAACAGGGCGTACCGCGCCGCCCGGGTGCGTGGCTGACGACTGTTGCCACGCGGCGGGCGCTGGAGCTGCGCCGCAGGGCGACTGTTGCCGAGCGGAAGCTGCCGCTGCTGGTGCCGGACCCGATCGACGACTCCGGCGCCGAGGTGTTCCCGGACGACCGGCTGCGGCTGGTGTTCACCTGCTGCCACCCGGCGCTCGCGCAGGAGGCGCAGATCGCGCTCACGCTCCGGCTGGTGTGCGGGTTGTCGTCGGCGGAGATCGCGAAGGCGTTCCTGGTCAAGGAGACCGCGATGCAGGCTCGGATCACCCGGGCGAAGCAGAAGATCTCCCGGTCCGGCATTCCGTACCGGGTGCCCCGGCTGACCGATCTGCCGGAGCGGACCGACGCGGTGCTGGACGTCGTACACCTGGTCTACACCGCAGGGCACACGGCTGCGGACGGTGCTGAGCTGTCGCGGCCAGACCTGGCCCGGCGGGGGATCGACCTCGCTCGGATGGTGCGGTTGCTGCTGCCGGACAGCGGGGAGGCTACTGCGCTGCTCGCGTTGCTCCTGCTGACGCAGGCGCGGCAGGCGGCGCGGGTCGACCACACCGGGCAGTTGGTGCTGCTGGAGGACCAGGATCGCTCGGTGTGGGACCAGACGCTGATCGCTGAGGGGCTAGCCCTGGTGCATGAGGCGCTGGGGTGGCCGGTTGGGCGGTTCGGGTTGATGGCGGCGATCGCTGCGGTGCACGCCGAGGCGGAGCGGTGGGAGGACACGGACTGGCCCGAGATCCTGGGGCTGTACGACCTGCTGGTCGCTCGCTGGCCGTCTCCGGTGGTGGCGCTCAACCGGGTCGTGGCGCTCAGCTACGTCGACGGGCCTGCCGCCGCGTTGCGGGTGCTGTCGGAGTTGGCCGACGATCCGGCGTTGGCGACGTACCCGTATCTCGCGTCCACTCGTGCCGAGATGCTGTGGCGGTGCGGCCGGGTCGCGGAGGCGCGAGCGGCGTACCAGGAGGCCCTGGCGTTCACGAGCAACGCCGTGGAGGCGGAGTTCCTGGTACGGCGGATCACTCGAGGCGCTTGAGGACCTCGTCGTGCAGGCGGCCGTTGGTGGCCACGGCGTTGGGTCCGTTCGGTCCGGGGACGCCGTCGACCGAGGTGAACTTGCCGCCGGCCTCCTCGACGATGATCGCGAGGGCGGCCATGTCGTACAGGTTCAGCTCGGGCTCGGCGGCGATGTCGACGGCGCCCTCCGCGACCAGCATGTAGGACCAGAAGTCGCCGTACGCGCGGGTCCGCCAGCAGGAGTCCATCAGGTCGGCCCACTGGTTCTTCTTGCCGAGCTTCTCCCAGCCCTTGAGCGACGCGTACGACAGCGAGGCGTCCTCGATCTTGCTCACGTCGCTGACCCGGCAGGGCTGTGAGGAGTGCAGGGCGCGGCCGGTCCAGGCGCCGTCGCCGTACGACGCCCACCAGCGCTTCCCGAGGGCGGGAGCCGACACCACGCCGACGACCACCTGGTCCTCGATCATCAGGCTGATCAGGGTCGCCCAGACCGGGACGCCGCGGATGTAGTTCTTGGTGCCGTCGATCGGGTCGACCACCCAGCGCCGTACGCCCCAGCCGGTGGTGCCGTCCTCCTCGCCCACGAACGCGTCCCGCGGGCGGGCCCGGGCGAGCGTCTTGCGCATCACGTCCTCGACCTTCTTGTCCGACTCGCTCACCGGGGTCAGGTCCGGCTTGGTGGCCACGTGCAGGTCGAGCGCCTTGTAGCGGTCCATCGTGGTCGAGTCCGCGTCGTCGGCCAGGATGTGGGCGAGCCGCAGGTCATCCGTGTGCGAAGGCATGCCGGAAGGCTAGCCTGAACCCCCGCTCAGCGGAGAGTGCGTCGGCAAAGGTTGCGGAACGGTTGCGACGCGGATTGAACCGAACCCGGTCGTTGAACGTGCATTAAGTGTCCCGTGAGCGGCGTGGCTTGACGCTACCGACGCCCAGGCACGCACCTCACGGCACTGGAGAAGCATCCACGATGCTCCGCATCGAGGACGCTCCTCCAGCACCGCGATGCACGCACCTGAACGCCGCTATCGTTCAAGCCACGCCGCTCACGGGACACTAGTGTCTGATCACGTTCACGACTGCCATGGAGGCGTCAATGTTCGAGCGCTTCGGGGACCTGCCGCTGCACGTGCTGGTGATCCACGCCGCGGTGGTCATCCTGCCGCTGGCCGCCCTCACGCTGATCGCCTTTGCGGTGCTGCCGCGGTGGCGCTGGCTGCTCCGATGGCCGGCCCTGCTGCTCGGGCTGGGTGCGCTGGTGCTCGCGTACGTTGCGAAGGAGAGCGGGCAGGCGTTCGTCGCCGCCGTACCGACGCTCGAACAGGCGGTGCGGGAGCACGAAGAGCGGGGCAACCTGTTGTTCTGGTTCTGTCTGGTGTTCGCGGCGGTGTCAGTGGCCGCTGTCCTGCTGCTCGGCGGGCCGTCCGCGCTGGCCAGCGGAAAGGGTGCCAAGGCAACCAAGAGCAAGCCGCTCGAACTGGCCACCAGCGCCGCCGTCGTGGTCATCGGCGTACTCGTCATCTACCAAACCATCCGCACCGGCGACGCCGGCGCCAAGGCAGTCTGGGACGGGCAGCTTCCTAAGTAGCCTCGGGAACGGCTGGGGGAGCGTCGCGGCCTTCGCGGCTGGCTAGGAGGCGGCGGAACGAGGCTACTCGTGCCGGATCCACGCCTTGGGCTTCGTCGAGGGCGCAGTCGGGGGCGGATTCGGTGTGGGTGCAGCCTCGGGGGCAGTCTTCGGCGATCTCGGCGAGGTCGGGGAAGGCGTGGATCAGGTGGTCGGGGTCGACGTGGGCCAGGCCGAAGGAGCGGATGCCGGGGGTGTCGATCAGCCAGCCGCCGTCGGGGAGGCGCAGGACCTGGGCGTTCGTCGAGGTGTGGCGGCCGCGTCCGGTGACCTCGTTGACGACGCCGATGGCCCGGTCGGCGCCGGGGATGAGTGCGTTGACCAGCGTGGACTTGCCGACACCGGAGTGGCCGACGAGCACGCTGGCGCGGTCGTGGAGCTGTTCGCGGAGTTCAGTCAGGTCGCCGTTCTGGTGCGTCGCCACCGACTCGACGCCGAGCGGCCGGTAGATCGAGAGCAGCGGGCTCGGGTCGGCGAGGTCGGTCTTGGTGAGGCAGAGCAGTGGCCGCATCCCGGCGTCGTACGCGGCGACCAGGAAGCGGTCGATCAGGCCGGTGCGCGGCTCGGGGTTCGCGACGGCGACCACGATGGCGAGCTGGTCCGCGTTCGCGACCAGCGGGCGCTCGACCGGGTCGTCGTCATCGGCCGACCGGCGCAGCAGCGTCGTACGCGGCAGGACCTCGACGATCCGCGCCAGCGTGCCTTCGTCGCCACTCGCGTCGCCGTCGAGCTTGACCCGGTCGCCGACGATCACACCCTTGCGGCCGAGCTGCCGGGCCTTCATCGCGGTGACCTGGCGATCGTCGACCCAACACGTGTAGCGGCCGCGGTCGCGGGTGATCACGAAGCCGATGACGGCGTCGTCGTACGAGGGGCGGTCCTTGGTCCGCGGCCGGGTCCGGCGCTTCGGCCGGTCGTACCGGGCCTCCTCGTCGTACCGCGACATCAGCCGGCCAGGCCGTGCGTGATGGTTCCGCGCCGTAGCGAGCAGGTGCTCGGTGCGGTAGCTCGGCGTGCTGGAGTGAAGGTCTCGATGCGGATCCATCGTGGCCTTTGCTCCAGTGCGGCGAGATGCCGTGCCGAGTGCCGCGCAGTAGGCGCGGGACCATCACGCACGGCCTAGCCCCGACCAGAGCTCGGGGAACTCGGGCAGGGTCTTCGCCGTGGTTCCGATGTTCTCGATCAGCAGGCCGTCGACGAGCAGGCCGAGTACGGCGGCCGCGTGCGCCATCCGGTGGTCGTGGTACGTGCCGAAAAGCCCACCGTGCAAGGGCTTCGGCCGGATCTCCAGTCCGTCCGGCGTCTGCGTCACGTCGCCGCCGAGCGCGTTGAACTCACGCTCGAGCGCCGCCAGCCGATCCGTCTCGTGGTTGCGCAGATGCGCGATCCCCCGCAGGTACGACGGCCCGTCGGCAAACGCAGCCACCGCGGCGATCACGGGCGTGAGCTCACCGACCTCGCCCAGATCCAGGTCGACGCCCTGCACCCGCCCGGTCCCGCGAACGGTCAGACCGTCGTCGGTGCGGGTCACCTCGGCTCCGAAGCGGGTGAAGATGTCGCGCAACTGGTCACCCGGCTGCGTGGTCTGTGCCGGCCAGCCGGTCACGGTGACCTCGCCACCGGTGAGTACGGCGGCGGCCAGGAACGGCGCGGCGTTCGAGAGGTCCGGCTCGATCGCGGTGTCCGTCGCGCGAATGGGGCCGGGGGCAACGACCCAGCGGTTCGGCTCGCTGTCGTCGACCTGGACACCGCGTTCGCGCAGCATGCCCACCGACATGTCCAGGTGCGGCTGCGACGGCACCGGCTTCCCGTCGTGGCGGATGTCGACGCCCTCGTCGTACCGGGCGCCGGCGAGCAGCAGCGCGGAGACGAACTGGCTGGAGCCGGACGCGTCGAGCGTGACCTTGCCGCCGCGGACCGAGCCCGCCCCGGACACGGAGTACGGCATCCGGCCGGTGCCGTTGTCGTCGATCTGGACGCCGAGCGTGCGCAGGGCGCCGAGGATCACGTTCATCGGCCGTTCCCGTGCGTACGGGTCGCCGTCGAACTCGACCACACCGTCGGCCAGCGCGGCCACCGGCGGGACGAACCGCATCACCGTGCCGGCCAGACCGCAGTCGACGCTCGCCGGGCCCTTGAGTGAGCCCGGAGTGACGGTGACCGTGCCGCCGTTCTCGGAGATGCCGACTCCGAGGGAGACCAAAGCGGACCGCATCAGCGTGGTGTCGCGGGCCGCGAGCAGGCCGGTCAGGTGCGACGGGCCGTCCGCGATCGCGGCGAGGATGAGCGCACGGTTACTGATCGACTTCGATCCGGGCACCGTGACCCGGCCGGTGACCGGTCCCTCGGCCCGCGGTGCCGGCCAGCCCTGCTCACTCATGCAACTCCTTCAGCTCGGATTTCCTGCCCCGAGCCTAGGGCATGAGCGTCATCGCGCCTCAGCTCAGGTGAGCTCCGCCTTCGCGAGCCGGGCCGCCTGCTTCGTCTCGCGGGCGAGCTGCTTGGCCTCGCGCTTGGCCGCCTTGGCTCCGCGCGTGGTCTCCCGCTTGGCCGCCTTGGCGCCGCGCTTCGTCTCGCGCTTCGCGGCCCGGGCGCCGTGCGACGCCCGCCAGGCGAGGCCCGGCTGGCCCTCGGTGTCGACTGCCGCGAGCAGCAGGCCGCCGAGCAGGCCGAGGTTCTTCATGAACTGGACCCGCTGCGCGGCCCGGGTCTCCTTGTCCTTCACCTGCCAGAACGGGTGGCCCGCGACGGTCACCGGGAGCAGCGTGGTCGCCAGCGTCGCGGCACCGAGCCGACGGCCCTTGCCGGTCGCCAGCGCGAGACCGCCGAGCACCTGGACGGCGCCGTTCAGGCGGACCAGGTTCACCGTGGTCTCCGGGATCCGGTCGCCGACCTGCGGCGGCGCGACCCGCTTCACCATCGGCACCAGACGGTCAGTCACCGGCTGGGCCTTGGGCACCAGCGGCTCGGGGTTGCGGATCGAGTTCGCACCCTGCACGACGAAGATCATGGACAGCAACGGCCTGGCCAGTGCGCGCACGACAGTCATGCCTCCTTCATACACCACGTTCCGGACGACTCCCGGTACCCACGGCTCAACCGTTCAGGCTTAGACGGGGCAGCCGTCCGGGCCGCAGGTGGGGTCGTCGGTGCCGGTCGGGGCGGTGATCAGGGTGACCGGCTTGCGGTCGGCGTTGGCCCGGCGCAGCGCCTCCTGGAACACCTCGACCGGCTGTGCACCACTCACGCCGTACTTCTCGTCGATGACGAAGAACGGGACGCCGTTGGCGCCGTACGCCAGCGCCTGGGCCTGGTCGGCGGCGACCTCCTCGGCGTACGTCGTACTGGCGAGGACGGCTGTGACTCGGTCGGAGGGGAGGCCGACCTCCGTCGCCAGGCTGGTCAGCGTGGCGTGGTCGCCGACCGGGAGGCCGTCGGTGAAGTACGCCTTGAGCAGGCGCTCCTTGAGGCGGTCCTGCGTGTCAGCCGGGACCTCGCCGGCGTCGACCAGCTCACGGGCCAGGTGCAGCACGCGGTGCGCGTCGACGGTGTTGGCGGACTTCGCCTGGTCGAGGTGGTACTCCAGGCCGACCTCAGCCGCGATCTCGGTGACGTGCGCGTTGGCCTGCACGCCCCACTCGCGGCCGCGGCCGTACTTCTCACCGAGCCGGGTCGGGAGGTCCCTGGGGTCGTCGCTGGTGGCCGACGGATCCAGCTGGAAGCTGTGCCAGACGATCTCGGCCTCCTCAGCGCTCTCGGCGAGCGCCTGCTCGAGGCGGCGCTTGCCGATGTAGCACCACGGACAGACCACGTCGGACCACACATCGATACGCATGCCCGGCGCAACCTGACCTGATCCGGACCTATTCCCAACCAGCTCCGGATGTGACGCGTCTGACGCTCCATGGACGACGACATGGACGAGGAACTCGTACGGTCCCTCTTGCAGGAACAGCATCCCGACCTGGCGTACCTGGAGCTGAAGGAGGTAATCGGCGGTTGGGGCAACCAGATGTGGCGGCTCGGCGACGACCTGGCCGTCCGGATGCCCCGGACCCACGGAGCCCCGGAACTGCTCCGCAAAGAGCACAGCTGGATGCCCGGTCTCGCCGCCCGTCTTCCCCTGCCCGTCCCGACCCCGCTGCGCCTCTGCGAACCGTCGGACCGCTTCCCGCGGACGTGGATGATCACCACCTGGGTCGCCGGAGAACCCGCGGACCATGCACCGATCACGGATCCGGCCGCCGCTGACGTCCTGGCCGGCTTCCTCAAGGCGCTGCACACCGACGCGCCGGCGGACGCGCCCGTGAGCGACAGATCCGGTCTGCCGCGCGGCCTGGGCTTCGAGGAGATCCACGAGTACGTCGGCCGCCGCGACGAGATCCGTGCGGTCTGGGAGGACGCGATCGCGGCACCGGCGTGGGACGGGCCACCGGTGTGGCTGCACGGTGACCTGCACCCGGCGAACGTGGTTGTTGCCGACGGCACGCTTGCCGGTGTGGTCGACTTCGAGGAGATCGGCGCCGGCGATCCGGCGACCGACCTCGCGGCCGCCTGGATCCTGCTGCCGGCCGGTGCCGCCGGCCGGTTCTTCGAGGCCTACCCAGCGGACGAGGCGACGGTACGGCGAGCCCGCGGCTGGGCGGTGACCCGGGCGCTGTTCCTGATCGCGATGGGGATCAACGGCGACAAGGGCCTCCCCGGCGGCAAGCCGCACTGGGGACCAGCTGGACAAGCGGCCCTCGACCGATTGCTGTAACGCGGGTTGTGCGGGGGGGGTGCGGAGCGCCAGGCCAGCACAACTTCGCGACCAGCTGGCCCGTGAGCGTGCCACGGGCACTGGGACCGCGATTGTGATGGCCTGGCGGTTCGGCACTCAGCGTCAGCTGACGGCCTGGGCGATCAGGTCGGCGACGGCCTTCGGCTGGGAGACCGAGACGGCGTGGGAGGCGTCGACCTCGATCGTGGTGGCGTCGGCGCGGGCGGCCATCTTGCGCTGGCCGTCCGGGTGGATCGCCTGGTCGCCGGTGGCCACCAGGAAGTGCACCGGCAGGCGCTTCCAGCTCGCCGGGCCGGACTTCTCCTCGAAGGCGGCGGCCGCGATCGGCCGCTGGAACCGGCCCAGCAGCTCGGCGTTCGGTACGTCGGCCGCGAACAGCGCCGGGAACTTGTCCAGCGCGAGGCTCAGGAACGTCTCCTCGCCACCGTCCCCGGTCGGCAGGGTGTGCGGGACCAGCCCGGACGCGAACTCGTTGGCGGGGAAGCTGCCGATCAGGCCCTGCAGGCTCTCGCCCTCGTCCGGCGCGAAGGCCGCGACGTACACGAGTCCGGTCACGTTGTCGGCCTCGTTCGCGGCGTTGGTGATGACGGCGCCGCCGTACGAGTGCCCGACCAGGACGACCGGGCCGTCGATCTCACGGACCAGCGCGGCGACCCGGCTGCCGTCGATGCCCGCGCCTCGCAGCTCGTTCGCCACGGCCACGGCCGGGATGCCCCGGCTGGTCAGCTCCGCGATCACCTCGGCCCACGCAGATCCATCCGCAAACGCACCGTGCACGAGGACGACGGTCGGGGTCTTGTCAGTCATGTTGCTCGATCTCCTTCGGTTGGCTTGTGTAGAAGGAAACCGCTTGGGGCCGGTACGACGGATCGGGCGAACAACTGAACTTCCGGCCACCGGATCCGGTCGTGGCAGGCTGGCCTGCACCCAAATCTCATGCGTTTGGGGGAGGGGTGAACCTTTCCAGCACCAGACGGGTCAGCTGGACCCGCGAGTTGACCCCGAGCTTGCCGAACGCCGACCGCAGATGCGTCCCGACCGTACTGGCCGACACCACGAGCTCCTCGGCAGCCGAGCGGTTCGTGTGCCCCTCGGCGACGAGCAGTGCGACCCGGCGCTCCATCGGCGTGAGCGCCTCCCACCCCTCCTGCGCTCGCGGCGGTACGGCGGCCCAGCGACGTCGCCGTACTCCGGCCGCCTGCAGCCTCGCCTGGATCCTCCCCGCCGGAGCGGTAGCACCGAGCCTGGTCAACGTGTCGAGCGCGTGCTCCAGCACCTCGATACCGGTGGCGCGGTCGCCAGCCTCAAGCTCAGCCCGGCCGTAGCGTTCCTCGGCAGTCGCCAGCAGCAGTGGTCGGTGCGCCCCGCCCAGGAGGTCGGTGGCGGCCTTCAACCGCTGGAGGTCGTCGCCAGCGGCCACCAGCTCAGCGGCCCCACGGAAGGCGGTCGACGGCGTGGCCGCAGCTTGAGCTGCCAGCTGGTCCCCGGCGTCTGCCTGCAACAGCACACCGGTCCGCTCGGGGAAGTCGAGTGGTACGTCGTGCAGCCGCGCAGCCGCCTTGGTGTCGCCGTCGGCCATGGCGAGCAGCGCGTTGATCGTCGGATCGTGGCCGGCGAGCTCACGGGCGTCGGTGAGCTGGCCGCGCAGCAGTGCGATCAGCGCGAGCACCTGGTGAGCTACCGGTGCTTGGGCCGAGTCGCCGAGGTCGGCCATCCAGCGCAGACCGGTCTTGGCGGCTGCCTCCGCATGCTGCAGGTTGCCTGCGGCCAGCTCGAGCCGTGCCTGCAGTACGGCCAGCTGTGGCGCCGACCACGAGTCGCCGGCGCTCAGGAGCTCCCGCACGCGCTCCAACGCTGCCGGGAGCTCGTCGGTCTCGGCGCGACAGTAGAGCTCGCCCACCTCGACCAGTGTGTCCGGCAGGCCTGCGCCGGCTTGTCGTGCTTCGACGTACAGGTCGCGCGCTTCGACGTACCTGCCTTCGGCCCGTGCGCGTTGGGCTGCGGCGACCTGCAGGACTGCACGTGCCACGGGGTCGTCTGCTGTGCTGGGAGCCTCTGCACCGGCTAGGACTCGGTAGGCGGCCAGGCGCTCGGCGAGATGCGGTGCGGTGTTGGGGACTGTGAGTTCGCGAGGATCCAGTCGGCTGGTCGCCCACTGGTGCGGGGCGAGCAGCAGGCGGAGTGATGCGGTGTGGTCGGGGGTGATGGGGCCGCGGTAGAGCGCCGTACCGCTCAGCAGGTCGTCGGCGAAGGCCTTGGCCCGGTCGTACTGACGCGCTGCGAGCAGCACACCGACCACGTCCGCACCGACCTCGGCTCGGAGTGGCTCGTCGACCAGAGTCAGGTCGAAGGCCTGCTGGATGACCTCGGCGGCAGTGCTCGACATCGTGGCGAGCAGGTCCTGAGTCGCTATGCGCAGGGTGGCGACAGCGGAGGCATCACCCGGCTGGGCGACCGCGATGACGTGCGGAGCCGCCGCAGCCGCTCCGCGTCCGGCTGTGATCAGCTGGTCGGCGATGGCACCGTGCAGTGCGCGCTGGGCAGACGGCGGTACGTCGGCCAGCGCAGCGGACCGCAGGAGCTCGTGCCGGAACCGCAGTACCGAGCCGGTGTCGGTCAGCAGACCAGCCTGGATGACCTCCTCCAGCGGCACCGCCAGCTTCGCCACCGGCTCAGCCATCAGTACGGCGACGTCCTCGAGCCGGAACTCGCTACCGAAGACCGCGGCCGTCCGCACCAGCGCCCGGCCTTGCTCGGACAGTCCGCTGGTGCGACGCCGTACGCCCTCGACCAGACCGGGCGGGAGCGGACCGGTCGGGGTAGCGGGGTTGTCGAGGTACAGGCCGGCGATGAGTTGCTCGGCGAGGAACGGGATGCCGTGGACGCCGGCCAGTTGCAGAGCGAGGGCCGAGTCGACCGGGGCGTTCAGGAGGTCGGCAGCGATGTCCTGGATGGCGTCCGGAGTCAGTGGGGTGAGGTCGATCGCGTGGACGGGGACCTGCGCACGGACGGCGTCCGTCAGCTGATCCGTCACGCCGCCAGGGTGCGGTCGGGTCGCGAGGAGCCAGAGGACGTGCGCCGTCGAGAGGCGGGGGATGACGACCCGCAGCACGAAGGCCGTCAGCGGGTCGGACCACTGGGCGTCGTCCAGCACGACCAGCGCGGGGCTGTCACCGAGACGGCGGCCGATGAGGTCGGCCAGCCGCTCAGCCAGCCAGAGTGGTTGGGTGTTGAGGCTGGCCAACTCCAGGAAGTGTTCCGTGTCGATCAGCGGGTGCTGGCCGGCGCGGAGAGCAGGGGCCAAAGAGGCGAGCGGACTGATGTTGTCGGTCTGCTGAGCGGCTGCACTGGCTACCAGGAAGCCACGGCGCTCGGCCTGCTCGACGGCTGCCCGCAGGAGCGCGGACTTGCCGATCCCCGGCTCGCCGGTGACGACAGCCAGCGAGGCCTGCCCGTCGCCAGCCGCGCGCAGAGCCTCCAGGAGCCGTCCAAGCTCCTGTGAGCGCCCCCGCAACGGTCCCATGGCGGACTTTGTATCAGCCGCAGCGCCGGACGGCTAAGAGGGCGTAAGCGCGGGCAGCGTGGAGGACTTCGTCGAGCCGGACGTGCTCGTCGGTCGCGTGCGCGTAGCGGACATCGCCAGGGCCGTACTGCAGCGTGGGGATGCCTGCGGCGGCGTACTGGCGAAGGTCCGAGCCGTACGGCGCGCCTCTGACTTCGGGAGCAGGGTCACCGGCCGCTGCCAGCGTGTCGGCGAGGAGCGGGTCGTCGCCCGCGAGCAGACCGGAGGCGAAGGCGCCGCCGGGCCACGTGACCCTGATCGGGTGGTCGCGGAGCCAGTCGTCCTTGGCACACGCCTCGGCGACCGCGGACTCGAACGCATCGCGCGCTGCGGGAAGCGACTCACCGAGGCGTACGCCGTACCTGCCTTCAGCGATCAGTACGTCGGGGACCGTGCTGGCCCAGTCGCCGGACTGGATCGTCCCGACGGACAGCGGGTTCGCCAGTTCGAGGTGGGCGAGCAACGGGTGCGGATCGCGGTTGCGCTCGGCCTCCAGCGCCTGCAACGCGGCCTGGATCACGACGAACTTCTCGATCGCGCTGACCCCGCGGGTCCGGGTCGAGCCGTGCGTCGCCAGGCCGGGGATCTCCAGCCGGAAGGTGAGCGACCCGGCGTTGGCCGGGATCACGCAGCCCGCGGTCGGCTCCGCGATCAGGCACGCCTCGCCGGTGTGCCCGCGGCGCAGCGTCGCGAACGTCCCGAGCCCACCGTCCTCCTCGCCGATCACCGTGTGCACCGCCAGCGGCTTCCGCAGCTGAATGCCCGAGGCAACGATCGCCGCGACCGCCCCGAAGATCGCCGCGACCCCACCCTTCATGTCACAGGTCCCCCGGCCCCACATCACCCCGTCCGCCACCCGTGCCGAGAACGGATCGCCGTCGGGCCACAGACCCGGCGGCACCACATCGACATGGCCGTTGAGGATCAACCCCGGCGTCCCGTCCCCGCCGAGCGTCCCGACGCAACCCCACGCCTGGTCCCGCTCGACCTCCATCCCGGGAAACTCCGGATCCGCGACCACGGCCGGGAGATCGATCGGCCAGTGGTCCACCTCCAGCCCAAGCTCCCCCAACCGCCCCGCACACCACGTCTGTACGTCGGCCTCCGCCGCCGTCCCGTCAACACTTGGAATCCGCACCAGCTCGCGCAGATCGTCGACAATCCGAACGTCGTCAATCGCCGCCAGCACCCGCCCCGCCACCTCACTCACCATGCGCACATGATGCACGGGAGCTGCCTCCGCGGGGACTGACCGTCCCCGCGGAGGCAAACGCATCAAGGTGTGAGGCGGTGGAGGTCGCGGGGGAAGAGGGTGACCTCGCGGATGTTCTCCGCGCCGGTCAACCGCGCCACGAAGCGCTCCAGACCGATCGCGAAACCACCGTGCGGCGGCATCCCGTGCTTGAACGCCTGCAGGTACGAGCTGTACGCCGGGGCGTCCGGCGACTCGCCACGGGCCTGTAATGCCGCCGCGTAGTCGGAGTAGCGGTGGAGGCGTTGGCCGCCGGTCACCAGCTCCACGCCGCGGAAGAGCAGGTCGAAGGAGTTGGACCAGCGTGGGTCCGACGGCTGCGGGTGGGTGTAGAACGGCCGCTTCACCATCGGATACCCCTCGACGGCGACGAAGTCGCTGCCGTGCTCCCGCAGTGCCCACTCGCCGATCGCGCGCTCGTCGGCCGGTGCCAGGTCCGGCTCGTCCGGGTTCGCACCGGCGATCTTCAGCGCCTCGCTGAAGTGCACCACCGGCACGTCGACCGGGATCTCCGGCAGCGCCACCCCGAGCCGCTCCAGCGCAGCGCCGGCCCTCGAGCCCACCGCGGCCAGCATCCCAGCGATCGCCGACCGCAGCACGGCGAGTACGTCGCGATGGTCCGTGATGAACCCGAACTCCGCGTCCAGCGACACGTACTCGGCCAGGTGCCGAACCGTGTCGTGCGGCTCGGCCCGGAACACCGGGCCGACCTCGAAGACCCGCTCGAACACCCCGACCATCGTCTGCTTGTAGAACTGCGGCGACTGCGCCAGGTACGCCGGTCCGCCGAAGTAGTCCAGCGCGAACACGTTGGCTCCGGACTCGGTCGCCGTACCGACGATCTTCGGCGTCTGGATCTCGGTGAAGCCCTGACCGTCCAGCGCCGTACGGAAGCCGTGCAGCGCCGCCGCGGCGATCTCCCACCCGGCCCGTACGGCGGGGTGCCGCAGGGCGACCGGTGCGTTGTCCAGTACGACGGGCAGCCCGGCGCCGACCGCCGGACGCCACAGCTCGATCGGCGGCGTCTGCGCCGGCTCGGTCAGCGGCTCGATCACCGGGTCGATCAGCTCGGCGCCACCCGGCGCCTGTGGGTTGGCGGCGACCGTGCCGGTCACCTGGACCACAGTCTCCTCACCGAGCTCGTCCAGCTGAGCCTGTGTCTCCGGCGCCTTCACGACGATCTGGCAGAGGCCCGACCGGTCGCGCAAGATCAGGAAACTGACGGCAGCGAGCCGTCGTCTTCGGTGCACCCAGCCGGCCACCGTGACGGTCTGGCCCACTGCTGAGGGGATCTCATGGCTGAGAATGCGCATTGCTGTTTCACCTCCAGGTCTGTACTCGAACCCCGGAGGTGTGGGCGAAGGGGAACTCGCGGTGCCACCACACCTTCACCGGATCCGGCGGACCCGGCCTCTTGCCGTGCAGTCGCTCAGGAGTGTCTTCGCCACCGCTCCAGGTATCGCCTCACAGCAACCGGCGACTCTCTCGGACCTGGCGTACGGCGCTACTTGGTTCCGTCAGCGCGAACATCACCAGAATAGGGCAGGCGGCAACCGCATTTCACCGGCGCGTCGTGGACGGCGGGATCTGGACGGTGTCGGTGTCCTCGCGACCGCCGACCCGGGCGTGCACGGTGATCTGGTTGGCCGAGCCGGTGCCCGGCAGCCACGCGCTCCACTCGGAGTTGAACGGCTTGACGTAGTTCTCGGTCCAGCATGTGGCCCGCCGTACGTCGCTCGACCGCGAGCAGATCCAGCCCTTGTCGAGCGTGGACAGGAACGACAGGTTGCGGCCCCACGAGATGTCCAGGGTCACCCGGCGATTCGCGACCCCGTTCACCTTCAGGAACCGGTTGTAGACGAACGGGTTCGGGTCGGTCCCCGCCGTCGGCGTGAGGATCTGCAGCAGCGACTCGTCCGGCTGGATCCCGGGCAGCGTCTCGGAGTCGGTGTCGCTGACCAGCCCGGCTGTCGCGGCCACGGTGAACGTCCGCGCCGCGGCCGACCCGTCCTCCGGTACGTCGAAGTCAGCCGGCAGCGGAGCCGGTTTCGCCGGGTTGGCCGCCGTACACGTCTGGGTCTTCGGGGTGCACGTCCAGCCGGCCGGGTTCCTGGCAATCGGCCACTCGAGGGCGGCGCCGTAGGTGATCTTCAGCGTCACGCTCGGGCGGTCCGTGCCGGGGGCAACGGTCAGGACGCGGTGGTGGACATCCGGGTCGGCCGTGCCGTCGACGATCTCGAGCAGGTTCTCGTCGGTGCGCGGCGCCGCGGTCAGGGTCTCGGAGTCGTCGTCGTAGAACCGGCCGGTCTTGGCCGAGACGGTGAAGGTCCGGTCGACCTGCGATCCGCCGGTGGGGGCGTCGTAGGTGACTGGCAGCGGCTCGGGGGCTGCCGAATTGTTCGCCGTACACGTCCCGGTCGACGCGGTGCAGATCCAGCCGCGCGGGTTGCCGCTCAACGGCCAGTTCAGGGCCTTGCCGTACTTGATGCCGATGACAACGGGGTTCGTGTTCTGCGCCGGGGTCTTGATGGTGATCACGAACCGGACGCCCTCAGCCTGCTCTTCGTCAGCGCTGAGGGCAGGTCCCCGACCGCCGGGCGGCATGCTGATCGTCAGCAGGCCCTCGTCCAGGATCGGCGTCGTCGGCACCGGCGGCGTGGCCGACGGGGACGTGGTCGTCGGCGCGGGCGGCGTCGGAGTGGGCGTCGGCTCGGGCTCCGACGGCTCGGTGGTCGGCGCAGTCGTCGGTGCGGTCGTCGGAGCCGTGGTCGGCTGGGTCGCCGGCGGCTTCTTGGTCGGGGGCTTCACCGGCGGGACCGTCGGCTGCGTGCCCGGTGGCTGGGTCGGCTGCCGCGTCGGCGGGTTGCTGATCGCCGCTGGGGGAGTCTCGTTGCCGGTCAGCGCCATGGCAGCGAGTACGGCGGCCACCGCAACGACCACGACCGCTCCGGCGCCGACCGCCGTACGCGTGCTGTTCTCCGTGGCCTTCTTCCAGCCGGTGACGAAGAAGCCGACCAGACCGACCTTGGCACCGGACGCGGCGGCCAGGTAGCCGAGGCCTGCGGTGCCCAGCAGGGCCGGGGCGAGCAGCGCCGGCAGCGCGCTGTTGACCTCGACCAGCTCGAGGTAGACCGCGGTGCACTTCGCGCAGTCGTCCAGGTGCTCGCGGACGTTGCGGTTCTCCCGCTTGGTCAGGCCGCCGCGGACGTAGGCGCCGAGGCGCTCGGTGGTCCACCGGCAGCGGTCGCCGGCCACGTCGGCCAGGTGCTGTTGCAGGTACGCCTGCCGCAGGCCCTCGCGAGCGCGGTAGGCCAGCGCGGAGACGCCGTTCGCGGTCAGTCCGAGCAGAGGAGCGATGGCGGCGGGCTTCTCGCCCTCGACCTCGGTGTGCCAGAGGACGGCCTGCCACCGCTCGGGCAGGCTCGCGAACGCCTTGGCCGCCGCGCCGCTCTCGAACCCGGTCACGGTCGGGTCGTCGAAGGTCTCCGGCTCTCGCTCGTACGACGCGATGTCGTCGGTCGCCTGCACCTTCCGGCCGGACCGGATCCGGTCGACATGCACCCGCCGTACCGTCGTCAGCAGGTACGCGCGGAAGGAGATGTCCGGGCCGCCGCCGGCGCGCAGCGCGTCGAGCACCTTGGCGAACGCGTCACTGGCCAGGTCGTCGGCGTCGTTGGCCGGGACCAGCTGGCGGGCCATCCGCTCGGCCGCGAGGTGGTGCCGGCCGAACAGCTCGCCGTACGCCTCGAGATCGCCGTTGCGGACGCGCGCGATGAGTTCGGCGTCGCTCGGTCCTTCCGGCGTCTCCATCTGTCTCCCCGGGTGATCACGACTGTCCGTACGACGACGTCACCGTCCGTCACGTCGTTGCCAGGGACAAGGTTCCCACGTGGGACGGCTCCGCGCACCATTCCTGACGCGGAACCGTGCTCCTTTCCTGACGAGATCGGTAGTGCGGAAGTTACGCGGAAAAAAGTTCGGCGAATCCGCGTCATGAACCTCCACCCCGGCTGTCTCACCTCCGGAACGACGCTTCCGGCCGACCGGTCGGGAGACTGACGGGGCTGTTCGAGGAGGGCCATGTCGCTGTTCGCGGACATCCGCAGACGGTTCGACCTGCGTCCGGCCAAGTCCCTGAACCTGGCGGGGTCGCCCGCCCGGACCCGGCCGGAGGAGTCGTCTCCCGACGATCAACCGTGCGAGTGGAGGGACACGCACGGCACCGCCGGCACAGACGTGACGAGCTGTCCGGCAAGCTGCTCCGACTCCAGCGCCTATCTCGCGATCGCCGAGGCGCTGCGGGACGGAGCCGATGTCGTGCCTGCGAGCGACGAGGTCGGCCGGCAGTTGGCGGCCGACGGAGTCTCGTTGCTCGAGGCACTTGATGGGCTGAGTGCGCTGTACCGCTCGATCGCCGGGGGCGAGCCGGCTTTCGCCGCGGTACGCGCACTCAGTTCCAGCTGGGCCGAGGCCTCGCTGGTCTACCTCCACTCGCTGTCCTGCGAGGACCCGCTGACCGGGCTGTCCAGCCTGGCGCACCTGCGGTCCCGGCTCGGCGAGCTCTACCGAGAGGCCGAATTCCGTGGAACTTCCGTACCGCAGACCCACGCACTGGTGGTTGTCGAGCCGCTCAATCCCCCGGGGACGACGCCGTTCGATCGCGAGCTCCGGCGCGTCGACGTCGCGGAGTGCCTGCGGATCGTCTTCTGCGGCGGTGACGTACTGGGCCGCGTCGGCTCACGCCGTGCGGCGGCGCTCGTCGGCCGCGAGCCGAACCTGCCGGAGCAGGTCGAGACGGTACGAGCCCTGATCACCCAGTGGCGGCTGGACACCGACGTACCGCAGCTGGCCCGGATCTGGATCGAGGGCCTGCCCGGGACCGACGCGATGGCCGGGAGGGTGCTCGACGAGCTCGCCAGACCCTAGGACCTGCGTCCGGACGCCTACAGGGGGCGCCCGGACGCATCAGGCCGGCGGTGGATCGCCCGACACGGGGTGGGCGATCCGCCGCCGCTTGGCTGCTTGGACTGTCGGTGCGGCTGACTAGGCCCTGTCCGCCGACCCCGCGCCTACTGCGCGGCGCTCGGCACGGCACCTCGCCGCACTGGCCCGAAGGCCACGATGCTCCGCATCGAGACCTCCGCTCCAGCACGCCGATGCACCGCACCGAGCACCTGCTCGCTACGGCGCGGGATCAGCGGACAGGACCTAGGCTGTCGGTATGTGCGGAAGGTATGCGTCCAGCCGGGATCCGTCCGACCTCGTGGCCGAGTTCGAGATCGAGGCCGGGAACGTGCGCGAGTCCGTGCAGGAGGTGGGTGAGAACTTCAACGTCGCGCCGACCAACCAGGTGATCGCGGTGGTCGAGCGGAAGAACCGCGAGGCGCCGGAGGAGACGGTGCGCAAGCTCACCACGGTCAAGTGGGGGCTGGTGCCGTCCTGGGCCAAGGACACCTCGATCGGGAACCGGCTGATCAACGCCCGGATGGAGACGGTCGCGGAGAAGCCGGCGTTCAAGAAGGCGTTCGCGACCCGGCGCTGCATCCTGCCCGCCGACGGGTACTACGAGTGGTACAAGTCCGAGCAGAAGGTGAACGGCAAGCCGGTCAAGCAGCCGTACTTCATCCGCCCGGCCGACGGCGGCATCCTGGCGATGGCCGGGCTGTACGAGATCTGGCGGGACAAGACCGTCGAGGACCCGGACTCCGACGAGGCCTGGCTGTGGACCTGCACCGTCCTGACGACCTCGTCCACCGACGATCTCGGCCGCATCCACGACCGGATGCCGCTGCTCGTCGAGCGCGAGCGGTACGACGCGTGGCTCAACCCGCTGAACTCCGACAAGGACGACCTGCTGGACCTGCTGGTGCCGGCCGCACCCGGTCGCCTCGAGGCGTACGCCGTGTCCAAGGCGGTCAGCTCGGTGAAGAACAACGGACCGCATCTGGTCGACCCGCTTCCACCCGACGGCATCGACCCACTCGACAAGCCTGAGGAGCCCAAGGAACCCCCGCTCTTCTGACGCACCGCGCCAACACCCACGATCCTCGCGCGAGTGATGACAGGATGGGGCGGTGACCGACGAACGGATTGTGGGGACGCCGCACGGGGACGCCCGGATCGTGGCGCATCGGGCCCGGCGACCGGTGGCGACGCTGGCCCTCGGTCACGGCGCCGGGGGCGGCATCGAGTCCGGGGACCTGGCCGCGCTGGCGTCCCGGCTGCCGAAGCAGGACATCAACGTGTTCCTGATCGAGCAGCCCTGGCGGTACGCCGGGAAGAAGCTTGCCCCGGGCCCGAAGATCCTCGACGAGGCCTGGATCGCCATCGTTGGCAAGCTCCGGATCCGCACGCCGCTGGTGATCGGCGGCCGCAGCGCCGGCGCCCGGGTGGCCTGCCGGACCGCGAGCAGTCTGGGGGCGTCCGGCGTACTGGCGCTGGCGTTTCCGCTGCATGCGCCGGGGAAGCCGGAGAAGTCCCGGGTGGACGAGTTGCAGGGCGCCGGGTTGCCGACGCTGGTGGTGCAGGGGGAGCGGGACCCGTTCGGGACGCCCGAGGAGTTCCCGCCGCTCACCGAGATGGCCGTGGTCCCGGACGCCGACCACTCGTTCAAGGTGCCGAAACGCGCCGAGCTGACCCAGCAGGAGACCCACGACCTGCTGGTCGAGGCCGTGTTCGAGTGGGTCAGTCGCGAAGTGTCCGGATAGTGGTCACCGGTTGACCGGCCCCCGCCGCCCCGGGAATGCCCCCGCGGCCGGGCGTGTTGTGCCGGTCATGATGGCGACGAGAGAGGCTCCGGCGAGGACCGGCGGGAAGACCCCGGTATTCTCGATCCCGATGCCGACTCCCACCACGACCGAGACACCCGAGCAGCGGACCGCGCGCTTCGAGCGTGAGGCGCTGCCCTTCCTCGACCAGATGTACGCCGCGGCGATGCGGATGACCCGTAATCCGTCGGACGCCGAGGACCTGGTCCAGGACACCTTCGCGAAGGCGTACAGCTCGTTCCACCAGTTCACGCCCGGCACCAACCTGAAGGCGTGGCTGTACCGGATCCTGACCAACACCTTCATCAACGGATACCGCAAGCGCCAGCGCCAGCCGACGCAGTCGCCGACCGAGGAGATCGAGGACTGGCAGCTGACCGCCGCCGAGTCGCACACTCCCGGTGGCCTGAAGTCGGCCGAGGCGGTCGCGCTGGAGCATCTGCCCGACTCCGACGTCAAGGAAGCCCTGCAGGCGATCCCGGAGGACTTCCGGCTGGCCGTCTACCTGGCCGACGTCGAGGGCTTTGCGTACAAGGAGATCGCCGACATCATGGGTACGCCGGTCGGCACCGTGATGTCGCGGTTGCACCGTGGCCGGCGTCAGCTGCGTGACCTGCTGGGCGACTACGCGCGTGACCGGGGCCTGATCCCGTCCGACGAGACCGGAACCGAGGAGGAGTCGTGAGCTGCGGCGAGCACCACGACATCGACTGCAGCGAGATCCTGCAGCGTGCGTACCTTTTCATCGACAACGAGCTCCAGGACGCCAGCACCGACGAGATCCGGCAGCACCTGGAAGAGTGCGCGCCGTGCCTGGACGAGTACGACCTGGAACGCTGCGTCAAGAAACTGGTGCACCGCTCCTGCGGCTCCGACCACGCCCCCGACGCCCTCCGCCAGAAAATCCTCCTCCGCCTCACCCAAATCCAGGTGGAAACCACCATCACCACCACCGACTGAACGCTGGTCAGGAGAAATTCGGCTGGTAGGTGTAGGTTTCGCCCCGGTCCAGTACGGCCAGCAGGTCGAGCGCGTCGCGTTCGACCTTGTCGGCAGCAGCATGGAGTGACGGGATGGCTTCGGCGAGCAGTTGTCTGGCGCTCTCCGAATCTCCGGACGCGGCCCTGATCTTCGCCAGCTGCAGCAGCAATCGGCCCTCGCGTAATCGATTTCGGTAAGCCCTGGCCAATTGGATCCCGGAGCGCGCGTGTTCCTCGGCTACGGCGAATTCTCCTTTGCCGGCGAAGGCCACGGTGAGGACCTCTTTGCTCTCGGACTGGGCATTGCCGTCACCCAGCCGTCCGGACGCCTCGATGCTCGTCCGCAGTGATTCGATCGCGTTGTCGAATCGCTGGTTGGCGACGTGCGAGATGCCCGCGTTGAGGTAGCGCTTCGCCAGCGATCGTTGATCGCGGCTCTGCTCGGCAAGCCGGATGCTCTCCGCGAACGCCCGGTCGGCGTCGGCGAAGTCGCCCAGCCGGTTGTGCAGGCCGCCGAGAGCGAGATAGGTGACGCCCTCGACCGACCTGTCGTCGAGCCGGCGACTGAGCTCCAGCGCCTGCTGGATCATTGACAGCGCCTCTTCGGTCCGGCCGAGCCGCTCGAGCACATGGCTGAGTGAGGAGCAGCAGCGAGCCTGACCCGCGATGTCGGAGACGCCGCGGAACCTCTCCAGCGCCTTGACCAGATGCGCCCGGGCAGACTCGAAGTCACCGAGCTCGACCATGGGGATCGCGGTGTCGTGCTCGAGCCACGCCGCCATCAAGGGCAGGCCCAGTCGCTCGGCGAGTTCGACCATGCCCCGGCTGAACTCGCGCATCTCGACCCAGCGGGACCGGGGCTCGTGGTAACCGAACAGCGCAAGGGCGAGCTCGGGTAGCAGCGCCGACCTGGCCAGCGACGTCGCCGACGCCTGGCGGAACCGGTCGATCAGGTTGCGCTCCTCGTCGTCCAGCCACCGCAGCGCCGAAACCGTGTCCCTGAGCGCCGGGACGGGCGGAATCCGGATGGTGGCGAGCCCAGGCCGCTGGCTTGCCTCGTGCGTAAGACTCTGACAGGCCCACGCGAAGCCGACGTAGAAGCGCAGCACGCGGCCAAGGCCCGCGTCGAGCTCGGACTGGGTGAGGGACTGGTCGGCCAGCTCGCGAGCGTAGGCACGGATCAGGTCGTGGAAGCGGTAGCGCTCGGGTGCGACGGGATCGAGGAGGTTGAGGTCGACAAGGCGTTCGAGAACGAGGACTGCCTGCCGGATCGGCACGTCGAGCAGGTGCGCGGCCACGGAGCTGTGCAGGTCCGAGCCGTCGGGCACACTCAGGGTCGGCAACGCCAGGGCTGCCTCGCGATCGACCTCACGATCGCTGGACTCGAGGAACCGCACGGAACTGGCGATGCTCGCGCGGACGCCGGTGTCGTCGGAACCCAGGCTGTCCAGTCGCCGTCCTTCGTCTTCCAGGACGTCGACGAGGTGCCGGATCGGCCAGCCCGGCCGCGCGGCGAGCCGGGCGCCGATCAGCCGGACGGCGAGTGGCAGCCGCCCGGCGAAGCGAGTCAGGCTCTCGGCGGCGTCTGGTTCGGCCGCGACCCGGTCCGGGCCGGCGACTCCGGCCAGGAGGTCGACGGACTCTGTTTCGGACAACGCGTCAAGGCGGATCTGGCGGGCCCCGGGCAGCGCTGCGAGCGAGGCCCTGCTGGTGATGATCGCCGCCGATCCGGGGCTGCCGGGCAACAGCGGCGTGACCTGGTGAACGTCGGTCGCATTGTCGAGCAGCATCAGCATCCGCCGGCCGGCCAGCTGGGATCGAAGCAGCGCGGCCGCCTCCTCCACGCCCTCGGGGATCAGCTGAACATCCAGGCCCAGCGAGCGGAGCAGCTGTCCCAGAGCGTCCGCGGTCGCGATCGGCTTGCCCGGGCCGTACCCGCGGAGGTTCAGATAGAGCTGGCCGTCGGGGTAGCTCTCGACCAGCTTGTGCGCTGCCCGGACTGCCAGCGCGGTCTTGCCGATCCCGCCCATCCCGGTCACGGCGACCAGGCCGACGGCGCCGCCACCCGATCCGTCCGGGTCCCGGAGTGCCGACAGGACGGCATCGAGCTGTGCGCTCCGGCCGGTGAAGTCGGGGATTGCCGGCGGCAGCTGCCAGGGCACAGGCAATGAGTCGATCGAGGCAGCCGGTCCGGAAGGCGCAGTAGTTGCCGGCGCCGGTCGCCTGGTGCCCCGGGCAACAGCCATGAAGCTGGCGGCGTCCGCGGCGTCCAGGCCGAGTGCTGTGATCAGTGCCCGAACGGTGTCGACGCGGGGGCGGCGACGGGTTCCGCGTTCGAGCACGCTGATCGCCTGCTCGCTCAGGCCGGCCTTTTCAGCCAGGGCGGCCTGAGTCAAGCCGAGCCTAGTTCGATGTCGCCGCAGCAGCTCACTCAGGCTCTCGACGCTCAGCCGAACCACCTCTCTCGCTCGCCGAACCGATCTGGTCACAGTCGGTTCCGGATGCCCGAGCCAACTCTAGGAGGTACGGCGACTGGATGGACGGCTTATCCACAACCTGATGGAACCGCTCCGCGCACTGTCAGGACGCCTGAGACCCCCACACAAACGACTGTTTGAACATGACAAAGGGTATTCGGCCCGGGACGCTCCGAATACGGGGCCCGTGTGAATGGCGATCTGACCGACCTGTGACCAAATTGCAAAGACCCCGGTTTTGGCCGGGGTCCTCGCTTTCTGTAGCCGCCTGAGTCAGGCGTTGGGGCGCTTACCGTGGTTTGCGCCCTTCTTCTTGCGTGCGCGGCGCTTGCGGCCGGTCTTGCCCATTCCTAAGCCTCCTTGTTACAACTGCAAAGAGTCACAGTCTCTCATATCGCGGGAGACTCTTCAGTTCGTGCGGCGGGTCACGGTCTGGCTTACAGTGTTTCGGCGCAGTCCTGATGAGCAAAATTCAAGTCGAGTCAGCGATGTGCTGTCTGCCCCCCTGCGCCCGCTGACTGGGCGCAAGACCAGCGACCCGCTGATCGGAGGTGACGTACTATGGTCGGCGACGTCTGGGACTGGTGATCCTTCTGTCATGGAGGGCATGAGATGACGTGGCGCCCCCGTGTCAGAATGCTGCGTTGTGCTGTCGCGGGAACCGCCGTCATCGCCCTGGTCGCGCTGGGGCTCGCGATCTCCGAGACACAAAATCCACTGGTGGTGGCCGGGCTGTGCCTGGTCGCGCTCGTCGCCAGTTCGCTGCGATCGGTGCACACTCAGCGCCAGATCGAACTGGTGTCCGTCGTTCTGGTTGCCGTCTACGTGATCGCAGGGCCCGCGGCGGCCGTCATCGTCGCTGCCGCCGGATCTCTCGTCCAGGCGCCGGCTCCGGCGATCAAGCGGATCTTCAACAGCGCGCAGCGGGTCGTGTCCGCCGCCGGTGCGGCGGTCGCCTATGCGGCCTTGGACGGACCGGTCGGCGACGAGGTCTTCGCCCGGGTCCCGGACGCCCTGATCGCGACGACAGCCGCCAGTGTCGCGCTCCAGCTCGTGAACGCCGTGCTCGTCTCGATGGTGCTCAGTCTCGAGCGCGGACCGAATGCCGTGAAGGAGTTTCTCCGGCACGTGGTCCGGACGACCGCACTCCCGGTGCTCGGCTACGGACTGCTCGGTCTGTCGATGGCCGTGGTCTGGCTCGGCGGTCTGAGCATCTTCGCCGGCGTGCTCATCCTCGGTCCGCTGGTCGTCGCCCGCTGGGCCCTGTCGCAGTACGAGGCCGAGCGGCTGGCCCAGGCGGCGACCATGCGAGCGTTCATCCAGGTCATCGAGGCCAAGGATCTGTACACGCGCGGGCACTCGGAGCGGGTCAGTGAAGGGGTCGGGATGCTCGGCAGGCAGCTTGGGCTGAACCAGGATCGCCAAAGCGCCCTCGAGCACGCTGGACTGCTGCACGATGTCGGGAAGGTCGGCGTGCCGACCAGCATCATCCGCAAGCCCGGCCGGCTGGACGACGCGGAGATGGACGCCATCCGCCTGCATCCGGCGCGGGGAGTCGAGCTGATCGGCAACATCCCGTTCCTGGAAGAGGTGAAGTCGGCGGTCCTGCATCACCACGAGAAGTACGACGGCAGTGGCTACCCAGCAGGGTTGGCCGGTGAGAAAATCCCGTATTTCGCTCGCATCATCGGCATCGTGGACGCTTTCGACTGCCTCACCTCCACGCGCTCGTACCGCCCGGCCCGGGGCGTCGAGGAGACGCTGGAGATCCTGCTGCAGGACCGCTACACGCACTTCGATCCGCTCTTGGTCGACGCGTTCGTCCAAGTGATCCGGCAGCAAGGCTGGAACGCGGCCGCGGACCAGCCGGCCCCGGATGCCAACGTGGAGGTCAGCATCGACCACGACGACCTCAGCCTCGGCAGCGGTGGTGGCGCGTCGGGGTCGGCGGCCGGACCGGCCGACGGATGAGCACCGTGCAGGGCAACTATCAGGTCCGGATCTCCGGCAGCGGGGTCGCCATCTTGCTGGTCGGGGCCATCCTCGGGGTGACGGCCACGGTGCTGACCATCGAGCGAGGAGTCACCGGCTGGTCGTTCGCGATCACTTTCGGGCTGCTGATCGCCGTGGGGGAGATGGTGCAGTTCCGGGTGGACCGAAGCCGCAACCGGGCGCCGATCGCGACAAGCGCCGCCTTGGCCTACGCGCTCCTGCGCGGGCCGGAGGTGCCGGTCGTGCCGGATGTCGCCCAGATCGTCACCGTTGTGGCGGTGGCCACCATTGCCGGCGTCATTCCGCGTACGGTGGCCGGCCTTCGGTGGGATCTGGTGATCTCCACTCGGCGGGTGATCTCGGTGGCCGCCGCCGCGACCGTGTTCGCGGTCGTCCTTCCGGACCATCTGCAGTGGGACGGGACCTGGTCGCACGCGCTGCCGATCACCGCGGCGATGTTCCTCGCCGTGCTGACCGCTGCCCTGAGCGACGGCCTGGTCGGCGCGGGGCAGATGACCGAGGCGTCGAACCGGCCGTTCCCGGCCGCCCTGCGCGACGAGCTGGTGGTGCTGGCGAGGATCGGGCTCGCGATGGGTATCAGCGGTGTCCTCCTGGCCGCGAGCACGTCGTTGCTCGGGTTGTGGGCCGTGCCGCTGGTGGTGGTGCCGTTGTTGTTGACTCAGTTCGCGTTCCGGCGGTTCGCGTCGGCGCAGCGGACCTATCGAACGACGGTTCGGTCGATGGCGCGGAGCACGGAGATCGCCGGCTTCAGCAGTCCGGGGCAGAACGCGCGAACGGCGCAATTGGCCGTTGCGCTGGGCCACGATCTGGGGCTGACTCCGCCGCGGATGGAGGCGCTGGAGTACGCCGCATTGCTGTCCGGGGTGGGGCAGTTGGCGTTGTCGGATCCCAGTCCCGGTGGAGCTTCGTTGCTGCGGACACGGGAGGAGCGGCAGCGGGCGGCCGAGATCGGCGCGTCGGTCATCGAACGGTCCGGTGTGCTGGATCGGGTGGCCGAGATCGTGCGGCACTCGAATGATCCGTATCGGCGGGGGCGGGCGAGGAACGCTGACATTCCGTTGGAGAGTGGGATTGTGAATGTGGCGTTGGCTTATGAGCAGTTGGTGGGGGAGGGGACCGGGCAGACGCCGGGGAAGGCGATGGAGTCGATCGGGTTGGGGATCGGGGCGGAGTACGACCCGGTGGTGGTCGAGTCACTCAGGAGGGTGATCGGCCGGGGCTTCCGCTTTTAGGCGGAGCAGGGCGGGGGTTCCGTCGCAGGGGTGCAGGTGATGCCACTGCGGTGCTTCGGTGGCTGGGATTCGGTGCGATCCGCCCATTCCGGCGTACAGGAGGAGGCCTGCGCCGGCGGCGATCAGGACGTCGCCGGGGCTGACCGCCTGACCGAGTCCAGGAAGGGCCACAGGTACGACGTCGCCGAGCCAAGGCAGCCTGGTCGCAGCGTCGACCAGCTCGTGACGCGGTGAGCTGACGAAGGGACCGACGCCGGCGCGGGTCAGCGCGTCGGCGTCGACCGGCATCGCGCCGTTCAGGGCGACCACCACGGCGTTGGAGAAGAAGCCCAGGGCAAGTAGTCCGACGCCGGGGTGCCGCAGGTTCTGGCGCAGGAAGACCGCGATGCAGACCGCGGACCCGATCAGCCCGACCGGGTACGCCGTACTGCCGATGATCGAACCGAGGAACTGGCCGATCGCGGCCGCGCCCAGCCAGTGCACGCCGGTCAGCGAGTTGGCGGCCAGGTTGGTGATCCGTCCACCGGTCGCCCAGGCCGCAGCCGCGGCGAGCACCATGACGAGGAGGACCAGCAACACCCTCGCGATTCTGCCGCGCCGGACCCGGAAACCCGGGCAAGCTGAGCCCGCAGCGTGTCGACATAACAGCAAAGAGTGATGGCGGCCCCTTCCGCAGCAGGGACCGCCATCGTGAAGGTCAGGACTTGGCCGAGGCCGCGCCGCCCTCGTCGAGCAACTCCGGCAGGTCTTTCACGCCCGGATCACCCGCGTCGGCGCGGTAGTCCGACGTGTGCGTGCTGTCCACACCGTCCGGCACCTTCACGGCCCGGAAGATCAGCGTCAGCACGACGACCACGATCAGGTTGAGGCCGAAGGCCGTCAACGCGATGTAGGCCTGGGTGTCGGTGAACGGGATGTTCGTCACCGAGCCGCCGAAGTGCTTGCCGGTCGCCGGGTTGACCACGTTGTAGGCCTCGAGGGTGCCGTACACCATCGCCACCGCCCAGCCGGCCAGCAGCGCCCAGCGATGGAACCATCTGGTGTACAGGCCGACCACGATCGCCGGGAACGTCTGCAGGATCCAGATGCCGCCCAGGAGCTGGAAGTTCAGCGCGAGGGTCTTGTCCAGCGTGAGCACGAACGCCAGCGCGCCCAGTTTCACGACCAGCGACGCCAGCTTGGAGACCTTCGCCTCCTGCGCCGGTGACGCGTTCGGTTTGAGGAAGTCGCGATAGATGTTGCGGGTGAACAGGTTCGCGGCCGCGATCGACATGATCGCCGCCGGCACCAGCGCGCCGACCGCGATCGCCGCGAACGCGATCCCGGCGAACCAGGACGGGAACTCCTGGTCGAACAGCCGCGGGATGGCCAGCTGCGGGTTCGCGATCCCGTCCAGGCCCTTCACGTCCACGTTCGCCTTGATCGCCATGAACCCGAGCAGCGCGAGCAGGCCGAGCAGCAGCGAGTACGCCGGCAGGATCGCGGCGTTCCGCCGGACGATGTTGCGGTTCTTCGTCGACAGCACCGCGGTCACCGAGTGCGGATACATGAACAGCGCCATCGCCGACCCCAGGGCCAGCGTCCAGTACGCCGAGTAGCCCGTCTCACCCGGGATGAACGCGCCGACCGGCTTGCCGGTGTTCGGGTTCGTCGCCGAGAGCTTGGCCTCCGCGGCGTCGAAGATCGAGCCCCAGCCGCCGAGCACGTGCGGCAGGTAGAAGATCGCGACGGCGATCACCAGGTAGATCAGGCCGTCCTTGACGAACGCGATCATCGCCGGCGCCCGCAGGCCCGACGAGTAGGTGTACGCCGCCAGCACCGCGAACGCGATCAGCAGCGGCAGGTCCTTGGCGAGCAGGTTGTCGCCGCCCAGGCCCATGGTCTCGAACACCGCCTGCATACCCACCAGCTGCAAGGCGATGTACGGCATCGTGGCCAGGATGCCGGTCACCGCGACCGCCAGCGACAGCGACTTGCTGCCGTAGCGGCCATGGACGAAGTCGGCCGGGGTCACGTAGCCGTTGCGGTGCGAGACCGACCACAGCCGGGACATGAAGATGAAGATGATCGGGTAGACCACGATTGTGTACGGCACCGCGAAGAAGCCGCTGATCGCACCGGTGGCGTACATCGCGGCCGGTACGGCGATGAACGTGTACGCGGTGTAGAGGTCGCCGCCGAGCAGGAACCAGGTGATGAAGGTACCGAACCCGCGGCCGCCCAGACCCCACTCGTCGAGGTTGTCCAGGTTGCCGGTGCTGCGCCAGCGCGCGGCCATGAAGCCCATCGCGGTGACGGCACCGAAGATGAGCACGACGATGATGAGCTGCACCCAGTCGACTGTGTGGTTCACTGGTCGCCCTCCTTCGCCGCAACCGGCTTGTCAGGGTCACCAAGGCCCTGCGCCGCCCGGCGCTTGCGCTCCTCGGTGACCACCAGCTTGTAGCAGATGCTGACCAGGGCGGCCGAGAGGAAGACCCACAGGAACTGGTACCAGTAGAAGAACGGGAAACCCCACAAGCGGGGCTCGTCCTTGGCGTACGTCGACACCAGGAGCGGCACTACGACTGCGATCGCCAGCAGGACGCCGGAGATCCAGTACGCGGGTTTGACCGCGGACAATCGGGACACTGCAAACCTCCTCGGGACACAGGCGCAACGGAGCACGCTACCGTTCGACAGGACACGGGACCAGAGCTTCCAGGGTGGTTCATGGATAACGAACGAGCATGGTTGGTACGGCGGGTCGTGCTGTCCGTTCTCTTTCTGCTGATCGTTGCCACCCCGCTGTATCCGGAGGTGTACGGCCTAGACGAGGTCACCCCTTTCGCGCAACTTGTGGCGTTTCGCCCGCAGGGACTGGCCGTTCTGCTCCTGCTCGGCCTGCTGATGCTGGTACGGCGGGGATGGCGTATCGCCGCCGTACTCGTGCTGGGCCTGGCGCTGACCGGGGCCGTGCTGACGGCTCCGCGGCAGTTCTCCGACGCGAACCCGCCCCCGGAGGGAGCCCGGGTGCTGACGATCATGGTCGCCAACGTGCTCGGCGGCGGCGCCGACGCGGGTGCGGTGGCCAAGGTGATCCAGGACCGCCGGCCCGACCTGGTTTCGTTGCCTGAGGCACAGGTCGACGTCCGCGAGGAGATCCGCGCACACCTGCAAGGCCTGACGTACAACGGTTACACGCTGCAGCCGAGCAAGGCGGTCGAGAGCGCGACGAGCGTTCTGGTGTCGTCGTCACTGGGTCCGGTGCGCTTCCAGGCCGACCAGCAAGCCACGACCTTCGGCCACATCATCGTGACCGGCGGGAACCTCGGCGCGGTGCGGCTGATCGCGTACCACGGCTTCCCGCCGTTGCCGTCCGAAGTGCCCACATGGAAAGAGGATCTCGACGTACTCCGGCACTGGTGCGCGCAGAATCCGCCGACGATCGTGGCCGGCGACTTCAACGCCACCACGGATCACGCGGACTTCCGGCAGGCGCTCGGATCGAACTGCCGCAGCGTCGCGTCGCTGACGGGCGCCGGGCTCGTCGGCACCTGGCCGTCGGACCGGCCGGCGCTGACCCGGACGCAGATCGATCACGTGCTGATCACCCGGCAACTCGAGCCGGGGCGCTTCACGACGTACCAGATCGAGGGCAGCGACCACCGGGCCGTCGTCGCGACTGTGTTCTATACGAGCCCCACCCCACCGCCCCGGTCTGGCGCCGTACCTAAGACTGAGTAGAGGCCGGGCGGTAGATGTAGGGCTGCGACGCCTGCACAGCTTCGGTCAGCATCAGCAGCATGTCGGCGCGGGCCTCGATCGGGCGACCGAACAGCTCGTCGTCACCCGGGATCGGGAAGCCCTTGACCCCGATCGCCAACTGGCTCAGCAGGACGTGCAGCACCCCGCGGGCGTTGAAGACCGAGGGAGTCGGCCACTCCGGCAACGTCTCGTGCATCAACGGCTGCTGCGCCGCGGTCGCCGCCACCGGCTTCAGCCAGCGCTCCAGCTCGTCGCTGGTCAGCATGTTGCGGTGCAGGATCGTCATCACCGCGTGCGCGACCCGGTCGTGCTCCTCGTGCACCCAGCGGTACTGCGTGTCCTTCACGATCCGGTCGGCCAGTACGTCGAGCAGCGCACGAAGCACCCCGGTGTCGCAGTGCCGCGACCGGGCCAGCGCGCCGATCGCGTCCGCGCCATGGGCAACGGCATGCGCCCAGCCGCAGTCCGGCACGTAGCCGCGCAGGTCGCGCTCGCGCAGCAGCCAGGTGGCCAGCCGGTCGCCCCAGCGCATCACCACCTCGTCGTGCACCAGGAACTCGGCGTTGTCGCGGTGGATCACCTCCGCCAGCGTCAGCGCGGTGAAGGAGCGGCGGAAGACGGTGTCCGTGCCGTCCTCGCCCAGCCCGTACGCGAGGCCGGCGCACAGGCCGTCACCGAAGCCCGGCAGCAGGTCGTCGTACACCCCGCGCTCCAGCCAGGTGGCCAGCGTCGGGTACGCGAGCGCGTCGCGGACCTGCGGGTTGGTGCTGGCGAGGCCGCGGACGAGCTCCTCGGTGAGGTCGGTCAGACCACGGTCGCGCGGTACCGCGTAGTCCGCGGCCATCACGTCCTGCCAGTACGTCGACTCCACCAAGCCATCCTTTCATCCGTGCCGAGGGCCCGCCTGCCGGTCCCCTGCGTGCTGCGCGGCACCCGGCGGCGCACCTCGCCGCACCGGTGCAAAGGTGACGATGCTCCGCATCGACCCCTTCGCCCCGGCACGCCGAGCTACACCACCGGGCACCTGCTCGCGACTGCAGGGGACCGGCAGGCGCGCCCTGATCAATCAACACCTATCTACACCCATCTGTCGAGTGGACCACCACAGATACTGGTAAAGGCCGTCGGTAGCATCGAACCGTGCCGTCGCTGACCGATGTGGCCCGTAACCACACCACGCTGGACCAGGCCGACCTGGACCGTCTCCAACTGCTCGTCTCGGACTGGCAGATGCTCGCCGACCTGTCGTTCGCCGACCTCGTGCTCTGGCTGCCCGACACCGAGGGGCTCGGCTTCTGGGCCGGGGCGCAGATGCGGCCCACCACCGGCCCGACGGCGTACCTGGACGACATCGTCGGCAGCTTCATCCCGCGCGGCCGCCGGCACCTGCTGGACCAGGCCTACGACGGCGGGCGGATCTGCCGCGAGGGCGACCCGGAGTGGCGCGACGACGTCCCGGTCCGGGTCGAGACGATCCCGGTCCGGCGCGGCACCCGGGTGATCGCGGTGATCGCGCGCAACACCAACCTGCTCGGCGTCCGGACCCCGTCCCGGCTGGAGATCGCCTACCTGCAGAGCGCCACCGACCTGGCCCGGATGATCACCGACGGCGTCTTCCCGTACGGCGGGGAGCGGCTGCTGTCCACCACCCCACGCGTCGGCGACGGGTGCATCCGGGTCGATCGGCACGGGATGGTGACGTTCGCGAGCCCGAACGCGTTGTCGGCGTACCGGCGGATGGGCCTGGTCACCGACCTGGTCGGCAGCCGGCTGAAGGACGTCACCGGTGAGCTGCTGCACAGCGGCCACAAGGTCGACGACGTGCTGGCGTCGGTGCTGACCGGGCGCGCGGCCAAGGAGCTCGAGATCGAGAACGCCGACGCGACGCTGTTCCTGCGCGCGATCCCGTTGCGCGCCGAGGGTCAGCACGTGGGGGCGCTGATCCTGCTCCGGGACGTGACGGAGCTGCGTAGCCGGGAGCGGGAGCTGGTCACCAAGGAAGCGACCATCCGGGAAATTCATCATCGCGTCAAGAACAACTTGCAGACCGTCGCGGCGTTGCTTCGGATGCAGGGCCGGCGGATCACCGTGCCGGAGGCCCAGGCCGCGCTGGCCGAGGCGGTCCGCCGGGTCGGGTCGATCGCCATCGTGCACGAGACGCTGTCGGAGTCCTTCGACGAGCACGTGGACTTCGACGACGTCGCCGACCGGGTCGGGGCGATGGTCGCCGAGGTGTCAACAGTCGCCACCTCCGTGGAGACCAAGCGGTCCGGCAGCTTCGGCGTACTGGACTCCGAAATCGCGACCCCGCTGGCGATGGTGCTGACGGAGCTGATGCAGAACTCGGTGGAGCACGCTTTCCGGTCCCGCGACGGCGGCGAGGCCACCGGCACCATCGAGCTGTCCGCCGAGCGTTCGGTCGGCCGCCTGCACGTCACCGTGATCGACGACGGGCAAGGGCTGCCGGCAACGTTCGACTCGGAACTGTCGGGGAACCTCGGCCTGTCCATCGTCCGCACCCTGGTGATCGGTGAGCTGGACGGGACCTTGGAGTTCGGTCCCCGCCACGACGGCAAGTCCGGCGCCCAGGTCACCTTGGACCTGCCGGTCAAGGACTGACGCCCGCCCTCTGGTGGGTCAGCCAACCAGGCGGTGGGTTGGCATCCCGGAATCCGGTGGGTCAACCCACACTCTGTTGGGTCAGCCAACCAGAGGGGGAGGGGAAAGCGGAAGGCCCCGCGGGATGGTCCGCGGGGCCTCGTAGGTACTTGCTCAGGCGGTGCGGATGCGGGCGCGCGCGTTGCGGCGCTTCAGAGCGCGGCGCTCGTCCTCACTCAGACCGCCCCAGACACCGTGATCCTGGCCGGCTTCGAGCGCCCAGGCGAGGCACTGCTCACGGACGTCGCAGCGACGGCACACCTGCTTGGCCTCCTCGATCTGCATGATCGCGGGCCCGGTGTTGCCGATGGGGAAGAACAGTTCCGGGTCCTCATCGAGGCAAACGGCCCGGTGGCGCCAATCCATGGCGGATCCCATCTCTCTCAGTAGTTGTCGTACGCTGTGAGCCTGGTCTGTGCCCAGCCAGCGCGCTTTTACTCGTGCTCTCAGCTCGCACAGGGGGTTCGAGGTGCGAGGTGTTCGATCCAGGAACGTGTTGTGAACGTTTTCACGAACGAGACCATGTTCCCAATCTCAGCGGAGTGAAACAAGGGTTCTGGAGTTGTCGATCCGATCACAACACTTCCTTAACACTACGAACCGGTGCGCAGCCGTTCACCCCGTCCGATAACCGGACCGAGCTCCGTTCTTGCACTCACCCGTTCACTGCAAGTAACCGATGCAGCGGCCTTTTGGTTACGCACAACCTCAGATCCCTGTGGGGCTGGGGTTCCCGTGACCGAATGGGCACGCAGGAAGAGAAGGTGATCGTCCCTTGCGCCCGAAGTACCCGCACGGCATGGGGCACTAAGCTGGCGAAGTGCCGACCGACTCCCCAGCTGCCGCCGTACCGAGACCGCTCAAGCTAGCCGCGGCTGTGGTGGCTGCGGAAGGGCTTGTGCTCGTCGTTCTCGGAATTGCCGAAGCATTAACGATCCAAGGCCCCCGGGTCTTCATGGGCCTGACCACCACCGCGTTCTTCGTCCTGTACGGCGTGGGCCTCGGGCTGATCGCCCGCGGCCTGTCACGGGCGTCCACCTGGAGCCGGGGGCCGGCGGTGTTCGCGCAGCTGATCCAGCTCCTGATGGCGTACAGCTTCTGGGGCGGCGGCACCAAACCGATCGCCGTCGCGCTGGCCCTGGCGGCCCTCGGCGTCCTGATCGCGATCTTCCAGAAGGCTTCCACCGAAGCCCTTGCCGACGATCCGACCAAGGACAAGGACCGCCCGGTCCTCTGACTACTCCTTCAGCAGGCCGGTCCGCAGCTCGGTGAGGGTGCGGGCGAGCAGGCGGGAGACGTGCATCTGGGAGATGCCGATCTCATCGGCGATCTGGGACTGCGTCATGCCGCGGAAGAACCGCAGCGTCAGGATCCGCTTCTCCCGGGTGTCCAGCTGCGCCAGCAGCGGTTTCAGGGACTCCCGGTACTCCACACTCTCCAGCGCCTCGTCCTCGCCGCCGAGCCCGTCCAGGACCGTCGTGGTGTCGGTCTCGTTCTGGTCCGGGGCATCCAGGGACAACGTGTTGTAAGCGTTTGCGGACTCCAGGCCCTCGATCACGAGATCCGGCGACAGGCCCAGCCGATCGGACAACTCGGCGACTGTCGGCGCCCGGCCCAGCTCCTGGGTCAGCTCGGCGGTCGCGGCGGTCAGCGAGAGCCGGAGCTCCTGCAGCCGTCGCGGCACCCGGATGGCCCAGCCCTTGTCCCGGAAGTACCGCTTGATCTCGCCGAGGATCGTCGGTGTCGCGTACGTCGAGAACTCCACGCCGCGATCGGAGTCGAACCGGTCGATCGCCTTGATCAGGCCGATCGTGGCCACCTGGACCAGGTCGTCGTACGGCTCGCCGCGGTTGCGGAAGCGGCGGGCCAGGTGCTCCACCAGCGGCATGTGCAGCGCGACCAGGCCGTCCCGGGCGACGCCGTACGCCGGCTCACGCAGGCCGGCGGCCGACATCGCGCGGAACAACTCGGCCGTCCGGGTACGCAGATCAGGAGAGTCCTGGGACCCGCCCAGGGGCATGTCCTCGGTCACGCCTGCGCCTCGCTGGCGCTCGGCTGCGGCGTAACCATCAACGGTGCTCTACCCATCGTTCGCTCGCTACGCTCGCTCACAGAGTCTCCGTTGCGGTGGCGGTCGCCGTCACGGTGATGGTGAGTCGGCCGTCGACCGTCTCCGCGGCCGCGGACTCCACCAGCGCGGTCAGCACGGTCCAGCCGAACGACGAGGTGTCGGGCTGCCAGCCGTTCGGCACGACGGCGCTGGTCCGCACCGTAAGCTGCGGCGGGTCGATCTCGAACACGCAGTCCAGCACGCCGTCGGACGCCTGCGGCAGCAGCAGCGCGCACGCCTCGTCGACCGCGATCCGCAGGTCGTCGATCGCGTCCACGGTGAAGTCGTTGCGGGCCGCCAGGTTGCCCACCACCGACCGCGGTACGGCGATGTACGCACTGTCCGCCGGAATACTCAGACGGACCTCGGCGGATCGTCCCCTGCTGCCCACACTGCCTCCCTCGGGTCCGGCGGGCGATCGTCCCACCACGCCGTACATCTTCCACTCTGAAAGCCCGCAATGCACGAAGGCCCGGCCTTGTGGACAAGACCGGGCCTTCGCGGCTGTCGAACGTCAGCTGGTCGGCTCGACGTGGGTCGGGTCCAGGACCCGGCGCAGGAACGTGCGGGTGCGCTCGTGCGCGGGGTTGCCGATCACCTCGGCCGGCGGGCCCTGCTCGACGATGACACCGCCGTCCATGAACACCACCCGGTCGGCGACCTCGCGGGCGAACGCCATCTCGTGGGTGACCACGAGCATCGTCATCCCGTCCAGCGCCAGCTTGCGCATCACCGTGAGCACGTCGCCGACGAGCTCCGGGTCGAGCGCGGACGTCGGCTCGTCGAACAGCATCAGCGCCGGGTCCATCGACAGCGCCCGGGCGATCGCCACCCGCTGCATCTGGCCACCGGACAGCTGGGCCGGATACGCGGCCACCTTCTCGTTCAGGCCGACGCGTTCGAGGTTGGCCCGGGCGATCCGGTCCGCCTCGGCCGGCTTGCGCTTCAGCACGGTCGTCTGGGCGATCGTGCAGTTGGCCAGCACGGACAGGTGCGGGAACAGGTTGAACTGCTGGAACACCATCCCGATCTGCTGCCGGGCCGCGTCCAGGTGACAGTCCCGGTCGGTGATGTCCTCACCGCGGACGAACACCTGCCCCTGCTCCGGCTGCTCCAGCAGGTTGACGCAGCGCAGCAGTGTGGACTTGCCCGAGCCGGACGGGCCGATGATGCAGACCACCTCGCCCTGCTCGACCGTGAAGTCGATCCCGCGCAGGACGTGGTTGCTGCCGAACGACTTGTGCAGGCTCTTGATCTCGACCAGTGCCATCAGCGCGCCCTCGCAGCCTTCGCCTCGAGCCGGCGGACCAGGATGCCCAGCGGCAGGGTGATCAGCAGGTAGCAGAAGCCCGCGGTGACCAGCGGAGTCAGGTTCGCGTACGTGTTGGCCAGGTCCCGGCCGAAGCCGGTCAGCTCGTACGCGTCCGCGCTGACGCCGATGATGAACACCAGCGAGGAGTCCTTCACCAGCAGGATCAGGTCGTTCGTCAACGGCGGCAGCACGATCCGGAACGCCTGCGGCAGCACGATCCTGCGGGTCGCCAGCCCGGCCGGCATTCCCAGCGAGCGAGCCGCTTCGACCTGGCCCTTCGGGACGGCCTGGATGCCGGCCCGGATCACCTCGGCCATGTAGGCCGCGGCGACGATCCCCAGGGCCAGCCAGACCACGCCGTACGGATCCCACGGGATCGTCAGGCCCTCGAACGCCAGCGGCAGCAGGCTGAACGCGATGAACACGACGATCGCCGGCAGGCCGCGGAAGAACTCGATGTAGGCGGTCGCGATCCAGCGGTACGGCCCGACGATGCTCAGCCGCATCAGGGCCAGGACGGTGCCGCCGATCAGGCCGATCACGAACGCGCCGGCGGTGTACTCCAGCGTCTTGACCAGCGCGTTGAGCAGGCCGTCCTCGAACGCCGCCTTGATGTATTCCGGCTTGAAGAAGACGTCGACGATCTGCTGCCAGTTCGCCGTGAAGGCGGCGAACAGGATCAGTGCGATCAGGACCCCGTACTGGATCCAGCGGGACCGCTGAGCCCGCTGCCGCGGGCTCAGCCCCTTCCGCTCAACGATGTCGGTGGACTTGGCCGGCGTACTCACTTCTTCGGCTCAACCCCGAACCACTTCTTGTAGATCTCGTTGTACTGGCCGTCCGACTTGGCCTTGGTCAGCAGTTCGTTGAACTTGGCGACCAGTTTCGGGCCGCTGCCGTCCTTGAGGGCGCCGAAGCCGTACTGCTCGCCGGTGTTGAACTCGGCGGTGACCGCCATGTCCGGGTTCGCCTTGACGTAGTCGTAGAGCACGCCGTTGTCGTTGATGGCGCCGTCGACCCGGCCGGACTTGACGTTGTTCTCCTGCAGCGCCAGGTCGTTGAAGACGACCACGGTGAAGCCGATCTTCTTCGCCTGCTCGTTGGCGAACGCCTGGCCGGTGGTGTCGGCCTGGACACCGACCTTCTTGCCCTTCAGGTCCTCCAGCGACTTGTAGCCGGAGTCCTTCTTCACCAGTAGCACCTGGGTTGCGTCCATGTACGGGTCGGTGATGCTGATCGCGGCCTGCCGCTCCGGCGTGATCGTCATCGCGCCCATACCCATGTCACACTTCTTCGCCTGGAAGGCGGCGCCCGAGGTGACCTGGGCCCACTCGATGTTGACGACCTCCTGCTCCAGGCCGAGGTCCTTGGCGACCAGGTCGAGGAGATCCACGTCGAAGCCGACGACATCGGCGCCGTCCTTGTACTGGAACGGCTTGTACGGCAGGTGGGTGCAGACCATCAGCTTGCCGGACTTCACCAGGGTGATGCCGGCCGCGGCGGCCTTGTCCTCGGTTCCACCGCTGCTGGTGCCCGAGTCGTCACTGCCACAGGCTGAGAGCGTGAGCGCGAGCACTGCGGCCGTGGCAACGACGGCGCGGGTGCGACTCTTGCGGAGGGTGGAGACGATGTTCATCGCTGTTACTCCTCGACACTGGAACTTGTATTCCGTCCCGCACGGTAACCGGGCCGGATGCCGCATCCTGACACAGCAACCAGCCGGGTGGCGGCAGCAGACTCCGGCCGATACCTCATCGTCACCCTGTTGCGGCTGTTCGGAACCCTGTGGGCACCCTCACAGAGCAGACCAGTGCGGTGTGTGGTTTACTCGGTGCGACGGGTGACCCCCTGGCCACGGCGTTGTTCGACGCACCCACTGATCGAACCGCCCACTCACTGTAATCGACCGCCATCTCGCTGTTATCGAAGGGTCCCCGCATGGTCGCCCAGCCGCATCCGTCCGTTTCCACCCCGCTGCCCGAGTCCGACCGGTACGCCGGTGACGCAGTCTTCGAGCTGCACCGCGGTGGCAAGATCGAGGTCACCTCGTCGGTCCACGTCCGCGACGCCGCCGACCTCTCCAAGGCCTACACCCCGGGTGTCGCCCGGGTCTGTACGGCGATCGCCGAGGACCCGGCCCTGGTCCGGCGCTACACCTGGAAGTCCAACGTGGTCGCGGTCGTCACCGACGGGACCGCCGTACTCGGGCTGGGTGACATCGGCCCGGCCGCGTCGCTGCCGGTGATGGAAGGCAAAGCCCTGCTGTTCAAGGAGTTCGGCGGCGTCGACTCGGTGCCGATCGCGCTCGACTGCACCGACGTGGACGAGTTCGTCGAGACCGTGGTCCGGCTGGCCCCGACGTTCGGCGGGATCAACCTGGAGGACATCTCGGCGCCGCGCTGCTTCGAGATCGAGCGGCGGCTGAAGGAGCGGCTCGACATCCCGGTGTTCCACGACGACCAGCACGGTACGGCGGTCGTCGTACTGGCCGCGCTGCGGAACGCGCTCCGGGTCACCGGGAAGTCGATCGAGGACATTCGCGTGGTCATCTCCGGAGCCGGCGCGGCCGGGGTCGCGTGTGCCCGGATCCTGCTGCAGGCCGGCGTCGGCGACCTGGCCGTTGTCGACAGCAAGGGTGTGCTGCACGAGGACCGCCCGGACCTCAACCCGGTGAAGCTGTCGCTGGCCCGGGACACCAACACCGGCGGGCTTTCCGGCCGGCTCGTCGACGCGCTGGACGGCGCGGACGTGTTCCTCGGAGTGTCCGGCGGGACGGTGCCCGAGGAGGCGATCGCCCGGATGGCCGACGGGTCGATGATCTTCGCGCTGGCGAACCCGAACCCGGAGGTGCACCCGGACATCGCGCACCGGCACGCCGCCGTGGTCGCGACCGGCCGCTCCGACTTCCCGAACCAGATCAACAACGTGCTGGCGTTCCCCGGCATCTTCCGCGGCGCCTTCGACGCGAACGCGTCCCGCATCACCGAGGGCATGAAGCTCGCCGCCGCCGACGCCCTCGCCAACCTCATCGCCGAGGACGACCTCCGCCCCGACTACATCATCCCGTCGCCCTTCGACCCCCGCGTGGCCCCCGCAGTAGCCACCGCCGTAGCAACAGCAGCCGAAGCGGACGGCGTCGCTCGCTAAACTCCACTAGGTGCGCATGCGGGAGATGGTGGGGCGGACCGGGGTTAGTGAGCGGTTGTTGCGGTATTACGAGGATCAGGGGTTGTTGCGGCCGGAGCGGCTGGCCAGTGGGTATCGGGAGTACGGCGAGGGTGACGTCGCGTTGGTGGGGCGGATCCGGACGTTGCTGGCGGCCGGGTTGTCGACGGCGATGATCGCCGAGGTGCTGCCGTGCGTGACGGAGAAGCTCGAGCCGACCTGCCCGGTGCTGCTCGACAAGCTGCAGCACGAGCGCGACCGGATGTCCGCGTCGATCAAGGCGCTCGAGGAGTCGCGCGACCTGCTGGACGGCGTGTTGTCCACACCTGTGGTGAATTCGGTAACTGACTCGGCGTAGACCACCGCGTAGGTTGGTACGCATGCTTGCTGCCTATGCCGCCAAGTTCGACGCCGACGACCCGATCGCCGCGCTGGAGGTGGGGGAGCGGCCCGACCCGACGGCGCCCGAGGGATGGGTGACGATCGACGTCCGGGCGACCGCCCTCAACCACCACGACCTGTGGTCGCTGAAGGGGGTGGGGCTGGCCGAGAAGAGTCTGCCGATGATCCTCGGCTGCGACGCGGCCGGGATCGACCCGGACGGCAACGAGGTCGTCGTGCACGCGGTGATCTCGGACCCGGCGTGGAAGGGTGACGAGACGCTCGACCCGAAGCGGTCGCTGCTCAGCGAGCGCTACCAGGGGACGCTGGCCGAGAAGGTCGCCGTACCCGCGCACAACGTGGTGCCCAAGCCGGCGGGCCTGAGCTTCGAGCAGGCCGCGTGTCTGCCGACCGCGTGGCTGACGGCGTACCGGATGCTGTTCACCCAGTCGGGGCTCAAGCCGGGCGACACCGTGCTGGTGCAGGGCGCCGGCGGTGGCGTGGCGACCGCGCTCATCACGCTGGCGCGCGCGGCCGGGATCCGCGTTTGGGCGACCAGCCGGGATGAGGGCAAGCGGGCGAAGGCGCTGGAGATCGGCGCGCACGACGCGTTCGAGTCCGGCGCCCGGCTGCCGGAGCGGGTCGACGCGGTGATGGAGACGGTCGGGCAGGCGACCTGGTCGCACTCGCTGAAGTCGCTGAAGCAGGGCGGCACCGTGGTGATCTCCGGCGCGACCAGCGGCCAGGCGCCGAAGTCGGCCGAGCTGAACCGGATCTTCTTCCTGCAGCTGCGCGTCCAGGGCTCCACGATGGGCACCCGGCAGGAGCTCGCCGAGCTCGTCCAGTTCATGGCGAACGCCGGCATCTCCCCGCACATCGACTCCGTCCTCCCGCTGGCCGACGCCCGCAAGGGCTTCGCCAAGATGAACGAGGGCGACGTCTTCGGGAAGATCGTCTTTACTGTCTGAGTGCAACCGGAGATTCGCCGCGCGACGCCTGATGATGCCGAGGCTGCGGCCTGGTGTCACCTGCTGTGCTGGCGGGAGGCGTACGACGGCCTGGTGGACGGCGCCGTACTCGCGGAGCGGACCAGCGACCTCGATCGCCGGATCGAGCGCTGGTCGCACGCGCTCGGCGAGGGCTGGATCCGGTGGGTGGCGATCGACCCGGATCCGGCCGCCGGGGTCGAGGATCGGGTCATCGGGTTCGCGGCGGCCGGCCCGGCGCGGGACGACGACGCGCCCACGCCGCTGGAGCTGTTCGCGATCTACGCCCGGAAAGCCTGGTGGAGCACCGGCCTGGGCGCCCGGCTGCTGGAGGTTGCCATCGGCAAGGAACCGGCCAGCCTGTGGGTGCTGGAGGGCAACCAGCGGGCGCGGGCGTTCTACCGGCGGCACGGGTTCCACGAGGACGGCACCCGGGTCGACGAACCGTTCTTCGGCGTACCGGAGATCCGGATGGTGCGCCGCTGAGTGCCACCGGCACTTTTGTGCCGGATGCCGTTTCACGCCGGAAACATTCGCGTCGCACCGGGGCAACGCAACTGGCTCACTCTGTTCCTACCGCAGCACGTTTCGATCCGCCTGATCGATGAGGAGCAGGAGTGCCCATGAGGCCGACCTTGACGGTGATCGCCGACCCCGCCGACCGCTGGATGACCAAGGCCGCGTGCGTCGGCCAGGCCCCGTCGTACGACGAGACCGCGAGCCAGTGGGAGCAGCGCAAGGCCCAGGCCGTGTGCCTGACGTCGTGCCCGGTGATCGAGGAATGCCGCGATTGGGCCCGCCGGACCAAGTTCACCGGCACCGCAGCCGGCGAGAAGTTCCTCTACGGCCGCCGCCGCGGCCGCCCGGGCCCCCAGGAGCGCCGCCGCCCCATCGTCGAGGAACAGCAGGCCAGTTAGGTGGGTTCTGTCTGCTGATCCCTCAGACCCCGACGAGCTCGTCGGCGCGCTCCGCGTCGGCGAGCTTTTCCGTACGGCGGAACGGGGAGGTCAGCGTCGGCAGCAGCTCCCGCCGGTTCCGCGCGAACGCCACGATCGCCAGCACCAGGTAGATCCCGCTCAGCACGTACCGCCCGGTCTGACCCGGTACGGCGAACTGCACCGCGAACAACCCGAGCAGCGTCCAGGCCGCCCACCGTGGGAAGCGCAGGCTCAGCAGTACGGCGAGGCCCAGCAACGTCTGCGTCGCCGTGAGGAGGAACTCCTCGACCTGCCGTCCGTCCAGGTGCAGCGCCGCCGACCCGCCGCCGATCCCGTAGGCGATCGGGAGGCTGCCGATCAGCAGGGTCCACTGATTCACCTTGGCCGAGATGAGCAGGCCCAGTGCGGCCGCTCCCTTGCCCCGCCAGGCGAACAGCAGCGCCACGATGAACTCCGGCGCCTCCGAGGCCAGCGGAGCCAGCCACTGCACCAGCAGGAACTGGTCGATGCCCAGCGCGTGCCCGCCCTCGACCAGCGAGTCCGCGAACGGCTCCGCGGCCGCCAGGATCACGCCCGCCGCCGCCAGGAACATCCCGATCACGGCGACCCGGCGCTGCACGGTCGGCAGGCCACCGATCGTCGCCGCCGGGCCGATCAGGTCCGGCTCGTCGTCGTGGCCGGAGACCGCGGCGCGGTAGAGGTAGTAGGCGAAGAACGCGAGCAGCAGGATGCCGAGCACCAGGTGGATCTCGCCGGTCACCGGGATCACGAAGGCGACCACGGCGGCGATCGCCAGGAAGCCGAGCTCACGGCGATAGCCCGAGTCGAGGACCAGGGCCTTGATCGTGCGGCCGCTGCGCCGGGAGGCGACGTACAGACTGAGCAGGACGACACTCGACCAGCCGAGGCCGAGGAGCAGCCGGTTCGACCCGGTCATGTTGGCCGCGGCGTACTGCACGTAGTCGGGGTTGGAGCCGGCTGTGTGCGCGAAGTAGAGGTCCACCGCGTACTCCGGCAGGACCGCGATCACCGCGAGCAGCGCGATCGCCAGACCGCCGGAGATGTCCACCTCCGCGGCCTCCGCCGCCCAGGCCAGCACGAACGACGCGGCCACCACCGCCAGGCCGAAGACGAACATCGACGCCAGGGCCGGCGGGTGCGTGCCGGTGAGCCGGAGGGCGACTGCGGGGATCGCCACCACGAGCAGCAAAAGCACGGGGCGGAGGGCTCGGAGCATGCCTCCAGCCTGCCATCGTTTTGATACTTTCGCAATTGCGAAAGTATGAGACCGTCATCACCACGGCCTGCCGCGCTCCCGCCGGGCCGTTCCAGCGGTCACAATGACTGCGCGATGACGACTCCGTTCCCAGAACCCACGAAGGCGCAGCTGGAATCCGCCGCCGGCACCTTCGCGATGCTGTCCGCCCCGGTGCGGCTGCATCTGGTCTCACTGGCGGCCCAAGGCGAGTACGACGTCGGCACCCTGGCTGACCGTGTCGGCGTCAGCATCGCCACCGCCAGCCAGCACCTGGGCAAGCTCCGGCTGGCCGGCATCATCACCGCCCGGCGTGAGGGCCGACGGCACATCTACACCGTCGACGACCCGCACGTCCTCAACCTGGTCGACCAGATCTTCGAGCACATCGCCCCCGACGGCTCCCTGGCCCCCGACCCACCCCGCCGAACCAGACCCCCACACACCGAGTAACAGCAAAATGCCCTCCGCGCGGCGGAGGGCATTTGTGCTGTTCGGATCAGTCGTCTTCGTCGTCGAGGCGGGCCAGCCAGGTGGCGAAGCGTTCGATGGGGGTTTCGAAGTCGGGGTTCAGGTCGACGAACTCGCGCAGCCGTTCGGCCACCCAGGCCAGCGTGACGTCTTCCTCGCCACGCCGGCCCTCGAGCTCCTCGATCCCTCGATCGGTGAAGTACACGTCAGCTGAACGCCTGCTTCAGCAGCGTGGACTGCTCGGACTGGTGCACACCGTGCGAGCCGACCGACGGCGCCGACATGGCCGGGCGGGAGACCCGGTAGAACGGCTTGCCGCCGAGGTGCTCGGTCAGGTTCAGCGCCATGAACGGCCACGGGCCCTGGTTCGCGGGCTCGTCCTGGACCCAGCGGACCTCGGTCGCGTTCGGGTACTTGGCCAGCTCGGCGACGAACTCCTCGGCCGGCAGCGGGTACAGCTGCTCGACCCGGAGGACCGCGGTGCTGAGCTTGTCCGGCTCCGCCTTCTTCCGCTCGGCCAGCAGGTCGTACACGATCCGCCCGGACGCCAGGATGACGCGCTCGATGGTGCCCGTGGTCGCCTCGGCCGCGGCGTCGCCGAGCACCGGCTTGAAGGTGCCGTGGGTCAGCTCCTCCGGCTGCGACACCGCCTCCTTGCGCCGCAGCAGCTGCTTCGGCGTGAAGACGACCATCGGGTTGTGCTCCTCGCCGAGCGTGTGCCGGCGGAGCAGGTGGAAGTACGACGCCGGCGTCGACGGCTGCGCGACGGTCATCGCGTTCTCCGCGCAGAGCTGCAGGAACCGCTCGATCCGGGCCGACGAGTGGTCCGGACCCTGGCCCTCGTACCCGTGCGGCAGCAGCAGGACGACGCCCGACTTCTGGCCCCACTTCGCCTCACCGGACGAGATGTACTCGTCGATGATCGACTGGGCGCCGTTGACGAAGTCGCCGAACTGCGCCTCCCACAGCACCAGCGCGTCCGGACGCGCCACCGAGTAGCCGTACTCGAAGCCGAGCGCGGCGTACTCGCTCAGCAGCGAGTCGTAGACATGGAAGTTCGCCTGGCCCTCGTCCAGGTGCTGCAGCGGCACCCAGTCCTGGCCGTTGACCCGGTCGATGATCGCCGCGAACCGCTGCACGAACGTGCCCCGCCGGCTGTCCTGGCCCGCGAGCCGGACCGGCCGGTTGGCCAGCAGCAGCGTGCCGAACGCGGTGATCTCGGCGCTGGCCCAGTCGATCGGGCCCTGGGTGATCGCGGACGCCCGGCGCTGCAACTGCGGCAGCACCTTCGGGTGCACGGTGAAGCCCTCCGGCAGCGTGGTGTACGCGTCGGCGATCTTCTTCAGCACCTCGGGCGTGGTCGCGGTCGCGTCCGGGCCCTCCGGCTTGTCCGGGTACACCGGGACGGTGACGTACGGCGCCGGCGTGTCCGGCTGGCTCTTCGCCTCACGGACCTCGGTGAAGACCCGCTCCAGTCGCTGCTGGAAGTCCCGCATCGCCTGCTCGGCCTCTTCGACCGTGATGTCGCCACGGCCGATCAGGGCCTCGGTGTAGAGCTTGCGGACGGACCGCTTCTGCTCGATCAGGTCGTACATCAGCGGCTGGGTGAAGCTCGGGTCGTCACCCTCGTTGTGACCGCGGCGGCGGTAGCAGACCAGGTCGATGACGACGTCCTTGTTGAAAGCCTGGCGGTACTCGAAGGCCAGGTCGGCGACCCGGACACAGGCCTCGGGGTCGTCGCCGTTCACGTGGAAGATCGGCGCCTGCACCATCCGGGCCACGTCGGTGCTGTACATCGACGAGCGCGACGAGGCCGGGGAGGTGGTGAAGCCGACCTGGTTGTTGACGATCACGTGGATCGTGCCGCCGGTGCGGTAGCCGCGCAGCTGGGACAGGTTCAGCGTCTCCGCCACCACGCCCTGGCCGGCGAAGGCCGCGTCGCCGTGCACGAGCACCGGCAGCACCGGGAACGCGGTGCCGCGGTCCAGGATGTCCTGCTTGGCCCGGACGATGCCCTCGAGCACCGGGTCGACGGTCTCCAGGTGGGACGGGTTCGCCGCCACCGAGACCTTGATCTTGTCGCCGAACTCGGAGACGAACTCGCCCTCGGCGCCCAGGTGGTACTTGACGTCACCGGAGCCCTGCACGGTCCGCGGGTCGATGTTGCCGTCGAACTCGCGGAAGATCTGGCCGTAGGACTTGCCGACGATGTTGGCCAGCACGTTCAGCCGGCCGCGGTGCGCCATCCCGATGACGACCTCGTCCAGGCCGGCCCCGGCGGCCTCCTCGCAGAGCTCGTCGAGCAGCGGGATGGTGGTCTCGCCACCCTCCAGCGAGAACCGCTTCTGGCCGACGTACTTGGTCTGCAGGAAGGTCTCGAACGCCTCGGCCTCGTTCAGCTTGGCCAGGATCCGCAGCTGCTCCTCGCGCGGCGGCTTGGTGTGCGGCCGCTCGACCCGCTCCTGGATCCACTTGCGCTGCTCGGGGTCCTGGATGTGCATGTACTCGATACCGGTGGTCCGGCAGTACGAGTCGCGCAGGATGCCGAGGATCTCGCGCAGCTTCATGAACTTGCGGTCGGCCGCGCCGAACGAGCCGGTGGCGAACTCGCGGTCCAGGTCCCACAGGGTCAGGCCGTGGGTGGCCACGTCCAGGTCCGGGTGGCTGCGCTGCTTGTACTCCAGCGGGTCGGTGTCGGCCATGATGTGGCCGCGCACCCGGTAGGCGTGGATCATCTCCAGGATCCGGGCCTGCTTGCTGATGTCCTCCTCGTGGCTGTGCGGGAGGTCAGCGGCCCAGCGGATCGGCTCGTAGGGGATCCGCAGCGACTGGAAGATCTCGTCGTAGAAGCCCTCCTGGCCGAGCAGCAGCTGGTGCAGCCGGCGCAGGAACTCACCCGACTGGGCGCCCTGGATGATCCGGTGGTCGTACGTCGAGGTCAGCGTCATCACCTTGCTGACCGCGAGCTTGGCCATCGTCTCGTCGGCCGCGCCCTGGTACTCCGGCGGGTACTCCATCGCGCCGACGCCGACGATGCAGCCCTGGTTGGTCATCAGCCGCGGCACCGAGTGCTGGGTGCCGATGGTGCCGGGGTTGGTCAGGCTGATCGTGGTGCCCTGGAAGTCGGGCAGCGCGAGCTTGTTGTCCCGGGCCCGCCGGACGATGTCCTCGTAGGCCATCCAGAACTCGGCGAACGTCATGTCCTCGGCGGCCTTGATCGACGGCACCAGCAGCTGCCGGGTGCCGTCCGGCTTCTGCATGTCGATGGCCAGGCCAAGGTTGATGTGGGCCGGCTGGACCAGGGTCGGCTTGCCGTCGGTCTCGGCGTACGACGCGTTCATCTCGGGCAGCGTCTTGAGCGCCTTCACCAGCGCCCAGCCGATCAGGTGGGTGAAGGAGACCTTGCCGCCGCGGGCGCGCTTGAGGTGGTTGTTGATGACGATGCGGTTGTCGATCAGCAGCTTGACCGGGACCTGCCGGACACTGGTCGCGGTCGGGACCGTGAGGCTGGTCTCCATGTTCTGCGCCGTCCGCGCGGGCGCGCCGCGCAGGATCTGCCGCTCGGCGTCGCTGCTGGACGCGGGAGCGGGCTTGGGCTGGGCGCTGGGCGGCTGGTTCACCGTGCCTCCGGTCGGGGCGGCGCTGCTCGGGGCAGGCGCCGCCTTGGCTGCGGGCTGGTTCTGCGGTACGGCGGCCTGCGCACCGGCCGGCGGAGTTGCGGCAGCCGCGGCCGGAGCGGCGGCTGCAGGCGCAGCGGCGGCGGCCGCGGCTGCAGGTTGGCTCGAGGCGGGCGCGGACGCTGCAGTGCCGCGGCTCGGCGCCTCAGGAGTCTTGTTCTCCGACACCGCATCGGGCCGGGGAGCGTCGGCCGGGGTGGTGGTCACCGGCTTCGCGTCACCTGGCTTGTAGTCCTTGAAGCTGTCACTTTGGAAAATGGCGAGCCACGCCGGATCCACTGAATTCGGGTCCTGCAGGTACTTCTCGTACAGCTCGTCGACCAGCCATTCGTTCGCACCGAAGGCTGCTAGTGGATTGGTGTCTGATGGCTCGGTGGCCACTTGGCAGTTCGCCTCTTCCGATCGGTCCGGTACCGCGGGTGTTAATGCTGATGTTATGGGTGGTGTCCCAGGGCAAGGCTAATAGCACGCGGACCACTTCCACAGCCCGGGACCACCGGACCAGTGCGTCGGGTGGTCGGGCCCTGCCGACTTGATCGATCGAGGCCTGAAACACTGTGCTGGCAGGTGTTTCAGCTCACCGCCCCGAGGTCTCGAGGTGAGTGGCAGGACGGAAACTCGGCCGGAGTCCGGGACGCCTTGCAGAGGTGGGATTCCGGCCGGTCTTGCGGTGACTCTCGGTGCACCGTTCGAGCCTGACTGGCCACTGTATGCAACTAACTACTCGCGGTGGGTGCCGATCAGGACTGCGCGGAAATGTGGTGAAGCTCACGCTCTGGATCAGTCCAGTTCGCAACAACTGGGCTCACCGGTTGCTCAGCCGGCGGACCAGTTTGAGGCCGGACCAGGTCGCGTCGATCGCGCAGACCTTGACGTCGACGACGCCGAGCGGGAGGGCGAGTTCGCGGATCCCGTTCTCGTCCAGGTCGGTCGGCACGCCCGACGACCGCTTCGGCCAGGCGATCCAGACCATCCCGGCGGCCGTCGTTTTCTGGAGTAACAACGGCAGCCGTTTCGCCAGCCGGTCCCGGTCCGGGCAGAACGCCAGCACGACCTCGTACGGCGTCCGGCCGGTCCGGCGCGCGATCGTCGTACCGTCCGGCAGACCCTCGATCGTGAAGTCGTCCGGCGCGTTGTCGAGCAGCACGACTTGCCCGGGCTTGATGCCCAGCTTGGCCGCGAGTGGCTTACCCGAGTAGCCCGGCGTGGTCGCCATGACGGCATGCTATGTTCTGGATATCAGATATCCAGAATCTGTGCGGAGGAGTGCGTGATGATCACCAATCCAGCGGAGCTGCACGACCCGACCGGCTTCGGCTACAGCCATGTGGCGAGCGTCGGGGACCTGGTCTTCGTCGCCGGCCAGTACGCGTCCGGGCCGGACGGCCTGGTGCCGGTCGAGGACTTTGCCGAGCAGGTGAAGTTGTCGTTCGAGAACCTCGGCGTCGCGCTGCGGTCGGCCGGGCTCGACTACGCCGACGTGTTCCAGTTGCGCACGTACGTCGTCGACCACTCGCCTGAGAAGCTCGCCGTCCTCGGCGCCGCGATCGCCGAGCGCTGGCCCGGCAAACCACCGGTCCAGACCCTCCTCGGCGTCGCCCGTCTGGCCCTCCCGGAAATGCAGTTCGAAGTTGATGCCATTGCAGTACGACGTTAGAACGTCGGAGCGGCATACTGACCAGATGGCGTTGACGGATGAGGCGATCGTCAAGATCAAGGGGATGATCACCTCGGGGGAACTGGGGCCTGGGGATCGACTGCCGAAGGAGGCGGATCTCGCGGCGCGGCTCGGCCTGTCGCGGAACTCGCTGCGCGAGGCGGTCAAGGCGCTGACGCTGGTCAACGTGCTGGACGTCCGGCACGGCGACGGCACGTACGTGACCAGCCTGGATTCGGCGCACCTGCTCGACGCGCTGAACTTCATGGTCGACCTGCACCGTGACGACTCGGTCCTGCAGTTCTTCGAGGTACGGCGCCTGCTCGAGCCGGGCGTGGCCGCGCTGGCGGCCACCCGGATCACCAAGGAGCAGGTGATCGAGTTGCGGTTGCTGTGCAGCGATCTGACGCCGGAAGCCGAGGTGGAGGAACTGGTCGCCAACGACCTGCGCTTCCACCGCGGCATCGCCGAGGCGACCGGCAATCAGGTCGTCTGCTCGTTGCTGGACGGCATCTCCGGTGCGACCCAGCGGGCCCGGATCTGGCGCGGGGTCACTCAAGCCGGGGCGGTCGAGCGGACGCTGCTCGAGCATGCCGCGATCCTGGACGCGATCGAGATCGGCGACGCCGAGGCGGCCCGCGCCTGGATGACCGCCCACATCGCCGGCGTCGAGACCTGGCTGCGCAAAGCCCCATAGGGGTACCGGGCTGGTATGGCCTTCGAGCCGCCTCCACCGCGCAGTGCGCTGACGCTGCGGCTGGTGCTGGCGTGCTTCGGCGTGGCCATGTGGATCACGGCGGCGGTGCTGTCCGCAGTACTGGACCTGCCGGTGGGCTGGGTGATCGCGTTCGGCCTGCTCGCGGTGGTCGCGGCCGTCGACCTGGTCATCGTTGCCTGGCGCAAACACCGGATAAATGGTTGAAGCGGTGAACCACGACCCCGTAGGCTGGGTCGCGTCCCATTCCCGACGTCAGGGGTCTGCGTTGTAACTCCGAGGTCTTCCTTTCAGCCGGTGATCGCCACCCGTCGAGGTGCGCGGTCTCGTCCGAGACCTCTTTCTGGAGTACACGCATATGAGTCATTCCCTGTCCTGTACGGACCTCTTCTTCGCCTGGCCGGACGGCGACGTGCTGTTCGACGGGCTCAGCTTCGTCGCCGGGCCGGTGCGGTCCGGGCTGGTCGGCCGCAACGGCGCCGGCAAGTCGACGCTGCTCCGGTTGATCGCCGGCCGGCTCACGCCGCAACGTGGGTCGATCCGGGTCAGCGGCGAGCTCGGGTACCTGCCGCAGGACCTCACCCTCGACACCACGCTGCGCGTCGACCAGGCGCTCGGCATCGACGCGGTCCGCCGGGCGATCACGGCGATCGAGTCCGGCGACGCCTCCGAGGAGAACTTCGCCGCCGTCGGCGACGAGTGGGACGTCGAGGAGCGGGCCGAGGCGATGCTGGGCAAGCTCGGCCTCGGTGCGATCGGGCTGGACCGCAGCGTCGGCGAGCTGTCCGGTGGCGAGACGATCCTGCTCGGTCTGGCGGCCGAGCTGTTGCGGCGTCCCGACGTACTGCTGCTGGACGAGCCGACCAACAACCTCGACCTGCGGGCCCGGCGGCACCTGTACGACGCTGTCGACCAGTTCCGTGGTGCGTTGCTGATCGTCAGCCACGACCGGGAATTGCTGGACCGGGTCGACCAGATCGGCGACCTGCGCAAGGGCGACATCACCTGGTACGGCGGCAACCTGACGGCGTACGAGGAGGCGGTCGCGGTCGAGCAGGAGGCGGCCGAGCGGATGATGCGGTCGGCGGAGGCCGACGTGCGCAAGCAGAAGCGGGACCTGGTCGAGGCGCGGATGAAGATGGACCAGCGCCGGGCGCGGGGCCAGCGGGCCTTCGAGCAGGGCGGCATCCCGAAGATCATCGCGGGTGGGTTGAAGCGGTCGGCGCAGGTTTCGGCGGGCAAGCACCTCGGTATGCAGAGCGAGCGGCTGGAGTCTGCGCAGGAGGCGCTGGCCGACGCCGAGGCGAAGGTCCACGACGACGACACGATCCGCGTCGACCTGCCGAAGACCGCCGTACCCGCTGGGCGGATCGTGCTCAAGCTGGAGGAGCACGCGCTGCGGACCGGTGCACAGGTGGAGCTGGAGATCCGCGGTCCGGAGCGGATCGCCTTGACGGGGCCGAACGGGGCGGGCAAGACGACGCTGCTGCAGTCGATCGTGGCGGGGGAGTTGCCGGTGGTGCCGTTCCGGTACCTGCCGCAGCGGCTGGATCTGCTCCGGGACGACCTGTCGATCGTCGACAATCTCGCCCTGCTGGCGCCGAGTACGGAGAACCAGGAGCGCCGGTCGCGGTTGGCCCGGTTCCTGTTCCGGGGGCGTTCGGCGGATCAGTTGGTCAGCACACTGTCCGGTGGTGAACGCTTCCGGGCGACGCTGGCGGCGCTGCTGCTGGCCGAGCCACCGCCGCAGTTGCTGATGCTGGACGAGCCGACGAACAACCTGGACCTGGCCAGCGTCGCGCAGTTGCGGGACGCGCTCGCGTCGTACAACGGCGCGCTGATCGTCGCGAGCCACGACGTGCCGTTCCTGCGGGAGATCGGCATCACCCGATGGGTGGAGCTGACGCCGGAGGCGCTGACCGACATCGAGCCGCTGTAGTACCTCGTCCGACAGCCCCGTCATCCCGTCGGTGGGTGGCGGGGCTTTGTCATGCCCCTTGAAATGAATACCCCTAGGGGGTATGGTCCCGGGTATGGATGAGCACGGTGAGCACAGTCACGAGAGCCACGGCGGCCACGACGGGCATGCTGAGCACGGCGGCCATGCGGGGCATGGGGATCACGCGGCGCAGTTCAAGGACCGGTTCTGGATCAGTCTGGGGCTGGCGGTGCCGGTGGTGTTCTTCAGCGAGATGTTCGCCGACCTGCTCGGATACATGCCGCCGGAGTTCCCCGGCTCGAACCTGATCGCGCCGGTGCTCGGCACCGTGATCTTCTTCTACGGCGGCCAGCCGTTCCTCACCGGTGGATGGAGCGAACTGAAGTCTCGCCGGCCCGGGATGATGCTGCTGATCTCGATGGCGATCACGGTCGCGTTCGTCGCGTCCTGGGTCACCACGCTCGGACTCGGCGGCTTCGACCTGGACTTCTGGTGGGAGCTCGCGCTGCTGATCGTGATCATGCTGCTCGGGCACTGGCTCGAGATGCGTGCGCTCGGCGCCGCGTCCGGAGCGCTCGACGCGCTGGCCGCGTTACTGCCCGACGCGGCGGAGAAGGTGACCGCCGACGGCGTGGTCGAGGTTTCGCTGTCCGAGTTGGAGGCGGGCGACGTCGTACTGGTCCGTTCCGGTGGTCGTGTGCCGGCCGACGGGACGGTGGTCGACGGGCAGGCTGAGGTCGACGAGTCGATGATCACCGGTGAGTCGCGACCGGTCTCCCGCGCGGTCGGCGACCCGGTGGTTGCCGGAACCGTTGCCACCGACAACGCCCTGCGGATCGAAATCACCGCGGTCGGCGAGGACACCGCGCTGGCCGGGATCCAGCGACTGGTCGCGGAGGCGCAGGCCTCGTCGTCCCGCGCGCAGGCGTTGGCCGACCGGGCGGCTGCATTCCTCTTCTACTTCGCGTCGATCGCGGGCGTGATCACGTTCCTGGTCTGGACCTTGCTCGGTGAGATCAACGAGGCCGTCACCCGGACCGTGACCGTCCTGGTGATCGCCTGCCCGCACGCCCTCGGTCTCGCCATCCCGCTGGTGATCGCGATCTCCACCGAGCGCGCCGCGAAGGCCGGCGTCCTGGTGAAGGACCGGCTCGCGCTGGAGCGGATGCGGACGATCGACGTCGTACTGTTCGACAAGACCGGCACGCTGACCAAGGGCCAGCCCGTCGTCACCGGTGTTGCGGCGACCGGCTCGGTGACCGAGGACGAGCTGCTGGAGCTGGCGGCCGCGGTCGAGGCGGACAGCGAGCACCCACTGGCCAAGGCGATCGTCCGGGCGCACTCGGAACGCGTACCGGCCGGTGGGCGGGGGAGTGCGACTGCTTCGGACTTCCGGTCCTTGACCGGTCGCGGCGTCCAAGCGGTTGTCAACGGCAACGAGGTTGCCGTCGGCGGTCCGGCGTTGCTCCGGGAGTACGGCGTACCGGAGCCGGAAGAGCTGGAAGCAGACGTTGCCGCCTGGAAGGGGCGGGGTGCCGCGGTGCTGCACGTGGTCCGGGACGGGCAGGTGCTCGGCGCGGTCGCGTTGGAGGACGAGGTACGAGTGGAGTCCAAGCAGGCTGTGGACGCGCTGCACCGGCGGGGCGTGAAGGTCGCGATGATCACCGGTGACGCGCACCAGGTGGCCGAGGCGGTGGCCGAGGAGCTCGGGATCGACGAGGTGTTCGCCGAGGTGCTGCCGCAGGACAAGGACGCCAAGGTCGCGGAGCTGCAGGCCCGTGGGCTGAAGGTCGCGATGGTCGGCGACGGCGTGAACGACGCACCGGCCCTGGCCCGCGCCGAGGTCGGCATCGCGATCGGCGCCGGCACCGACGTCGCCATCGAGTCCGCCGGCGTCGTGCTCGCCGCCGACGACCCGCGCGCGGTCCTCTCGGTGATCGAGCTCTCCCGGGCCAGCTACCGCAAGATGTGGCAGAACCTGGCCTGGGCGACCGGCTACAACGTGATCACGGTCCCGCTCGCCGCCGGCGTACTCGCCTTCGCCGGAGTCCTCGTCTCGCCGGCCGTCGGCGCGATCCTGATGTCCGTCTCCACCATCGTCGTGGCTCTCAACGCCCAACTCCTGCGCCGCCTCAACCTCAACCCGGCCGATCTGGCGCGCTGACCGACTGCTGCCGGGCTCCCCGCTCCGGGGAGCTCGGCAGTCTGCTGTCAGTTGCTCTCGAGGAGGTTCTGCATCGTGGCGATCTCGGCAGTCTGAGCTGCTTGGATCTTCTTGGCCAGAGCGATGGCGGCGGGGTCCTTGCCGTCCTTCTGCTCGGCCGTCGCCATGGTCACGGCGCCTTGGTGGTGCTTGATCATCAGCTGTATCCAGGCCTTGTCGAACTCGGCGCCCTTCGCCTTGCCGAGCTGCGACATCTCCTCCTCGCTCATCATGCCCGGCACCACCTGATGCTGGACGCTTTGGTGCCGGTCACCAGCCACCACACCATGCGGCTGAGCCTCCGCCCCATGTGCCGCAGCCTGCGTCGGCGGGGCAGCCATCGCCGCATCGTGGTGAGCAGCCTGCGTCGGCGGGGCAGCCATCGCCGCATCGTGGTGAGCCGTCAGCCCGTGCATGGCAAATACCGCAGCCAGCAGCCCAAGCACACCAATCACACGCAGCAACAACAGTCTGCGCACCCCGGCCCGATCATCCATCCCGCCCGAGGCTACAGACCAGCGCGACCCCACCCCACCGCCCCACCGCCACGCCAGCGGCCCACCGCCGTACGACGGGATAACCCCGCGAGTGCAGCCTTCTCCCCTCGTACACCAGGGGAGAAGGCTGCAGTCCAGGGGATATCCGGCTGTTGTGTTGGATGTGTGGGTGATGCGGGCATGTCGGGTCAGCGTGCGGCTCGACAGGTAGTGCACCGCGTCCCGCCGTACACCCCGCCGACACCCACGCTCAGGTGCACTACCCAGCCCCGGACACCACCTGTCCAACTGCCCCCTTGCCCGATGCCGGCCCCAAGTGGTGCGACAGTCGCCGGAGGGTTGGACAGTTGCCGGGAGTCGAGCAGTTGCCGGGGGCTTGGACAGGAAGCCGTGGGCGGGGACCTGCTATGTCCTGTCCTCACCCACCAGACGGTGTTCAAGCCCCCGCCTTCTGCCCGGCACCTACCACCATCCGGACTGACCGGCCACTCCACGAGGATTCACGCGGTGCCCATCCAGCTCACACCCCTCGGCAGACACGCGAGCCGATCGCGGCCAGTGGCCGCGGCCGGCTACTCCAGTTGCGGCTGGCGGGTTGTGGTGGTCGCTGGCGGGATGCAACAGGGCAGCGGTAAAACAACCCGCCAGCCAGCGGCTCCAGGACTGCTCGGGCGAGTCCACGAACCCCACGCAGGGACAGGCAGGACTGCTGTGCGGCGAGCGCACCAACCTGCACGGGGACGGCAGGACTTCTGCGACCCAAACATCCAACACAAGAGCCGAAATAGCCTGCTTACGGCCACGAGAAGGTGTGCAAGGCTACCGTCTTTGCTGGAAATTGGCGGGCGGGATGGGGTGGGGGTTGGTAGCGTGAAGGTGGCCGTGTGAGTGTGAGGAGGTGGGACCCATGGAGGTTGTTCGTACGTGGGTGCTCCCCCTCGTCGCCACGGTCGGGCGATCGACGTAGGGGTCGCCGGGAGCGCCGGACAGGTTTGGCACTCCCGAGAGGCAGTAGACCTATGCATTCTTTGCGTTTCACCAACGAGACATCGTCGAACGGTGTCGTCGAGTGCGACTTCATGGTGGGCGACGTTCCCGGCGTACTGTGGTCGCCCGCGTCCGGTCGCGAGCAGGCGCCGCTGGTGCTGATGGGGCACGGCGGCGGCATGCACAAGAAGACGCCGGCGCAAGCGTCTCGCGCCCGCGAAGCCGTCACGCAGTGGGGCTACAACGTGGCCGCCATCGACGCGCCCGGGCACGGCGAACGCCCGCGTACGGCGGACGACGAGCAGGCCCGACTCGACCTCCGGCGAGCGCTGACGGACGGCGACAACGAGCGCTTCAAGTCGGTCAGCATCCGCTTCGCGATCTCACTTGCGGAGCGCGCCGTACCGGAATGGCAGGCGACCCTGGACGCACTCCAGGAGCTGCCCGAGATCGGGGTCGAGGCACCGATCGGGTACGGCGGCGGCATCTCGCTGGGCACCGCGATCGGCGTACCGCTCACGGCCACCGACTCCCGCATCTCAGCTGCCATCTTCGGCGGCGGCTTCTTCGTGTACGACGAGCAACTCGAGGCGGCCCGACGAATCACCGTCCCGATCCAGTTCCTCCTGCCCTGGGACGACGAACACGTAGACCGCCAGTCCGGCCTCACCCTGTTCGACGCCTTCGCCAGCCAACACAAAACCCTCCACGCCAACCCAGGCGACCACCGCACCATCCACTGGCTCGACCTGGACACACAGTTCCTCCCCCGCCACCTCGGCCGAGTCGCAACCTCACCCGCCTAACCCACCCGAGGCTCACCCAGGAACTGGTTGGTGTGAACAGCAAATATCCTGTTCACACCAACCAGATGGTCTCCAAGCCACCGCCTTCCGGCTGGGTTCAGCCGGGGGTGGGGGCGTCTTCGCGGAGGAGGCCGGTGGATTTCAGGTCGGTCCAAAGGGCAGCCGGGATCTCGGTTCGGGCCAGGGCTGCGTTGGTGTGGACCTCGGCGGGGGTGCGGCAGCCTACGGCGATGCCGGCCACGGCGGGATGGGACAGCGGGAAGGCGAGGGCCGCGGCGGGAAGGGTGACGCCGTGGGACTCGCAGACATCCGCCAGCTTGTTGGCCTTGTCGACCAGGGATGCGGCCGCCGGGGCGTAGTTGAAGGTGGCGTCGGCGGCCGGACGGGGCTGGGAGAGGAGGCCGGAGTTGAAGATGCCTACGGCAACTACCTGGACGTCGTTGGCGACGCACGCCGGGAGTACGTCGTCGAGCCCGTCGGGGTCGATCAGGGTGTAGCGGCCGGCCAGCATGATCACGTCGATGTCGATCTCCTGGACGAACCGGGTGAGCATCGCGCTCTGGTTCATGCCGGAGCCGATGGCGCCGATCACGCCCTGGTCGCGCAGTTCGATCAGGGTCGGGAAGGCGGTCGCGACGGCCTCGTCGTAGTGGTCGTCCGGGTCGTGGACGAAGACCACGTCGAGCCGGTCGGTGCCGATCCGGCGCAGCGAGTCCTCGATGCTCTGCAGTACGCCGTCCCGCGAGAAGTCCCAGCGCCGACGCCGAGTCGAGTTGATCGCAAAACCTTCGTCGTCGGTGGCAGCGTCCGAGGCGGTGTAGATGATCCGCCCGACCTTGCTCGACAGCACGTACGAGTCCCGCGGCTTGCCGTCCAGGCCCAGGCCCAGTCGCTCCTCGGCCAGCCCGAGACCGTAGTGCGGCGCGGTATCGAAGTACCGCCAGCCCTCGTCCCACGCCGCGTTGACCGTGGCGACCGCGGCGGCGTCGCTGACCTCGCCGAGCAGGTTCCCGATCGGCGCGCCGCCGAGCCCGATCCGCTGGTCAGACGGGAACAGCTTCATGACCGCGCCGCCGGAAGCCGGAGGTTCTGCATCCCGCCGTCGACGGCAAGCGCCGTACCGGTCGTCGAACCCGACAACGGGCTGGCGAGGTAGGCGATCGCGGCGGCCACTTCGTCGGCCGAGACCAGCCGACCCATCGGCTGGCGGGCTTCGAGGGCGGCCCGTTCCGCCGCCGGGTCCGCGGCGACCTCGAGGAGGCGGCCGACCCAGGGCGTGTCCGCCGTACCAGGGTTCACGCAGTTCACCCGGATGCCTTCGCGAACGTGGTCCGCGGCCATCGCCATCGTCAGCGCCAGTACGGCGCCCTTCGACGCCGAGTACAACGCTCGGTTCGGCAGACCCGCGGTGGCGGCGATCGAGCAGGTGTTCACGATCGCGGCGGCCGAGGACTTGCGCAGGTACGGCAGCGCGGCTCGGGTCACCCGGGCGATGCCGACCACGTTCACGTCGAGGACGCGGTGCCACTCCTCGTCGTCGTTGGCCGCGACCGTGCCCTGGGCGCCGATGCCGGCGTTGTTCACCACGATGTCGATCCCGCCGAGCTGCAGCGCGGCCGCGGCGACCGCGTCCCGGACCGAGCTGTCGTCGCTGACGTCCGTGGCGATCCCGGTCAGTGGCTCGGTGACGTCAGGCTTGAGGTCCAACACGACCACCTGCGCACCGCGCGAGGCCAGCAGCGAGGCGGCCGCGAGACCGATCCCCGAGGCACCTCCGGTCACCACGGCCTTCAGGCCGGCGAAGTCGGTCACTTGCCCTCCTTGGTCAGGTCGGTCCAGATCTTGCCACTCGGGTACCGGTAGTCACAGAGCGTCTCAGTATCCATCTCGGCCCCGAACCCGGGCTTCAGCGGCGCGACGTAGTGCCCGTCCTTGATCACCACCGGGTCCAGGAAGTGCTCGTGCAGGTGGTCGACGTACTCGATCACGCGGTCCTGCGCCGAACCGCTCACCGCCACGTAGTCGAACATCGACAGGTGCTGCACCAGCTCGCACAGCCCGACCCCGCCGGCGTGCGGACACACCGGCACACCGAACTTCGCGGCCAGCAGCAGGATCGCGATGTTCTCGTTCACCCCGGCGACCCGGGCCGAGTCGAGTTGCAGCACCGACAGCGAGCCGGCCTGCAGCAACTGCTTGAAGACCACCCGGTTCTGCACGTGCTCACCGGTCGCGACCCGGATCGGCGCGATCCCGGCCGCGATGGCCGCGTGCCCGAGGATGTCGTCCGGGCTGGTCGGTTCCTCGACCCACCACACGTCGTACGGCGCCAGCGCCTTGACCCACTTGATCGCGTCGGCCACGTCCCACCTCTGGTTGGCGTCGATCGCGATCCGGATGTCCGGACCGATCGCCTCGCGGGCCAGCCGCATCCGCCGTACGTCGTCGTCCAAGTTGGCGCCGACCTTCAGCTTGATCTGGGTGAACCCCTCGGCCACGGCCTCATGACAGAGCCGGACCAGCTTGGCGTCGTCGTACCCGAGCCAGCCGGGAGTGGTCGTGTACGCCGGGTAACCGCGCTCGCGCAGCAAAGCCTCCCGCTCGGAGCGCCCGGCCTCGGCGGCGCGCAGGATCTCCAGCGCCTCCTCGGGCGTCAGTGCGTCGGTGAGGTACCGGAAGTCGATCAGGTCGACGATCTGCTCGGGAGTCAGGTCGGACAGCAGCTTCCACAGCGGTACGCCGGCCCGCTTGGCGGCGAGGTCCCACACGGCGTTCACGACTGCGCCGATCGCCATGTGCATGACGCCCTTCTCCGGGCCGAGCCAGCGCAGCTGCGAGTCGTGCACGAGGGAGCGCCAGAACCCGCCGAGGTCCTTCAGCGTCGCGTCGAGGTCGAGCCCGATGACGTGGTCGCGGAGCGCCTCGATCGCCGTGGTCTGAACGTCGTTGCCGCGGCCGATGGTGAACGCGAACCCGTGCCCCTCGAGCCCGTCGCCGGCGTCGGTCCGCAGGATCAGGTACGCCGCGGAGTAGTCCGGGTCGGTGTTCATCGCGTCGGAGCCGTCCAGGTCCAGCGACGTGGGGAAGCGGACGTCGTACGTCTCTAACTCGGTGAATCGTGGCATGAGGACCCGATCTGCAGCGGTGGGCGGACTGACGCGTCGAATCCTATAGGATATGTGGCGACTTGGGCAGTGCTGGGCGGGTGGTGGTCCGCCCTATACAGTCGCTCCCATGACGCAGCGCGGCGTACTGCGACTGGGCGGCCGGTCGTTCGGGGTGGGCGAGTTCGCCCTGATGGCGATCGTGAACCGGACGCCGGACTCGTTCTTCGACCGCGGCGCGACGTACGCGACCGAGGCGGCGTACGAGGCGATCGACACGGCGGTCGCCGACGGCGCGGACCTGGTCGACATCGGCGGCGTCAAGGCCGGGTACGGCGAACCCGTGAGCGAGGCCGAGGAGCTTCGCCGGACCGTGGACTTCGTCGCCGGGATCCGGTCCCGGCACCCCGGGCTCGTGATCAGCGTGGACACCTACCGCAGTGGCGTCGCCCGCCGGGTCGCCGAGGCCGGCGCGGACCTGATCAACGACACCTGGGCGGGCGCGGATCCGGAGGTTGCCGCGGCCGCCGCCGAGTTCGGCGCCGGGCTGGTCTGCAGCCACGTCGGCGGCCTCTCGCCACGCACAGACCCGCACCGGATGGCGTACGACGACGTGGTCGCCGACGTGATCCGTACGACGACCGCCCTCGCCGACCGCGCCGTCGCCGCCGGGGTCCGGCCGGACGGGATCCTGATCGACCCGACCCACGACTTCGGCAAGAACACCCTGCAGTCGCTCGAACTGACCCGCCGCCTGGACGAGCTGGCCGCCACCGGCTGGCCGGTCCTGGTCGCGGTGTCGAACAAGGACTTCATCGGCGAGACCCTGGAACTGCCACCGGGCCAGCGCGGCAACGGCACGCTGGCCGCGCTCAGTGTGTCGGCCTGGCTGGGTGCCCGGGTCTTCCGCGTGCACGATGTACCGGCCGCGCGGCAGGCACTCGACCTGATCGCCGTACTGCGGGGCACCGCCCAGCCCGCCGGAACCCGAAGGAGCCTGGCCTGATGCGTCGCCTGGAAGACCTGTCGGACGCGGAGTTGACGGCGGCCTACGAGCCGGCCGACCGCTCGGTGCCGCACCTGCGCGCGAACTTCGTCAGCAGCCTGGACGGCGCGGTCGAGATCGACGGCCAGTCCAAGGCGTTGTCGAGTGACTCGGACAGCCGGTTGTTCAGCCGGATCCGGATGCTGGCCGACGTCGTGATGGTCGGCGCCGGGACGATCCGGGACGAGGGCTACAACCCGCTGCGGCTGTCGGCGGCCAGCCGCGAGTGGCGCCGGGCCTCCGGCCTGCCGGAGAACCCGACCCTCGTGGTCGTGTCGTCGCGGCTCGAGTTGAGCCCGGTGAACCCGATCTTCCAGTCGGCGGTGCGGCCGATCGTGGTCACGCACTCCGCGTCCCCGCCGGAACGCCGTGAAGCGCTGGCCGAGGTGGCCGAGGTACTGGTGCTGGGAGCGGCCGAGGTCGATCTGACCGCAGTCGTGAAGGAGTTGGGCGAGCGGGGGATGCCGCAGATCCTCTGCGAGGGCGGTCCGCACCTGCTGGGGTCGCTGACCGAGGTGGACCTCGTGGACGAGCTGTGCCTGTCGCTGGCGCCGTTGCTGGCCGGCCCGGGCGCCGGACGGATCACGGCCGGTCCGGAGACGACACTGACCCGGCGGATGAGGCTGGAGACTGTGCTGACGGCAGACGACGGGTACGTGTTCCTCCGCTACCTGCGGGAGGCGTGAGTGCCCGTCATCAGTGCGGCAGTCTGCCCGCACCCGCCCTTGCTCGTCCCGGAAGTCGCCTCAGGTGCAGCGGGCGAGCTGGACGACCTGCGCGCTGCCTGCCTCGCCGCAGTCGACCACCTGTCTGCTGCGGACCGCCTGCTGGTGGTGGGCTCGGGGGATGAGCAGCAGTACGACGGGTCCGCCGGCGGCTCCTTCGGTGCTTATGGCGCTCCCGGTGTGCTGGTGGGCACAGGGGACGCGGTGCTGCCGCTGTCGTTGGCGATGGGCGCGTGGCTGCTCGAGCAGAGCAAAGCGGTCGGACTGCCGCGCTCGTACCTCGCGGTGTCGCCGGACACCCCGCCCGCGCAGTGCTTGGCGCTCGGCCGTGAGATTGCCGCAGGCAACGACCGGGTCGGTCTGCTGGTGATGGGCGACGGCTCTGCTCGGCGCAGTGAGCACTCCCCGGTCCACCTGCATCCGCGCGCCGAGGTCTTCGACACCACTGTCGCGACTGCGCTGGGTCGCGCTGATTCCGTAGTACTGGCTGCTCTTGATCCCGACCTCGCCGCCGAGCTGCAGGCGGCTGGGCGCGCACCTTGGCAGGTGCTGGCCGGAGTGCTGGAAGGGCTGTCTGGCAACCTCTCCTACCACGCGGCCCCGTACGGCGTCGGCTACTTCGTGGCCACCTTCAGCTAGGGACAGGCGGCCAGCGGTCAGCGGTGTCGGCCAGGTCGTCGCGACCGGCTGCCCGCAGCTGTTCGACCAGCTCCGAGCGAGCAGCCTGTACGGCGGCCACCGCGGCGTCGGCGGTGTCGTGTGGACCCGACCAGTTGCATACCGCGTCACCGGCGTACCAGTCACCTGTGGACGAGCGCCGTACGTGAGACGCGGCCAGACGTGCTGCCGGTAGATCGGCTGCGGCCAGTTGGATGACGGCGTCGACCGCTACGACCTCAGCGTCCAGGTCCAGCAGCGGCCGTAGCTCGACCGCGTCCGTCAGGACGAACTCGTAGCCCGCAGGTGCATGCTCGGCCAGCCAGGCGAGCGCCTCCTGAGCGGTGTCCTGCAGCAGCCTCGCGTTGTCGGGGTCGGCCAGCGTCTGCACACCGCACAGCCGCGTGTGAGTGGGGCGAAGCTCGTTCTGCCAGAGGCGGACCTGCAGCTCTTCCCGCCCCGACAACCGCCGCCCGAGAATCCGCGCCAGCCCGACCACATCGAAGTGCAGTTCGTCCACTGTCCGCGTCCGGCCCGGTCGGCCGGGCCGGGTGCCCCGCGTCGTCCATGCACCCACATGCCACCGCTCCAGCGCCGTCATAGGCCCGACCCTATCGACCGCCCCACGCCGGTCACTCTGTGCTGTGGACTCGGTCACGGTTTTGGTCCATGGTTGAGCATCACACCGGTGGCCGGGGGGCCATCGAGTATCACGTGGGGGGAACCACAGTGAGCCAGACCAAGACAGGCACGCCTGCCGGAAAACCGGACGAGCAGAAGGGCGATGCCTGGCACCGGCATCCAGCGTTGATCGCGGCGATTCCCGCGGTCGGCGCGGTGATCGGCGCGGCCTTGACCATCTTCCTGGGCCAATCCGGCGCGCTGCCCGCCGCCATCAACCCGGCACCGGCGCCGACCACCGTCCTCGCGACCCAGACCGTGACCGCCAGCAGCACGATCACCGAGACCGTCCTCCAGACCCCGACGGTCGACCCGACGACCGAGCCCTCCGGCACCGTCCCGACGCTGGAAACGCCACCGCCGGGCAAGCTGGCCGTCACCATCCGGATCGGGAGCGGAGGCAAGATCGGGCCCGCCGAGTACCAAGCCGGTGCCACTCCGGGCGCGAACGCCGACGTGTTCGACGAGACCGGGCGTCAACTGAACCGTGGGTGCTACCCGACCTGGACACTCAAGCGTGGGCAGACCACCGTGCACTCCGTCCGTGGGACGGCGTGTGAGGGCAACGGGTTCACGATGTTCAGCTTCCGCGACGCACTGAAGACGCCCGGGCTCTACCACCTGACCGTCTCGGTCGTCACTGATGGCGGCGCGACCGGCACCGCCACCGCGGACTTCAAGGTGAGCTGAAGTCAGGCCTTGGTGGGCGCCGGGACGTCGAAGGTCTTGGCGAGGTCGGTGAGGATGACCCAGGCGCCCTGCAGGCCGACGGCGGTCATCCAGGTGAGGTCGGGGACCTCGTGCACCTTCGGGGCCAGCGGCTGCCAGAGCGGGTTGGCCTTGAACTGGGCCGCGGTCTTGGCGCTCAGGCCCTTCTCGTCGGCGTACTCGGTGACGAAGATCGCGTCGCCGTCGGCGTCCTTGATCCGCTCCGGGCTGATCTCCAGCGCGAAGTCCTCGACGTCCTGCGACTTCGGCCGGGCCAGCCCGGCGTCCTTCAGCACGATGCCGGAGAAGCTCTTCTTCTGGTACAGCCGGGTCGGCCCGTCGACGAACCGGACGATCGAGATGGCCGGGTTGCCGGCCTTGGCGTTGATCGAGTCACCGACCGTCTTGGCGGCCTTCTCGTACGCGGTGATCTCCTGCTCCGCGAGCTGCTCCTGGCCGAGCGCCTTGGCCTCCAGCCGGATGTTCTCCTTCCAGGTCGGCCCGGTGGTCTCCGACATCACCGTCGGCGCGATCGCGGACAGCTGGTCGTAGAGCTTCTCGTGCCGGACCTTCGCGGTGATGATCAGGTCCGGGTCGAGGGCGGCGATCTTCTCCAGGTTCGGCTCAGCCAAAGTGCCGACCGCCTGCGCCTCCGACCCGTACGTCGTCCGGTCCTCGCCGAGGTAGTCCGGCAGCTTCCCGTTGATGCTGCGGTAGTCGGTGTACCCGACCACCGGGGTGTCCAGGATCAGCGTGGCGTCGACGAAGCTCGCGTCCAGGGCGACCACCCGCTTCGGCTTGGCCGCGATCTCGGTCGTGCCCATCGCGTGCTCGACGGTGCGCGGGAAGCCCGCGTCCGAGCCGGTCGCGGCCGATGGATCCTCGTCGGACGAGCCGCCGCACCCGGTCAGAGCGAGGGCGGCGACAGCGAACAGGGCGGTCAGGCGGGTCAGACGCACGGGTGTTCTCCTGGTGGGACGAGGGCGCAGGTTAAGGTGGCTCACCACCTCAGTGAAGTAAGGCAACCCTAACCATATGCGCTCCGCTACCCCCGTCGCACTTCCGGTACGGCGTACCCTCGCGCTGCTGATCCTGGTCGCGATCCTGGCGCTGGCGTTCGCGGCCAGCCTCGCGTTCGGATCCCGCTGGCTGGGTCCGGGCGCGCTCTGGCACGCGTTGACCGCGAACACCGGCTCGGACGCCGACGTGATCGTTCGCAGCCTGCGCTTCCCGCGGACCGTGGTGGCGGTGCTGATCGGGATCTGTCTCGGCATCGCCGGCGCACTGATGCAGGGTCACACCCGGAACGCGCTGGCCGAGCCGGGCATCTTCGGAGTGAGCTCGGGCGCCGCCTTCGCCGTCGTACTCGGGCTGCAGCTTGGACTGGTCGAGTCGGTGGCGTCGACGGTCTGGGTCGCGCTCGCGGGCGCGCTGCTCGCGACCTTCGGGGTACAGCGGCTGGCATCTCGGGGGAGTGGCGCGTCGCCGGTCGGCCTGGCGCTGACGGGTGCCGCGGTCGCGGCGATGCTCGGTGCGGCGACGTCTGCGATCGTGCTGCTCGACGCGAACACGCTGGACAGTTATCGCTTCTGGGCGGTCGGTTCGGTGGCCGGTCGCGGGCTGGACGTGGCCGTGCAGGTGCTGCCGTTCGCCGTACTCGGTCTGCTTCTTGCCCTGGTCAACGCGCGGGATCTGGACCTCCTGGCCCTCGGCGATGATGTGGCTGCCGGCCTGGGGTTGTCGATCCGGCGTGCGCGGCTGGTCGGGCTGGCCGCGATCGGGTTGCTCACCGCGGCGGGCGTCGCTGCCTGCGGTCCGATCGGGTTCCTCGGTCTGCTGGCGGGGCACGTCGCGCGGCGGATGTTCGGTGCCCGCAACAGTTGGCTGATCCCAGCCGCGGGACTGATCGGTGCGACGTCGCTCGTGCTGGCGGACCTGGTCGGTCGCCTCGTCGGCGGTGCCGGTGAGGTCCAGGCCGGTGTGGTTCTCGGCATCGTCGGAGCGCCCTTGTTCGTGCTTGTCGTCCGACGTCGCGCGGTGGCCCTGTGAAGTCGCGGACGGTCTTCCTCAGCGTGCTCTTTGCGGCGCTGGCCATTGTGGTGGCCTTGGTCTCCTTGAGTGTCGGTACGACGAAGCTGCCTGTCGCGGATGTGGTCGAGGTACTGCTCGGCGGCGGTCGCCGCGGCACCAGACTGGTCGTCCTCGAGCTCCGCCTGCCGCGTGTAGCGACCGGTCTGCTCGTCGGCATCGCGTTCGCAGTGTCCGGTGCGCTGCTGCAGACCCTGTTGCGCAACGCACTCGCCAGCCCGGACATCGTCGGAGTCAACTCAGGTGCGTCCGCCGGTGCGGTCGCCGTGATCGTCCTCGCCGGCACCGGTGGCGGGAACATCTCTGGCGTCGCAGCCAAGGTCGGCATCCCGCTGGCCGCCGTACTGGGTGGACTCATCGCGACGCTGATCGTGGGTGCGTTGTCGATTCAGCGTGGCGTGGTCGACGCGGGGCGGGTCGTTTTGATCGGCGTCGGTGTCGCGGCGGCGGCCAACTCGCTCGTCGCGTGGTTGCTGGTGATCGGCGACGTCAACGACGCGGGCCGGGCTGCCGCATGGCTGGCCGGTTCGCTCAACTCGCGCGCGTGGAGCGACGCCGTACCGGTCGGGCTGGCCGTGTTGCTGTTGGTGCCAGTGGCAATGATGTTCAACCGGGACCTGTCCGCGCTGGTGCTCGGTGACGACGTCGCGTCGTCGCTGGGTGTGCGCGTGGCCCGGATGCGGCTCGCGCTGCTGGTCATCGCGACTGTGCTGGCCGCAATGGCCACCGCAGGTGCCGGGCCGATCGCGTTCGTCGCACTGGTCGCTCCGCAGATCGCGCAGCGGCTGACCAGGATGGAGAGGCCGCCGCTGCTGACCACTGCGATGCTCGGCGCGCTGTTCGTCGTACTGGCGGATCTCCTGGCCAGGAACGGGTTGCAGTGGTTGCAGGTCGGGCCGTACGAGCTGCCTGTCGGCGTGGTCACGGCCGCGGCGGGTGCGCCGTACCTGCTTCATCTCATCGGTCGCCAGCAGAGGGGACGCTAATGCACGTAGAGAACATCACCCTCGCGTACGGCGCCGATGCGCCGGTAGTGACCGGGTTGACGCTGGAGGTGCCGGCGGGGCAGCTGACTGCCGTGGTCGGGCCGAACGGATCAGGCAAGTCGACACTGCTGCGCGGCATGAGCCGGCTGCTGACCCCGCAGAGCGGTCAGGTGCTGCTGGACGGGAAGGACATCCACCAGCTGCCCGCCCGCGAGCTGGCGCGGCAGCTCGGCGTATTGCCGCAGGGACCGGTCACGCCAGAGGGGATCACCGCAGCGGAGCTGGTGTCGCGTGGACGGCATCCACACCGTGGGCTGTTCGGTCGGCTCACCGCCGAGGACGACCTAGCGATCGACCAGGCGCTCGCAGCCGTCGAGCTGACCGAGCTGCGGGAGCGGCCGGTGGATCAGCTGTCCGGTGGGCAGCGGCAACGGGTGTGGATCGCGATGGTGCTGGCGCAGGGCACGCAGCACCTGCTGCTCGACGAGCCCACGACGTACCTGGACCTGGCCCATGCCGTCGATGTGATGAACGTGGTGCACGCGGCTGCCGCGTCCGGGCGGACTGTGGTCGCCGTACTGCATGACCTCACCCTGGCTGCCCAGTACGCCGACCACCTGGTGGTGATGGGGGAGGGCCGGATCGCGGCTGAGGGGCGGCCGGTCGACGTACTGACCGAGAAGTTGCTGGACGACGTGTTCGGGCTGCAGGCCACCGTGGTGGAGGTCGGAGGCGCGCCGGTCGTCGTACCCGACCGTAGGCTGGCCGGGTGACGTACTCCGTCGGCCGCCTGGCCGCCATCGTGGACGACGCGGTGGCGTGGGTGTCTGTGCGCGTTGCGGACTCGGTGCCGGGGCCGGAGTGGGTGTCGTGCGCGGAGGTGGTCGCGGAGCAGCAGGCCGGCGGCGACCCGACGTACGGGTGGCGGAAGACGGTGCGGGAGGACTACGCCCGCGAGTACGACATCGATCCGCCGGTGCGGATCGCGGCCATGATCACGCTGATGTGGTACGTCCAGGTGCCGGCTGTCATCGCCGGAGTGGCTACCGCGGTGACCGGCATGTCACCGGACGTGTCGCCGGCCTCACTGGCCTTCCGGCGGCATCCGACCGCGCACTACCCGTTCGAGGTCGCGCTGCTCACGGATCAGGTCGTCACGGTCGACGAGGCGGCCGCACAGCTCGACAAGCACACGACGGCGTTCCTCGAGTCGTACAGGCCCGAGGTGAAGCTCGGCTCGCTGCAGCGGTTCGGGGCGGTCAAGGACGAGCTCCGGCAGGCGATCCGGATGCCGGAGGAGGCGCCGTACGCCGACCGCGCGGCCGCGGCCTTCGACGTGTCGCTCGAGGACACACTGCGCATCTCGTGTTGCTACTACTACGCGCTGCCGAACATCAAGGCGTGCACGACCTGCCCCCGATTTCGCTGAGTTCAAAAAACTGTCGGTGGGGGCGGGCACGATGGCCGGCATGACATTTTCAGCGTGTCCGGCGTCACCGACGGGTAACCCGCCGTCGGTTGTCCGGCTTGTGGTCCAGAGCTAGGTTCGACGACGTGACCTCGCCCGGTGATGCTCCGGCGACGACTCCGATCGGCTCCCGGGCCGATGCGGAGGGGTTCGTCGCGATGGTCTGTTTCAAGCACGGTCCTCCGCTACTGCACGGCGTCGAGCTGGAGTGGACCGTGCATCACGCGGAGGATCCGCGGCGGCCCCTCGACGCCGATCGACTCAGCAAGGCCCTGGGCGATCATGCCCCCGCCACCCTGGTCCGCGGCAGCCCGCAGCTGCCTCTCGGCCGGGGTGCTCTGGTCACTGTGGAACCGGGTGGCCAGGTGGAGCTCTCCGGTCCCGCCCTGGAGTCGATCCCCCGGTTGATCGACGACACTGCCGCCGACGCGGCCGAACTGACTTCTCTCCTTCTCGAAGCGGGGCTCGTCCCGGGCGATCACGGCCTGGACGCCTTCCGCACCCCCCGCCGCATCCTGACCGTCCCGCGCTACGCCGCGATGGAGGCCGCTTTCCAGCAGCTCGGTCCACACGGTCCACGGATGATGTGCAGCACGGCCGGCCTGCAGATCTGCCTCGACGCCGGCGAACCGGATCAGACCGCTCTGCGCTGGCGTGCCCTGCACGACCTCGGCCCGGCTCTGGTCGCGCTGTTCGCCAACTCGCGACACCGGGCGGGCGCTGACACCGGCTGGGCATCCGCTCGCACCCAGGCGACCTTCGGCACCTGCGCTCCGTTCACCGAGCCGCCGCCGCTCGACAGCGACCCCGCCGCCGCCTGGGCGCGGATGGCGATGGAGGCACCGGTGCTGTGCTTCCGCCGTGGCGACAGCTGGGACGCACCGGCCGGGCTGACGTTCGGCGCCTGGGCGGACGGCGCGCTGCCCGGCGACAGACCGACGTACGACGACCTCGAATACCACCTGTCCACGCTGTTCCCGCCGGTGCGGCCGCGCGGGTATCTCGAGGTGCGCTACCTCGACGCGCAGACCGGCGACGGGTGGATCGCCCCGACCCTGCTGCTCACCGCTCTGATGTCCGGCGCGGTGCCCATCGACCATGTGCTCGCTGCAGCCGAGCCTGCGGCCGGGCGCTGGTTCCCGGCCGCGCGCGAGGGCCTCGAGGACAAGGCAGTCCTCGACGCCGCCCGCGCAGTGGTCGAGCTGGGCACCCGTGTGCTGGACCAGACCGGAGTCACCCCCGAACTCAGCGATCAAGTCGCGACCCGACTCCATCGCATCGTCGACGACACCCCTGGAAGGCGAGCTTCATGACCCAGCAATTGTCCGAACTGTCTGCAGAGGGGCTGCGCGCGTACGTCGCCGAGCAGCTCGAGCGGTCGCGGGCGCGGACCGTCCAGCTGGCCGACGCGGTCGACACCGACGACCTGGTCAAGCAGCACTCCAAGCTGATGTCCCCGCTGATCTGGGACTACGCGCACGTCGGCAACCAGGAGGAGCTCTGGCTGGTCCGTGACGTCGGCGGCCGCGAACCGCTCCGGCAGGACATCGACGAGCTGTACGACGCGTTCATGCACCCGCGCGCCGACCGCCCCGCGCTGCCGCTGCTCGGCCCGGTGGAGACCCGGCGGTACGTCGTCGAGGTACGGGACAAGGTGCTCGACGTCCTCGACCACGTGAAGTTCGACGGTGGCCGTGAACTGGTGGACAACGCGTTCGCGTTCGGCATGATCGCGCAGCACGAGCAGCAGCACGACGAGACCATGCTGGCGACGCACCAGTTGCGTGCCGGTGTCCCGGTGCTCGACGCGCCTCCGCCTCCGACCGGACGCCGCCTGGCCGCGCCCGAGGTGCTCGTGCCGGGTGGCGTCTTCGAGATGGGTACGTCGGTCGAGCCGTGGGCGCTGGACAACGAGCGACCGGCGCACGCCGTACACGTCGCGCCGTACATGATCGACACGGCGCCGGTCACGAACGGCGACTACCTGCGCTTCGTGCTCAGCGGCGGGTACGGCGATCGGCAGTGGTGGTCCGCGGACGGGTGGGCCCACGTGCAGAAGACTTCGCTGACCGGGCCGCGGTTCTGGGAGCTCGCGGATGGTGAATGGTGGCGGGTGCGGTTCGGGCACCAGGAGCGACTGCCGCTGGACGAGCCGGTGATGCACGTCTGCTTCTACGAGGCCGAGGCGTACGCGAAGTGGGCCGGGAAGCGGCTGCCGACCGAGGAGGAGTGGGAGTTCGCGGCGCGGTTCGACCCGGCCACCGGGCGGACCCGGCGGTTCCCGTGGGGCGACGAGAGCCCAGGGCCGCAGCACGCGAACCTCGGCCAGCGGCATCTCGGACCGGCGCCGGTCGGGGCGTATCCGGCGGGCGCGTCACCGCTGGGCGTCGAGCAGCTGATCGGCGACGTCTGGGAGTGGACCTCGAGCGACTTCCGGCCGTACCCGGGCTTCCGTGCCTTCCCGTACGACGAGTACTCGCTGGTCTTCTTCGGTTCCGACTACAAGATCCTGCGCGGCGGCTGCTTCGGCACCGACGAGGTGGTGGCTCGCGGGACCTTCCGGAACTGGGACTACCCGATCCGCCGGCAGATCTTCGCCGGCTTCCGCTGCGCCCGGGACCCCCGCCCCGAGGAGCTCGCCTAGTGTGCCGGCACCTGGCCTACCTGGGCCCGCCGGTCACTCTCGCGTCCCTGGTCCTGGAGCCCACCCACCCCCTCTACGAACAAAGCTGGGCCCCCAACGACATGCGAGGCGGCGGCACAGTCAACGCCGACGGCTTCGGCCTGGGCTGGTACGCCGACGGCACACCAGTCAGGTACCGGCGGAACGTGCCGATCTGGGCTGATGACAACCTTCCCGGCTTGGCTGGGTCCATCCGGTCCGGGGCGGTGATCGCCGCGATCCGCAACGGAACGGTCGGCATGCAGCTCGGCGAGTCCGCGGTGGCGCCGTTCCGGACGGGGAAGTGGTTCTTCAGCCACAACGGGAGAATCCCGGGTTGGCCGGACTCGGTGGTGAAGCTCGCCGAGCGACTCCCGGCGGCCGAACTTCTCCGCCTCGATGCACCGACCGACTCCGCCCTCCTGTGGGCGCTCATCGCCGACCGCCTGGGCTCCGGCGACCCGGCTGACGTTGTCGCAGCCGTCGTACGAGAGGTCGAGGCGGCGGCGCCGGGGTCGCGGCTGAATGTGTTGATGACTGACGGGGAACACCTGATCGCGACCACCTGGACGCACTCGCTGTGGGTGCGGCAGACCTCCGACTCGATCACCGTCAGCTCGGAACCGTTCGGAGCCGACGGCTGGACCGAGGTACCCGACCACTCATTGCTCGCGGCCACCGCCACCACGCTGCGCATCACGCCGATGGAAGGACAGTTGTGACCCAGATCGACGTACACCTGACTCCGGACTACGCCGCCCGCACCCTCCGTGAGGACGTCCGGGCCGGGCTGACCGCAGAGCCGAAGTGGTTGCCACCGAAGTGGTTCTACGACGCCCGCGGCAGCGAGCTGTTCGAGCAGATCACCCGCCTGCCGGAGTACTACCCGACCCGGGCCGAACGCGAGATCCTGCAGGCTCGTGCAGGTGAGATCGCGGCGATCACCAAGGCGCACACGCTGGTCGAGCTCGGCTCGGGTTCGTCGGAGAAGACGCGGCTGCTGCTCGACGGGCTGCGTGACCACGGCACGCTGACGACGTTCGTGCCGCTCGACGTGTCGGAGTCCGCGCTGCGTGACGCCGCGGACGCGATCAACGTGGACTATCCGGCCCTCGACGTCCACGGCGTGGTCGGCGACTTCACCGCGCACCTCGACAAGCTGCCCGGTGACGCGCCGCGGGTGGTCGCGTTCCTTGGTGGGACCATCGGCAACCTGCTGCCGGCCGAGCGCGCGACCTTCTACGCCTCGGTCCGCGACGTCCTCGAGCCGGGGGAGTGGCTGCTGCTCGGCACCGATCTGGTGAAGGACCCGAAGACTCTGGTTGCCGCGTACGACGACAGCGCAGGGGTCACCGCGGAGTTCAACAAGAACGTGTTGCGGGTGATCAACCGCCAACTCGGCGCGGACTTCGACGTGGACGCGTTCAGCCACGTCGCGATCTGGGACGCCGACAACGAGTGGATCGAGATGCACCTGCGCGCCGACCGGGCGATGCGGGTACTGATCCCGGAGATCCACCTCGAGGTCGACTTCGCCGAGGGGGAGGAGCTCAGCACGGAGATCTCCGCCAAGTTCCACCCGCAGACCGTCCACGCCGAACTGGACAAAGCGGGCTTCACCGAGGCGGCCTGGTGGACCGACTCCGAAGCCCGCTTCGCCCTCTCCCTCTGGCAAGCCGTCTGACCAGCTAGCCCCCTTGCTTGATCAGCGCGTTGATCTTCTCCACATATCCCTGGAGGTCAGAGACGGGCTTCTTGCCGTTGAGGATCGGCAGGTAGTTGGCCGTGGTCAGGTCGGCGACCTGCTGCGCCCACTGGGTGGTGTACCGCACGCCGACCGTCTTCTCGGCGGTCAGACCCGACTTCACGGTCTCGACGACGGTCGGCTGCTGGGCCTTGGTCAACGCGTCGAAGTAGCTCGTCTGCGCCGGGGTGTAGGCCGGCGGCGCCACCGGCGAGGCGGGCAGTACGGCGTTCCACACGTCGGTGTTGATGTACTGCAGCACCTTGAACGTCGCGTCCTGGTTCTTCGTGTACGACGGGGTGCAGACACCGACCGCGTCGTACACGGTCGCCGGGGTGTCGACCTGCGGCAGCGGAGCGAACCCGTACTTGACCTTCGGCTTGTCGGTCTGGAACCCGGCGGCCAGCCACTGCCCGCCGAACATCATCGGCACCTTGCCGGCCGCGAAGAGTCCCTGCACGTTGGAGACGTCGTACCCGGGCGGCGCGACGGTGCCGGACTTGATCGCGTCGACCAGCTTCTGCACGCCCTCGGTGTACTTGCCGTCGGCCTCGGCCTTGGTCGGGTGGTTCACGTTGTCGGTGAACGGCGCGCCGCCGGCCGAGACGGAGTACGTGCTCATCGTGAACGGGCCGTCCAGCGCGGTGAGCGGGTCCGCCACCAGGCCGTACTTCGCCCCGTTCTTGCCGGTCAGCTTCGCGGCGGCGGCGTACATCTCGTCCCAGGTCCAGCCGGCCTTCGGCTCCGCCAGCCCCGCGGCCTTGAAGGCGTCCGCGTTGTACCAGATGCCCGACACGTTCATGAGTGACGGCAGGCCGCCCATCTGGCCGTCGGCCGTCTTCCAGTTCTCCATCGCGGACGGGACGAACTTGTCCGCCTTGAAGTCCCCGTCACCGCTCTCGATCTTCTCGGTCCAGTCGACCAGCAGGCCCTGCGACGTGTACTGCTGCTCGGTGTCGTTGCCGCACCAGAACAGGTCCGGCAGCTTCTTCGCCTGGGTCAGCGAGGCCAGCTTGTCGCCGTAGTTGCCGCTCGGGGTCTCCAGCAGCTCGACCTTGATGTTGTCGTCCTTGAACTCTGCCAGCGCCTTCTTGATCGCGGCGTTGGTCTGGACGGACTCCCACGTCATCACGGTCACGGTGACCGGGCCGTCCGCCGTACCGCCGGAGTCCGAGCCGCTGCACGCCGTTGCCGTCAGCAACCCGGCCAAAGCCAACGTTGTAGCAAGGTGGATGCGATTCACGCCGATGTTCCCCTCTATTTCTGGTTCGTGCTGCCGAGAGCGCCGAGACCCTGGATGAAGTAGCGCTGCGCGGCGAAGAAGATGATCAGCGGCGGCAGCATGTAGAGCAGGTTGGTGGCCATGTAGTAGCTCCAGTCCGGGGTCTGGCCGGCGAAGGACGAGATGAACGACGCCATCCCGACCGACAGCGGCCACTTCTCGGCGGAGTACAGGTAGACCAGCGGGTTGAGGAAGTCGTTCCAGGACGCCTGGAACGCCAGGATCGCCATCGTGATCCAGGCCGGCCTGGTCAACGGCAGCATCACGCTGGTGAAGATCCGGAAGTGCCCGGCGCCGTCGATCTTGGCGGCCTCGTCGATGGAGTACGGGATGGCCAGGAAGTACTGCCGGGCCAGGAAGATGAACAGCGGGTTGCCACCGAAGAAGGCCGGCACGATCAGCGGCAGCCAGGTGTCGTACCACCCGATGCTCTTGTAGAGCTGGAACAACGGGATCAGGCCGACCACGCCGGGCAGCAGCATGCTGCCGACGAACAGGTAGAACCACAGCTTCCGGCCCGGGAACCGCAGCCGGGCCAGGGCGTACCCGGCCATCATCGCGGTCAGCACCCCGCCGAACACGCTGAGCAGGGTGATGACGGTGGAGTTCAGCAGCAGCCGCGGGAAGTGGATCGCCTCCGGCCCGTTGACGAAGTTGCTCCAGTTCCACTCGGTCGGCAGCAGCTTCGGCGGCACGTCGAACACCGCCGTCTTGCTCTTCAGGCCGATGGTGATCATCCACAGCAGCGGGACGATCATCACCGAGCAGATGAACAACGCGGTCACGTACCAGGCCGTCGTACCGGCCACGCGGGGTTTCTTCTTCGGTCGCGGCGACGACTGCTCCGTTGCCGGGGCGACCGGGGCGGCGACGTCAGTCGGGAGTGTTGTCACTGTAGGTCCAGAGCGAGGAGAACTTCGCGGTCAGGGCGATGACGGCGATGATCAGCACGAACAGCACCCAGACCTGCGCGGACGCGTACCCGAGTTGCGGGACCCGGCCGAGGTTGGAGAAGCCGTTGTTGTAGATCGCCAGCATCAGCACGTTGGTGCTGAAGCCGGGTCCGCCGCCGGTGAGGATCTTCGGCTGGTTGAACGTCTGCAGCGCGGCCGTGGTCTGCAGGATCACCTGCAGCAGCATGATCGGGCTGATCATCGGCAGCGTGATCCGGAAGAACACCGGCCACGGCCCGGCACCGTCCACCCGGGCCGCCTCGTAGAGCTCGGTCGGCACCGCCTGCAGCGCGGCGAGGAAGATGATCATCGTCCCGCCGACACCCCACAGCATCACCAGCACGATCGACGGCATTGCCATCGCCGGGCTCTGCAGCCACTGGCTGGTCGGCAGTCCGAGCCGGTCCAGCACCGTGTTCAGCAGGCCGACCTGCGGGTTGAGGATGAACTTCCACAGCGTGATGGTCGCGACCACCGGGAGGACGACGGGCAGGTACGCAAGCGTGCGGACGATCCGCACCCCGGCGAACCGCTGGTTGCAGAACATCGCCAGCGCCAGCCCGAGGATCAGCGACAGCGGCACGTAGAGAATCACCAGGTACGCCGTCGCGCGCAACGACGGCCAGAACGCCGGGTCCACGGTGAACAGCCGGCGGAAGTTGCCCAGGCCAACGAACACCGGATCGCTCAGGCCGTTGTACCGGGTCAGCGAGAGGTGGAAGGAGCGGATCAGCGGATACACCACGAACACGGTGAACCCGATGATCGCCGGGGCGATGAACAGGTACGCCGCCTTGGTGTCGGAGCCGGCGTTGCGACTCATTCCACCGGCGCGGGCTCGGCGCGTCCCACCGGCACGGGTCCGACGAACTCCGCCACGAGAGGAAGCGCTCATGCTTCGCTCGCTACGCTCGACGAAGAACTCACTCAACCTCCTGGACGGTAACGTTTCCAACGTTTTACTGTGGGGTGACGATGCCGTGTCGTGAAAAGGAAGTCAACCCCGTGTCCGAAACGTTTCCAACGCAACCTGAGGCGAGCCGCCCGACGATGATCGACGTGGCCCGCCGGGCCGGCGTCGGGCTGGGCACCGTGTCGCGGGTGGTGAACGGCGGCCACGGTGTCCGGGAGGAGACCGCGCAGCGGGTCCGGACCGCGATCGCGGAGCTCGGGTTCCAGCGCAACGAGGTCGCCCGGGCGCTGCGGCCGGGCAAGAAGTCGTCCAGTCTCGCGCTGGTGCTCGGCGACCTGACCAACCCGTTCTACGCCTCGATCGCGAAGGCGTCCCTCGAGGTCGCCGGGCAGTCCGGGTTCGCCGTCGTACTGGGCAGCGTGGACGAGGACCCGGAGGGGGAGAAGCGGGCGATCCAGGAGCTGGTCAGCCGGCAGGTCGCCGGATTGATGATCGTGCCGGACCAGGGCGACCACTCGTTCCTGGCCGGCGCCGGCGTACCGGTGGTGTTCGTCGACCGGCCGGCGCACGGGATCGAGGCCGACATCGTGATGGTCGACAACGAAGGTGGTGGCCGGCTCGCGACCGAGCACCTGCTGGAGCAGGGCCACGAGCGGATCGCGATCCTGCTGGCGCCGTCGTACTACACGACCGGGCGGCGGCTGCGCGGCTATCGCCGGGCACATCGGTCCGCCGGGATCGAGGTCGACGAGTCGCTCGTCGTCCAGTTGCCCGAAGGAAATGCGGCGGCCGCCGCGAAGGCGACGCTCGAGCTGATGCTGCGGCCGGATCCGCCGACCGCGCTGTTCGCCTCGACCAACTTCCTCACCGAGGGCGTGCTGCGGGCGTTGCAGGAGGTCGGCCAGGAGCCGGCGGTGGTCGGGTTCGACGACTTCCGGCTCGCCGACATGCTGCCGACACCGGTCACGGTCGTTGCCTCCGACATCGCCGAGCTCGGGCGGAACGCGGCGCAACTGCTGCTGGACCGCGCGTCGGGCTCGGACAACCGTCCGCCGCAGCGGATCGTGCTGCCGTGTGCGCTGATCCAACGCGGTTCCGGGGAGCGGCCGCTGGATTCTGCCCGCAAGAGAAAGGCGCGCTGATCAGGGTTCGCCGTCGTTAGGATCGGCGGGTGTACTACGAGAGCTTCGGCGCCGGCCGGCCGATCGTCTTCCTGCCCGGGTGGGGCGGGGACGCCGGCGAGGGCCGCGACCTCCACGAACCGGTGTTCGCGGAGGTCGACGGCTGGCGGCGGATCTACGTCGACCCGCCGGGCTTCGGCAGGTCGCCGGCCGACCCGGCGATCAAGGACCAGGACGGCGTCCTGGCAGCGATCGTCGCGTTGATCGACGAGGTCGTCGGCGACGAACGGTTCGCCCTGGTCGGTACGTCGGCCGGCGGCCTGCACTCCCGCGGCATCATCAAACGCGACCCGTTCCGCGTCCTCGGCCTGCTCCTGCGGGTGCCGGGCATCATCGTCGACCGCACGCAACGGACCCTCCCGAAGGACGGGCCGGTCGAGTCACCCGAGTGGCTCGACAAGCAACGCCGGTACTACGACGTCGCCGAGGCGCAGGCAGACCTCGAGTTCCTCGACCGGATCCAGGGCGATCTCGCGACCTACGCGCTGCGCGAAGATCCGGCCGCGCGCTTCGACCGGCCGACGCTGATCGTGACCGGTCGCCAGGACACCATGACCGGCTACGCCGACGCCTGGTCGATCCTCGACGACTACCCGCAGGCCACCTACGCGGTGCTCGACCAGGAGGGGCATGAGCTCCCCGTTCGAAGCACGGCGCTCTATCGCGCGTTGGTAGCGGACTGGCTGGAAAGGATCGAGCACCCGGACGCGTGAGGGGCGGAACGCGCGTCCAGGTGCTCGAGATCGGGGTGTGGCTCAGAAGTTCGGCCAGGCCCAGCCGAGGTAGCTGCTGAAGTACGGGAGCTTGGCCAGCCCGATCTTGCCGCCGACGCTGGTGGCCCAGAAGTAGCCGTCACCGCGGGCCACACCGACGTGGCCGTACGGGGCGGCGAGGTCCCAGAACACCAGGGCGCCCTTCGGCGGGTAAAGGTCACCGCGGTGGGCGGCGCCGCGGGCGACCGCGTCGTTCCAGTTGGCCTTGGCGGAGGCGTAGATCCCGGTCTTGCCGTAGGAGTTCTCGGCCGCCATCTCGCAGTACCCCTGGTACGCCGTCGAGCCGTTGCGGGCCGCGTACCACGCGATGGCCTTGTCGGCTCGCGGGTTGCTGGCGCACAGCGGCGCGACCAGGCCGGAGCTTCCGGTGTCGACGTACGCGTCCGAGATGTAGCCCTTGCCGGGGACGTGGTCCCAGATCAGGCTGCGGCCGAACTTGCCGGTGACCGGCTCGCCGTAGATCTGGCAGTCGATTTCGACCGGGCCGTTCGGCTGGGTCCCGACCGCGCTGAAGCTGGTGGCGTTACCGGATCGGATGGTCACGCCGGCTCCGCTGTCGGTGACCACCGTGCCGCTGGCGGCGTGGGCGGGGAGGGTGCCCGCGCCGACCAGGGCGCCGGCGCCGAGCAGGGTGACGGCGGTGAGTCGGGCGGTGATGCGCAGGAGGGCGGTACGCATGATGTTTGTCCTTTTCGCTCGTCAGTGGCGAACTGGCACTGACTTTCAGAGAATCAGAGGGTTACGGTGTTGTCGCAGTGGGCAACGATCGATTCGGGAGCGCGCCGTGAGGCCAGCACAGGCTCGTCTTGTGATCGGCGCCCGGATGCGTGAGCTCCGGGAGGCAGCCGATGTGCCGCTGTCGCGCGCCGCCGCGCTGTCCGGCTGGGACAAGGGCCACCTGTCCCGGGTCGAGCGTGGCCACACCAAGCCCAGCCGCGAGCTGATCGAGTGGTACGACGCCTCGTTCGGCGCCGGCCAGGCGCTCGTCAACCAGCTGATGGAGCTGGACGCCGCCGTCCGGGCCGGCCGCGACGTGTCGCTCCGGGACATGCGCCGGCACGTCCAGCCGGTGCTGCTCGGCGGATCCGTGCCGATCGACCACCACCCCGAGGACAGGGCCGAGTTGGTGGGTGAGACGGTGCCGGACGGGACCCGGGTGTGCCGGGAGCAGGAGTTCGAGAAGACGTGGGAGGTCCGCAACAGCGGTGAACGGCCCTGGCGCGACCGCTGGCTGACCCGGCAGGGTGCTGCCGGGACCCCGGGGTGGCTGCGCTCACCACATCGCGCTCCGCTGCCGGACGCCGTACCGGGGGAGATCGTGACGGTGTCGATGACGCTGCAGGCGCCGTCCCAGGTCGGAGCGTCGACGGCGTACTTCAAGATCACCGACGAGGCGGGGCGGTTGTACTACCCCGGGCTGGAGTCCCCACCCATGTATTGCACGATCTTCACGGTGTACGAACTTTAGTGTCTTGCGTCGGATGTCCCTTGGCGCTTGCGGCGCCCAGGCACGCACCTCACGGCACTTGCCCAGCGCCCACGATGCTCCGCATCGAGGCCACTGCTCAAGCACCGCGATGCACGCACCTGGACACCGCAATCACTCAAGCGACATCCGACGCAAGACACTAGGGATTGCCCTTGACCTGGCCTCGACGGGTGTTGCTGACCGCCTGTTCCGGCATACGTTGCTGTTCCTGAACCCGCCCGGACACACAGGAGTTGGCAGCGTGATCAGACTTCCCAAGATCGCACTGGCCCTGGCTGCGGCACTCGTCGTACCGCAGGTGGCCATCAGTTCGGCAGCGGCGGCGCCCGCGGCCAGGGGCCCGGTGGACCCGCCGGTCCCGTCCATCCCGCAGCGGTACCTCGACCAGCCGATCACCTGGGCGGTCTGCTCGTTCGACGCCCAGGTCAAGCGGCTGTACCCGCAGGCGCCGACCACGAACTGCGCGAAGGTCAAGGTCCCGATGGACTGGGCGAACCCGGACGCGCACCCCGACGTCGAGGTCGCGATCGCCTACAGCAAGGCCACCGGGACGTCGAAGGGCCTGATGACCACCAACCCGGGCGGACCGGGTGGCGCCGGGCTGACGCTGTCGGCGTCGCTGGCGATCGAGAAGACCCAGCTGTTCAGCGACTTCGACCTGCTCGGGTTCGACCCGCGTGGGTTCGGCCAGAGCACGCCGCTGCAGTGCCTGACCACGACCGACAAGCTGAACGCGCTGCCGACCACGCCGGACTTCAAGGAACGCACCCGGCAGACCCACCAGACCGAGGTGGCCGAGGCGAAGCTGTTCGCCGAGGCGTGCTCGGCCACCGAGTTCGGCCAGTTCGTCAGCAGCCAGCAGACGGTCTACGACATGGAGTTCCTGCGGGCGCTGTTCCAGGCGCGGCAGCTGAACCTGATCGGCTACAGCTACGGCACCTGGCTCGGCGGCTGGTACGCCGACACCTACCCGTCGAAGGTCGGCCGGTTCGTGATCGACTCGAACATGGACTGGACCCACACCCAGTGGGAGAACGTGAACTTCGACCCGTTCTCCGGCCAACGCCGGCGCGACACCCAGCTGTTCCCGTGGATCGCCCGGCACGCCGACCAGATCGACGGCCTGGGCAGCACGTTCCGGCAGGTTCGCGGCAACTACAACGCGATCCGGGCCGGCCTGGTCAAGCTGGTCAAGGCCGGTACGTCGACGGTGCGCGGTGACGACCTGGACGGCACGATCTACAGCACCCAGTACGGCAACGTCCGGTTCATCCGGGCGACGCTCGACATCCTGGTCCACGACGAGTACCTGAAGGACCCGTCGGCCTCGGGCGACATCGAGCTGCGGCACGTCGACCGCGCCTGGGCCCGGATCTCGCCGGAGCTGCAGGCGTTCGAGACCCTCGCCGCGATGCGGGCCCGGTACGGCGTGACGCCGGCGCCTGCCGCGACCGTGGCGGCGGTGAAGGTGGACTCGACGCACTCGATCCTCGCCGACGCCCGCGAGGCCGCGGCCCAGTCCTCTGGTGACGCCGTGGTCAACCTCGGCGCCGTCGGCACGACGGTCCGCTGCAACGACACCAAGTGGAACTCCGACCCGCGGTTCTACCTGCGCGAGGCGGACCGGATGGCCGCGAAGTACGACTTCTTCGGCTACATGAACGGCGTGCCGTTCTGCGCCTTCTGGCCGTACCAGCCGCAGGACCGCAAGCTCGACCTGAAGGGCTCGCCACGGCTGCTGATGATCCAGGGTGAGCTCGACCCGGCGACGGCGTACGAGGGTGCGCTCCGGACCCACAAGGACACCGCTCGGGCCACCCGCTTCGTCGCGATCGACGACGAGGGCCAGCACGGCCAGTACGTCGGCTCGGCGTCCGCGTGCGCCGAGGCGATCGGCGACACCTTCGTCTTCACCGGCGAACTCCCCGGCAAGAACCAGGTCTGCGGCACGTCCCCCCTCCCCGCCGAGCTGACCGTCTACCCGGTCAACGGCCCCGTCAACGGCAACGCCGTACACCTCCCCAGGTCCAAGTCGGTGAACCCCCTCCTCCAACGCAACCTCGACATAATCGCCAACGGCACCCTGCGCTAACCCGGTACACCTCGTGGGGACCCCGGACATCCGACCAGATGTCCGAGGTCCCCGTTTGGTGTCTGAGGCACCCCGGATCAGGCCAGCCGGCGCAGCAGGCGTGCGGCCGTGGCGCGCGGGCGATCCAGGTCCGGCCAGGTGACGCGGACTACCTGGTATCCCTGCTCGCGGAGTCGGTCCTCCCGCCACTTCTCGGCGATGACGGCCTCGGCGGTCTCGCCGTACTTCAAAGCGCCGTCGAACTCGACGACCAGGTTGCCGGGCAGGAGGAAATCCACCCGGCCGATCAGTTCGCCGTCGTCGGCGAGGATCTCCACCTGGAGGCGTGGTTCCGGCAGGTGACAGTTGTCCATCAGGACGCGCAGCCGGGACTCGCCGACCGATTCGCTCAGCCCGTCGGCGAATCGCGCCGCTGCACGTGCCGCGGGTGAACCGGCCCAGTGCCGATGGCGATCCGCGGTCCACACGAGCCGCTCGGAGGAGGTCAGCCCGTCGCGCAGTCCTGCGTCGGCGAGGACGACGCCGACCTCGTACGACGCGGTGCACGCCGCCTCCGTGATCGCTCGGTCGACGGTTGTCACGCGCATGGTACCGAGCTCGGTGATTTCATCTGCATCCAGTGGAGATCGATGCACGGACAGCGTTTCGCTGGACCGAACTCGCCCAGTCGATCGGGTCACGTGGACTCTGCTGAGGTCGAGACCCCAGGTCGGCAGGCCATGCACAACGGCCGCCGATTGATGGCTGATCACTACGTCTTCGAGCCGATCCGTCACGGCCCGGGCAGTCAGCAGGTGCAGCCGTCTCGCCCGATCCCACGGCGGCTCGTCCACCGGCCACTCACTCCGCTCGACGAAGGCATCACGACTGAGCCGCGCCCACTGCCCTCGGCGCAGTCGCCGCCGCAGTTCCGCGTCGCTGTAACCGGCCGCGAGCACGTCGCTCCGCTTGAACCACCCCTGCCGCTGTTCGGACAGCACCTTCAATTTCGGATTCACACCCAAGAACATGCCGTCGTTCCGGCACCTCAGCCCCCGGCATCCGTCACCTGTGGATAAACCGTGCCCAGCAAACGGGGACCTCGGACATCTGACCAGATGTCCGAGGTCCCCGTTGGGTGTCCGAGGTACGGCGACAGGCGCGGGCTAGGCGTCCAGTTCGGCGTCTAGTTCGGCTTTGCGTTTGACCCAGCGTTCGCTGAGGCCTTTGACTTCGGCGCTGATGAAGTCGATGAAGGCGAGGGAGACGCGGATGCGGCGGTGGGCGGCGGTGCCTTCGCCGGCGGCGTCGAGGACTTTCTGGAGTGAGGCGGCCCAGCGGACCAGGGCCTGGTCCTCGCTCATCATGGTCTGGTACCAGGCGTCGTCCTGGACGACGTAGACGTCGCGGCGGCTGCCGGGTTCGCGTTCCCGGTTGGCGAGGCGGAGCTGGAGCAGGTAGTTGACCGCGCCCGAGACCGCGGCCGGGCTCGCCTGCAGCTGGTCGGACAGCTCGGCAGCCGTCATCCGGCCGTCCTCGCTGGACAGGATGGCGGCGAACACGCGCGCGGCCATCCGCGGCCAGCCCGTGTCGGCCAGCAGGTTGCCGAACTGCTCGGCGTACCGCCGGACGGCTTCGTCGTCTCGTTGTGCGCTCACCGCCCCATCATCTCCTCTGTGGTGACCGATCCACCGATCGTGTGAGAACCGTGTTAGTAAGATTCACAATCTTCTGAATGAAGTGTACGTTATGAATCATGACATCAGCCATCGTGGTCTCTGGACTGCACAAGTCGTACGGAAGTACGCACGCCCTCGACGGTCTCGACCTGGTGGTCGCGACCGGTGAGGTGCACGGGTTCCTCGGCCCGAACGGCGCCGGGAAGTCCACCACCATCCGGGTGCTGCTCGGGCTGCTGCGCGGTGACGCCGGCGATGTCTCGCTGCTCGGCGGCGACCCATGGCACGACGCGGCGAAGCTGCACCGCCGGCTCGCCTACGTCCCGGGTGACGTGAACCTCTGGCCGAACCTGACCGGTGGCGAGGTGATCGACCTGCTCGGGCGGCTGCGCGGCGGGCTCGACGTGAAGAAGCGCGACGACCTGCTCCGCCGCTTCGACCTCGACCCGACGAAGAAGGGCCGCACCTACTCCAAGGGCAACCGGCAGAAGGTCGCCCTGGTCGCCGCGCTGGCCAGTGACGTCGAGTTGCTGATCCTGGACGAGCCGACGTCCGGCCTGGACCCGCTGATGGAGGAGGTGTTCCGGCAGTGCATCGAGGAGGAGCGCCAGCGCGACCGCACCGTGCTGCTGTCGAGCCACATCCTGTCCGAGGTCGAGGCCTTGTGTGACCGGATCAGCATCATCCGCCGCGGCAAGGTGGTCGAGACCGGCACGCTGTCCGACCTTCGCCACCTCACGCGTACGTCGATCCACGCCGAGCTGGCCGGGTCGCCGAACGGTCTGGCGTCGCTTCCTGGTGTCCACGACCTCGATGTCGAGGGCAACCGCGTGCGGTGCGAGGTGGACACCGCCCAGCTGGATGCGGTGATGCGGCAACTGTCCGCGAGTGGGATCAAGAGCCTGGTCGCGCAGCCGCCGACGCTCGAGGAACTGTTCCTGCGGCACTACGAGGACGAGGTCGAGCCGATGGCGGCGGTCCGATGAACGACTTCGTCGGGACCGGGACCCTGGTGCGGCTCGCGCTGCGCCGGGACCGGATCCTCATCCCGGTCTGGATCGTGGTGTTCATCTCGATGGCAGCCGGGTCGGCAAAGGCGTCGATCGACCTGTACCCGGACGTCAACTCCCGCGTCGAGGCGGCCCGTACGTCGAACGCGTCGCCGGCCCTGGTGTCGCTCTACGGCCGGATCTTCGACGAGACCTCACTCGGTGAGCTCTCCTTGTTCAAGCTGACCGCGTTCGGTGCTGCCCTGGTCGGGTTGCTCGCCGCGATCCTCGTCGTACGGCACACCCGGACCGAGGAGGAGACGGGCCGACTGGAGCTGCTCAGCGCGGGCGTCCTCGGTCGGTACGCGGCTCTGACGGCAGCACTGATCGTGTCGTCGGCGACCGTCGTACTGCTGGGGTTGCTGACCGCGCTGTCGTTGATCGGCGTCGGTCTGCCCGCCGCAGGGTCGTTCGCCTTCGGGCTGCAGTGGGCGGGAGCCGGGCTGGCCTTCGCGGGCGTGGCTGCGGTGACTGCTCAGCTCACCGAGGGCGCTCGGGCCGCGAACGGGCTCACCGCTGTCGTCTTGGGCGTGGCCTACGTACTGCGGGCGATCGGTGACTCGTCCGCCGACGGCAAGTCCGAGTGGGTCTCGTGGCTGTCGCCGATCGGCTGGTCCCAGCAGGTCCGCGCGTACGCCGGTGACCGGTACGCCGTACTGCTGCTGCCGCTCGTGTTCCTCGTTGCACTCGTGGCTGGTGCGATGGCGCTGATCCGCCGGCGTGACGTCGGTGCGGGCCTCGTGCGTCCGCGGCCGGGGCCTGCTCGGGCGTCAGCGTCATTGCGGTCGCCGCTCGCGCTTGCTTGGCGGCTGCACCGAGGCTCCTTGTACGGCTGGGGTGCTGCGTTCCTGCTGCTCGGACTGCTGGTCGGCAACATCGCCAGCAACGTGGACGGCTTCGTGACCAGTGACGCCACCAAGGAGATGGTGCAGAAGCTCGGTGGCGTCAACGGCATCACCGACGCGTTCCTGTCGACGGAGATGGGCATGGTTGGGCTGCTCGCCTCGGCGTACTGCATCCAGGCGGCGCTACGGCTGCGGTCCGAGGAGACTGCGCTCCGTGCCGAGCCCCTGCTCGCGACTGGGGTGGCGCGTGGGCAGTGGCTCGGCAGTCACGTGCTGATGGCGCTGTTCGGCACCGGTGCGCTGATTCTGGTCGCAGGGCTCGGCTCGGGCATCTCCAGTGGGGCGTCGCTCGGCAACATGGGTCGCCAGGTGCCGCGCATGCTCGCGGCGGCGGCCGTCCAGTTGCCCGCGATCTGGCTGGTCACCGCACTGGTCGTCGTACTGTTCGGACTGGCTCCGAAGCTGGTCACGGGCGCCTGGGTGCTGTTCGGTGTCTTCCTGCTGATCGGGCAGTTCGGCGCAATCTTCGACCTGCCGCAGGCCGTGATGAACCTCAGCCCCTACGGCCACACCCCGCGCCTGCCCGGCGGTGACTTCTCCGCGACCCCGGTCATCTGGCTGACGGCGATCGCCGCAGCACTGACAGCGGCTGGCCTGGTCACCTTCCGCCGCCGCGACGTCGGGTAAGGAAACGTGCGCCGGTCTGAGGGGTCCGGCGCCCAACGGCCCGCCCGGCTGGTTGCCGGGCGGGCCGGTCTGTCTACGATCTCGGAGTGCCTTGGAGTGACGGACTTGTCGAGTTCTGGACCGAGCGGCAGCTGTGTGTGCTGAGTACCGTCCGTGCGGACGGGACAGTGCACTCGACGCCGGTCGGTGCGACGTTGGACATCGAGGCAGGCCTCGTCCGGGTGATCTGCTCGGGTACGTCGCACAAGGCCCGCACGATCCGCAAGGCCGGTACGGCAGCGGTCTCGGTGACCCAGGTCGACGGGCGCCGCTGGTCCACACTGGAGGGCCGTGCGGTGGTCAGCGACGATCCGGAGCGGGTGGAGGACGCCGTACGGCGGTATGCCAAGCGCTACCGTGAGCCGCGACCCAACCCACGCCGGGTGGTCATCGAGATCACTGTGACGAGGGTGCTCGGCAATGCCTGAGCCGGTGACGGTCGTGGGGATCGGTGCGGACGGCTGGGAAGGGCTGTCACCCGCTGCGCAGAGTGCTGTCGTGGCCGCAGACGTGCTGATGGGCAGCACGCGGCAGCTGGGGCTGGTGCCCGGCGACGGCTTCGAGCGGGTCGCCTGGCCTTCGCCGTTGTCCGAAGCCCTGCCAGGACTGCTCTCCGAGTATCAGGGCCGGCGAGTCTGTGTCCTGGCCAGCGGGGATCCGACCTTCCACGGCATCGGTACGACGCTGACCCGGCTGCTCGGCGCGGACGCCGTACGGGTGATCCCACACCCGTCGAGCGTGTCGCTGGCCTGTGCACGCCTCGGCTGGCCGCAGGACGAGGTGCAGGTAGTCAGCCTGGTCAATCAGCCGGTCGAGCGACTCCATCCACACCTCCAACCGGGTCGACGCCTGCTGATCCTCAGCCGGGACGCTCAGACCCCTGCCCAGGTGGCCGAACTCCTCACCGATCGCGGCTTTGCGTCCAGCACCTTTACCGTCCTCGAGCAGTTGGGCGGACCCGCCGAGCGCATCCGCACGGAGCTGTCCGGTGACGTCGATGCGCTCAACGTGATCGGCGTGCTGTGCCAGGCGGACGCGGGCGCACCTCTGCTCCCGACCGTGCCTGGCCTGCCCGACGACGCGTATGAGAGCGACGGCCAGCTCACCAAGCGCGAGGTCCGTGCGGTCACGCTCTCGCGGCTCGCGCCCGTACCCGGCCAGTTGCTGTGGGACGTCGGTGGCGGCGCGGGCAGCATCGCGATCGAGTGGTCCCGCCACCACCCCACCTGCCGTGCAATCGCGATCGAACGCGACTCGGACCGGGCCAAGCGCCTCGAACGCAACGCGGTCTCACTGGGCGCCTCGGTCGCAGTCGTGCTGGGCAAGGCGCCTGACGCGCTGCACGGCTTGGAGACTCCCGACGCGATCTTCATCGGCGGGGGAGCGACCGCGGCAGGCATGGTCGAAGCCTGCTGGGAGGCGCTCGCGCCCGGCGGCCGGCTGGTGCTGAACGGCGTGACGTTGGAGACCGAGGCCCTGATCGCCCGCTGGTACGGCGAGCTCGGCGGTGACCTGATCCGGTTGGATGTCCAACGCGCCTCAGCCGTCGGAACCATGACCGGCTGGCGCCCCGCCATGCCCGTGACGATCTGGAGCGTGACCAAGTGACGGTGCACTTCATCGGAGCCGGACCGGGCGCCGCCGACCTGATCACCGTTCGCGGCCGGGACCTGATCGCGTCCTCGCCGGTCTGCCTGTACGCCGGCGCGCTCGTGCCGGTCGAGCTGCTAGACCACTGCCCACCCGGCGCGCGCAAGGTCGACACCGCCAACCTGAACCTCGACGAGATCATCGCGGAGCTCGCCGCCGCCCACGCCGACGGACTCGACGTCGCCCGGCTGCATTCCGGCGACCCGTCGGTGTTCAGCGCGATGGCCGAGCAGTTGCGCCGCCTCGACGACCTCGGCATCCCGTACGACGTGACGCCCGGCGTCCCCGCCTACGCAGCAGCCGCGGCCACCCTCAGTCGGGAGCTGACCGTCCCCGAGGTCGGCCAGACGGTCATCCTCACCCGCATCGCGGGCCGCGCATCCGCGATGCCGCCGGGGGAGGACCTGGCCACGCTGGGCGCGAGCCGCGCCACGATCGTGCTGCACCTGGCCGTCCAGGTGATCGACCGCGTCGTCGAGGAGCTCATCCCTGCGTACGGCGCCGACTGCCCGGTCGCTGTGGTCGCGCGGGCGTCCCGCGACGACGAGGTCGTCCTGCGTGGCACGCTCGCCACCATCGCGGACCACGTGCGGGCCGAGGGCATCCGCCGTACTGCGGTCATCATCGTCGGCAAGGTGCTGGCGGCCACCGCTTTCCGCGACAGCCACCTGTACTCGACCACCCGGGTTCGATGAAACTCCTGCTCCTCGGCGGCACCGGCGAGGCCCGTTCGCTTGCGCAGGAGCTGTCTCGCTCTGGGGTTCACGTCGTCTCCTCGCTGGCCGGACGCACCACCGACGCACGTCTGCCGGTCGGCGAGGTCCGTCACGGCGGCTTCGGTGGCGTTGAAGGCCTGATCGACTGGCTGCGGGACAACGCGGTCGATGCCTTGGTCGACGCCACCCATCCGTTCGCGGCCACGATGACCTCGCACGCCGCCGCCGCTGCTCGTGAGCTCGACCTCCCGTTCCTCGTCCTCCGCCGTCCCGGCTGGACAGCGACCAAGGGCGACATCTGGCATTGGGTCGACTCACCTGACGCCGCCGCCCGCCTCCTGCCGGACGTCGGCTCGCGCGCCTTCCTCACCATCGGCCGCCAAGGGCTCCACGAGTTTGCCGGGGTCGGAGTCTGGATGCTCGCCCGTTGCGTGGACCCGCCTGAGCCGGTGCCGACGTGGTGCGAACTGATCCTCGACCGCGGTCCGTACGACGTTCCCGGTGAGCTGAGCGTCTTGCGGGAGCACGACATCGACGTACTGGTGACCAAGGACAGCGGCGGACCGCAGACCTCGGCGAAGCTGGTGGCAGCAAGGCAGCTCGGCGTACCGGTGATCGTGATCCGCCGCCCGCCGCTGCCCGCGGGCGTCCAGGCGGTCGAGTCGGCGACCGAGGTCCTGGCCTGGGTGCGGGTTCACGTAGATTGACGCCCATGGGGATTCAGATCGCGCCGAGCATCCTGTCCGCCGACTTCGCCCGGCTGGCCGACGAGGCGCAGGCGGTGTCGAACGCCGACTGGCTGCACGTCGACGTGATGGACAACCACTTCGTGCCGAACCTCACCCTCGGCCTGCCGGTGGTCGAGTCCCTGGCGAAGGCGACCGACACCCCGCTCGACTGCCACCTGATGATCGAGGACCCGGACCGCTGGGCTCCCGGGTACGTCGAGGCCGGCGCCTCGAGCGTCACCTTCCACGTCGAGGCGTGCCGCGCGCCGATCCGCACCGCGCGCGAGATCCGGGCCAAGGGCGCCCGCGCCGCAATGGCGCTGAAGCCCGCGACCCCGATCGAGCCCTATGAGGACCTGCTGCCCGAGCTCGACATGATCCTGATCATGACCGTCGAGCCCGGTTTCGGCGGCCAGAAGTTCCTCGACGTCTGCGTGCCGAAGATCCGCCGGACCCGCCAGTTGCTCGACAAGCACGGCCTCGACCTGTGGGTGCAGATCGACGGTGGCGTCTCGGTGGACACCATCGAACGCTGCGCCGACGCGGGCGCCGATGTGTTCGTGGCCGGCTCGGCCGTGTACGCGGCGGACAACCCCAACGCGATGGTCGAGCAGCTACGCACTCTCGCCGCGGAGGCCGCCGGCTGACACGCTGTCGGCGGATTGCTCCGGCGGGATCCGGAGCAACAAGAGGAACGACACCGCAGCCATAACGGCAGCGAACAGCCACACGTAGCGGACGCCGTAGCTATCGACGATCGCACCGGCCACCGCCGCACCGATCGCCGCACCGCCCATCGCCGCGCTGCTCATCCAGCCGAACACCTCGGTCCGCACGGTGTCCGGAGTCAGTGCACCCAGACGCTCGTACAACGCACCGATCGCCGGCGCGAGCGTCAGCCCGGACAACGTGAGCGCGATCCCCAACGACACCGGCGACCAGGTCGCGAACACGCACAACAGCATCCCGACGGCGACCAGAGCCGCTCTTCGCCACAAGTACGACGTACGGCGGCCTGGCAAGGCGCCCGCCACAGCGCCGCCGACGAGGCTGCCGAACGCCCAGACGGCCTCCATGATGCCGGCGATCAGCCGCTGACCGTGCTCGTCCGCGAACGCGACGATGCCGAGCGAGATGCCGTTGAACGCTGTCACCCACAGACCGAAGGAGAGGATGAGCGGCAGGCGGTAGCGGTGCCAGAGCAGTTGCCGCGCGGTCAGTCGTGGTCCGCTTGCCTCGTCGTGGTGGATGGGTGGCGGTTGCTGCAACGCGTACCACCAGATGAAGGCGGCGGACATCGCTGCCGCCAGCAGCACACCGAGTCGCGGGCTCGCCACGCTTACGGCTGTTGCCCCGAGCATCGGGCCGACGATGAACAACAACTCCTGCGCGGTAGCGTCCACCGCGTACGCAGTCCGCAGGGCCGGACCGTGGACGACCCGCGGCCAGGCAGCGCGCAGTGTCTGCATCACCGGCGGCACAAGCGAACCGGCGAGGAAGGTCAGAACTGGCATGAGCCGGTAAAGCCCGCCAGGTAGCGCCGCGAGCTCAGCCAATGCGACGCTCCAGGACATTCCGGTCACCAGGAGCACGCCACGCGCGCCGCGGCGGTCGGCTGTCCTCGCCCAGAGCGGTCCGGCGATCGCCATGCCGATCGAGTACGCCGCCGCGACGACGCCCGCCCAGCGGAACGATCCGCTCAGGTCCTTGGCCAGGAAAGCCACCGGCACCATCGTGGCCAGCACCGGGAGGCGCGCCAGCAACGACGCTGCCAGCAGCGCCATCACGCCGTGCGTGCGCCACAGCTCGCGGTACCCGGAAAGCTTCACGCCCGCATTCTCACTCCGATCACCGACAATTTTTGCGAGCACTACGATGGGGGCCATGTCAGAGCACAAGCCCGTGGAGAGCTGGCTGACGGACATGGACGGCGTCCTCGTGCACGAGGAGCGCGCAATCCCCGGGGCGAGTGAGTTCATCACCGTCCTGCAGAAGTCCGGGAGAAAGTTCCTGGTTCTGACCAACAACTCGATCTTCACCCCGCGCGACCTGCGCGCCCGACTGCTTGCCGGTGGCATCGATGTCCCGGAGACAGCGATCTGGACCAGCGCGCTGGCCACGGCTCAGTTCCTCGACGACCAGCGTCCCGGCGGGACGGCGTACGTGATCGGCGAAGCCGGCCTGACCACGGCGCTGCACGAGATCGGCTACGTGCTGACCGACCGGGCGCCGGACTACGTCGTGCTGGGGGAGACCCGCACGTACTCGTTCGAGGCGATCACGAAGGCGATCCGGCTGATCTCCGACGGTGCCCGGTTCCTCGCCACCAACCCGGACCCGACCGGCCCGTCGACCGAGGGCCCGCTGCCCGCGACCGGTTCGGTGGCGGCCCTGATCACGCGCGCCACCGGCGTCGCGCCGTACTTCGTCGGCAAGCCGAACCCGCTGATGATGCGCAGCGCGCTGAACCGGATCGAGGCGCACTCCGAGACGACCGTGATGATCGGCGACCGGATGGACACCGACATCATCAGCGGCCTCGAGGCCGGTCTGCGCAGCGTCCTCGTGCTGTCGGGTTCCACCGGCGAGCACGAGGTCGACCGCTTTCCCTACCGCCCGACTCGCATCGTGGAGTCCATCGCGGACGTCGTACCTCTCGTCGAAGCGCTGGCCTAGCAGGTCACCGTGCGGAAGCCGTAGCCCTGGGCTTTGAGCGTCTTCAGGATGGTGGGCAGCGCGGCGACCGTCTGAGCGCGGTTGCCTCCGCCGTCGTGCATCAGGACGACTGAGCCGCTGTGTACGCCGGTCAGCACCCGCTTCACGATCGCCGCCGTACCAGGCTTGGTCCAGTCGCGTGAGTCGACCGTCCAGACGATCAGCTGCTTGTCGAGGACCTTGGCCCGCTGCGTGACCTGGGCGCTGATCCCGCCGTACGGCGGCCGGAGGCAGCCCGGCACCTGGCCGGTCTGGGTACGGATCGCCCGGTCCGTGTCCGCTACCTGCTTCCGGAACGCGCCGGCGGACAGGTGCCGCAGGTCCGCGTGCGACCAGGTGTGGTTCTGCACGCTGTGGCCGCCGTCGTGGATGCGCTTGGTCAGCGCCGGGTGCTTCACCACGTTCCGGCCGACCTCGAAGAACGTCGCCTTGGCGTCGTACTGCGCCAGGATGTCCAGGATCTTTGGCGTGTAGACGGGGTCTGGGCCGTCGTCGAAGGTCAGGACGACGTACTTCGCCGGTTGCACGGCAGCGGCTGCGGCGGCCGATAGTGGCGCCGCCGCCGCGGGGCTGCCGGGCTGCGGCCTGCCCGGCGTGCGCGCTGCCGCGACCACGACGGTGCCGATCACCACGCTGACCGCCACCATCATCGCCAGACCGACCAAGCGGTTGCCGGCGCGTGTCAATGCCATGTGTCCCCCAGGGCGGTGGCGGTCATCACTTCCGACCACTGTCGGGTGCGATCCGCCGAAACCGAGCAGGCCACGCCGCTGCCGCGTCAACAATCCCCGCATACCGGACGCTGGGGCATCGCGCGATGTGACGGGCCGGTGCCTTCAGGTAACCGCCGAGGGGTCTCAGAGCACCTGAGAAAGGAACTGCTGCAGCCGAGGCGACTCCGCCGCGGTGAAGATCTGCTCCGGTACGCCGGACTCCACCACGACCCCGTGGTCCATGAACGCCACCTGGTCGGCGACCTCGCGGGCGAACCCCATCTCATGCGTGACCACGACCATCGTCATTCCGGCCTGCGCGAGATCCGCCATCAAACCGAGCACGCCCTTCACCAGCTCCGGATCCAGCGCCGACGTCGCTTCGTCGAACAGCATCACCTCAGGCTTCATCGCCAGCGCTCGCGCGATCGCGACCCGCTGCTGCTGCCCGCCGGACAGAGTGCCCGGCCGCGCCGGCGCCTTGTTCGCCAGGCCGACGAGCTCGAGCTGCTCCAGCGCCGCGACCTCGGCCTCCTCCGGCCCGAGCTTCTTGATCTTGCGCAGCGGCAACGTGATGTTCTCGAGCACGCTCTTGTGCGGGAACAGGTTGAAGTGCTGGAACACCATCCCGATCCGCCGCCGCAGCTCGTCCGGGTTGCCCTTCAGCACCGACTCACCGGCCAGCCGGACGTCCCCGGCTTCCGGTTCGAGCAGCCGGTTGACCGCTCGCAGCAACGTCGACTTCCCGGATCCGGACGGCCCGATGACACACGCCGTACGCCCGGCCGGTACGGCGAGATCGACGCCGCGCAGCACCTTGTTGCTGCCGAACGCCAGCTCGACGCCCTCGACCTCGAGACTGGCCGCCTCAACGGTGGTCTGCATGCGCCAACTCCTCCCGTACGACGTTGTCCGCGCTGGTGCTCTCGTCCGACGGACGGCCCTCGCGCAGGCGCTTGTCGAAGTAGTTCACGAGGTGGGTCAGCGGCACCGTGATCACCAGGTAGAAGATGCCGGCCAGCAGCAGCGGCGACAGGTTGCCGTTCGTCGCGGCCGCGTCCTGGCCGATCCGGAACAGCTCCCGCTGGCTGGCGAGCAGGCCGAGGAAGTAGACCAGGCTCGACTCCTTCACCAGCGCGATGAACTGATTCACGAGCGCCGGCAGCACTCGCCGTACTCCTTGCGGGATGACGACCAGGCGCATGCCGGAGGTGTAGCTGAAGCCGAGCGCGCGGGCGGCCTCGAGCTGGCCCTTCTCCACGCTCTGGATGCCGGAGCGGAAGATCTCGCCGATGTAGGCGGCGGCGATCAGCGAGAGCGCGAGGATGCCGAGCGGGTACGGGTTCGGGCCCCACCAGTGCCGGGTGATCGGCGACAGGCCCTGCCCGATCAGCAGGATCGTCAGGATCGCCGGGAGGCCGCGGAAGATGTCGGTGTAGATCTTCGCCGGCCAGCGCAGCCAGCGCTTCCGGGACAGGGAGAGAACCGCCACGACCATGCCGAGCAAGGTGCCCAGGACGACCGAGGCGGCCGCCAGAATCAGGGTGTTGACCAGTCCCACCTTGAGCATCTCGGGCAGGACTTCCTTCATCGACCCCCAGTCGAGGAAGGTGTCGTTCAGCGTGGACCAGATGTCCATCAGCCGGCTGCGGGAGTGGGGGTGCTGCCGGCCGCGGGCGTGACGGTGCCGCTGCCCGGCTTGAAGTTCGCCGGTACGGCGCGACCCGGGTAGTACTGCTCGACCAGCTTGGTCCAGGTGCCGTCGGCGATCACCTCGTCGAGCGCCTTGTTCACGGCTTCGCGCAGCTTGTCGTTGTTCTTGGCCACCGCGAACGCCATCGGCGCGTCGCTGAGCTCCTTGGCGGCCAGGATCACCGTGCCGCCGCCCTGCTCCTTGGCCATCTTCTCGCCGATCTCGGCCGGCGAGACCCACGCGTCCGCCGTACCGGCCTTGAGCTGGCCGAGCGCGGCGTTGTAGTTCGGCACTCGGACCGGGTTCAGGTTCTTCTGGGTGGCGTAGTCGTCCTGCACGGTGCCCTGGACGACCACCACGCGCTTGCCCTGCAGCTGGTCGAACGTGGTGATACCCGAGTCCTTGGTGGTGTTCAGCCCGAGGTAGCCGAAGTCATACCCATTGCTGAAGGCAACCGTCTTCTTGCGCGCCTCGGTCACCGTGATGGAGGAGCTGCCAAGGTCGAACTGGCCGCCGTTCACCTGCGACAGCAGCGCGGAGAAGTCGGTGCCGACGAACTCCGGCTTCAGGTTCAGCTTCGCCGCCACCGCGGTGATCAGGTCGTTGTCGAACCCGGTGAACTTGCCGTCCTTCACGTACACGTTCGGCGGCGCGTCGGTCAGCGTCCCGATCCGCAACGTCCCGCCGTCGATCAGCCCCAGGTCGTCACCGGCCGCACCCTCGCCGCCGCCATCGCTGCCGCAGGCAACCATCGAGAACGCCAAGGTGACCGCGGCTCCCACCGCAACGATCCGCCGAAAGCCGCTGAACGCGCGCACAACATCTCCTCAAACAGTCGAAAGCAGGCCCAACCGCCCGCCCCCGAACCCAACACCACCCCCACCCGCGCCATTCCACCCCGACACCCACTGAGACACCCCCACAATGTCCACCCACCCCGTGCTATATCCCACCCAAAACCCCAGCATCTAAACCAATCCCCGTGACCCCGGCCACACCCCACCCCCCCAAGACGTGTCGAGCATCACCCACCCACACCCCATCGCCCAGCACCTCACCACCCGCATCGCCCAGCACCCTCACCGCCCGGGTCGGCCGCCGCTTCGCCGACCGCATCACCCACCCATCGCATCGGCCAGCACGTCACCGCTCGCATCGCCCAGCACCCTCACCACCCGGGTCGGCCGCCGCTTCGCCGACCGCATCACCCACCCATCGCATCGGCCAGCACGTCACCGCCCGCGTCGGCCGCCGTATCACCGACCGCATCACCCACCCACCCCATCGCCCAGCACCTCATCACCCGCATCGCCCAGCACCCTCACTGCCCGGGTCGGCCGCCGCATCGCCGACCGCATCACCCGCCCACCACGAGCCGGGCCAGAAGGTCCGGATCGGGTTCTCCGTGCATCGGGCATCGCATCACCGCCCGCGTCACCGCCCGCGTCGGCCGCCGCATCACTCACCGCATCGGCCGCTGCCGGGCCGACGCCTCGTCGCTCGCCCCACCTACCGGATCGGCTCGACGCCTGTGGTGGTCAGCCGTGATGTTGCTCGTAGTGCGCGAGTGCGTCCGCCGTCCGGCCGGCGCCGTACGTCAGCAGCAACTCGGCCAGCGCAGGCGACTCGCCCGCGATCGCGCCCGCCGCCCGCTGGACCTCGTCCGCCGAAGCAACAGCCCGAAACAGATCCTGAATCTCACGTACGACGGCCCGCGCCGGCGGCTGCCCCACCACAGAGCCTGCAGCCGCCGCCGACAACCCAGCGTGCCCCTGCCCCAAAGCTGCCCCGTCGCCACCCAGCATCGGCGGCGTAGCAAACGCCGCCCCAGCCACTTGCCCCGCCTGGCCACCTGCCTGCCCTGGATGGCCGCCGGCCTGCCCGGATCCACCGCCCACCTGCCCGGGCTGGCCAACCGCGTGCCCGGCCCCACCGGCCGCCTGCCCGGACCCACCCGGCGTCTGCCCGGACCCACCGCCCGCCTGCGCGGACCCGCCGGACCCCGGTCTCGGCAGGTGTGTAGTCGGGTCAGACCGTGTGAACGCCCCGGTGGCGCCCCGGATCGCATCGAGCGCTCCCGGGATGTCGTACTCCCTGACCTCCCCAATCATCGCCAGGTGGGCGAGATCGTCGAGCGCCTTCAGTCGCGAGACCACCGCCGGATTGCCGATCTTCACCCGCTGGGCGCTCATCAGTTGCGAAAGCATCGGCGCAGACAGCCCGATCACCTGGGCCACGCCGCCTTGCGTCAGCCCGAGTGGCCCGACCACTCGGCGAACGAGCTCACCGAGCGGCTCGCCGTACAGTTCGGTCTGCTGCTGCAGGTTGTGCGCTGTCTGATCCATGTCTGTGAACCCCTCCGACCGCCGCCGTGATAGCGACTGCAAACCATCTTCGCAGTTGCGAACGCGAATTTCCAGTCGCCTCCCGCGACTTGTGGACGAGGTGGCACGCGCAAGAGGTGTGGATCGCCGCTTGACATTTGCGATCGCAAACGGTCAGTGTTTGCGGCAGCGAATCTCACTGGAGGAAACGATGACGGCTCTGCAGCGGCACCGCCGCCCCGCGGTGTGGGCGATCCTCGCCATCACGCTGACCGCCCTACTGGCCGGCCTGGCGACCGGGTCCGCGTACGCCGATCCCGACCCGGGCAACAGCAAGCTGGTCCTGGTGCTCGACTCGTCCGGCTCGATGAAAGAGCCGGCTGGCGACGGGCAGACCAAGATCGTCGCCGCGCGCACCGCCCTGGGTCGCGTCATGACCAAGCTCCCAGCGGAGGCCGAGGTAGGCCTGCGGGTGTACGGCGCGACGGTCTTCAAGCGCAGCCAGCCCGGCGCGTGCACGGATACCCAGCTGACGGTGCCGATCGGGACGGACAACCGGCCACAGTTGCAGGCCGCGATCGCGAAGTACAAGCCGTACGGCGAGACCCCGATCGGGTACGCGCTGCAGCAAGCCGCGAAGGACCTCGGTCCGACCGGTCAGCGCACGATCGTGCTCGTCTCCGACGGTGAGGCGACCTGCGCGCCCGACCCGTGCGAGGTGGCGCGGTCGATCGCCAAGCAGGGCATCGACCTGAAGATCGACGTCGTCGGCTTCCGCGTCGGCGGAAAGGCCCGCACCCAGCTGCAGTGCGTCGCCCGCGAAGGCCGCGGCGACTACTACGACGCGGACTCCACCATCGACCTCGAGGCCGGCCTGGACCGCCTGTCGACCCGAGCGTTCCGCCCGTTCCGCATCTCCGGTACCCCGATCCACGGTGGGCCGCAGCAGGAAGGTGCGCCGGTTGTTGCCCCGGGCCACTACTCGGACACGTTCGGCGGCGACGAGACCGCCCTCTACTACCTGATCAAGCGCAGCATCAAGGGATCCACCCTGCGGGCCGGGGTGAGCTTCCGGCGAATCCCGAGCGAAGAGCTGGTGGTCCAGGCCGAGGTGAAGCTGAAGACCCTCGGCGGCGACCAGTGTGGCTGGAGCTATCCGCGGGTGTTCGGCAGCGACCAAGGACTGGCGACTGGCACCGCCTCGAGCTGGTCGGATTGGCAGAAGGAGTGCGCCGACGAAGAGCAACTGGTGCTGACAGTCTCACCGGGCAAGGACTTCCGCGAACTCAAGGGTGTGCCGTTCGAGCTGCGGATCGACGAGGAGCCGCCGGTGACGTCGACGGCGAACCTGCCCGCAGAGGCCGGCGACCCGGTGTGGACCCAGATGCCGGGCACGACCCCGCGCGAGATCGTCCCCGGATCGAGCTTCCCGGACGCTCCCTTGCTCGAGCCCGGCAGCTACAAGACGACGATCATGCCGGGCGAGCTTCAGCTGTACCGCGTGAAGGCGGACTGGGGTCAGCGGATCCAGGCCCAGTTCACGGTGCCGAAGCTCGGCGCAGCGACCAGTGAGGCACTCGGAGGTACTCGTTACCTGGACACGGCACTGATCTCACCGATCGGTGAAGACGTGTACTCGGTGTTCGCGAAGAACGTGCCGGGAGGAGCAGGCAAGCGCGGCGTGCTGACCAGGCAGGGCACGGTCCAGGCGATCACCACCAAGGAGATCCGCTACCTGAACCGAAACGGCGCCAACAACCAGGACACCGGCACCTCGATGCCCGGCGAGTACTACGTCGCCGTCTCACTCACCCGCAAGGACAACGACAGGGCCTTCACTGTCCCGATCACGCTGACAGTCGGAGTGGTCGGTACGCCGGGCACCGGCAAGCCCGAGTACGTCGACGGCGCCACCCCCGTCGCCGGCACCTCAGTCACCCCGTCACCGACCGCCACCCCCTCGGAATCCGGCAACGAGAACGAAAACGGCAGCACCCCCCAGGCCGGCGGCCCCGTCCAGGGCAACCCGCCCAACTCCACCGACACCACCCCCATCGCCCTCATCGCCGGCCTCTCCGGCGGCGGCGTAGTCCTCCTCCTGGTAGGCGCCCTAGCCCTCCTCCGCCTTCGCCGAAAGCCCGCCATAACCCAACCAAGCGCCACCGCATGGCGCTCCGGCCCCCAGCAGTACCCCAACCACCCCAATCCCAGCGGCCACCCCAACCAACGCGGCCAACGCCCGTCCCAACCGCCGTACAACTAACCCGCCACGCACCCCACCAGAGCCCGGGCCCACAGCCCGGGCTCTGCCCACGTCAGCCGGCGCCGTGCTGTTGATCTCACCCGTGACGCATCCCGCCTCAGTAGCCCCTGGAACCTGCCCCGCGTCAGGCCTCAGTTAAGGAGGAGCCAGGAGCCTGCGGCTAGCGGGCCTCCAGCCCTTGGACACCCGATCGCACGGGCAACTCCGAGCCAACCAACGCCATGGCCTGCCCTCGCCCCACTCCACCCCGGCGCCTCGCACGCGTCAGCAACGTGCAAACCCTCGGTGGGCCAACCGGTCCCTCCAACCGACGTTGCAGAACTCGGTCAGCAGACACACGGCCAACTCACCGCCGTCCGCCCGCCCTAACGCCGGACCGCCCGCCTAACGCCGGACCGCCGACTCGACCGCCGGACCGCCGGAGCTCCGGCTCGACCGCCGTACGGCGAGCTGAGCGGACCTGCTGCTGACCAAGCGGTCATGGGGCGCTTCTCAAGCTCCGGAGCCGTCTGGGGTTTGGTGCTACTTGAGGACGAGCCAGGTGGCTGTTCCTAGGAGGGCTAGTGCTCCGGTGAAGCTCAACGAGGCGACCCAGACGAGCAGGCGACTGCCGGGGCGAGCGGCCTGGGTGGTGGTAGCGGAGGCGGGGGATGCCGAGGCGGGTGATGCCGAGGTGGTCGGGGATGTGGCGGGGGTGTGCGAGGGGTGGATTCGGGCGGGGGTGGGTATGGCGGGGCGGGCGGCGACGCTGGCGTCGGCGGGGCCTGTGGTTGATGTCGGGGTTGTTGGGGTGGTGGGTTCTGGGGCGGGCGGCGGGGTTGGGTAGTGGGCGGGGTTGGTGGTTGATGGTGGTGGGGTTGGGGCTGGGATGGGGTTGGTTGGGGGTGGGCCGGTGGGGGTCCATGGGGGTGGGAGGGGTGGGAGTTGGTCGAAGACTTCGGGGGAGTCGGGGTGGGTGGACCAGGGGGTGGTGGAGGTGGGTGGGAGGGCGCCGGACTCGGCCAGGAGGCGGCCGGCACCGCGGGCTGTGGTGGGGCGGTGAGTGGGGTCGGTCGCCGTACTGCGGTGGATGAACTCGGCGAGGGGGCCTTCGACGGGTGGGAGTTTGCCGTCGGGGCCGGGGCGTTCGCCGGTGAGGAGTTCGGCGGCGACGGCGCCGACTGTGTAGAGGTCCTGGCGGGGGTCGGGATCGGCGCCGGCGAGTTGTTCGGGGGCAATGTAGCCGGGGGTGCCGAGGATTGTGCTGTGACGGGTCATCCGGGGTTCGTCGAGCAGGCCGGCGATGCCGAAGTCGGACAGGCGCAGGTGCGGGCGGCCCTTGCCGGTGGCGTCGAGGAGCAGGTTGGCGGGTTTGAGGTCGCGGTGTACGACGCCGGCCGCGTGTACTGCGGACAGGCCGTGCAGCAGTTGGTCGAGCAGTACGGCGACGTACGACGTCGGTAGTGGGCCGTGGTCGCCGAGCAGGGTCGCAACCGAGCCGCCGCGGACGAGGTCCATCGCGAACACGACCTTGTCGTCGTCAGCCGCCCACCCGTGCGGCGCCACCACGTGCGGGTGCTCGATCCGCAGCGACTGCTCCCGGACGAACCGCAGCAGGGTCGCGGCGTCGTGCTGCCCGAGCACCTTCGCCGCCACGTACGCCGACCGCCGCAGGTCCCACGCCCGCCACACCGAGCCCATCCCGCCGGTCCCGATCAGATCGATCAGCCGATACCGCCCCGCAAACGCCTCCACCGACGAAAACCTACCGCCCCACCAGCCGAGCCCACCCCAACCACCACGAGCCCCCAGCCACCTCGACCTACCAGTCACTGCCGGGTTATCGCACCGATGCCGTGCTGTAACCCGTCAGCGGTGAAACAGCTGTCGGTGGGGATCAGCCCGCCGACAGTGAACCAAACCGGCGGCCGGGGCATGGTCGCGAAGGTGGTTGGGTGGGGTGGCGCTGGGCTGATGGGGTCGGGTGTGGCCGCTTGTCCTGGGCGTTGGGGTGGGGTGCGGCCGCTTGTCCTGGGCGTTGGGGTGGGGTGGCCTGAGGGGGGTGCGGGCGCTTGTCGTGGGCGTTGGGGTGGGGCTGAGGGTGGGGGTGAGCGTTGGGTGGGGGTGACCAGGATGTGACCTGGGTCCTGGTGGGGTGGGGTGGGGGTGGCACACTTGAAGTACGAGTGAACCCACTCGCGTGCTCCGGGGTCGGTGTAATTCCGAGCCGGCGGTGACAGTCCGCGACCCGGCCGCAGCAGTTGAGCGGCCGGTTGACCTGGTGGAATTCCGGGACCGACGGTGAAAGTCCGGATGGGAGGCGCACGCGATCGGCGGGTGCGCTCTGACGTTCGGCAACGCGACCCACAAGGTCTGCCGCGAGGTGCGGCGAGCGACCCCCGGACGGCAGTGCGTTTGCGCCGGTTGTCACGACCCCCGGAGTGCGTCCGTGACAACGAGGGACCGTGAGTGAACAACGCTTCGCCGATCGACGTCGCCTGGATGCGGCGTGCGATCGAGCTGGCCGCGAAGGGTATCGGCAGCACCCACCCGAACCCGGTGGTCGGCTGTGTCGTCACCGGCCGGGACGGGCATCCGGTCGGTGAGGGCTTCCATGCCGTTGCCGGTGGCCCCCATGCCGAGATCGTGGCGCTGACGATGGCCGGCGACCGGGCCCGCGGCGGTACGGCGTACGTGACGCTCGAACCGTGCAACCACACCGGCCGGACCGGGCCGTGTGCCGACGCGTTGATCGAGGCCGGTGTCGCGCGGGTCGTGTACGCCGTACCGGACCCAAACAGGCAGGCCGCCGGCGGCGCCGAGACGCTCCGGAACAAGAACATCCAGGTCATCGAGGGCGTGCTGCAGGAGGAGGCCGAGGCGGTCAACCACGTGTGGCTGCACAGCGTCCGGATGGGCCGCCCGTTCGTCACCTGGAAGTTCGCGACTACCTTGGACGGGCGGTCGGCCGCGCCGGACCGGACCAGCAAGTGGATCACGGGACCGATCGCGCGCGCCGACGTACACCGCAAGCGGGCCGAGTGCGACGCGATTGCCGTCGGCACCCAGACCGTGCTGGACGACGACCCGGAGCTGACGGTCCGCGACGAGCACGACGTACCGGCGGCCCGGCAGCCGCTGCGGGTCGTGGTCGGCGACCGGGAGATCCCGGAGACCGCGAGGGTCCGCAACGACCGCGCGCGGACACTGATCCTGCCGACGCACGACCCCGCCGAGGTGCTCCGGCAGCTCGACGACCACCACATCCGGCACCTCTGGCTCGAGGGCGGCCCGACGCTGGCCGCCGCCTTCCTGCGCGCCCAGCTGGTCGACCAGATCGTCGCGTACGTCGCCCCGGCCGTGCTCGGCTCCGGGTACGCCGCGATCGGCGATCTCGGCGCGGAATCGATCGACCACCTTCGGCGGTTCAAGCTAGCGGACGTCACCCGTCTCGGCGACGACGTCCGGCTGACCCTGACTCCTCTTGGAGGGAAGTAGATGTTCACCGGCATCATCGAAGAACTCGGCACCGTCGAGTCGCTGGACCTGCTGGACGGAGACGCCGCCCGGCTCACCATTCGGGGCCCGAAGGTGACCGAGGACGCCGGGCATGGCGACTCGATCGCGGTCAACGGCTGCTGCCTGACGGTGATCGAGCACGGTGCCGGCGTCTTCACCGCCGACGTGATGCGCGAAACCCTGAAGCGGACCAGCCTGGGCAGCCTGGACAAGGGCTCGAGCGTCAACCTCGAGCGTGCGGTCACGGCTCACGCCCGGCTCGGTGGGCACATCGTCCAGGGCCATGTGGACGGCACCGGGACGATCGCGAGCCGCACGCCGGCCGAGCACTGGGAGGACGTTCGCGTCGCGACCACGCCCGAGATCCTCAAGTACGTCGCCGAGAAGGGCTCGATCGCCATCGACGGCGTCTCCCTGACCGTCACCGACGTGGACGACGCGACCGGAACCTTCGGGGTCAGCCTGATCCCGACCACGCTCGAGCTGACTGTGCTCGGCCGCAACGCGGTCGGCGACACGGTCAACCTCGAGGTCGACGTGATCGCCAAGTACGTCGAGCGGCTGCTCACCGCCAAAGGAGGGGACCAGTGATCGACTGGTTGCTGCACTCGGAGGTGGAGATCGCCGGCTCGCCGGTGCTCGTTCGCGAGATCGTCGGCAACGTGTTCGGCCTGGGCAGCGCCCTGTTCGGCATGCGCCGGCTGGTCGCCGCGTGGCCGGTCGGCATCGTCGGCAACGTCCTGCTGTTCACCGTCTTCGTCGGCGGCATCTTCGACACGCCGCAGGACAAGGATCTATGGGGTCAGGCCGGTCGCCAGGTGTTCTTCGCGCTGGTCAGCCTCTACGGCTGGTACCGCTGGTACCAGACCCGCCACGGCGGTGCGGGCAAGGCAGTGCAGCCGCGGTGGGCGACCACGCGTGAACGGCTCGAACTTCTCGGCATCGCGGTCGTCCTCTACGCGATCTCGTACGTCGTCCTGCGCGAGCTCGGCTCGTGGGGACCGCAGTGGGACGCGTGGATCCTGACCGGCTCGATCCTCGCGACGTACGGGATGGCTCGCGGGTTCGTCGAGTTCTGGCTGATCTGGATCGCCGTCGACGTGGTCGGCGTACCGCTGCTGATCCAGGCGAAGTTCTACCCGTCGGCGACGATGTACATCGTCTACGGGTTGTTCTGTGTCGTCGGGTTCGCCTCCTGGTGGCGGATCCAGAACCGGGAGCGGACCGTGGCTCCGGAACCAGTGGTGGTGGGCTGACATGGGTGATGTGCTGAAGCTGGACACGATCGAGCACGCGATCGACGAGATGCGGGCCGGGCGGCCGGTGATCGTGGTCGACGACGAGGACCGCGAGAACGAGGGCGACCTGATCTTCGCCGCGTCCAAGGCGACACCGGAGCTGCTGGCGTTCCTGATCCGGTACAGCTCCGGCGTGGTCTGCGTCCCGATGGAGGGCGCCGAGCTGGACCGGCTCGGCATCCCGCTGATGACCCCGCACAACCGGGAGCGGATGCGGACGGCGTACACGATCTCGGTCGATGCCCGCGACGGCGTCAGCACCGGGATCTCGGCCGCCGACCGGGCCCGGACGATCCGGGTGCTGACCGACTCCGCGTCCGAGCCGTACGACGTCGTCCAGCCGGGGCACGTGTTCCCGCTCCGCGCCCGCGACGGCGGCGTCTTGGTGCGGCCGGGGCACACCGAGGCGTCGATCGACCTGGCCCGGCTGGCCGGGCTGACGCCGGCTGCGGTGATCTCGGAGCTCGTGAACGACGACGGCACGATGAAGCGCGGCCCGGAGCTGCGTGAGTTCGCCGACGAGCACGGGCTGGTGCTGGTGTCGATCGACGATCTGATTCGCTACCGGCGCCGTACCGAGAGCCAGATCCAGCGCGTCGCGACCACCACCCTGCCGACCCAGTACGGCGATTTCGTTGCCCACGGCTACCGGAACGTCGTCGACGGGTCGGAGCAGCTGGCGCTGGTCCGCGGCGAGATCGGGGACGGGCCGACGCTGGTGCGACTGCACTCGGAATGCCTGACCGGTGACGTGTTCGGGTCACTGCGGTGTGACTGTGGTCCGCAGCTGGACGAGGCGCTGCGTCAGGTGGCGGCCGAGGGCGGTGTCGTCGTGTACCTGCGTGGGCACGAGGGCCGTGGGATCGGGCTGCTGCACAAGCTGCAGGCGTACGAGCTGCAGGACGCGGGCCGCGACACGGTCGACGCGAACCTGGACCTCGGGCTGCCCGCGGACGCCCGTGACTACGGCACCGGCGCGCAGATCCTGGCCGACCTCGGTGTCACGTCCGTCCGGCTGCTGACCAACAACCCGGACAAGCTGGCCGGCGTCCAGGGCTACGGCATCGATGTGGTCGAGCGCCGGGGCATCTCGATCGACCCGACCGAACACAACCTGCGGTACCTGCGGACCAAGCGCGACCGGATGGGCCACCACCTGCCCGCCGGTGTCCTCGCCGAAGAGAACGGAGCCGGCTGATGTCGGGCAGTGGAGCACCCACCATCGAGACCCCGCGGGCCGACGGCGCCCGCGTCGCGATCGTCGGAGCGCAGTGGCACCCGAAGGTCACCGACGCCCTGGTGGCCGGGGCGATCCGCGCGCTGGACGAGTCCGGCGTCACCGATTACACGGTGATCCGGGTGCCGGGATCCTTCGAGCTCCCGGTCGCGACGTTGCACGCGGCGAAGAGCGGGTACGACGCGGTGATCGCGCTCGGAGTCGTGATCCGCGGGGATACCCCGCACTTCGAGTACGTCTGCCAGGCCGCGACCGAGGGCCTGATGCAGGTCGGCGTGAGTACGGGCGTCCCGATCGGCTTCGGCGTACTCACGTGTGACAACGACCCGCAGGCGCTGGACCGCGCCGGGCTCCCGGACAGCCGCGAGGACAAGGGCTACGAGGCAACCCAGGCCGCGCTCTCGACCCTGGTGGCGATCCGTAGCCTTTAGCCTCATGGACTGGCACCGCTGGCACGGCGACTACGACGTACCCGGTTCGTTCCTCGCGCGGCGTCTGGAGGTTGTGCAGGCGCAGCTCCGGCTGGCGCTGGATGCTGCGCCGCCCGGCCCGCTGACGGTGGTGAGTCTCTGCGCCGGCGAGGGCCGCGACCTGCTCGAGGTGCTGCCCGGGCACCCACGTCGTGACGATGTGCGGGCCCGGCTGGTCGAGTTGGATCCACGCAGTACGGCGGTTGCCGCGGAGGCGATCCGGGTCGCGGGGCTGACCGACGTCGAGGTGGTCGAGGGCGATGCGGCGTTGACGGATCAATACCGGGGGCTGGTGCCGGCGGACGTCGTGCTGGCGTGTGGAGTGTTCGGCAATATCGTGGACGCGGACATCGAGCGGACTGCCGACACGTGCCGGCAATTGAGCAAGGCCGGCGGCACGGTGATCTGGACTCGGCATCGGGGCGCGCCGGATCGGGTGCCGGCGATTTGCGAGTGGTTCGAGGAGCGCGGGTTCGAGCGGGTGTTCGTGTCCGATCCGGAGGCTGGTTTCGGGGTCGGCGTACATCGGTATCGCGGTGTGCCTGAGCCGCTGGTGCTGGGGCGGAGCATGTTCACGTTTGTCCGCGACCTGTGAGGTACCGGCCGCTGATTTGGTTGGCGGTGGCAACGTTCTCGACGGGGATCGACGGATATGTGCTGGCTGGGTTGTTGCCGGCGATTGCTTCGGATTTGCGGGTGGTCGAGGCGGTGGCCGGGCAGTTGGTGTCGGCGTTTGCGTTGACGTCGGCTCTGGCGGCGCCGTTGCTCAGTACGGCGACCAGTCGCTGGGAGCGGCGGCGGACGATCGCGCTTTCGTTGGGTGTGTTCGTCGTGGGGAATCTGGTCGTGGGACTCGCGCCTGGGTATTCGGTGGCCCTCGGCGGGCGGGTGGTGGCGGCGCTTGGGGGATGCCTGCTCAATGCGGCTGTTACCGGTTATGTGATCGCGTTGACGCCGGCCAAGGATCACGGCAAGGCGTTGTCGTTTGTGCTCGGCGGGTGGATGGCGGCGACTGCGCTTGGCGTGCCGGTCGGTTTGGTGCTCGGGCAGTCGAGCTGGCGGTTCCCGATGATTCTGGTCGCGGCGGTGGGGACCATCGCGTTGGCCGGGATCGTGCTGAAGCTTCCGCGCTTGCATTTGCCGGCCGGCACGTTGGCCGACCGGCTGCGCCCGCTCGGTCAACCACGACTGCTGGCCGGCCTGCTCGTCACGACGGGCATCCTTTGCAGCAGCTACACCTGCTTCACCTACGCCACGCTGATCCTCGCACCTGCCTTTCCCGGCGAGTGGATGATCATCCTCGTCATGTTCGGCTACGGCCTGGCCAGCATGCTCGGCAACGCGGTCACCGGGCGGCTGACTGACCGCTTCGGTGCGCTCCGGGTGCTGACCGTCGTACTGATCGGGCTGCTTGTGGACGCGGTGCTGGCCGCGCTGGTGTTCAAGGTCAGCGGTGTGGTGGCTGTTGTCGGTTTGCTGTGGTTCTTCGCCGCCGGCATCGGCAACGGCGGCGCGGCAGTCCCCCAACAGGCCCGCCTAGCCGCCCTCGCCCCCGACTCCGCAGCCATAGTCATGGCCCTAAACGGCAGCGCCATCGCCCTCGGCTGCGCCCTAGGCAGCGCCCTAGGCGGCGTAGCCCTAGCCGCCGGCACCCCCGCACCCGCCCTCCCCGCCGTCGCCGCGTTGATCCTGGCCCTCACCTTGACCCTCCACGCAGTCCTTCCCGCGCGCGCTATGCAGCCACTCCTTCGTCGCGACCGCTAGGCGCGCTCCCTGGTTCCCGCGCGCGGCCGTTGATGACTTTGAGGCCATCGAGCTTGGCCGAGCCAACTTCAGGTGTCAGCGTTGAGCCTTGGATGACAGATCGGACGAGTGGAGATGCGCGTGGAGAACACAACCGCTACCAACAAGACGATGGAAACCTCGGGCCATGCCCTGTTCAGCCGGCTCGCACCTGTTCTGAACGTCGCCGACCTCGCGGCCGAACGGGAGTTCTACGAACGGCTGGGTTTCCCGGTGATCTACGAGGGGCCGGAATACCCGTCGTTCATCGCGTTCGGCACCGACAGCATCCATTTCGGTATCCAGCAAGCGCTCACACCGAACGACCCCCCAAGCGTGCTCACCTGGCAGATCGCAGTCACCGACGTCGACGCCGCGATGGAGCGCTGCCGAGCCGCGGCGGTGGACTTCGAGCTCGAGCAGAACGATCCCGCCCCAGGCTGGAGCTATCGGCGGCTGATCCTGAGAACCCCCAGTGGCTTCCGGCTTGTACTGGAAGGCGAGTCCGAGGCTGCGCGCAGTGAAGGCCACAGCTGAGCAGCTGGGTAGCGCGTGGGGAGGACTAGCTGGTTCGGGTGTGTTGCATTTTCCAGTTGGGGGTCCAGGTGTGGCCGTTGTCGGTGGAGAAGGATTGTTGCCAGGCGGCTTTGTCGGTGCCGGGGGTCCAGGTGAAGCGGACGTCGATTGGTTGGCCTTCCCAGGTGTCGGGGCCTTCGAAGGTGCCGGTGCCGTCGTCGGTGAAGGAGCCGATCACGGGGGTTTCCAGGTGGCCGCGGAGGCTGTTGATCCAGTGGATGGCCCACGTCTTCGACGTCGGGTTGTAGATCCGCAGCGTCGCGCCCCGGAACCCTTCGGTCGGGAACCACCCCTCGTCGAAGCTGACCGCACCGTCGAAGTACGACCACACCTCCATCTGCGACTCGACGTCGTACCACTCGGCCGGCGAACCCAGCGCGGGCTTCCGCCGGCTGTTGTGCATGTCCCAGCGCCCGACGAGGAAGTCGAAGTCGCCGGTCAGCTTCGGTACGTCGAGGGGCGGGGGCGGCGTGTCCCGGCGAGTGAAGTCCATGACCCAGTTGAGTTCCCAGGTCTCGCCGCCGTCGTTGGAGTAGCACTGCTCCCAGTGCGCGGTCTGCTCGGTGATGTCGGACCACTCGTAGCTGACCATCACGGTCTGCCCGTTCACCACCTCGTCCGCGCCGACGAGCCGGCAGGACGTGCCGTCGGCCGTCCAGCCGCCGCGGACGGGCGGGTAGAGCTCCATGGTGCGGCCGTCGATCCACCAGATGCTCCACTCCTTGGCCTCCGGGTCGAACAGCCGCACCGACATCCCGTACGACGACCTCGATGGGAACCGCATCTCGTCGATGCTGATCGCCCCGTCGAAGTGCGTGCGCGCCGTCGTGGTGCCCTCGAACTCGTTCCACTCGTCGCAGCCCACGAAGACCTGCTTCAGGGTTCGGTGCCGGACGTCGAAGTACCCGTTCAGGAAGTCGAAGTCGCCGGTCACCTTGGTCCATGTCGTCATGCAGCCAGCATCCGATCGATACCTGACAGCGAGTGGCAGTGTTCGGAGCTAACCTCGTGACATGCGTTCAAGCCGGCTGCTGTCGATTCTGCTGTTGCTGCAGACCCGCCGGCAGCTGACCGCGCGCGAGCTCGCCGACGAGCTGGAGGTCTCGCTCCGCACGATCTACCGCGACGTTGAGGCGCTCGCCGCAGCAGGCGTGCCCGTGTACGCCGACCAGGGCAGAGCCGGCGGTTATCGCCTAGTCGAGGGATACCGCACGAAGCTGACCGGACTCACCGAGCAGGAGGCCGCCGCGCTCTTCCTCGTCGGCATGCCCGGCGCTGCCGCAGCGCTCGGTCTCACCGCGGAGACGAGTGCGGCCGAGCTCAAGCTGCTGGCCGCGCTCGCCCCGGATCAACGCGACCGCGCCGGTCGGCTGAAGAACCGCTTCCACCTCGATCTGCCCGCCTGGTACCAGGACGCCGAGAACTCGCCCCACCTGTCCGCCGTCGCCGACGCTGTACTGCACGACCGCCGGATCAAGGTCCTGTACCGCCGCTGGGAGGCGCCCCGCGAGGTCGAGCGCGTGCTCGAACCGTACGGACTCGTCCTCAAGAACGGCGCCTGGTACGTCGTCGCCGCAACATCCGGCGGGATCCGGACCTACCGCGTCTCCAGCATCCTCGAGCTCACCCCGACCGACGAGGAGTTCGAGCGCCCGGCCGACTTCGACCTCCCGGGCTTCTGGCAGGAACGCCTGGCCGGCTTCGACCAGACCCGCTTCACAGCCGAGGCCGTCGTACGCGTGTCGCCGCACCTCGCCGCGCACATGCACGACGTGTCCTTCCCGACCCTGGTGAAGGCAGTCGCCGCCGCCGATCCGGCCGAGGACGGCAGCGTGACGGTCACCATCCCGATCGAGTCCATCGGCAACGCCGCCGCGACCCTGTCCCGCTTCGGCAACTCCCTCGAGGTCCTGGACCCACCAGAACTGCGAACCGAGCTGGCAGCCCTCGGCCGCACTCTCCTGAACCTCTACGAGTCCTGACCCAGCGTCTCGGTCGCGGATCGGCCGGCCTCGGCGCCGCGCCGGAGGAAGCCGGCGATCACTTCGAGCTCGTCCTGGGTGTAGTCGTTCAGTACGTCGTCCGCCGGCGGTGACGGGGATCACCCGGTTGCGCCTGTTCCATATACTATGATTTCCGTACTATATGAGGTGCAGATGACTTGACTGACGATAGCGCAGGAGGAGTACGGATGAGGCTCACGGTTTTCGGTGCGACGGGCGGGATCGGCGGTCACGTCGTACGGCAGGCGCTCGATGCGGGGCACGAGGTGGCGGCGGTGGTGCGCGCGTCGTCGTCGTACGACGTGGCGCATCCCAAACTCGAGGTGGTCCGGGTCCCCGGACTGACCTCGGCCGAGCCGCTCGTGGAGGCGGTGGACGGGAGCGACGCGGTCATCTCCGGTGTCGGGCCGCGCGGGCGCAAGGACGGGCCGGTCGCCTCCGGCAGCACTCGCTCGATCCTCGCGGCGATGAGGAAGACCGGTGTACGGCGCTTTGTCGCGGTGAGCGCGGCGCCTCTGGGCCCAGACGCCCCGGACGAGAGCTTCGTCAACCGGCGTCTCCTGCTGCCGATGATGAACGCGGTCGCGGCCGACGTGTACGCCGACCTTCGGGTGATGGAGGGCGACATCAGGACCAGCGACGCCGACTGGACGATCGTCCGCCCACCGAAGCTCACCAACGGCAGACTGACCGGTACGTATCGCACGGTGGTCGGCGGCACTGTCTCCCGCGGCTTCACCATCTCGCGCGCCGACGTTGCCCACCTCATGTTGGCCGCCCTCACCACTCCCAACACCATCAACCAGCCGGTCGGGGTGGCGTACTGATGGACAGGCTCGTACGGACCGCCAGTCTGCTGTTCACTGGCCTGTTCGCCGGCTTCCTGCTCGGCGTCCTCGTGCTGGAGAACTCTCTCCGCGGGTACGGCGCCGCGGTCTACACCCAGGTCCGTCAGGTCGAGTTGGACGCCCTCGACACGCTCGCGTCGGTGACGCTGATCCCGGCGATCATCACGACCGTGGTCCTAGTGGTGCGCGGCAGCAACCGGCGGACGGCTCTCCTGGCAGCCGCATTGCTCGTGCTGGTGTTCGTCACGTCGCTCGTTGTCAACCTGCCGATCAACGCAGACCAGGCTGACTGGGCAGTGCAGAGCCCGCCGGCAGACTGGGCGGAGGTGCGGGACCGCTGGCAACTGGCTCACCTGGTCCGCACCATCGCCGCCCTGCTTGCCTTCGGTGCTCTCGCCGTCGGGACTCAGGTGAGTCGGGCGGTTCCAGTCAGGCGTGAGTGGGCGACGGCGTGAGCGGTGCGCCCCTCGAAGCCGGTGGTGGTTGTGGCCATGGTGAGGGAGTTCAGGAGGGCCTCCTCGGTTGACTCCATCGTGGCTTGGAAGACCGGGCGGAGATCCTTCTCAACGATGGCACCTTCAGCCCGTGTGCTGAAGGCGATGGCGTAGTCGCCGCTGCCGGGGGCGTAGTCGGAGCCGACGCGGGACATGGCGAACACGGCGCGGCGGGCGACCCGGCCCAGCTGACGGGCGTCCAACGGCAGGTCGGTGGCGACGACGATCATGCAGGAGTTGCCGTCGGCATCGAGCGGGGGAGCCGGGATCTCGGTGCCGCGGACGGTGAGGGTGCCGGAGAAGTTGGCTTGGACCAGTACGCCGATCGTCCCCGAGTCGACCGTGCGGGACGCCGTACCGATGCCCGCCTTGAAGCCGAGGGCCGTGGTCCCGGTGCCGGCTCCGACGCAGCCCTCGGCCGGCAGTTCGGACGAGGCAGAATCGAGCGCGGCGTGGACGTGTGAAGCCGTGATCGGGCGGCTGCGGATGTCGGAGAGATGGCCGTCGTTGGTCTCGCCGACGATCGGGTTCAGGCTGGTGGCGCGCGGGTTCAGGTCGAGCAGCCAGGTGAGCAGCGCGTCGGCGACCCGGAAGACGCTCAGCGTGCCGGTCAGCAGGATCGGCGTCTCGATCACGCCCAGCTCGTCCACCTGGGTCGATCCGACGAGCTTCCCGTACCCGTTGCCGACCGCAACCGCTGCCGGGAGGCCGTCCGCAAACGAGGCCGGCACGATCGCGGTCACCCCGGTATGCAGGTCGCCCGAGGAGATCGTGGTCTGGCCGACACGCACACCAGGTACGTCGGTGATCGCGTTGAGCGGCCCGGTCGGCAACGTGCCGATGGTGATCCCGAGCTCGCGGACTCTCCGGGGAGTTTGCATGCCAGCTATCGTCAACCAGGTGCTGGAACAGCTGAACGGCCGGGTGTGGCTCTACCCGCCCGACCCCGATCCCGACGCCATCCGCCCGTCGGTTGCGGTGATCGCCGACGACCGGGGGAGTGTCGTGATCGACGCCGGCAACAGCCCGGAGCACGCCCGCGAGGTCCAGGCGGCGATCGCGCAAGCGGAGCTCCCCGCCGCCCGTTGGCTGGTCTACACGCACCACCACTGGGACCACGTCTGGGGAGCCTGTGCCTGGGACGACGTCACCGTCGTCGCCCACGCAGCCGCCGTCGAGATCCTCACCATCGAGGCCGAACGCCCGTGGAGTCACCGCTACCTGCACGACCAGGTCAAGGCGAACCCCAAGCTCGGACCCAGCTTCCGCGCCCGCGCCCTCGCCGTACCCGACTGGACGGACTTCCGGATCGTCCTCCCCGACCAGACCTTCGACGACACGCTGACGCTGCCGACCGGCGTCGTACTGCGTCATGTCGGTGGCAACCACGCGCCCGACTCGCTGGTCGCGATCGACTCCGGCGTGATCCTGCTCGGCGACGCGTTCTACCCGCCGCCGTTCCACCTCCGGGCCGAGTCCGACACCATCGACCACGGCATGGTGAAGCGCCTCCTGGCCGAGAATCACACCTGGTACGTCGATGCTCACTCAGTGCCACGGGGTCCCGGTAGGCGGACCTGAGCGGACGGCGTCACCAGGGGGCCTCTAGGCTGGGCGCGCGATGAAGACCTTTGAGGAACTGTTTGCCGAGCTGGGCGAGAAGGCGCTGACGCGGCCGGAGGGATCCGGGACCGTGGCGGCGCTGGATGCCGGCGTGCACGCGATCGGCAAGAAGCTGGTCGAGGAGGCCGCCGAGTCCTGGATGGCCGCCGAGTACGAGAGCAAGGAGCGGGCCGCCGAGGAGCTGTCCCAGCTGCTCTACCACGCGCAGGTGATGATGCACGCGCTCGGCCTGGACCTCGACGACGTGTACCGACATCTGTAGGAGCTGATCCCGCACACCATCGGTTCACTCCAGAAAGGGCAGTGTCATGCTGCGCGTCGCAGTACCGAACAAGGGCTCGCTGAGCGAGGCGGCCACCGAGATCCTCTCCGAAGCCGGCTACAAACAGCGCCGGACCACCAAAGACCTGACGCTGACCGACGCCGCGAACGAGGTCGAGTTCTACTACCTGCGGCCCCGCGACATCGCTGTGTACGTCGGCGAGGGAACCCTCGACGTCGGGATCTCCGGGCGTGACCTGGTGCTCGACTCGCACGCCGACGCCGAGGTGATCATGGAGCTCGGGTTCGGCGGGTCCACGTTCCGGTTCGCCGGTCCGCCCGGGGCCGCGACCTCGATCAAGGACCTGGCCGGCAAGCGGATCGCCACGTCGTACGCCGGAGTGCTCGCCGACCACCTGGCCGAAAACGGGGTCGACGCCTCGGTCGTCCGCCTGGACGGCGCGGTCGAGTCGGCCGTCCAGTTGGGCGTCGCGGACGTGATCGCGGACGTCGTCGAGACCGGTACGACGCTGCGCCAGGCCGGGCTCGAGGTGTTCGGCGAGCCGATCCTCAAGTCCGAGGCGGTGCTGATCAAGCGGCACGGCGTGGAGACCCCGCCGAACGGGCTGCAGCAGCTGGTCCGCCGGCTGGAGGGCGTCCTGATCGCCCGGAACTACGTGATGATGGACTACGACATCCGCGCCGAGCAGGTCGACGCCGCCACCGCGGTCGCGCCCGGTCTGGAGTCGCCGACGGTGTCGCCGCTGCACCGGCAGGGCTGGGTCGCCGTCCGGGTGATGGTCCAGCGCGCCGACGCGCAGCGGATCATGGACCAGCTCTGGGAGGTGGGCGCGCGTGCCATCCTCACCACGGACATCCACGCTTGCCGGATCTGAAGTGACCGTATCTATGCCGCGCCTCCGGCGCGGCGGGTCACGGGGCTGGAACTCCCGGCCTTCCCTCGTCCCTCCAGTCGCTGCGCTCCCTCCGCTCCTCAGTCCAGGCCGGGAGGCCCCGTGACCGGCGACGGCCGGCTGTTCACGTTCCACCCGCGGATCGTCGCGCTGATGGCCGGCGGGATGGGGCTGTCGCTGATCGCGGTGTTCGGGGTGATCTGGTTCCGGTTGTCGGAGGACTCCCGGGACACGTTCAGCTGGTTCCAGCGGCTGACGTTGCTGGCGTTCTTCGGCGCGGTGCTGTGGATCCTCTACCGGATGACGACGCTGCGGGTGTCGGCGTACCCGGACCGGCTGCAGGTGCGGAACGTCTTCAAGTCGTACACGCTGCGGTGGGACGACGTGACCGCGCTGCGGTTCAAGCCGGGGGACGCCTGGCTCCAGCTGTTCGATGCTGATGGCAACCGGCTGGGCATCCTCGCGATCCAGGCTGCCGAAGGCTTCCGCGCGAGCAAGGCGGCCAAAGAACTGGCAGCCGTCGCCCGCGCCCACGGCGCGGGCCCGTCGCCCCGAACTGAAGAAAAGAAGTAAGAAGAAGGAAGAGGGCGGGAGCAGGGCCTAAGTCGACACCTGGAACGTAGTCGTGTGGGTGTCGCCGGGCTTCAGGACCACCAGGTTCTGGCCGGTGACGAAGGCGTTCGGCGGGCAGGTCATCGGCTCGACGGCGAGCGCCGTACGGCCGATCGCGCCACCGGTGTAGAGCTGCATCCAGGCCGTGTCACTGGTCAGCACCGACCTGGCGCCGCTGTCGGGATCCGTGAGCGTGACCGACCACGTGCTGCCGCCGAGCCCGGTGAACGCGTTGTCGATGTCGAGGTCCCCGATCACGCGACCTGTGCTGAAGTCGTACGGCGAGTCGTGGATCGGTGACAGCCCGATCGGCGTCATCCGCTCCGGCGACACCTCCAGCCACTCGGCCGCGCGGAACTCCAGCACGCACTCGTCGATCGACCGCCCGACACTCAGGTACGGGTGGGCCCCATACCCGTACGGCGCATCGGTCGCGCCGGCGTTGGTCGCAGTGACGGTCACGGAGAGCCCGTCGGAGCCGAGCTGGTAGCGAATCCGCAGGTCGAGCTGGTGCGGGTACCCGGGCTGGCCGTGCAGCCGGTGACCGACCTCGACCACGGCCAGGTCGGCGCCGTCGTCGACCCGCTCCCAGGTCGCCCAGCGGGTCAGACCGTGGATCGCGTTCTGCCGGCCCGGCTCCGTCAGGTACAGCTGCTCGTCGACGCCCTCGAACGTGTACTTCCCGTCGGTGATCCGGTTCGGCCACGGGATCAGGTGCTGACCGATCCCGGCATGCGCCGGCTCGTCCTCGCCGTACCCGAGCAGCACCTCGCGCCCGTCGTACGTGAGCCCGCGCAGTCCGCCGCCGACGCTCACCACCGTCGCGGCGTACCCGCTCGCTTGCAGTCCCCACTGCTCCCCGGAAGGCAGAATCATGTCCACCATCCTGACAAATTTTCTCCGACGCAGCTGTCCATCGGGGCCTGACCCGTTCGTGGTGATGCTGTAAACACGCCAACAGGAGGTTCCGAGATGAAGTATCTGCTGCTGATCAACGCCGGCGAGGTCGACCTGAGCGACGGCGGGGCGGTCGGGTGCGAGCCGGAGGACTGGATGCGGTTCGACAAAGAGATCCAGGACGCCGGGGTCGTGGTCGCGTCCGAGTCGCTGGCCGACCTGGTCACCGCGACCCGGGTCCAGGTCGCGAACGACGGGAAGCGGACCGTGACCGACGGGCCGTACGCCGAGACCCGCGAGGTCCTGGGCGGCTTCTACGTCATCGACGTACCGGACCTCGACGTCGCGCTGGAGTGGGCCGCCAAGTGCCCCGGCTCCCGCGGCGGCGGCTCGATCGACGTCCGGCCCGTCGCCGCGTTCCCGGGAGCCTGACGCGCCATGCACGCCGAGGTCGAGGCGGTGTTCCGGGAGGAGCGTGGGCGGTTGCTGGCCGCGCTCGCCCGGCGGTTCGGTGACCTCGACCTCGCCGAGGAGGTCACGTCGGAGGCGATCGAGACGGCTCTGACGCGCTGGCCGGTCGACGGCGTACCGCCCAATCCCGGCGCCTGGTTGATGACCACCGCGCGGCGGAAGGCGGTCGACCGGCTGCGGCGCGACCAGGTGTACGCCGCCAAGCTCGCCATCCTGCAGGTCGACGCCGACCGGGCCGCGCCGCCGCCCGTCGGCGGCGAACTGCCGGACGAGCGGCTGCAGTTGTTCTTCACCTGCGCACACCCGGCCCTGGCGGCCGAGGACCGCGGCGCGCTCACGCTGCGGTGCCTGGCCGGGCTGACCACGCCGGCGGTGGCGCGCGCGTTCCTCATCCCGACCGCGACGATGGCCAAGCGGATCGTCCGGGCGAAGAAGAAGATCAAGGACGCGCGGATCCCGTTCCGCGTCCCCGGCCCGGACGAGCTGCCGGAGCGGCTCCCGGGCGTGCTGCAGGTGATCTACTCGGTCTTCACCGAGGGGTACGCCGCCAGCTCAGGACCGTTCCTGCAGCGCCTGGACCTGGCCGAGGAGGCGATCCGGCTCGCCCGGATCCTGCGCCGCCTGCTCCCGTCCGAACGCGAGGTCGCCGGCCTGCTCGCGCTGATGCTGCTCATCCACGCCCGCCGCGACGCCCGCACCGGTCCGGGCGGTGACCTGATCCTGCTCGACGACCAGGACCGCACGCTCTGGGACCGCGACATGATCGCCGAGGGCAGCGAACTCGTCGTCGCCGCGCTCACCGGCGGCCCTGCCGGACCGTACGGCGTTCAGGCCGCCATCGCCGCCCTCCACGACGAAGCAACCGACGTCGCGAGCACCGACTGGCCCCAGATCGTCGCCCTGTACGACGTCCTGATCGCCATGGACCCGTCTCCGGTGGTCGCCCTCAACCGCGCAGCCGCCATCGCCATGCGTGACGGGCCGGACAAGGGACTGGCGCTGCTCGACGAACTGGCCGACGAGCCCCGACTACGCGAGTACCACCCTTACCCGATGGCCCGGGCGGACCTCCTGCATCGCCTCGGGCGATTGCCTGAGGCAACAGCGGCGTACGAGGAAGCGCTCGCGCTGGCGGGCACCGAGCCCGAGCGCGTGCATCTCCGGCGCCGCCTTGCCGCGATCACCGAGGAGACCCCATGACGGATCGGTTGAGTCGGATCGCGCGCGGCTGGGACCAGGCGGCCGACGGCTACGAGGCATACTTCGTGCCCCGGTTCGCGCCGTGGGTGGCCACGGCCGTCGAAGCCCTGGAGGATGTGCCGGACGGGCCGATTCTGGTGCCGTGCTGCGGGACGTTCCCCGAGGCGGAGCTACTGCTCGAGCGGTTCCCCGGCCGGGAGCTCGCCGGGATCGACCTCTCGGCCGGGATGGTCGACCGGGCCCGCGAACGCCTCGGTCAACGTGTGACCGTGGTTCAAGGTGACGCGAACATCCTTGACGCCCGGTGGACCGGTGCATGCGCTGCCGTTGTCTCCGCCTTCGGTCTCCAGCAGTTACCCGACCCCGAGGCCGCGATCCGCTCGTGGACGGATGCGCTGAAGCCCGGTGGCCGGCTGTCGGTTGTCTACTGGCCCGAGATCACCGAGGACGACGGTCCGTTCGCGGTGGTCGCGAGGGCGATCGGCGAGCGCAGCGACTACTCGTGGGAGGACCGCCTCCTCGACGGGCTCGACGCGGTGGTCGAGCGGGACGAGTTCGTGACGCACCCGATGACCCATCCCGACGCGGCGACGTACTTCGACACCTCGAACCACGGCGGATCGATGCGGGCACTGGCACTGGCCCGTGGCGACGACTACATCGCGCAACTTCGGGAGAAGTACCTGGAGCAGGCTCCGGCGGGGGAGTGGACCCATCACCCGCGGGCGCGGCTGATCGTAGTCAGGAAGCCGCTGAGTCGTGCGGAGGCAGTGCCACCGACTTCGTGACCAGCTCGAGGGCCGGGTCGTGAGCTATCGACGGGTGGCCGTCCGCGATGACGTGGGCCCGGGACCGGGTGCCCTGCTCGGCGAAGTGGTCGCGTTCCCAGCGCATCCACTCCAGCCAGTGGTCGCGCAGCGCCTCGCCGTCGCGGGCGATCCCACGCCCCAGGCGTACTTCGTTCGACGTCTCGATCCAGACCCGCAACGACTGCCAGTGGTCGGCGTCGCGGTCACAGGAGGTGACACCCTCGACGATCAGCAACTCGACGGTCACGGGTACGACGTGCAGCTCGGCGTACATCCCGGTGTGCCAGTCGTAGCGCCGGTACCGTCCTTCGCGGCCGTCCGCGATCCGTTGCAGGACGTGGTCGCGGAGCAGGCCGAAACCGCGGACGGCTCCGGTCCAGCCGTCGTACAGGTCGTCCATGTGGATGACCCGGGTGTTGAGGTCGCGGGCCTCGGCGCGGGCCGCGAAGGTCGCGGCCAGGGTGGACTTGCCGGAGCCGGCCGGTCCGTCGACGCTGATCAGCCTGGTGTTGCCGAGGCGGGGCGGGGCGGACTGGACGTGGTCCAGCAGGGAGTCGATGGTCAGCGGGTGGGGGGCGTTCGTGTCAGTTGATTCCATGGCGCTTCAAGATGTCCTCGATCTCGTCGAACTCCGACGATTCCTGCTGCTTCGCCTTCGACCCCTTGGCGGGCTTGGCAGCTTTGGCGGGAGCGGCCGACGCGGGTTCCGGACCCGTGGCGGTCAGCTCACCCGCGGGCGAGGCGGGCTTTGACTTCGGTGCCTTCTGGTTCCCACCCCGGCCCCGGGCCACACCCGAGACCACGTAGAGCACGACCGAGACGCCGAACAGCGCGATCCCGGCCCACACGGTGGGCGAGAAGATCAGGTGGGTGACCCAGCTCACGGTCGAGCGCACCACGTCCCAGACCAGCTCGAGCAAGCCGGTCAGGTACAGCGAGACCGGCAACAGGGACCAGGCCACGCCACGGGTGCCGGCCGCCGCCCCGCGGCGCCGCCAGGCGGCCCACGAGCCGATCAGGCCGAGCAGCGTGAGGCCCACACAGAACGGCAGCAGCGTCAGATCGTTGAAGTCAGGCACGTCTCCAGGCTCGCACAGTCCGTGCCCGAACCAAGAGGGGAACAGCCCTGACGCACCCCTGAAACCCCACCCCGGGGCGGCCGAGTGAGAATACGGGCATGCAACCTGAGCGCCGCCTGGCCTTCACCGGCTTCGACAACGACGACGGGTCGGCCGACCCCGCGCTGGCGAAGGCGCTCGCGGAGGGTGACCACGGCGCGGTCCTGGCCGCGCTGGCCAAGGCCCGGCTGCTGGTGCCGGTGGTGGCGATCCTCGGCGAGGTCGAGCACGACGAGAACGGCCTGGCGCACGACAAGACCTCGGACATGGCGGTCGCGCTGCTGCAGGGGCAGGACGGCCGCAACGCCCTGCTCGCGTTCACCGGCAGCGAGTCACTCGCCCGCTGGAGCCCGGACGCCCGCCCGATGCCCGCCCAGTCGCAGCTGGTCGCGACCGCGGCGATCCAGGAAGGCGCCGCCGCGATCGTCATCGACGTGGCCGGTCCAGCCGCCGCAGTGATCGAGACCGACGACGTACGGCGCCTCGCCGCCGGCCTCCAGGTGATTCGCCTGGAAGACGGCGGCTACGCGTGGATCGAGTCAGCCGACCGGTGAGCTGAGCGCGTCCATCGGCTTGGCCCGCAGTGCGATCCGCGCGGTGATCGCGGTGGCGGGCAGGACGAGCAGGAATACGACGGCGATCCAGCCGAGCAGCACGAGCGGTGTTCCAGCGGGAATCGGCCAGCCGCGGGTGGCGACCGCGATCGGGAGCACAGCGCACGCGGCGGTCACCACACCGAGGACCAGCCCGAGCGCCGCGATCACCAGGTGCTCCAGGTAGAGCATCGACTTCACCTGCCGGCTGGTCGAGCCGGTCAGCCGCTGCAGGCCGAACTCCCGCCGCCGGTCCAGTACCGCGACCGCGATGGTGTTGACCGAGGCGATCGCCGTGTACGCGATCGCGATCCCGGCCAGCAGGTACCCGATCCACGCGTCGATCCCGAGCCCGGCGTCGTATTCCGCGGCCAGCAGCTCCCGCCCACCGATCGTTGCCCCCGGCCACTTCGACAGGTCCGGCGCGACCGGGCTGTCCGTCGTCAGCAGCACCTGCTCGGGCTGGCCGGACGTCGTGTGTACGGCGAGCAGCGCCGAAGGCAGCAGGAGTGGTTCGTAGCCGTCGGGGCCTTCGACCAGGGCGGCCACCTTGACCTTCACTAGCGCGTTGTCCCCGAGGCGGACGCCGATCTCGGAGCCGACGCCGACCTTCAACTTCCGCGCGGTGTCCGGCGGCAACGCGATGGTCGAGCCGGTGAGGTCGTCGAGCGAACCCGCCTTCACCTTGCCCTCGTACACCGGCCCGCTGAGGCCCAGGAGCGGCCACGGATCGCTGGTGTGCGAGGCGTCGTACGGCTCCTCGATCCAGCCCTTGCTACGAACCAGTTCGGACGCCGCGGTGACTCCGGGGAGCGAGCGCAGTTCCTCGGCCAGACCCGTCGGGACGCCCGCGGGGTTGGTCACGACGACGTCGGCGGCCAGGTTGTCGGTATACGCCTCGACCGCGGCCTGCTCTTGGGTGGTCTGTGAGTAGATGTTGCCGAGTGCGATCGCCGACGCGAGCGTGATCGGCACCAGGATCGCGGTGAACTGTGCCGCCCGCACGCGAAGGTTGGTCACCGCGAGGAATCCGCTCGGACCACGCCCTTCGAGGAACGCCGTCACCCGCGGGACCAGCGCGGTCCGGATCACCCGCGGCCCGAGGATCGCGACCGCGATCGAGCCGGTCAGCCCGGCCGGCCCGCCGATCGCCGCCGCGTTCGCCGGACTCATGAACATCGTCGACACCGCGATGCCGGCCGTGGCCGCGGCGAACACCAGCCCGACGACGAGCCGGGCCTTGCCCAGCTCTCCCGACGGTACGGCGGCCTCCGCCAGCGCCTGGATCGGCCGGATCCGTGCCGCCCGCCCGGCCGCGATTCCGACAGTCACCCGCAGTACGACGAACGTCAGCAAGGCGGCTCCGGCGAACGGCAGCGGTCCCTGGTCGAACCGCAACTGTGACGGCACAATCCCGCCGTCGGTGAGCAGCCCGAAGATCCAGTCACCGACAACACGGCCGGACGCCAGCCCAACGAGCAGTCCGATCAGCCCGACCACCATGGTTTCGGTGACCACCATCCGGTGCACCTGCCGCGGCGTCGCGCCACTCGCCCGGAGCAGCGCCAGCTCACGCCGCCGCTGCCGGACCGACAGCCCGATCGTGGCCGACACGACCAGCGCCATCACCACAGCCACCATCCCACCGAAGACGCCGGACATGATGATCAACGGCAGACTCGTCGCGATGCCGCTGTACTCCGCGACGCCCCGATCGTCCCCGACGTACGCCTCGACGCCTTCCGGCAACTCGAGCCGCAACGTTTGGGCGGTCACCCCCGCCGCTGGGAACACCCCGATCGCGTAGATCTCGCTCGACACGTCACCATCGGCGAAGAACACCGCCGGTGCCGTCGCAACACCGGCGACGCTGACCGCCTGCGCCGTCGCGACACCTGCCACGGCGACCGCCTGCGCTGTGCCGTTGACGACCACGCTGATCTGGTCACCCGGCCTCGCGCCCAGCCGTTGGTCGACCACTACCTCGCCGGCGGCCGGTGGACGGCCCGCGATCAGTTGGTACGGCGCCAACGCCGCCGACGACCACGTGTGACCACTGACCGGCTCCTTGCTCGCGGCAACCACGACCGGGAAGGAGCGATCCGGGATCGCCTGCGCGACTCCCGCCGTACTCGCGAGCTTGGTGACGAGGGACGCGTCGAGGGGTTGCCGTTCGGGGAAGGCGACCGAGCCGGAGCCGTTCGGTGGGTGGTAGGCCGGGTCGCCGGTGACGACGATCGGCGCGGCGGCGAGACGCTGCGGTGGCGCGTTGAGCCGGAGTCCGGTCTCGAGCAGGCCGCCGGCGGCGCAGAGGAGGGCGCTGCCCAGCGTCACCGCGACGAAGATCGCGAGGAACGCCGCGGTCCGGTACCGCAGGCTGGAGAAGGCGAGGCGGATCATGGCGAGACCTTCGATCGGGACGAGAGCTGGGCGAGGTGGGCCGCGACCGACTCGGCGGTCGGGCGCTCGGTGTCGGCGACGATCCGGCCGTCCACGAGGAACACGACGCGATCGGCGTACGACGCCGCGACCGGATCGTGCGTCACCATCGCGATCGTCTGGCCGAGCTCCCGGGACTGCTCCCGGAGCAGCGACAGCACCTCGAGTGCGGTGGTCGTGTCCAGCGCCCCGGTCGGCTCGTCGGCGAAGGTGATCGCCGTCCGAGCCGCCAGCGCCCGCGCGATCGCCACGCGTTGCTGCTGACCGCCGGACAGCTCACTCGGCCGATGCCGGACCCGGTCGCCGAGACCGACGCGGCGAATCACCTCGGTCACCCACGCGCCATCCGGCGACTTCCCGGCCAGCGTGAGCGGCAGTACGACGTTCTGCCGCACCGTCAGCGTGGGCATCAGGTTGAACGACTGGAAGACGAAGGCGACATGCTCCCGCCGCAGCTCGGTCAACGCGGTCTCGTTGAGTCCACGCAGCGACCGGCCGACCAGGTGTACGTCGCCGGACGTCGGTGAGTCGAGTCCGGCGGCGCAGTGCAGCAGCGTGCTCTTGCCCGACCCCGACGGCCCCATGACCGCGGTGAACGTGCCCTCGGCGAAGCCGTAGGTGACACCGTCCAGGGCAGTGACCGCGCCTGGACCGGTGCCGTAGACCTTGCGGACCTCGGTGAGCTGGACCGGCGCGTTCACCGATCCACCTGTACGACGCTCTTGCGGTGGTAGGACTCGTGGGTCCACCACAGGATGCCGACGACCAGGCCGAGTCCGAGGTCGGAGAACAGCCACCACGGCCAGTCGAGGTTCCCGAACGCCGCCATCGTCAGCCAGATGACGAACTGCACCACACAGCTGACCAGCCAGACCGCAGTGACCACGCGCAGGGCGACGGTCAGGCCGCCCGGCGGTAGCGCGCCGTCGACACCGTCGAAGACCTGGTGCAGCTCGCCGCGAGTGCGGGCGGTGTGCAGCAGGTCGCGCCGGTCGACGGCCTGCGGTGGCGTGAGCGTGCCACGCCGTACGGCGTTGTCCAGCCGGGCGGACGCGGTTTGCCGGTCCGTGGCGGAGAGCTGGATCTGGTCGGGCAGCAACAGTGGGTCGAGGACGGTGTTCATCGGGAGTACCTGCTTTCAATCCGGGTGCGTTGGAAATAGCGTAAGGATTGAACAGTTTGCGGGCGGTGGTGCTAGCACCCCTGTTGGCCGGCGTACGCGAGGATGGGAGTCATGACCGAGGACCGCGCAGCGCTGCCGCCCGGACTGGCCCTGTCCTGGGGTGTGCTGCCGGTGCAGCGGCGCGGACCCAAGCCGGCGCTGTCGGTCGAGCAGATCGTCGACACCGGGATCGAGTTCGGGGACCGGGACGGGTTCGAGGCGATCTCACTGCAGCGGATCGCGGCCCACCTCGGCGTCACCACCAACGCGATGTACCGCTACGTCCGCTCGAAGGACGAGCTGATCGTGCTGGTCCACGAGAAGGCGATCGGTACGCCGCCCGAGTTGCCGGCGGACTGGCGAGCGGCTGCGACCGCATGGGTGCAGGCGCAGGTCGATCGATTCGCCGAGCGCCCGTGGATGCTCGACGTACCGATCCGCGGCGCGCCGGTCACGCCGAACATGCTGCGGTGGGTCGAGGTGATGCTGCAGGCGCTGGCCGGCACCGGGCTCAGCCAGCACGACAATCTCGGCTGCCTGCTGCTCTTGAATGGGTTCGCGCACAACTACGCGAGCATGGTCCGCCAGCTCTCGGCCAGTGACAACACGCCGGTCCAGGCGGAGGAAGTCGGCAGCTTCCTGGTCCCGCGGCTTGCCGAGGGCAACTACCCGATGCTGCTCTCGCTCTACACCAACCAGGAGTACGAGGACGGTGTCGACGACGACTTCGAGTTCGGCCTGACTCGGATCCTGGACGGCATCCAGGTCCTGATCGACGCGAAATCCTAGGGCAGCACGATCCGGACCGGCCCGTCGGCGCGGGCCGCGACCCACTGCAGGTGGAACTCGCTGCCGGGGGCAACCTCCGGCCGTCGCTCCGGTTCCTCGCGCAGGTTGACGGGCGCCGTCAGCGTGGTCGCCCGGGCGTGTTGCACGCCGTTCGCCCGGACCTCGGCGATCACATCCGCCAGCGCCTGCGCGGCCGGCTTGCGCTGGTGATCCACGGTGAACAGACCCAGGTCGTACTCGCGGTCGGGGAAGTCGAGCAGCCGCCGGTCGATGTCGTGCGACGACCACCAGGTCACACCCCACAACGCCGGGTTCTCCAGCACCAGCTCGACCGTCCGCCGGGTGAACTCGGCCTGTAGGTCCACCGGAATGTCAGGCCCCGGTACGCCGATCTCCTGCAACCACACGGGCCGCGTCGGGTCCAGCGACGTCGCCGCGGCCAGCTCGACCAAGTAGTCCGGATGGCTGAGCGTCGCCGGACCGAGCGGACCGTCCACTCGGGAGACCCCGTTGAAAACCCACGAGTGGACAGTGCTCAGATCCCCCAGGTCCACCACGTCCGCCGGATGGAACGGGTGGTCGGCCTTGTACCAGGCGTCGTCGAACACCGAGTGCAGCGCCAGTACGCCGGGCGCCGCCTGCTTGACCGTGGACAGCAGCTCCCGCGCCCAACTGGTCGAGCTCTCGAAGCTGGTCGCGCTGTCCGGCCAGAGGTTGTTCACCTCGTTCCCGAGCGTGATCGCGAAGACGTTGGGCTTCGCAGCCACGGCTCGCGCGACGGTGTCGACGTACGCCGTCAGTCCGTCACGGACCGTGGAGTCCTCGAACAGGCTGGCCTTGTGCCAGGTCAGCACCCACGACGGCAGGAAGTCGAAGCTGGACAGGTGCCCCTGGACCAGGTCGACCGCCACGCTCAGGCCGTGCTCGGCGGCGGCGTCCACGGTGTCCAGCAGGTCCTCGATCGCCCGCTCGCGGATGATCGCCCGGTTCGGCTGGATCCAGGGCCAGATCGGGAACACCCGGACGTGGTCGAGACCCAATCCGGCCAGGTCCGCGAAGTCCCGCCGTACCGCCGCGCCGTCGTAGTCGAGCCAGCTGTAGAACCAGCCGGCCGACGGGACGTAGTTCGCGCCGAACCGGGGCGTGCCGGGATCCGAGACCATGGCAGTGATGCTAAATCGGTTTAGGATTCTCGGGCAACTCAGCCACGGGCTCCGGCCGGCGGCGCGGTCGACTCGCGGACGGTCAGGACCGGGTCGGCGCCGCGGCGGTTGATCACCTGGGCCGGGTCGGCGATGGTCTCGAGCAGCACCTCGGCGGCCTGCCGGCCGAAGTCGAAGGTGTCCCGGGACAGCGCGGTCAGCGCCGGGTGCATCAGCTGGGTCAGGATCGAGTCGTCGAACGCCACGATCGACAGGTCGCCCGGCACCGCGACGCCCATCTCCATCGCGACCCCGAGCCCGGCCACCGCCATCACGTCGCTGTCGTAGACGATCGCGGTCGGCCGCTGCGCCTGGGACAGCAGCTTGCGGGTGATCGCGGCCCCCTCGGCGTCGCTGAAGTCGGTGGTCAGCGACGGCGCGTCGACCAGGCCGAGGCGGGGCGCGGCGTCCTTGACGGCCCGGATCCGGCGCTGGGTGTGCTGGAAGTTCGGCGTACCGGCGACGTGCGCGATCCGGCGGTGGCCGAGCGCGGCGAGGTACTCCACGATCGACAGCATCGCCTCGCGGTCGTCGGCCCAGACCGAGGGCAGCGCGCCCTTGCCGCCGCGCCCGCCGATCACCACGGCGGGCAGCTCGAGCGCCTTCAGCTCGTCCACCCGCGGGTCCTTCACGGTCAGGTCGACCAGGATCACGCCGTCCACCCGGTGCTCCGAGGCCCAGCGGCGGTACACCTCGATCTCGGCCGCGGTGTCCTCGACGATCAGCAGCTGCAGCGAGATCGACTCCGCGGACAGCCCGGACTGCACGCCGGACAGCAGGTGCGCGAAGAACGGCTCGACGCCGAGCGTGCGGGCCGGCCGGGCGATCACCATGCCGACCGAGTCGACCCGGGACGCGCCGAGCGCCCGGGCGGCGCTGTGCGGCCGCCAGCTCATCTGCTCGGCGATCCGCAGGATCCGCTCCCGGGTCGCCTCGCTGACGCCGGGCCGTCCGTTCAGCGCGAACGACACCGCGCCCTTGGACACACCCGCCCGGTTCGCGATGTCAGCGATCGTCGGTCTGGCCACGTCTACCCCTCTCACCCTTGACAGCGGATTCTACGATCCCGGATAGTGCAGGAGCTATACCGGTTTATCAATTCCAGGAGAATCCATGCGTAGACGTCGTCCGGCAGTGGTGGCCGTCCTGGCCGCCGCGGCCCTCTCCCTTGCTGGTTGCGGCCTCGGTTCGTCCGCGGATTCAGGCAGCGGCGCCACGCCGACCGTCGACGCGAATGCGCAGGTGACCGGCGAGGTCAGCTTCCAGACCTGGGCGCTGAAGCCGAAGTTCACCTCGTACGTCGAGGGCGTGATCAAGGCCTTCGAGGCGAAGTACCCGGGCACCAAGGTGACCTGGCTGGACCAGCCCGGTGACGGCTACGACAAGAAGGTGCTGAGCCAGGCGTCGGCCGGCCAGCTACCCGACGTCGTGAACCTGCCGCCGGACTTCGCGCTGTCGCTGGCCAAGCAGAGCATGCTGCTCGACGTCGGCGCCGCCGACCCCAAGATCACCGAGGAGTACGTCGAGGGCGGCGTCCAGGCGTACCAGTACCAGGGCCTGAACGGCACCTTCGGCTACCCGTGGTACCTGAACACCGACATCGACTACTGGAACGCGGACAAGTTCGCCGCGGCCGGTCTGGATGTGAAGAACCCGCCGAAGACCTTCGACGAGCTGCTCGCCGCCGCCAAGGTGATGCACGACAAGACCGGCGGCAAGGAGTACCTGATGAGCCGGTTGCCCGGCATCGGTGACTTCACCAACGCCGGCGTCAAGATCATCAGCGACGACGGCAAGAAGTTCGAGTTCAACAGCCCCGAGGCGGCCGCGCTGCTGGACAAGTACCGCGACGCGTACAGGGCCGGCTACCTGCCGCGCGACATCCTGACCCAGGAGTACCTGGGCAACTCCAAGCTCTTCACCCAGAGCAAGGTCGCCTGGACCACCGGCGGCGGCAACGCGATCCAGGACTTCGTCAAGGACAACCCGTCGCTGAAGGGCAAGGTCGTCCCGTCGCCCGCGCTGGACACCCCGCCGCTGTACGTGCAGGGCCTGTCGGTGTCGGCCAAGACGAAGAACCAGGCGGCCGCGATCGCGCTGGCCCGGTTCGTCACCAACGCCGAGAACCAGGCCGCGTTCGCCAAGATCGTGAACATCTTCCCGTCCACCAAGGCATCCGCCTCGGACCCGTACTTCTCCAAGTCCGACGGTACGCCGGAGAGTGACGCGAAGGTGCTCGCGTTCGAGTCGCTCGCCAAGGCGAAGGTGCTGCAGCCGCCGGTGATCAGCGGGGCCACCAACGACTTCATCGGGCAGCAGATCTCGCTGGCCATCTCCGGCAAGATCTCCTCCCAGGCGGCGCTGGACGCGGCGGTGGCGAAGGCCAACCAGCTGCTGACGCAGTAATGCGCTACCACCGCTGGTTCACGCCCTGGGTGCTGGTCGTCCCGGCCCTGGCCTGGTTGTTGGTGTTCAGCCTGTGGCCGTCGATCAACACGGTCATCCTGTCGTTCACCAACGCCAGGCCGCTCGGCGGCGGCACGTTCGTCGGGCTGAAGAACTTCGAGGCGCTGCTGCACGACGAGCAGTTGCGGTGGGCGCTGCTGAACAGCGTCATCTACATGGTGGTCTGCCTGCCGTTCCTGACCGTCCTGCCGCTGCTGCTCGCCGTCCTGGTGGAGAAGAAGCTGCCTGGGATCACCTTCTTCCGGACCGCGTTCTACACCCCGGTGGTGGCCTCGGCCGTGGTCGTCGCGCTGATCTGGCAGTGGATCCTGGACGACCGCGGCCTGGTCAACGGCCTGGCCGAGAAGCTCGGCGTCATCTCCGGGCCGCTGCCGTTCCTCAGTGACCAGTGGTTGTTGTTGCTCAGCGCAATCAGCCTGACGATCTGGAAGGGGCTCGGGTACTACATGATCATCTACCTGGCCGCGCTCGGGAACGTCGGGCGCGACCTGCACGAGGCGGCCGCGGTGGACGGGGCCAGTGCGTTCCGCCGCTTCGTGCACATCACCGTGCCGGGTGTGCGCGGGACGATGATCCTGATCTCGATCCTGATCTCGGTGTCGGCGCTGCGGGTGTTCTCCGAACTGTTCATCCTCAGCGGTGGCAAGGGTGGACCGGGCGGCCGGGACAACTCGGTCGTGATGCTGATCCAGCAGTACAGCCAGGGCTTCGAGGGCAACCTCGGGTACGCGTCGGCGCTGTCGATCGTGCTGTTCTTCGTCACCGTCGTACCGATGCTGGTCCTGGCCCGCCTCAACCGCCGAGGAGCCGAAGCATGAGTGTTGTGACCGATCCGGCCCGGCCGGCCGTCGTCGAGGCGCCCGGTACGGCGCCGTCCGGGCGCCGGCGTGGATCCTTCGGGTTCAACACGATCTCGACCCGGGAGAAGGTGGTCCGGTACGCGCTGCTGGTGTTCGTACTGCTGATCACCATCGGACCGTTCCTGTGGCAGCTGTCCACGTCGCTGAAGGGATCCGGGGAGGACATCTACACCCGGATCCCGCGGCTGCTGCCGGCCGAGCCGACGTTCGACCACTACGGCGCGGTGGCGGACACGATCCCGGTCTGGGACTACGCGCGGAACTCGCTGGTGGTCGCCGTACTGGTTGTCGGCGGCAACGTCCTCGGCGCGTCGCTGGCCGGGTTCGCGTTGTCCCGGCTGCAGTTCAAGGGGCGCAAGCTGGTGCTCGGGCTGTTCCTGGCCACCCTGGTGCTTCCAGGTGAGGTCACGATCATTTCGCAATACGTGACGGTGCGGGAGTTCGGGCTGGCGAACACGCTGTTCGGGGTCGCGCTGCCGGGGATGATCGGGACGCTGAACGTGCTGCTGATGTACAACGCGTTCCGGGCGCTGCCGATCGAGGTCGACCAGGCGGCGATCGTGGACGGGGCGAACGCGTGGCAGCGGTTCGTCTTCATCGGTCTGCCGTCGGTGCGCGGGACGATCAGCGTGGTGGCGATCTTCGCCTTCATCGGGGCCTGGGACGACTTCCTCTGGCCGTTGATCGTGCTGACCGACCCGGACAAGTACACGCTGACCGTCGGACTGCAGTACCTGTCCGGCACGTTCAGCAACAATCCCCGGCTGATCGCGGCGGGCACGATGATCGCGTTCATCCCGATCGTGATCGTGTTCGCGACTCTGCAACGGTTCTTCTTCAAGGGCGTCGAGGAGGGCGCGGTCAAGGGGTAGCGGCCTGCCGGGCCTCTACGATGGGGGCTCGGCGAGCTGAGGGGTGGCCGTGGCGCTGCGATTCTCTGTGCTGGGCCCGCTGACCGTCCTCCGGGACGGTGAGCCGGTGGAGCTTGCCACCAAGCTGCGCACCTTGCTGGCCACGCTGCTCGTCCGGGCGGGCCAGCCGGTGCCGCTGCACATCCTCGCCGACCGGCTGTGGGGCGAGGAGCCGCCGGTCAACGTGCGTGGGTCCCTGCAGACCTACATCACCCGGCTGCGTACTGCGCTCGGCGACGACGGCCAAGTCGTGCAGACCGTGCCCGGCGGCTACCTGATCCAGGCGGACGCCGAGCAGCTCGACTTGGCCGCCTTCCGGGAGCTGGTCGCCCGCGCGGACGTCGAGGCGGGCCACGACCAGGCCGAGGCCGCGCTGCTCCACCAGGCGCTCGAGCTGTGGAACGAGATGCCGCTGTCCGACCTGGCACCGGGCTCTGTCAGCAGTCAGGACCTCCCGGCGCTGGTCGAGACCCGCATGTCCGTGCTGGAACGGCGGATCGACGTCGACCTCCGCCTCGGGCTGCACACCCGCCTCGTGCCCGAGCTCCGCGCCCTCACCGCTGAGCATCCGTTGCGTGAACGCCTCTGGGCCCAGCTGATGCTCGCCCTGTACCGCTGCGGTCGCCAGGCGGACGCCCTCTCGGCCTACGAGTCCGTACGGCGCTTACTGGCCGCAGAGCTCGGCCTGGATCCGGGACCAGAGCTGCGAGAGCTCCAGCAGGCGGTCCTGGCCGGCTCGGATCGGTTGGCGCCACTGGAGCAGGAAGCAGCACCCGAGCCACGGTGGCCCGTCCACCATCAACTGCCGCTCGAGGCGCCGTACTTCACTGGTCGTGAGGAGCTGGTGAGTCAGGTCGAGAAGCTGCTCACCGATCCGTCCGAGGGTGTGCCGATTGTGGCTGTCTCGGGTCCGCCTGGTGCCGGCAAGTCCGCTCTCGCTCTGCATGTGGCGCATCGGATCGGGACGGCGTTTCCGGACGGGCAGTGGTACGTGCACCTGGCAGGGGCGGGGGAGCGGCCGCGGGAGCCGGCCGACGTACTTGCCGAGTTGCTGGTCACGTCCGGCGTGCCTCGGGCGGAGGTGCCGGACGGGCTCGATGCGCGGTCGGCCTTGCTGCGTTCGCGATTGGCCGGTCGGCAGGTGCTCGTCGTACTGGATGATGCGGCGAAGGCGGAGCAGGTCCGGCCGTTGCTGCCTGGCACACCGCAGAGCGCCGTACTGATCACCAGTCGGAGTGCACTCGGTGGGCTGACGGCGTTGGCGGGCGCGCACCGGTTGGTGATCGGGCAGTTGGAGCCGGAGGAGTCTGCGCTGTTGCTGGCGCGGTTGCTCGGCGGGCGGCCAGGTGACGGGGCGGATGCGTTGGCTGAGTTGTGTGGGCATTTGCCGCTGGCGTTGCGGATCGCCGCGTCCAACCTGGCGGTGGGGCCGGGCATGGAGTGGGGGCATTACCTCGACTCGCTTCGGGCGGGCGATCGACTGGCTCAGTTGGCGGTGGCGGGCGACCCGGATGCCGCCGTACGGAATGCCTTTGATCGGTCTTACCTGGCGCTTGATGACGGTACGGCGCGGTTGTTCCGGCTGCTCGGGGTTGTGCCGGGGCCGGACTTCACGGCTGAGGCTGCGGCTGCGTTGACGTCGTCTGCGGACGCGGCTCGTCAGTTGGAGTTGCTGGCGGAGGCGAACCTGGTGCAGCGGTATCGGCCAGGAAGGTTCCAGTTCCACGACCTGCTGCGGTTGTATGCGGCCGAGCTTGCTTCGGCGGATCCGGTTGATCGGGATGCGGCTCGGCAGCGTTGGTTTGACGCCTACTTGCACAAGACGATGGCGGCGATGCAGGTGTATGGGCCGCAGAAGCTGCGGTTGCCGTCGAAGGTGACCGTCGCGGTGCCGGCTGACTTGGACGCGGGGGCTGCGCAGGCGTGGCTGGATGCGGAGCGGTCGAACCTGGTGGCCGCCGTACTGGATGCCGAGGCGCATGGTGAGCTCGAGTCGGCCTGGTGCCTGGCGGACCAGTTGGGCGGGTACTTCTCCGAGCGCGGTCACCATGCGGACTGGCATGCGGTGATCGACGCCGGGCTGGGCGCTGCGGAGGCGGCTGGCAATGCGCAGGCGATGGCGGCGATGTACCGGGCGCGGGGGTCCAGCCTCAAGAACGTCGGCCGGACTGCTGAAGGGCGCGACTTCCTGGTCGAGGCGCTGCGGCTGTATCGAGCGGCGGGCGACTTCCGGGGCGAGCACAGTGTCACCAATCTGCTGGGGATCGCGGCGGCGCACCTCGGTGACAGTGTTGGCGCTTTGGACTGGTTCCGGCAGACGGCTGAGGCGGCTCGGCGGTCGTCGAATCCGCGCGCGATGGTCATGGCGACCGACAACCTGGCCGCGATCCTCCACGAGATCGGCCGGGTCGACGAGGCGCTCGCGCTAGCGCTTGACGCTCAAGCTCAGCATGTGGCGCTGGGCGACGGTCCCGGGCAGAACTCGACACAGCATGTCCTGGCCGTTCTTCACCAGGATCGCGGTGAGCTGGACGAGGCGCTGGCGTTGATCACCGACGAGATTGCCGCCGTACACCGGTCTGGGCGGCGGCAAGGGGAGGCGATGTCGACGGAGGCGCTCGCGACGATCCATCGGGACCGCGGTGAGTTCGAGCAGGCGGAGAAGGTGGCTCGGGACGCACTCGAGTTGGCTCGCGGACTGGGCGACGTACGCATCGAGTGCCATGTGGAGGCGACGCTCGGCGACGCGTTGTCCGGGCAGGGGCGGTACGACGACGCAATCGACCGCTTCCACATCGCGCTGGCACTGGCGCGGCAGGTGGGAGCGCGTGAGGTCGAGGTGCGGGCGCTGATGGGGCTGGCGCTGGCGCGGCTGGGGCTCGGCGCGATCGACTTGGCCCTCGCCGACGCCGAACAGGCTGTCCGCGAATGCGAGACCCTGCAAATGGCCGTCCTCCTCGGCCGCACCCTCACCGCCCTGGCCACAACTCAACACGCCGCCGGCCAACCCACAGCCGCCGAAGCATCCGCCCGCCGCGCCATCAAAATCCAACGCGAAACCGGCGCCCACCTCTACCTCACCACCGCCCAATCCGCCCTAACCACCATCCGCCCCTAACCCCCGGGACACACCTTCCAGATCTATTGACTTTCGATAGATGGCGGTTGATAGTCGATGCATGAATCTGGTGCACCGGGTCGTCGTACCGCTGCGGGTCCTGCTGGTGATGCTGTTCGCGGGTCTGGTGGTGGCTCAGGTGATGAGCATGCCCGGCCAGTTCGCGTACATGGCGAAGGAGCAGCCCGACCTGGCGTACCTGCGCTGGCCGCTGACGATCTGGTCGATCCTGGAGCTGCTCTGCATCCAGATCGTGATCGTGTGCACCTGGAAGCTGCTCACCCTGGTCACCAGCGACCGGATCTTCAGCGAGGAAGCCTTCGCCTGGGTCGACGCGATCATCTGGGCTCTCGGCAGCGGCTGGGCGCTGTTCCTCGGCGTGTTCGTCTACCTCGGCTTCCTCGCGAACGACCCCGGTCTGCCGATCCTGATGTTCGGGATGGTGCTGGTCGGCGGCGTACTCGTGCTGCTCATGGTGGTGATGCGGGCCCTGCTGCGGCAGGCGACTACGCTGCGATCCGACATGGAAGCGGTGATCTGATGCCCATCGTGGTGCGCATCGACGTGGAACTCGCGAAGCGCAAAATGGGCGTCGGTGAGTTCGCCGAGAAGGTCGGCCTCACCCCGGCCAACGTCGCCGTCCTCAAGAACGGCCGCGCCAAAGCCGTCCGCTTCAGCACCCTCGAAGCCATGTGCCGAGTCCTCAACTGCCAACCCGGCGACCTCCTCGAATACATCGACGAAGACACCGCCGACCACCCCAACCCCACAACCACCCACTCAGCCTGACGTCTTCGCCCGGCTGAAGTCGTCGAGTTGTCGATTTGTGTAGGTCCGATCCCCGTTCCGGCGCAGAAATCCACAACTCGATGGCGCGAACCCAGCCGCGGCGGCGGGGCGGGGTTATCTGCGGGAGGCGGAGGGGTGGACGGGGCCGGTGTATTTCTCGCCAGGGGCTTGGCCTGGTTCGTCGGGGATGGTGGAGGCTTCTTTGAAGGCCAGTTGGAGGGAGCGGAGGCCGTCGCGGAGGGGGGCGGCATGGTGGTGGCCCAGGGAGGGGGCGGCGGCGTCGAGGAGGCCGGCGAGGGCGTCGATGAGGGAGCGGGCTTCGTCGAGGTCCTTGTGGTCGGGGAGGTCTTCGGCGAGGCCGAGGTTGACGGCGGCGGCGCTCATCAGGTGCAGGGCGGCGGTCGAGATGATCTCTACGCTGGGTACGTCGGCGATGTCACGGGACACCGTGGACAGGGGGTCGGGCTGCGAGTTGGCACCTGATTCCGTCATGCTGCTACTCTTGCATGGCGACCGACCGGGTCCAGCGGTGACCCCTGAGCGGAATACTCAAGGGAATCCGGTGGTTCTGGTCTAAGCGGAGGGCCACCTCCCACCCAGTCGATGAACAGTCGGCGGGTCCCGGTCACGTCGAGGTTCCGGAGCGATCCGGTGGCTTCGGCGATCGTACGGCGTACCTCCCGCAAGGGTTGGGACGTCGTCGATCTGGGAATTGGGCCTTCGTGTGATCGCACGAAGGCCTTCGTCGTTCCAGGAGGCCTGCGGCGGTCGCGAGGTGGCACCGAAACGAGCACAACCCAGGAGGACCCATCACCATTGAACTGCGCGTCAACGAGCGCATCCGCGTTCCCGAGGTGCGACTGGTCGGACCGAACGGTGAGCAGGTAGGCATCGTCCGGATCGAGGACGCACTTCGGCTGGCACAGGAGGCCGATCTCGACCTGGTCGAGGTCGCGGCGACCGCCCGGCCTCCGGTCTGCAAGCTGATGGATTTCGGCAAGTACAAGTACGAGACCGCGCAGAAGGCGCGCGAGTCCCGCCGGAACCAGTCCAACACGGTCATCAAAGAGATGAAGCTGCGGCCGAAGATCGACCCGCACGACTACGAGACCAAGAAGGGTCACGTCGTTCGGTTCCTGCGTGCCGGGGACAAGGTCAAGATCACCATCATGTTCCGTGGCCGCGAGCAGTCCCGTCCGGAGCTCGGCTTCCGGCTGCTGCAGCGGCTGGCCGAGGACGTCAGCGAGCTCGGCTTCGTCGAGTCCTCGCCGCGCCAGGACGGCCGGAACATGATCATGGTGCTCGGACCGCACAAGAAGAAGTCCGAGGCGCGCGTGGAAGTGGAAGCCGAGAAGGCGAAGCGGAAGGCCGAACGTGAGGCCGAGGAGCAGGCGGAGCGCGCGGAGCGCGCCGAGCAGGCTCAGGCTCACGAGGCCCAGCGCGCCGCCGGCACCGCGAAGAAGCCGAAGGGTCCGGCCGACAACCTCGACCCGGAGTGACGAAACGCTCCGGCCGTCGACGCCGACGCCGGAGCACCGTCAACCGAAGATCGAGTCAACGAAACACAATCAGGAGCACATACAGCCATGCCGAAGATGAAGACCCACTCGGGGATGAAGAAGCGCGTCCGGATCACCGGCTCGGGCAAGCTGCGCCGCGAGCAGACCGGCAAGCGCCACCTCGCCGAGGCGAAGCCGACCAAGCGCAAGCGCCGCCTGTCCGGCACCGTCGAGGTCGCGCCGACGCACGTGAAGAAGGCCAAGAAGCTTCTCGGCATCTGACGTCACCCCCTTCCCCGAACACCCCCCGCCGAGTGGGCACAGTCTGTCTCCGGCGCAGAAATACAAGGAGTAACACCTCATGGCACGCGTGAAGCGGGCAGTCAACGCCCACAAGAAGCGCCGGGTCGTACTCGAGCAGGCCAGCGGCTACCGCGGCCAGCGCTCGCGGCTGTACCGCAAGGCCAAGGAGCAGGTCACCCACTCGCTCGTCTACGCCTACCGGGACCGCAAGGCGCGCAAGGGGGACTTCCGCAAGCTGTGGATCCAGCGCATCAACGCTGCGGTCCGCGCCGAGGACCTGACCTACAACCGGTTCATCCAGGGCCTGCGGCTGGCCGAGGTCGAGGTCGACCGCAAGATCCTCGCCGACCTGGCGGTCAACGACCCGGCGGCGTTCTCCGCGCTGGTCCAGGTCGCCAAGGCGGCGCTGCCGGCCGATGTGAACGCTCCGAAGAGCGACGCCTCAGCGGCCTGAGCTGGACCACAGATTGCAGAGTGTGGCGAGCCCTGGTCTATTGACCGCACAGTCCGTGCGGATCAAGCAGGCCCGGCGGCTCGCCACTCGTGCGTTCCGTCGCAAGACCGGACGCTTCCTAGTCGAAGGTCCACAGGCTGTCCGCGAAGCCCTGGAACACCGTGAGCTCGTCCTCGAGGTGTACGGCGAACCCGACGTCGCCACCCGGCATCGCGATCTCCGCGACCTCGCCCGCGCCGCAGGCGTGCCGTGGTTCGAGGTCAACCGCGCCGCCATCGAGGCGCTCAGCGAGACCGTCACCTCCCAAGGCGTCGTCGCCGTCTGCTCACTCGTCACGGTCCCTCTGGACGAAGCAGTACGGCGTACCGCGCAACTCGTCGCTGTCGGAGTCCAGGTCCGCGATCCCGGCAACGTCGGGACACTCATCCGTACGGCGGACGCCGCCGGTGCGGATGCCGTCGTACTGTCCTCGGAGTCCGTCGACCCGCACAACCCGAAGGCGGTCCGGGCCAGCGTCGGCAGCGTCTTCCACCTCCCGATCAGCGTCGACGTCGACATCCCCGCAGCCGCGAAGTCGTGGCGCGACCAGGGCCTGCAGGTCCTTGCCGCCGACGGGTACGGCGCCACCGACCTCGACACCTGCATCGACGACGGCACGCTCGCCAAGCCGACGGTCTGGCTGTTCGGCAACGAGGCCCACGGCCTGCCTGACGGGTACGACGCGATCGTCGACCGCTCGGTCAAGGTGCCGATCTACGGCCGGGCCGAGTCCCTCAACCTGGCCACGGCCGCCGCGATCTGTCTGTATGCGTCCGCCCGGGCGCAGCGCCGTACCGACTGAGTCACTTCTTCAGGCGACCCTCGAGGCCGTCGAGCAGGCAGTCGAGGCCGAAGACGAACGCCTCGTTGTGCATCGTCGCCAGGTCGCGGTTGGAGCGGCGGCGCAGCGACTCCTGCATCATCGCGTCGTCCGCGGTGGCGACGCGGGCCTGCTCCAGCACGTCCTGGACCCATTCCTCCGTCGTCTGGCCGGAGTTCTTGATCGAGGTCTTGACGGCGACTTCGGCGTTCGCCGTGCCGAAGACGAACGACATCACGCTGCCCATCGCGAAATCGACGTCGCGTTCGGAGAAGCCGCCGGCGCCGAACAGGATCAGCCCGCGGGAGCCGAGCGACGTCGCGTTCGGGCCGATGCTCGGCCGGGTGTAGACGACCTCGGGCAGCCACGGGTGCCGCAGGATCATCGCGCGCAGGCTGTGCGCGAACAGCATCGCGCCGGACCGCCAGCCGGCCAGCTCCGGCTCGGGTACGTCGACCTCGCCGTACGTCTCGTCGATCAGCAGGTCGATCAGGTCGTCCTTGGTCGGGACGTGCCAGTAGAGACTCGTCGCGCCGGAACCGAGTTTGGCGGCCAGCTTGCGCATGCTCAGCCCGGCCAGGCCCTCGGTGTCCAGGGTCTCCATCGCCGCCTGCACGATCTGCTCGCGGGTCAGCGTCTCCCGGGCAGGTGCGGCGGCCCGCGTGCGGGTCCAGATCGAGTCCTTCATGTGCCCATCCTACTCAGGACTCGCACACTGTACGAGTTGTGTCGTACAGTGTGCGAGTGACTAGTACACCGTTCGAGTCCACCGCGACCGGTCACCCGCGACGCTGGTGGATCCTGCTGATCCTGTGCTTGAGCCTGATGGTGCTGGTGGTCGACAACACCGTGCTCAACCTGGCCATCCCGTCGCTGATGCGCGACCTGGAGGCGACTCCCGCCGACGTGCAGTGGATCATCGACGCCTACATCCTGGCGTTCGCCGGCCTGCTGCTGACCGCGGGAAGCCTGTCCGACCGGTTCGGCCGCCGGAAGATGCTGATCCTCGGGCTGGTGGTGTTCGGGCTGGCCTCACTGCTGGCCACGCTGGCCGAGACGCCGTGGCAGCTGATCGCCTGCCGGTTCCTGATGGGTGTCGGCGGGTCGCTGCTGATGCCGAGCACGCTGTCGCTGCTGTTCACGGTGTTCCCGCCGGAGGAGCAGCGCAAGGCGATGGCCGGCTGGTCGATGGTGGCGATGGTCGGCGTGGTGGCCGGCCCGACGGTCGGCGGCGTACTGCTCGAGCACTTCTGGTGGGGATCGATCTTCCTGCTGAACGTGCCGATCGCGGTGCTGGCGATCATCGGGGCGATCACCATGATCCCTGAGTCGCGGGGGCCGGCGCGGGCGGTCGACCCGGGTGGCGCCGTGCTGTCGATGGTCGGCATGACCGCGGTGGTGTGGGCGATCATCTCCGTTCCCGTCGAAGGGTTCGGGTCCGCGAAGGTGCTTGGTGGGCTGGCCGTCGGTGTGGTCGCGCTGACCGGGTTCGCGGTCTGGGAGAAGCGAAGTGCGCACCCGATGGTGCCGCTGGCGTTGTTCCGCAACCGCAACTTCAGCGGGACCAGCTTCTCGATCGTGCTGCTGTCGTTCACCGCTGGTGGGTTGCTGCTGGCGCTGACGCAGTACCTGCAGTTCGTGCTCGGCTACACGCCGTTGAAGGCTGGGCTGGCGCTGATCCCGTACGCGGCGTCGGCGATGCTGTTCAACGGGCTGGGGGCGACGCTGGGCAAGAAGCTGGCCGACCGCACGCTGATCGCGGCGGGGCTGGTGGTGATCGCGGCGGGCTTCGGGATCCTCACCCAGGTCAGTATGTCGTCCGGCTACGGACTGTTGATCGTCGGGCTGCTCGTGATGGGTGTCGGCGGTGGTCTGGCCGGACCGGCGGCGTACACGCTGCTGATGCAGTCCGTCCCAGCCGAGCACCGCGGTGTCGGGTCCGCCATGAACGACACGGTCCAGCAGACCGGCGCCGCGCTGTCGGTAGCCGTCCTGGGCAGCGTCCTGGCCGCCGCCTACTCGTCGTCCCTGCCGGACTCGGTCCCAGAAGCCGCCCGCAACTCGATCGCCGAGACCCTCGCCCTAGGCCCCGCTTTCGTCTCCGCAGCCCGCGCCGCCTTCACCGACGCCATGTCCATTGCCATGACCACAGGCCTGGTAGGAGCCCTAGCCGGCGCTGTGGTGGCCCTGGTCGCACTACCGCGCCAGAAGCAGGAAGCTGCCCCGGAGGAGCCGGCGCTAGAGGAAACCGCCACAACTCCCTGACAGATTGTTTTATGTCGCCCGCCCGGTGTCTGGAGGCACCGGGCGGGCTGCCTGTGGACGGCCGATTCACGCTCCGGGGCCGGAGGTTCCTAGACTGCTTGTCGCAGAAGTTCCGATGGAGAGCGAGCCATGTCCGGTCCCAACACTGATTACGACCCGGTCGAAGTGACGCCGTTGCATGCCGAAGAGGTGGAGCGGACCAGGGACGAGGCGCTGAAGGCGTTTGCCGAGGCGGCCGATCTGGCTGCCCTGCAGGAGGCCAAGTCCGCGCACCTGGGCGAGAAGTCCCCGATCGCGCTGGCCAACCGCGAGATCGGCGCGCTGCCGCCGCAGGGCCGCAAGGAGGCCGGTCAGCGGATCGGCGCGGCGCGGAAGGCGATCAACGAAGCCTTCGCGGCCCGGCTTGCGGTGCTCGAGGCGGAGCACGAGGAGCGGATGCTCGCCACCGAGCGGGTCGACGTGACGCTGCCGTGGCACACGCCCGAGCTCGGCGCCCGGCACCCGCTGTCGCTGATCTCCGAGCAGATCGCGGACGTCTTCACCGCGCTCGGCTGGGACGTCGCCGAGGGTCCCGAGATCGAGGCCGAGTGGCTGAACTTCGACGCCCTGAACTTCCAGCCGGACCACCCGGCCCGGCAGATGCAGGACACCTTCTTCGTCGAGCCGGCCGGTTCCGGCACGGTGCTGCGGACCCACACCTCGCCGGTGCAGGCGCGGTCGATGCTGACCCGCAAGCCGCCGATCTACGTGATCTGCCCGGGCCGGGTGTTCCGCACCGACGAGCTCGACGCGACCCACACGCCGGTCTTCTACCAGGTCGAGGGCCTGGTCGTGGACGAGGGCATCACGCTCGCGCACCTGAAGGGCACCCTCGACCACTTCGTCGTCTCGATGTTCGGTGAGGGCCTGGAGGCGCGGCTGCGGCCGAACTTCTTCCCGTTCACCGAGCCGTCGGCCGAGGTGGACCTGAAGTGCTTCGTCTGCCGCGGCGCCTCCGTCGGCAACCCGGACCGCCCGTGCCGCACCTGTGGCAGCGAGGGCTGGATCGAGTGGGGTGGCTGCGGTGTGGTGAACCCGCGCGTCCTGCAGGCCTGCGGGATCGACACCGACCGGTACTCGGGCTTCGCCTTCGGCATGGGCCTGGAGCGGACGCTGATGTTCCGCAACGGCGTCGAGGACATGCGCGACATGGTCGAGGGTGACGTGCGGTTCAGCCGCCAGTTCGGGATGGAGATCTGATGCGGGTCCCACTGTCATGGCTTCGTGAGTACGTCGACCTGCCCGCCGGCGTCACCGGTCGCGGTGTCGCGGAGAAGCTGATCCGGGCCGGCCTCGAGGTGGAGACCGTCGAGGAGTCGGACCTGACCGGTCCGCTGGTGGTCGGCAAGGTGCTGACCTTCGAGGACGAGCCGCAGAAGAACGGCAAGACCATCCGCTGGTGCTCGCTCGACATCGGCAAGGACGAGCCGCAGTGGGTCGTCTGCGGTGCGAACAACTTCGCGGTCGGCGACCTGGTCGTCGTCGTGCTCCCGGGCGCCGTGCTGCCCGGTGGGTTCGCGATCTCCGCGCGGAAGACCTACGGGCACGTCTCCAACGGCATGATCTGCTCCAGCTCGGAGCTCGGCCTGGGCGACGACGGCTCGCACGGCATCGTCGTACTCGAGCCGGGTGAGGCGAAGCCCGGTGACGACGCGATCGAGCTGCTGGCGCTGCAGGACGACGTACTGGACATCGCGGTGACACCGGACCGGGGCTACTGCCTGTCCATCCGGGGTGTCGCCCGCGAGGCAGCGACGGCGTACGGCGTTCCGCTCAAGGACCCGGCGGAGCTGACGGTCGACGGGGACGCGAAGGGCGGCTACCCGGTCCGGATCGAGGACGAGCACGGGTGCGACGTCTTCGTCACCCGGACCGTCACCGGGATCGACCCGGACACGCCGTCCCCGCGCTGGCTGCAGAAGCGGCTGCTCGCGTCCGGGATGCGGCCGATCTCGGTCGCGGTCGACATCACCAACTACGTGATGCTCGAGCTGGGCAACCCGATCCACGGCTACGACAAGAACCTGCTGTCCGGCGAGATCGTGGTCCGGCGGGCGCAGCTCGGCGAGAAGCTGGTCACGCTCGACGACCAGACCCGCGAGCTCGACCCCGAGGACGTGCTGATCACCGACGGCTCCGGGCCGATCGGCCTGGCCGGGGTGATGGGTGGTGCCACGACCGAGCTGTCGCCGACCACGCGGGACGTCGTGATCGAGGCGGCGCACTTCGACCCGATCGCTATCGCGCGGACCTCGCGGCGGCACAAGCTGTCCACCGAGGGCTCGAAGCGCTGGGAGCGGACCGTCGACCCGAGCCTGCCGCGGTTCGCCGCGCAGCGGGTGGCGAACCTGCTCCGCGACCTGGCCGGCGGCACGATCGAGCCGGCCGAGACGTACGTCGACGTGCACCAGCTGCCGGAGCCGGTCACCTTCCGCGCCGACCACGCGGCCCGGGTCGCGGGCGCGCCGATCACCATCGAGGAGACCGTTCGCCACCTTGAGTCCGTCGGCTGCAAGGTCGTTCCGGCTGAGCCGTGGGCGCGTCCGGCGCCGTTGGCCGCGGGCGTTCACGCACCCGCGCTCGTCGTCGAGTCCCGCCACGGCGCGACCGGCGCCGACGCTGTCCTCGGTGGCGAGCACGCGACGCACGGAGTCGCGGCTCTGGCCGGGGATGACCTGTTGACCGTGACGCCGCCGTCGTGGCGCCCCGACCTTCGGGACCCCAACGACTTCGCCGAAGAGGTCATCCGCCTGTTCGGGTACGACAACGTGCCGTCGGTCCTGCCGCCCGCGCCGGGTGGCCAGGGGCTGACGGTGTCGCAGCGGCGGCGGCGCCGGGTCGCGACCGCGCTGGTCGGCGCCGGGCTGACCGAGGTCGTGTCCTACCCGTTCACCGGTGAGGCCGACTTCGACGCGATGGGGCTGCCTGCCGACGACGCACGCCGTACGACGGTCAAGCTGGTGAACCCGTTGTCCGACGAAGAGCCGTCGATGCAGACCACCCTGCTGGCGACGCTGCTCCGGACCGCCGAGCGCAACGTCGGCCGCGGGAACACCGACCTGGCGATCTTCCAGACCGGTCTGGTCTTCCTGCCGAAGACCGAGTCCAAGCCCGCGCCGCTGCCGTCCGTCGCGCAGCGCCCGAGCGATGCCGAGATCCAGTCCCTGTACGACGCCCTGCCGGACCAGCCGCTGCACCTTGGTGCAGTGCTGACCGGTGCGCGGACGCCGACCGGCTGGTGGGGCAAGGGTCAGCCGGCCGCCTGGTCGGACGCCGTGCAGATCGCGCGGACCGTGGCGAACGCGGTCGGTGTCGAGCCGGTCCTGCGCAACACCGAGCTCGCGCCGTGGCACCCGGGGCGGTGTGCGGAGTTCACGGTCAACGGGAAGGTGGTCGGTCACGCCGGCGAGCTGCACCCGAAGGTCTGCCAGGCGTTCGGGCTGCCGGCGCGGTCCGGTGCGGTGGAGCTCAATCTGGATGCGCTGATGGCGGCGGCGCCGTCGTCGATCACGGCCGAGCCGTTCTCGTCGTACCCGGTGGCCAAGGAAGACGTCGCGCTGATCGTCCCGGCTGAGGTGGCCGCGGCGGAGGTCGAGGCGGCGCTGGTCGAGGGTGCGGGCGAGCTGCTGGAGTCGATCCGGCTGTTCGACCTCTACACCGGGGAGCAGATCGGCGAGGGCAAGAAGTCGCTCGCGTTCGCGCTGCGGTTCCGGGCACCGGACCGGACCTTGAAGGAGAACGAGGTGGCCGACGTCCGGCAGGCCGCGGTCCAGGTCGCCGTCGACCGCTTCGGCGCCGTTCAGCGGGTCGGCTGACACCATGAGCCGGGGCGGCGGCCGGCCGGTGCGGGGTGTGGCATGACCGGCGGGCATCCGCGGGTCGCGGTCGCGGCGCCGAACGCCGCGGCCGCCGACGCCGGCGTCCGGGTTGCCGCCGAGGGCGGGAACGCGGTCGACGCCGCGATCGCCGCCATCCTGGTGACGATGGTGAACGAGATCGGCGTCGTGTCGCCGGCCTCGGGTGGTTTCGTCACCCTGCAGGTCGCCGGTGGCGAGGCGGTCACCATCGACGGCTGGGTGGAGATGCCCGGCCGCGGGCTGCCGACCGACAGCTTCGGCCGCGGCGTCTGGGACGTCACGACCGACTACGGCGGCGGGACGACGACCACCGTCGGCCATGGCTCGGTCGCGACTCCCGGCGGGATGAAGGCGCTCGACCTGGCGCACCGGCGGTCCGGGAAGGCGCCGTGGCGCGAGGTTGTCCAACCCGCGATCGACGTGGCCCGCAACGGGTTCCCGCTCAGCCGGACGTCGGGCTACTACCTCGGCTACACCCACGAGATCATCTTCGGCTGGCACCAGCCGAGCCATCGGGTCGTGCACGCCGACGACGGCGCGGTGATCAAGGCCGGCAGTACGGTCGTCATCCCCGAGCTGGCCGAGGCCCTCGAGCTGATCGCCCGCGACGGTGCCGAGACGATGTACACCGGTGAGCTCGCCCAGCTGCTGATCCGCGACATGGCCGAGAACGACGGCATCCTCACCGCTGAGGACCTCGCCGCGTACGAGGCCGTCGTACGCCCGGCCCTCACCGTCCGGCAGAACGGGTGGCGCCTCGCGACCAACCCGCCGCCCGCGGTCGGGGGAGTCGCCGTGGCCGCGATGCTCGCGCTGCTGGACGGCGTGCCGGCGGACGGCAGCTGGTCGCAGTCCGAGCTGGAGCGGCTGATCGACGTGCAGCACGCCGTACTGGGAGCGCGGCTGGCGGAGCTGGACGCGGAGGACGTGCGGCAACTGGAGGGCCAGAAGCTGCTCGACCTCGCCGCGTCCGGTGACTTGCGTGCGTTGAGCTCACCGAGTACGGCGACTGTCTCAGTCGTCGACGACGAGGGTGACGCGTGTGCGATCACCGTGTCGTCGGGCTACGGCTCGGGCGTGCTGACGCCAGGCACCGGGATCTGGTTGAACAACGCGCTCGGTGAGCAGGAGCTGCTGCACGGCGGGCCGCACAGCCTGGCGCCGGGGACGCGGCTGACCTCGAACATGGCGCCGAGTGTCGCCCGCCGGGAGAGCGACGGCGCAGTGCTCGCGATCAGCTCACCCGGTTCGGACCGGATCCCGACCGCGTTGGCGCAGGTGTACGCGCTCTACACGCACGGCGGGCTGCCGCTCGCGGAGGCGGTCGAGCACCCGCGGCTGCACGTCCGGGTCCGGCAGGACGTGGTGGTCGACTACGAGGACGAGCTGCCGGTGTCCGGCGCGACCGGGCTGCCGACCCGCCCGATGCCGCCGCACTCCATGTACTTCGGCGGCGTCGCGGCCGCCTACTGGGACCCCTCCGACGGACTCCTCGCGGTCGGCGACCCCCGCCGTACCGGAGCCGTCGCGATCTCCCCGCCACTCTGAACGTGCCCACACCCCGACTCCGTCGTTAGTAAGGTCAACCCTTTCGACACCCTGAACTGGAAGGTCTGCAGCATGCGGGACACGGACCCCGAGCTCTCCGTCGTCGTACCGATGTACGACGAGGAGGAGGTGCTGCCGATCTTCTTCGAGCGGATGCAGCCGCTGCTGGACGGCCTCGGGATCTCCTACGAGCTGCTCGTCGTCGACGACGGCAGTCGCGACGGGACTGCGGCTCTGTTGCTGGCGGCGGCGGAGGACTGGCCGCAGCTGCGGGTCGTGCGGCTGCTGCGGAACAGCGGTCACCAGGCCGCGCAGTCGGCAGGGTTCCGTCGGGCGCGTGGCCGGTACGTGGTCACGATCGACGCCGACCTGCAGGACCCGCCCGAGGTGATCGCGGACTTCCTGAAGGCGGCTCGCGACGAGAATGTGGACGTGGTGTACGGCGTTCGCGCGGATCGGTCGAGTGACTCGTGGCCGAAGCGGACGACGGCGCGGCTGTATTACCGGTTGATGTGCCGGCTGGTCGGCAAGGACATCCCGTTCGACGCGGCTGACTTCCGGTTGGTGTCGCGTCGGGTGGTGGATGCGGTGAACGCATTGCCGGAGGACGGCCGGGTGTTCCGGTTGGTGATTCCGTGGCTGGGGTTCCCGAGCGCCGAGGTGAAGTACGTGCGTGCGGAGCGGGCGGCGGGGACGACGAAGTACAACCTGTCGAAGATGCTGCGGTTGGCGTTCGACAGTGTGACCGCGTTCTCGGCGGCGCCGCTGCGGCTGGCGACCTGGTTGGGGTTGCTGGGTGGCGCGATGTCGGGGTTGTTCGTGGTGGGTGCGTTGATCATCAAGCTGACCGGGCGGAGCATCCCGGGCTGGACCTCGACCGTGCTAGCGGTGAGCGTGATCGGCGCGATCCAGTTGCTGTGTCTGGGGCTGTTGGGTGAGTACGTCGCTCGGCTGTTCCAGTCGAGTCAGCGCCGTCCGCAGTTCCTCGTCGGATACGACAGCCTCGAAGACCAGGGGCATCCGGAACCCTTGCACCAGAGATGAAGCGGCTGCTCCCGTGGCTGCTGCCGTCCCTGGCCGCAGTCCTCGGGCTCGTTGCCATCGACGTACCGCCCGGCCCGATCATCAAGTACGGCGTCTACTTCGCGCTGGCGATCGCCCTGCCCGGCACGCTCCTGCTGCGCGCTGCCTGGCGTAGTACGGGCAACTGGGCCGAAGACCTCGGCCTCGGCTCGGTCGTGGGAGCGACCTGGCAGCTGATCGGCTGGGCAGTGTTCACCGCGCTCGGCTGGCAGCGCTGGCTGATCGCCTGGCCCGCACTGGTGCTGATCGCCTTCGCCTCGGTACGACGCCTCCGCCAGCACTGGCGAATCACGCAGCCGGCGCCGCTGCCGGTCCTGTGGACCTGGGGCCTCGCGATCGCGTCCGCCATCGTGCTCGCCGCGACCACGCTGGGCGTCATGGCGTTTCACCAGTTGCCGCCGGAGGGTTCGTCGTACTACCAGGACCTGCTCTACCACCTGTCGATGGTGAACGAGTTGATGCGTGCGGTGCCGCCGGAGCTGCCGCAGGTGGCGGGGGAGCGGCTGGAGTACCACTGGTTCGCCAACGCGGACATGGCTGCGGCGGCGGACATCACGCGGCTGACGCCGTTCATCATCCTGTTCCGGCTGTGGCTGCTGCCCTGGCTGGTCGTCGCGTTGCTGGTGTGCGCCACGCTGGCGCGGACGGTCAGCCGCACGTGGTGGACCGGTGTGCTCGCAGCCGTCGCACTGGCCGCGCCGCAGCTGTACCTGTTCTTCGACACGAGTGTGAACCTGTCGGCTCCGCTGACCTTCCTCAGTCCGTCACAGACGTTCGGCATGGTCGCGTGCGTCGCGACAGCGGTGTTCCTGATCGAACTGCTGTTCCGGGATGCGCGCGGCGGGCTGTGGGTGATTGCCTTTGCAGTGGCAGTGCTGGGCGGCGGGTCGAAGCCGACCGTGCTGCCGATCCTCGTCGGAGCCGTCGGGCTGGCGGCAGTCGTGATGCTGGTGCAGTCGCGGCGGCTGCCGGTGCGGGTGGTCGTGGCCGGGCTGCTGCTGGTCGCGACGGGCGTCGGGACGATGCTGACGGTCGCGGGGAGCACGAGTGGCTCCGGGCTGCAGTTCCTCGCCGTACTGAAGTCGAGTGGGGACTACGTGGCGGCGACTGGGGACCGTACGCCGGCGGGTGAGGGCGGTGTGGTCCTGCCGGCGTTGGCGCATGGCGCAGTACTCGGAACGCTGGTGCTGTTGTGCATGTTGCTGATCAATCAGGCGACCGCGATGGCTGGGTTCGGGGTGCTCGGCAAGCTCCGGCGTGAGCCGCTCGCGTGGTTCCTGGTCGGCGGGTTGGTCGCGGGCTGGGCCGGCTACCTGCTGATCGACCATCCGTCGGTGAGTGAGTCGTACTTCGTCTATACCGCGATCCCGTTCAGCCTGGCCGCGACCGGATGGCTCGCTACCGTTCTGGCTCGGGCGTATCCAGCGCGAACCCGGCGGCGCGCGTTGATCAGAAGTGCGGCGGCTGCGCTGGTGCTCGCCGGGATCTACGCCGGGGTCATGTTGCTGGCCGATGCGAAGCCGGACGGGCTGTGGGCGGTGGCTCGGCCGCTGGTCGTCGTACTCGTGCTGACCGTCGTGCTGGTCCTGTTCGTACGACGGCCTGGTGGGGCACTGGTCGCCGTACTGACGCTCCTGGCGATCGTGCCGGTCAAGTCGTTTGCTCAGAACGCCGTCCACGGGGACACCGAGCGGGTGCAGAGGTTCACGGCGGCGCGGTGGTGGGTGTACCCGGACGAGGAGTCGGCGGCGCTGTGGCTGGGCAAGCACTCGGCGCCGACCGACGTCGTTGCCGCGAACACGTGGTGCCGACCGGCCGGGAAGCAGGCGCCGGGATGTGACGCGCGCGGGTATCTGGTGAGCGGGATCGCGGGTCGCCGGACGTTGATCGAGGGGTGGGCGTACACCAACGAGGCGATGGCCGAGCAAGGCGTCGGCGGTCGCCGGTACACCGAGCAGCCGTCGCCGTGGCCGGAGCGGGTCGCGCTGACGAACCAGGCGCTCGCGGCGCCGACATCGGATCTGCTGAGGCGGTTGCGCGAGGAGTATCACGTGCGCTGGCTGTACGCCGACGCCCGCGACGGAGCCGTGTCACCGGCCCTCGACCGGCTCGCCGTACTGCGACACAGCGTCGGCAAGGTCCGGATCTACGACCTCGGAGAGTGATTACCTCGTAACATCGAGTCGGCGTGGACCGTTACCTCTACGCCGGCCCACCCGCCCCGCGGCCGTGTACGACGCAATGCTCGGGAGGGCGGCACATGCGGGGCACACCACCGAGCACCCAGCCCTCCCGCGCGAAGCGCGGTCTTGGTGTCGTGCTCGCGCTCAGCTTCTGCTCTCTTCTCACCCCCCTCCAGCCGCCGAAGGCGGCGGCCTACCACCGACCACACTGCTCAGCAACCCTTTGTCGACACGGCACTAGAGGTCCTGCACCAGCATGATCTCGTCGCGGTAGTCGCCCGGCGCGACGCGAACCGCGCGCGGGTGACGGCCGACGACCCGGTAGCCGAGGGACTCGTAGAACGTCTCCAGACCGAGCCCGTCGCGGATCGTCAGCTGCAACTGCTCGAGCCCGAGGTCGGCCGCCGTGCCGCGCAAACCCTCCATCAGCATCCGGCCCGCACCGCCGCCCTGATGCTCCGGGTGGACCATCACCCGGAGCACGGTCCGCCAGTGCGCCTGCAGTGCACTGCCCCGACTCACGAGCAGCCCCATGCCGACGTACCGCTCGCCGTTGTGCAGCACCCCGAGCCCATCCACCCCGGCCGCGACCCGCCCCAGCGCCTCATCCAGAGTCTCTGCCACCAGCTCCACCGGAGCCGGCGCCGTGAACCCGACCGCACCACCCGCATCCGTCGCCGCGATCCACGTATCCAGCAGATCCGCGCGCAACCCCGCGTCCATGACCTCGTCCGCATCCACCACCAGGTACTTCACAACACCCTCCACCTGCGACTGAGTTGCAGATAGTCTACGAGTCGAGTTCGTGGAGGGCCGGGACGGTGGTGAGCTTGTCCGGGTTGCGGATCAGGTAGAGGCCGGTGATCAGGCCGTCGTCGCTCTCCAGGAAGGCGACCGTGTCCGGCGCGTCGTCGTAGTACGCGATGAAAGCGTTCTCGCCGTTGAGCGGGGCGATCCGGATCTGGAAGTTCGGGTTCTCCGCGATCACGGCGAACATCCAGCGGGCGATCTTGTCCGGGCCGTGGATCGGGCGCAGGGCGGCCTTCTTCTTGCCGCCGCCGTCGCTGATCAGGACCGCGTCCGGCGCCAGCAGCGACACCACCTGGTCGAAGTCGCCGGACCCGGCCGCCGCCATGAACCGCATGGTCAGCTCGTTGTGCCGCTCCTTGTCCACCTGGTGCCGAGGCTGCCGCGCGTGCACGTGCCCGCGGGCCCGGTGCGCCAGCTGCCGTACGGCGGCCTCCGACCGCCCGAGCGTGTCCGCGATCTCGTCGTACGGGAGGTCGAACACCTCACGCAGTACGAAGGTCGCCCGCTCCAGCGGCGACAAGGTCTCGAGTACGACGAGCATCGCCATGCTGACCGAGTCCGCCAGCTCCACCGCCACGGCCGGGTCGTCGTCGGAGTTGATCGGCTCCGGCAGCCAAGGACCGACGTACTCCTCCCGGCGCGCCTTCTGCTGACGCAACCGGTTCAGCGCCAGCCGGGTCGTGATCCGGATCAGGTACGCGCGGGTGTCCCGCACCTCCTCGTGGTCGACACCCGCCCACCGCAGCCACGTCTCCTGCACCACGTCCTCGGCGTCGGTGACACTGCCGACCACCCGGTACGCCGCACCGACCAAGACCGCCCGGTGCTGGTCGAACTCCCGCGCCAGCTCCTCCTCGGTCACGCCGGCCTCAACTCGCACAGCTCCTTGAAGCCCTGGCTGGTCAGGCCCAATGCGGCGTTCGTCCGGGAGCGGTAGTTCTCCAGCGACACCCAGGCGGTGAGCTCGACCAGTCGCTCATCGGTCAGGTCGCGGCGCAACCGCTCGACCTGCTCGTCGGTGACGGTCGGCGGGGTCGCCGTCATCGCCTCGGTGTAGTCCATCACCGCGCGCTCCAGATCCGTGTAGGCGGCACTGTCCCGCCACCCTGGCACATCGCGCAGCTTCTGCGGGTCGACACCCTGGTTGTGGAACTCCCAGTAGCCGAAGTCCATGCACCAACTGCAGCCGATCTGCGCCGAGGACACCATCACCGCGAGCGCCTTGAGCGTCGGGTCGAGCTTGGTCCAGCGGGTGGCCGACCCCTCCATCAGCATCATCGACACCAGCACCCGCTTGTTGTGCATCACTGCCTGCCCCGGGTCCAGCACCTTCCCGAACCGGCGCCTGCTGCCCCACTCCGCGAGCCGCACAAACCAGGTCCGCCGATGCTGCAATCCGATCCGAGCCATCACAGCCTCCTTCAGGTTCGTCGTCCCCCTTGCGGACACGCCCCACCCGGCGCCCTGTGACATGACCTGCCTCACACCTGGTTCTCCCCGGTCAGAGTGGGTAGTTGACCCTCGGCGGGATGACGAATCTTGGATACTTTTCCAAGCTATGGCATACTCATTCATATGAGTGTGAAGGTGGCGGTGGCCGGTGCCAGCGGATATGCGGGGGGTGAGCTGCTTCGGTTGCTGAGTGCGCATCCCGACGTCGAGATCGGCGCGCTCACCGCAGGCGGAAACGCCGGGACACCGCTCGGACAGCACCATCCACACCTCGTGCCCCTGGCCGGGCGCACCCTGGTCGAGACCACGGCGGAGAACCTCGCCGGTCACGACGTGGTGTTCCTGGCCCTCCCGCACGGACAGTCCGCCGGACTCGCCGAGCAACTCGGCGAGGACGTCACCGTGATCGACTGCGGCGCGGACTTCCGGCTCACCGAGGCCGAGGTGTGGACCGAGTTCTACGGCGGCGAGCACGCCGGCTCCTGGCCGTACGGGCTCCCGGAGCTCCCCGGTCAGCGCGAGAAGCTGCGCGGCAGCAACCGGGTCGCCGTACCAGGCTGCTACCCGACCGTGTCCACGCTCGCCCTGCTCCCCGCCGTCCAGAACGGCCTCGTGGACTCCGCCCAGCTGGTCGTCGTCGCCGTCAGCGGCACGTCGGGAGCGGGCAAGGCCCCCAAACCGCACCTGCTCGGCGCCGAGGTGATGGGCTCAGCCACCGCGTACGGCGTCGGCGGCGTCCACCGCCACACCCCGGAGATCGAGCAGAACCTCACGCCGTACGCCGACCAGCCGGTGAGCGTCTCGTTCACCCCGGTGCTGGTCCCGATGTCACGCGGCATCCTCGCCACCTGCAGCGCACCGGTTGCCGACGGCACCGACCTCGCGACGCTGCGGCAGGCCTACGAGGACGCCTACCGCGACGAGCCGTTCGTGCACCTGCTGCCCGAGGGACAGTGGCCGCAGACGCAGGCCACCCTCGGCGCGAACACCGTGCAGCTGCAAGTCGCCCTCGACCAGCGCACCGGCCGCGCCGTCATCGTGGCCGCGATGGACAACCTCACCAAGGGCACCGCCGGCGGAGCCGTGCAGTGCATGAACCTGGCCACCGGGCTCGACGAGAGCCTGGCCCTTCCCCTCGTAGGAGTCGCACCATGACAAGCGGAGGGACCATCGCAGTCACCCCGGACAATGCTGTCGCAGTCGATCGGAGCGCCGGGGTCACCGCGCCGGCCGGCTTCCGTGCGGCCGGGGTGATCGCCGGGATCAAGCCGGCCGGCACGCCGGACCTCACCGTCGTCGTCAACGAAGGCCCGCACCACGCCGCGGCCGGCGTCTTCACCACGAACAAGGTGAAGGCTGCTCCGGTCCTTTGGTCCCAGCAGGTCCTCACCGCCGGCAAGCTGAAGGCCGTCGTCCTGAACTCCGGCGGCGCCAACGCGTGCACCGGTCCGGAGGGCTTTCAGGACACCCACAAGACAGCGGAGAAGCTGGCCGAGGTGCTCGGCGTCGGCGCCGCGGAGATCGGCGTCTGCTCGACCGGCCTGATCGGTGAACGGCTCCCGATGGACAAGCTCCTTCCGGGGATCGACGCGGCGGTGAAGGCTCTGGGCTCGGAGGCTGAGCACGGGCTGGCTGCCGCTACCGCGGTCATGACCACTGACAACGTGCCGAAGCAGGCTGTGCTCAAGCACCCGGACGGCTGGAGCATCGGCGGGTTCGCCAAGGGCGCCGGGATGTGCGCGCCGAACATGGCGACGATGCTCAGCGTCATCACGACGGACGCCGTACTGGACCAGCCGCACCTCGACCACGCGCTGCGGAACGCGGTCGGCAAGACCTTCAACCGGCTCGACGTCGACGGCGGCACGTCGACCAACGACACCGTGCTCCTGCTCAGCTCGGGAGCGTCCGGCACGACCGTCACCCCCGAGGCCTTCGAGGCCGCGCTGACCGTCCTGGCTGCTGACCTGGTGAAGCAGTTGCAGGCGGACGCCGAGGGCGTCACCAAGCACGTCAGCATCACGGTCAAGGGCGCGGCCACCGAGGCGGAAGCGGTCGCGGCCGCCAAGATCGTTGCCGAGGACAATCTCTGCAAGACCGCGTTCTTCGCCTCCGACCCGAACTGGGGCCGGATCGCGATGGCGGTCGGCAACGCACCCACCGCGTTCGACCCGCAGCTGCTCGACATCACCCTGAACGGCGCGCCGATCTGCATCGCCGGCGGTAAGGGCGTCGACCGCTCCGAGGCCGATCTGAGCGGTCTCGAGATCGACGTGGTGATCGACCTGCACGCCGGCCCGGCGTCCGCAACAGTCCTCACCACCGACCTCTCCCACGCGTACGTCGAAGAGAACTCGGCGTACTCCTCATGAGCACTACGCATGCGGACGCGGTCGAGAAGGCCGCCGTCCTGACTGAGGCGCTGCCCTGGCTGAAGCAGTTCCACGGCAAGACGGTCGTGGTCAAGTACGGCGGCAACGCGATGGTCGACGACAAGCTCAAGCGTGCGTTCGCCGAGGACATCGTGTTCCTGCGGTACGCCGGGGTCCGGGTCGTCGTCGTACACGGCGGCGGACCGCAGATCAGCGACATGCTCGGCCGGCTCGGCATCGACAGCGAGTTCCGGGGCGGCCTGCGGGTCACCACTCCGGAGGCGATGGACGTCGTCGGGATGGTCCTGGTCGGCAAGGTCGGCCGCGAGCTGGTCGGCCTGCTGAACGCGCACGGCCCGTTTGCGGTCGGCATGTCCGGTGAGGACGCCGGTCTGTTCACGGCGGAGCGCCGTACGGCGATCGTCGACGGCGAGGCCGTGGACATCGGGCTGGTCGGCGACGTCGTCGACGTCCGGCCGGAAGCCGTCATCGACTTGATCGACGCAGGCCGGATCCCGGTGGTGTCGACGATCGCGCCGGACGAGGACGGCCTCGCGCACAACGTCAACGCCGACACCGCGGCCGCCGCGCTGGCGTCCGCGCTCGGCGCCGAGAAGCTCGTCGTCCTGACCGACGTGGCCGGGTTGTACCGGAATTGGCCGGACAGCGACGAGATCATCACCCAGATCACCACGACCGAGCTGACCGAGCTGCTCCCGTCGCTGGCCTCCGGGATGGTGCCGAAGATGGAAGCCTGCCTGCGGGCGGTCGAGTCAGGCGTCTCCCGGGCCACCGTGATCGACGGCCGGGTGCCACATTCATTGCTGCTGGAGATCTTCACCGACGCCGGAAGTGGAACCCAGGTGATCCCGTCATGACCGAGTTGCTGACCGTCGACGGCACGCAGTCGGCGCTGACCGAGCGGTACTCGACCGCGCTGATGAACACCTTCGGCGCGCCGAAGCGGGTGCTCGTCCGCGGCGAGGGCGCGTACCTGTGGGATGCCGACGGCAACAAGTACCTCGACCTGCTCGGCGGGCTCGCGGTGAACTGCCTCGGCCACGCGCACCCGTTCGTGGTGTCCGCGGTGACCTCGCAGCTCGCCACCCTCGGCCACGTCTCGAACTTCTTCGCGTCCGCGCCTCAGATCGCGCTGGCCGAGAAGCTGCTCGGCCTGTTCGACACCCCCGGCAAGGTGTTCTTCACCAACTCCGGCACCGAGGCGAACGAGGCCGCGTTCAAGATCACCCGGCGGACCGGCCGGACCAAGATCGTCTCCACCGTCGGCGCCTTCCACGGCCGGTCGATGGGCGCCCTCGCGGTGACCTGGAAGCCGGCGTACCGGGAGCTGTTCGCCCCGCTGCCCGGCGACGTCGAGTTCGTCCCGTACGGCGACGCCGAAGCGCTGGCCGCGGCCGTCGACGACGAGACGGCGGCCGTGATCCTCGAGCCGATCCAGGGGGAGAACGGCGTCGTCGTACCGCCGGCCGGATACCTGCAGGCGGCGCGGCGGATCACCTCCGAGCACGGCGCGCTGCTGTGGATCGACGAGATCCAGACCGGCATCGGGCGGACCGGGACCTGGTTCGCGTTCGAGCACGACGGGATCACGCCGGACCTGGTGACCGTCGCCAAGGGCCTCGGCGCCGGCATCCCGATCGGCGCCTGCATCGGGCTGGGCGCGGCCGCGGACCTGCTGCAACCGGGCAACCACGGGACGACGTTCGGTGGCAACCCGGTCGCTGCGATCGCCGGTCTCGCGGTTCTGACCGTGATCGAGCGGGACGGGCTGCTCGCCCAGGTGAATGCCGTCGGCAACCACCTCGCCTCGTCGATCATCGCGCTCGACAACCCGCTGATCGCCGGCGTGCGTGGCCGCGGCCTGCTGCTCGCGATCGAGCTCACCCAGCCGGTGTCGGACCAGGTGGCGGCACTGGCGCTGGAGGCCGGGTTCGTGGTGAACAACCCGATCCCGAACGCGTTGCGGCTGGCGCCGCCGTACATCCTGAGCAAGGCTGATGCCGACAGCTTCGTCGCAGCCCTCCCGGGGCTGCTGGATCACGTGGGGGCGGGATGACGACGGTGTTGAATGCCGCGCCTCCGGCGCGGGGGTCATGGGGCTGGAACTCCCGGCCTTCCCTCGTCCCTCCAGTCGCTTCGCTCCCTCCGCTCCTCAGTCCAGGCCGGGAGGCCCCATGACCAGGCACTTCCTCCGGGACGACGACCTGTCGCCGGCCGAGCAGGACGAGGTCCTGACGCTGGCGCAGCAGTTGGCGGGGGACCGGTTCGGGCACCAGCCCTTGAGCGGGCCGAAGACGGTCGCGGTGATCTTCGACAAGTCCTCGACCCGGACCCGGATCTCGTTCGCGGTCGGGATCGCCGAGCTGGGCGGCGCGCCGCTGATCATCGACGCGCAGACCTCGCAGCTGGGCCGCGGTGAGCCGATCGCGGACACCGCGCGGGTGCTCGACCGGCAGGTCTCGGCGATCGTCTGGCGGACGTTCGCGCAGACCCGGATCGAGGAGATGGCCGCGGCGTCCCGCGTGCCGGTGGTGAACGCGTTGACCGACGAGTTCCACCCGTGCCAGATCCTCGCCGACCTGCTCACCGTGCGGCAGCACAAGGGGTCGACCGCCGGGCTGAAGCTGGTGTACCTCGGGGACGGCGCGAACAACATGGCGCACTCGTACCTGCTCGGTGGCGTGACTGCCGGCATGCACGTGGTCGTGGGATCGCCCGCGGAGTACCAGCCGGATCCCGCGATCGTCGCTCGCGCTGCCGAGATCGCGTCCGGCACCGGGGGATCGGCCTCGTGGACCGCTGACCCTGCTCAGGCCGTTGACGGCGCCGACGTCGTCGCCACTGACACCTGGGTGTCGATGGGGCAGGAAGCCGAGGCGACCGAGCGGGAGGCGCCGTTCGTCCCCTACGCGGTGACGGAGCAGCTGATGGCCAAGGCGAAGGCCGACGCTATCGTGCTGCACTGCTTGCCCGCTTATCGTGGCAAGGAGATCGACGCGGCCGTGATCGACGGACCGCAGTCGGTCGTGTGGGACGAGGCAGAGAACCGGCTGCACGCGCAGAAGGCGCTGCTGTCGTGGCTGCTGGCGAGGAGTTTTGGGGAATGAGCATTGCCGTACCGACGACCAAGACCGCGAGGCAGCAGCGGATCGTGGATCTGCTCGGGCGGCAACCGGTGCGGTCGCAGACCGAGCTCGCCGAACTGCTGGCGTCCTCCGGACTGGTCGTCGGCCAGGCGACCCTGTCCCGGGACCTGGTCGAGATCGGTGCGGTGAAGGTCCGCGACTCGAGCGGTCAACTGGTGTACGCCGTACCCGGTGAAGGCGGCGACCGTACGCCGCGAGCCGGTGAGGCAGCCGCCTTCGAGGCCAGGCTGGCGCGGGTCGCGTCGGAGCTGCTGGTGTCGGCGGAAGGCAGTGCCAACCTGGTCATCCTGCGAACCCCGCCGGGTGCGGCCCAGTACTTCGCGTCGGCGATCGACCACGTGGGACTGGACGACGTACTCGGCACCATCGCCGGCGACGACACCGTGATGGTCGTCTCCCGCAACCCCACCGGCGGCCCTGCGCTCGCCACCCGCTTCCTGTCCCTCGCCGCTCGCGAACACAAGTAAGGAACCAAGAGTTGAGTACCGGAGAAAGTGCAGCCCTGTGGGGTGGACGGTTTGCGGGTGGGCCGGCGGATGCGCTGGCCGCGCTGAGCAAGTCGACCCAGTTCGACTGGCGGCTGGCGCCGTACGACATCGCCGGGTCGAAGGCGCACGCCAAGGTGCTGCACCGAGCAGGTCTGCTGACCGACGAGGACCTGTCGGCGATGCTGGCCGGGCTGGACGGGCTGCTGGACGACGTACTGGCCGGGAAGTTCCTGCCTGCCGAGGACGACGAGGACGTGCACACGGCGCTGGAGCGCGGTCTGCTCGAGCGGCTCGGCGCTGAGCTCGGCGGACGGCTCCGGGCTGGGCGGTCCCGCAACGACCAGGTCGCGACGCTGTTCAAGGGCTACCTGCGCGAGCACGGCCGCATCATCGGGCGGCTGCTGCTGGACCAGGTGAACACGCTGGCCGAGCAGGCCGAGAAGCACCTCGGCGTCGCGATGCCCGGCCGCACGCACCTGCAGCACGCGCAGCCGGTCCTGCTGTCCCACCACCTGCTCGCGCACGCCTGGCCGCTGATCCGCGACCTCGACCGGCTCGCCGACTGGGACGCCCGCGTCGCCGCGGACTCGCCGTACGGATCGGGTGCGCTGGCGGGCAGCTCGCTCGGACTCGATCCGCAGTACGTCGCCGTGGAGCTGGGCTTCAGCAACTCGTCGGCGAACTCGATCGACGGGACCGCGTCTCGTGACTTCGTGGCGGAGTTCGCGTTCGTGACGGCGCAGGTCGGCGTGGACCTGTCCCGGCAGGCCGAGGAGGTGATCATCTGGGCGACGAAGGAGTTCGGTTTCGTCGAGCTGGACGACGCGTTCTCGACCGGGTCGAGCATCATGCCGCAGAAGAAGAACCCGGACATCGCCGAGCTCGCCCGCGGCAAGGCCGGCCGGTTGATCGGCAACCTGAGCGGCCTGCTGGCGACGCTGAAGGCGCAGCCGCTGGCGTACAACCGGGACCTGCAAGAGGACAAGGAGCCGGTCTTCGACTCCATCGACACCCTCGAGGTGCTGCTGCCGGCGTTCACGGGGATGGTCCGGACTTTGCGCTTCAACGCTTCGCGTCTCGAGGAGCTCGCACCCCAGGGCTTCTCGCTGGCCACTGACATCGCTGAATGGCTGGTCCGGCAGAAGGTGCCGTTCCGGGTCGCCCACGAGCTGGCGGGCGCCTGCGTCCAGGAGTGCGAGAAGCGCGGCATCGAGCTGTGGGACCTGACTGACGAGGACCTGGCCGCGATCTCGCCGTCGTTGACGCCGGACGTCCGCTCGGTGCTGACGGTGGAAGGCTCGCTGGCGTCCCGCAACACGCGCGGGGGGACGGCGAAGGAGCAGGTCGCCGAGCAGCTGGAGGAGCTCCGGCGTCGTGCCGCCGCGCACGCCACGCGCCTCGGCTGACTGGTCCTGCCTGGGCCGCCTGCGGCCTCGCTGTCCGAGGCTTCGCTTAGGGTGCTGCGCATGCCCGTACGCCGTTCGCTGCTCGCGGATCCCGTCCTCGAGGTGGCCCCGAGGCTGCTCGGCATGGTGCTGCGCAGCACCACCGACGAAGGCACGGTCGCCGTACGCCTGACGGAGGTCGAGGCGTACGACGGCCCGAACGACCCGGGCTCGCACGCGTACCGCGGCCAGACACCGCGCAACACGGTCATGTTCGGCCCACCCGGGTTCCTGTACGTGTACTTCACCTACGGTATGCACTTCTGCATGAACGTCAGCGCCAGCCCAGACGGACAGCCCTCGGCCATCCTGCTCCGGGCCGGCGAGATCGTCGAAGGTGCCGACCTGGCCCGCGCCCGCCGCCTGCCCGGCACTCCGGCCGCCAACGGTGTGCTTCCCGGCGCGGCGCGGAAGCGAGTGAACGGGAACCCGGACCGCGACCTCGCGCGCGGTCCGGCCCGGATGTGCGTTGCCCTCGCCATCGGCCGGGACGACAACGGCGCCGACCTGCTGTCCAGGACCTCTCACGTGCAGTTGCTACCGGGGCCCGGCTTCGAAGGTGAGCCGTCGACCGGACCGCGGGTCGGCTTGCGCGAGGCGGCCGACTGGCCGTGGCGCTTCTGGATCCCCGATGACCCGACGGTTTCGCCGTACCGCCCCCACGTCCCCAAACGCCGCGGCTAGCGGTTGGCAAGCTCCAGGACGTGGTCGAGCTGCGGCAGGCCGTGCTCCACCTCCGGGTCCGGGAACAGGCCGATGTGGTGCACCCCGGCTTCCTCCAGCGCGTCGATGTGCGCGGCCGCGTCGTCCAGCGTCCCCACTGCGCCGATCGCGGTCCACCAGTCGACCGGCATCCCGACCAGGCCGTCTGCACCGCTCTCGTCGTACAGCTTCTTCAAGTCGTCGAAGAACGGCAGCGCGGTCAGCCCCGGGTGCTTGTCGTCGATGCGTACGGCGAGCCACGGCGCGGTCCACTCGTACGCCGTCTTGCGGTCGTCGCGCACGCAGAACGCGCTGAACACCGCGACCACGAAGCCCTCAGGCGATCCGGCGTACTCGATCGACTGCCGGACGTACGCCGGGGTCGCCGGCTCAGCCAGGACCAGTCCGCCACCGACCCGCCCGGCCAGCGCCATCGACTTCGGACCCATCACGCCGAGCAGGATCGGCGGCGCCTCGGCCGGCGGCGCGTCCAGCTTCACGTCCGTCAGGTGGACCGTCTTGCCCTCGAACGTGACGGTCTCACCGGCGAGCAGCCGGGTGACGGCAGTGGTGACCTCCTCGAGCGCGGTCAGCGGCGACTTCGGCCGGACGCCCATCTGGCCCATCCAGTCCTGCACGCCGTGGCCGATACCGGGCAGGAACCGGCCCGGCGCAAGCGCGTCCAGCGTGGCGAACTCCATCGCGGTGACAGCTGCCGTCCGGGCCACGGCCGGCACGATGCCGAGGCCGACGGTGAGTCGCTCGGTCGAGGTGAGCGCGGCGGACACCAGCGACGGTCCGGCGGTGTAGAAGCAGTCCTCGATGATCCACAACTCGTCCGCGCCCTCTTGGTCCAGGCGGCGGGCCACGTCGGTCACCAGGGCGGCGGGGTAGGTCCGCGGGAAGCACATCCCGATCTGTGTCATGCGAAGAACCGTAGAGGCGTCCATGGACAGTTCTCAAAGGAGTTCCGGCAGTTGGGTAAAGGTCTTCCCATCCCGTGGGGCGGCAGGCGTAGCGGCCCCTGCTCCGGGTAGGTTTCGGACTATGGCCCGTCCGCACTACGCGTCCCGACTCGAGGACTGGTTCAACATCGGGGTGCAGGCGATCCTGCGGCGGCGCGGATGGCGAGAGCGGATCATCCCGCACGTGGGCTACGGCACCACCAAGTTCGTCCGGGTGCTGGCCCGCGTCGTACTGAGCCGGGACCCGCGCAACCAGCCGCGGTTCGACGAGGACCAGGTGGTGCGCGGCTGGCGGGTGTTCGTGACCGCGCCGGCGACCAAGGTCAAGGTGACGGTCACCGTCAGCGGGCAGACGTTCGAGGCGATGACCGACCGCGGCGGCTTCGTCGACCTCACCGTGCCGGTGGTGCTACCGCCGGGCTGGCACGAGATCAACCTGGGCGTGCACGGCGAGCGGGAGGCCCGTGCCCGGGTGTACGTGCCCGATCCGGACGCCACGCTCGGTCTGGTGAGCGACATCGACGACACCGTGATGCTGACGATGCTCCCGCGTCCGCTGATCGCCGCCTGGAACACATTCGTCCGTGACGAGCAGGCGCGTCGCGTCGTACCAGGGATGGCGGAGATGTACGCCGAGCTGCTGGCGGACCACCCGGGTGCGCCGATCTTCTACCTGTCCACGGGCGCCTGGAACACGGCGCCCACGCTGACCCGCTTCCTGGCGCGGCACGGGTACCCGGCCGGCCCGCTCCTGCTCACGGACTGGGGGCCGACCAACACCGGCTGGTTTCGCAGCGGGCAGGAGCACAAGCGCACCGCGCTCCGTCGTCTTGCGGTGGAGTTCCCGAACGTCCGCTGGGTCCTGATCGGCGACGACGGCCAGCACGACCCCCAGCTGTACGGCGACTTCGCGCAGACGCACCCGGATCACGTGCGCGCGATCGGCATCCGTCAGCTCACCCCGGCTGAGCAGGTGCTGTCGCACGGTCTCCCGGTGCCGAACCCGGACCCGGGCGCGCACGACCCGCACCGGCCCAACGCAGCCACGGTGCATGCACCGGACGGCCACGCACTGCGGCCGCAGCTCCAGGCTGTGCTGACCCGCCCCGACCCGACGTAGCCGCCATACAGGACACTTGTAGTCGACCGACGTACTCGAGGAGAGACAAGTGACCGACAGCGGGACCGCAAGCCGCACCCAGGTGCTCGACGACCTGGAGAGCCGCGGACTGATCGCGCATTCGACCGATCCCGACGCCCTGCGGGCCGCCATGGCGGCCGGACCGATCACCTCCTATGTCGGCTTCGACCCCACCGCGCCCAGCCTGCACATGGGGAACCTGCTGCAGTTGCTGACGCTGCGCCGGCTCCAGTTGGCCGGCCACAACCCCATCGGGCTCGTCGGAGGCGCCACCGGCCTGATCGGTGACCCCAAGGAGAGCTCCGAGCGGGTGCTGAACCCCAAGGACGTCGTTCAGCAGTGGGTCGAGAAGGTCCGTGGACAGGTGGAGAAGTTCATCGACTTCGACCCGGCGCTGCCGAACCCCGGCCGGATCGTCAACAACTACGACTGGACCAAGGACCTCAACACGCTCGACTTCCTGCGTGACATCGGCAAGCACTTCCCGGTGAACCGGATGCTCGGACGTGAGGTCGTGAAGGCCCGGCTGGAGCAGGGGATCAGCTACACGGAGTTCAGCTACGTGCTGCTTCAGTCACTGGACTACCTGGAGCTCTACCGCCGCCACAACTGCACGCTGCAGACAGGCGGTAGCGACCAGTGGGGCAATCTGACCGCCGGCGTCGAGCTGATCCGTCGTACTGAGAGTGGCAAGGCACATGCGCTGGCCACGCCACTGGTGACGAAGGCGGACGGGACCAAGTTCGGCAAGACGGAGTCCGGGACGGTGTGGCTGGACCGGGAGCTGACGTCGCCGTACGCGTTCTACCAGTTCTGGTTCAACACCGATGACCGGGACGTGATGCAGCTGGTGCGGTTCTACACGTTCCGCACACCGGAGGAGATTGCTGCACTCGAGCAGGCGACTGCTGAGCGCCCACAAGCGCGTGAGGCGCAGCGGCTGCTCGCCGAGGACATCACCACGCTGGTACACGGCGAGGAGGAGACCAGGAGAGTGCAGCAGGCGTCGAAGGCGCTCTTCGGCCAGGGAGAGCTCGCCTCTCTCGACGGCTCCACACTGGTCGCCGCACTCCGGGAAGCACCACACGTCGAGCTGGGCGCCGGCGAACCGATGCCGACGTACGGCGACCTGCTCGTGAAGTCCGGCCTGGTCGCCAGCAAGTCGGCCGCGCGGCGGACCGTGGCCGAGGGCGGTGGATACCTGAACAACGAGAAGGTGAAGGACGCCGAGTACGTGCCAGGGGCCGACGACCTGCTGCCGGGTGGCGTGCTGGTGCTGCGGCGCGGGAAGCGTTCGTTTGCAGGGGTTCTGACGTCGTCGGCGGATCGCTGACGGTGTCGGGTCCACTCCCACAAACTGGATGCCGAGAGCAAATTACAGCCGTGTGATCCTGCCCACCGGGAACCGATTTGACCGGCCACCTCGAAGCCACGTAATGTTCTTCTTGTTGGAGCGAGGCGCGGGACGCGAAAGCGGCCGGTCGCTCCGAACCCCCCAAGGCTAGCTGAGCCGAACCGCGTCGTCTGACTCGGGCCGGTAGCTAAGACACGGGCGGAGGGCCAGAAAAACTGAGTCTTGACTCGGTGGATCTGATCCGGTAGAGTAACGCAGGTTGCCCCGGAGTCCTGGCTGAGAGGCCAAGACGCGGTGTGCGTCCGATTCTTGAGAACTCAACAGCGTGCCGAAAGTCAATGCCGAAAGATGCATTAACCCCGTACACAGGCATTGGATGACTGTTCTGGGCCCCTGGTCTTTTGATCTTGGGTTCGGGTGGTTGTTTGTTGTTCTGTGGCGGATTCCTTTGAAACATTATTGATTCAAGTCAGTTTGATTGTTTCTGATTCAAAGGATCACTTTTTGTGAGTCTGTTTTCCGCGGCCTCTTCGGGGGTTGTGGTTGACTTATAGATTTCAACGGAGAGTTTGATCCTGGCTCA